>NZ_JAZASU010000025.1:0-20056 GCF_036343215.1 Dialister sp.
ATGGTAGAATGTCTACCAATGGTATTATTTGGTTTTGGCATAATTAAATTATACCATGCGAAGAACCCATCGGCCTTTTTAAGTCGATGGGTTCTTTGTTTTAGTTGTGTATTTTCTGTACAGCCCCCCTGTCCTTGAGCGGACGGAATTTCTTTTATGATTCCCTGTTCTGCAGGGAAAGCTTATAGTAAAATTTCCGCACTTCTTCGGAAACTTTGATCATCCGGGCAGAGAGGTTTCCTGCATAGTAAAGGTTTTCAATCCGGCGGCACCGGGAGAGGGCCACATAGAGCTGGCCCCTTGCCCAGTAGGAGGAGGGTTTGACCAGATTGCATTTCTCATAGTCCTGGCCCTGGGATTTATGGACGGTCAGAGCCCAGCCCAGACGGAGGGGATACTGGAAATACCGGCCGATGATTTCCTGTCTCAGGACTTTGCGGATGCCCTGCTCTGTCTGTATTTCCTCTACTTTGTATTTCTTGTTTTCCCATTCATAATGACCAAGTTTGACGACGGTGCCGGTCTCTTCCACTTTGACTTTCAGCCATTCTTCCTGATTATCCTGATGAATTTCCATGATTTCCCCATAGGAGCCGTTCTGGAAGGCATTTCGGGAAGAGCCATCGTCATTTTTCACGATATCATTGACAAGGAAGAGGACTTTGGCCCCCACTTTCAGTTTCAGTTCTTTTTCGCAGACGATTTCATCGGGATCCACCTGCCCCATGAAGGAGCAATAGAAGGTGTATTCCTGATGAGGAATGGGCGCGTATTTCTCTTCATTTTTCTGATTCACCTGTTTATTGGTGGCACAGACATAGGGGCCTTCCTGCACGGCATCGGCATGATGGGTATTCAGGTAGAAAAGGCCTTCCGCGCTGCCTTCCCGGATCCGGTTCAGGGCGTGGGCAAAGGCAGGATCTTTCTGGCGCACGATTTGTTCCAGCTCGCAGGTATGGAATTTCATTTCCTGCCATTCTTCCGTCAGAAAGCACCAGCCATCGGGATTGGCACCGTATATTTTCCGCCAGACCTCTTTTTCTTTTCCGCCAATCACCGGGGAGAGCTGGTAAAAATCGCCACAGAGTATGACACGGATCCGATGGGGTTTGACGATGTATTTCCCGTCTTTTCCTCCTTTTGCCAGGGTTTTTATGACTTTCATCACATAGCTGAAAACGTCGGAGCGAACCATGGAAATCTCATCAATAATGAGGGTTTCCGCAGTCTGCAGGTTCATAAGTGTTTCGCTGTCTCTGGCATGGTCCGGCGTTTTCAGCCAGTCTCCCGGATTGAAATCATCGTCTGTCAGGATGCCGATGGGAATGCGGAACGCTTTGTGCAGGGTGATTCCTCCTGCTTTTTTGGCAGCTATTCCGGAAGGGGCGGTGACCAGGGTATTGTCTTTGTGTTCTGCAATGAATTTCTGCAGGAGAAAGGTCTTGCCTGTCCCGGCTCCTCCTGTAAGGAGGACATTTTCTCTGCTGCAGAGGATTTCATAGGCTTCCTGCTGGTCCAAAGTCAGCTTTTCTGCCCTCACTGGTGCTTTTGGGACCGGCTGGCTCCGGAAAGGAGAGTGCTTTTCTGCCTTTTCTCCAGACGATTGGTCCCGGCGGGCGCCAAAGGAAGCGCTCATGTTCTTCATGGCTTTCAGGAAGCGCTGTCTTTTATTTCCTTCTGCCGGAATGGACCGCAGGATTTGCAGGAAATTTTCCATTTCCTTCCTTTCTTCCCCGGTGCAGAAGAATCTGCATTCATCCCGCCCGTTTCCTTTCGTTTTTTCTTTCATGCTGCGAGCCGCCTTTCGGGGTTTTGGCCCCTGATCAATGACAAAGTACGGTAAACCGGTCAAAAGCCGCCTTCCCGCGCCGGGATGCAGCCGTTTTTTGCTGATAAAGAAAATTCTCATGAAAGGGCAGGTCCCTTCCATGAGAACTGTGAATTTTTATAAGGGGCTCTCCGGAAATCCATTATTTCTGAAGAGACTCGTTTTTCATTTCTTTCAGCGCTTCCCCTGCCTTTTCCGCGATGCTTTTTTCTGCGTGATCTGCCAGCTGTTCGTACAGGTTCATGGCGATATCGGGATTGGCTTCTGTCCCGATTCCGTAACGGAATTCGGCGGCCAGATTGTAGGCTCCTTCATCGTCTCCTGCCTGGGCTGCCAGGTCAAACCATTTGTGGGCTTCTTCAAAGTTCTCTTTTCCATTATAGAGAAGACCGATGGCCGTGGCAATGGGCCCTTTGAAATCATGGTCCAGCTCATAGCCTTTGCGGAAGGCTTCCAGTGCTTTTTCGCTGTTTCTTTCCGTTCCTTCCCCCTTTTCCAGGGCAAGTCCCAACCGGTACCATCCTTCGTCATGATCATACTCTGCGGCCTGACGGTACCAGTAGAAGGCTTTTTCCATATTTCCTCCCTCTTTTTCCATGTCCCCCAGACGGCAGCAGGAATCTCCTTTGAAATGGTTGTCCAGACCGGATTCAAGGACCATATGGTAAGAGGATTCCGCCAGTTTCAGGTCCCGCTTCATGCCGATCCCCTTGAGCGCATTTCCTGCCAGAAGGTAGGCGGCCAGGTCGCTTTCCGACTGGATTCCTTTTTCGTACCATTCATTCGCTTCTTCGTAATTTTCCAGGTGGGATGCCGTAATCCCCCGGTAGGTGGCTGCCATGGCGGAAATTTCGCCGCCCCCTTTATAGGCCAGTTCGTAGTAGAAAGCTGCTTTGGAGAGGGTTTCTTCCGTATCAGGCAGGTTGAAATAATATTCTGCCACATGGTACCAGCCCTCATCATTGCCGGCAGCTCCTGCCCGGCGATACCAGAGAAGGGCTGTATCTTTCCGGCCCGTCTTTTCAAAGAGTTCGCCCAGCCTTTCTGCCGCATCCCCTTTCATATAGCCATCGGCTTCATAGCATTTCAGGAACCAGCGGTGCGCATCCTCATTTTTTCCCAGGTGGTCATAGATGGCGCCCAGGGAAAAAGGTCCCCATTCTCCGCCTTCTGCGGAGGATTTGGCTGCCCAGTCCAGAGCCTGGTCCATATTTCCAAGTTTATAGCAGATGACTGATGCCTTGCTGGCAGCTTCGCTTTTAAGGTCGGAGTCCATCTGATAGACCTTTTCAAAGAGGGATAGTGCTTCTTCCATCTGATTCTGATCCATCCGCCGGACACCCAGATTGTAGAGACCCTCATCATAATTTTCCTTACAGGAGAGGGCATACCATTTCTCCACATTGTCCGGGTCATTCAGATCTTCGTAAATCTGGCCAATCCGGTTGGCTGCATCCCCTTTGGGCCCGCCTTCGGCATCATAGGCTTTTTTAAAGGCACTGATGGCTCTCTCACTATCCTCTCCATCCTGCAGGAGGGCCCCCAGATTGTACCAGCCCCAGGCGTTTCCTGCGTTTCCTGCCTTTTTAAACCATTCCATGGCCTCTTCATTCCTGTCAAGAGATCCGAAGGAAAGGCCTGCGTGGTTGGCCGCATCTCCTTTTGCCGCTCCCTGGAGGCCGAAGGCTCTTTCAAAGCAGGAAATGGCCGCCTCATAAGCTTTTTCCTTTTCATAATAAAGGCCCAGATTGTACCAGCCCCAGTCACAGCCTTCCGCGCCCGCTTCTTCATACCATTTTAAAGCGGTCTCTTCATCGCCCATAATTTCGTAAACAAGGCCAATCCGGTTTGCCGATTCTGCCCTTGATTCTCCTCCCATACTATAGGCCTTTTTGTACCATTTCAGGGCAGTTTCCCGATTCTCTGCCACGCCATGGCCATCCCGGTAGGCATCGCCCAGATTGAACATGGCCCAGGCATTATTTTCTTTGGCCGCTTTCCGGTAATAGGTATTGGCTTTCCTGTAATTCCCTTTGCGGAAATAAATGACCCCCAGCGAGCAGGCCGCAGAATCCCTGGCCGGACCATCGAGGGCCAGCGCTTTTTCATAAAAGGGCCGGGCTTTATCATCGTCTTTTTCCACACCCACGCCATCCATGTACATATCTCCCAGATTGTACCAGCCCCAGTCATCACCGGCTTTGCCCGATTTTTCATACCAGGCCATGGCTTCTTCCAGCCGGCCTTCCGTATGGCACATATTTCCCAGGGCTGTCATGGCACGCCAATAACCCTGATCTGCCGATTTTTCTGCCCATTCCATAGCTTTTTCGATATTCCTCTGTACGCCCCTGCCATCACGATAGAGGTCTGCCATTTCATCCTGGGCTGCCCAGTCCCCTGCCTTGGCCAGTTTCAGTACTTTCGGCACCATTTCTTTAAAAATGGATTCCTGTTCGTCAGACCGGTCCTTTTTGAAATAGGCCATATTCAGGGAAGCCAGGACATCACCTGCCCGGCTTCCTTCCTGCTCCAGGGATTCCGCCAGTTCCCAGTTAATGGTCTGGCCGCCCCAGCCCCACTTATAGTATTCGGCCAGGAAATAATAGGCCCGGCCATTTCCTTTTGCTGCTTCTTCCTTGAAAACCGGAAAAGCTTCCTTCGTTTTTCCTGCAAGGTGCAGTTCTTCCGCTTCTTCCATTCTGTCTTCGCTCATCCTGATTCCTCCCATCATTTGCACCCGGGGCAAGCCCCTTCCTTCTTCATCTATATTATAGCGGATAGCAGAGACAGAATTCGTCATTTGGGAAAATATTTCAGAAACAGTTGTCAGCCGTCAGCCATTGGCCGTCCGTATTCGGTTTCATGAAAATTCATGGGCCCAATAAAAAACGCAGGGCTGAAAATGTCCTGCGCTTTTTGCTTTATTTCTTTTCTCCTGCAAGGCGTGTGATTTCAATCACTGTCTCACAGGCTTTGACCATGGAGTCGATGGGAAGGTATTCGAAACGACTGTGGAAATTGGCGCCTCCCGTAAAAAGATCCGGGCAGGGAAGGCCTTTGAAGGAAAGCTGGGCCCCGTCAGTTCCCCCACGGATTGGATTTTCTACAGGCGTGACGCCCACATTTCTCATGGCTTTCCTGGCAAGTTCGATGATATCCATATGACCGTCCTGAATGATATCCAGCATATTGTAATACACATCATGAGGCGTAATGACTACGGTGCCTTCTCCATATTTCTGATTGAGGAAATCAGCCATGTGATGGAGGAAAGCTTTTCTCTTTTCAAAAAGGCTGTGGTCATGATCGCGAATCAGCATGGAAAGAGTGCATTTCTCTACGGTTCCTTCGATTTTATAAATATGATAGAAACCTTCTCTCCCCTCCGTACATTCCGGAGTCATTCCTTCGGGAAGCATTTCCTGCCATTCGGAAGCGATGGAAATGGCGTTCACCATTTTTCCCTTGGCATCCCCGGTATGGACGCTTCTCCCGTAAATGGTGACTGTCGGATTGGCAGCATTGAAATTTTCATATTCCAGACCGCCCAGTTCTCCGCCGTCCACGGTATAGCCGAAATCGGCCCCAAATGCTTTGACGTCAAACTTAAGCGGGCTTCTGCCCGTTTCTTCATCGGGAGTAAAGCCAATCCGGATTTTCCCATGTCTGATTTCCGGATGGGAGAGGAGGTATTCCATGGCACTCACGATTGCCGTCACTCCGGCTTTATCATCGGAACCTAAAAGGGTGGTCCCGTCTGTGACCATAATATCCTGACCCTTGTATTTCAGGATTTCGGGGAAATCCTTCGTGGAGAAAACGATATGTTTCTCCTGATTTAAAAGGATGTCCTTTCCGTCATAATTTCTGACGATTCTGGGATGGATGGGACCGCCGGGAGCATCCGGGCTCGTATCCATATGGGAAATAAAACCGATTACCGGTCCTTCTCCCCCATTGGCAGGAAGAGTGGCCATAATATAGCCATTCTCATCCAGAGTAATATCGGAGAGTCCCAGATTTTTGAGTTCTTCCACTAAATGGCGGGCGAGGACCAGCTGGCCCGGCGTGCTGGGATATACCTGGTCATTCTCCTCATCGGACTGGGTATTATAGGAAATATAATCGGTAAAACGTGCAATCAGTTTATTTCTGTCTAAATTCAATAGAAACACCTCTTTCATCGGGCTTTTTCCGCATTTTGCTGATAAATGTATTATACCATTGTTTGAGGAAGTGATAAATGAAAAGTAGTAAGTGAAAAGTGACGGCAGCGCGCATCAGTAAAATCGCTCCCTTATGGAAGACAGAAATTCTTCATCCCATTGAATCCCGTCAGTCCCGGGCCGGCGCCGGCAGATGATTGAAACAGGAGTCATGGCAAAAATAACCATTTTATAAAAAGCTCATTTTTCAATTTATATGCACCTCTTTCACTCACCACTTTTTCCAATACAAAATCCCCCGTCCGGGGACGAGGGATTTTATTTCCAAAGAACTGGAATCAGCCTACAATGTTCAGGGCGTAAACATTGTATTCTTTTTCCAGAGCTTCAGCTTTCTTGGAAAGTTCGATCTGGAGATCGGAAGCGAGATCATAGTCAGCTGATGCCAGGGCTTCTTTCAGTTTGGTGCAGAGGCACTTGGATGCTTTGGTGTCCTTAATCAGTTCATATTTCTTAACCTTGATTTCAGCCCACCGTTCGCTGTCGATACCATCTTCAGACGGAAGTTCCTTAAAACTCTTGACCAGGGCTTCGGTATTCGGGATGATGCGGTCAATCAGTTCATTCTCCCAGCGATAGAGGATGGAAGCCAGGAAGGAATCTACGATAACCGGGGTAAGAGCGCCTTTTTCGATGACTGCCACTTTGTCCGGATTTGCTTTCATGGTCTTTACGTTTTCCCAGACAGTTGCCGGCGGTTTACCGAAGTTGGCATCTCTTTCTTCATCACTGAAATCTTCGAATACGTTATCTTCGCAGCGATATGCTCTTGCGGCTTCCAGATAGTCGGCTTCTTCGCCCGGTTTCTTGGAGAGTTCTGCCAAAAGTTCTGCCGGGGACTTGCCGGAGGTGATAGCATACTTGATGCCATCCAGGGCGGTCAGGAAGAGGCAGGAAGCGGCGAGATAAGTATTGGTGAAGGGGTTCGGAGCACGGAGTTCGAAACGGGTAGCTTTCGGGTTTTCGATATCTCTGACGAGGCCGATAAGGATGGTTCTGTTACGGGACGGAACTTCCGGACTGTGGCCCAGGGAGGTCACGATGCAGACCGGAGCTTCGAAGCCCGGTTTCAGACGGTTGAAGGCATCGGTGGTGGAGGATACGAAGGGGTTCGTAGCTTCGTAGTTCTTCAGGATACCCATGATGAAACCATAGCCGATGGTGGACAGGAAATCGGATTTCATGTCTGCCGGAGCCAGGAGGTTGATGGATTTGCCATTCTTCAGGGTTGCGCAGATGCCTACATGGGTATGTTCGCCGGAGCCTGCGACACCGATGATCGGTTTAGCCTGGAAGGAAACTTCGAGACCGTGTTTGCGGAATACTTCACGGATGATGATGCGGGCTTCCAGCTCATTGTCGGCAGCCTGGAGCGGATTCATGGAGAATCTCCAGTCCAGTTCGAGCTGTTCACAGACATCTACGGTACGGCCCTGGTCGTCCAGTTTCGGTTTGATACCGCCTACTTCTTTATGGCCCATTTCGACGCTCATGCCGCGGGCATCCAGTTCTTCAATGGCTTCTTCCATGGCGGTACGGACTTTGCCGCGCATTCTCTGCCAGTACTGTTCCTGGAGTCTCTGGGAAATGGAAAGGTGCTGAACGGTTTCGGTTTCACTCGGGGTCTTTACCCAGAATTCCAGTTCCGTGCCGATGGTGAATCCGATATCTTCCACATCTTCCAGCGGAATATCTTCCATGCCCTTGACTTTACCTTCAGCCAGGAGTTTCTTCAGTTCAGCGCCTACATAAGCGCAGGATTCTTTCAGAATGGAACGGGAATCAATGAATTTGCCATTGTGCTGCAGGAAGCAGGGGATACGAAGAGTGCCTACAGGACGGCCGTTTTCATAAAGGTTGTGTTCATTATAATCGATGTACCAGTTGACGGTGGGATCGGCAACCATATCGACCCGGGCATCATTCAAAGTTGCGATATTCATCAGAACTACAGAAGATCCATCGGTCTGAACAGCCGTGCCTGCAAAGAAATCATCATAGTTTTTCAGGAACAGTTCAATCGGTACTTTTTCATCAGTATCGTTGCCGGCCAGGTCGATGCCTACCAGGGAAACGAAACGGATTTCCGGATGGGTTTTCAGAAGGGAGAGAACACCTTCTTTGCCAAATTCACCGGTTGGGATGTAGTACAGTAAGTCTTTGTTCATTGCGAATTCCTCCTAATTCCTTTTGAATTTTTGAATTTTTGAAATATGTAACGGAAATCCCGCTTGTCCCCCCTGCCCCTCCTGATCGGCAAGCCAGTGGCAGCAGATTTTCCATATTTCCAATAATTAAATAGATAGCTATATATTACTATATAAAATGGCCCATCCTTGAGAACTAAGAATGGGCCATCTTTGGCCTTTGTGAAGTTGATCAGTCGAGGATATTCAGGGCATAGGTGCGATATTCATCTTCCAGAGCCTGGGCTTTGGCAATCAGTTCCAGTTGCAGGTCCGAGGCGGTATCGTAATCTCCGCTTTCCAGCGCTTCTTTCAGCCGGCTGCAGATGGATGGATTGTCATCCATGTCCTTAGCCAGTTCGATGCGCTTTGCTTCGATGGATTTCCATCGGCGTTCATCAAGTCCACCATAATGATTCAGTTTTTTATACTTTCTGACTGACGTCTCAATGCCCGGGATGATCCGGTCAATGAGCTCGTTTTTCCACCGGTAAACGATGGAGGCTAAAAAGGAATCGACAATTGCCTCATTCAGCGTATCGCCTTTCGTGAGGACCGCTGTCTTATCCGGATTTTCTTTCATGATCTTCACGTTTTCCCATACCGTCGCCGGCGGCCTGCCGAAAGCGGCATTTCTTTCTTCTTCCGTGAAGTCGTCAAACATATTTCCTTCGCAGCGATAAGCCCTGTCCTTTTCCAGGTAGTCCGCCTTTTCGCCGGCTTTCTTGGAAAGCTCGGCCAGGAGCTCTTCCGGTTCTTTTCCGGAAGTCACCGCATAACGGATACCGTCCAGGGCGGTGAGGTACAGACAGGATACACAGAGATAGGTATTGGTAAAGGGATTCGGCGAACGGAGCTCGAATCTCGTCACTTTCGGATTTCCAATGTCCCGGATCAGCCCCATGAGGATGGAACGGTTTCGGGACGGGACTTCCGGGGAATGACCCAGGGAAGTCACGATACATACCGGCGCTTCAAAGCCCGGTTTCAGACGGTTGAAAGCATCGATGGTGGAAGAAACGAAGGGATTGACGGCCTCGTAATTTTTCAGGATCCCCATGATGAGACCGTAGCCGATGGTGGAAAGATAATCTTCCTTCATATGCTCCGGCGCCAGCAGGTTGATGGTCCTGCCGTTTTTCAGAAGTGCCGCAATGCCTACATGGGTATGTTCGCCGCTGCCGGCCACCCCGATAATCGGTTTTGCCTTGAACGATACGTCAAGGCCGTTCCTGCGGAATACTTCTCTCACCAGGATGCGGACTTCCAGTTCATTATCGGCAGCCTGGAGAGGATTGGTGGAAAAGAGCCAGTCCAGTTCCAGCTGTTCGCAGACATCAAAAATATGCCCTTCATCGTCAATTTTTGGTTTGATGCCGCCCACTTCCTTGTGGCCCATTTCCACATGGATGCCCCGGGCGTCCAGCTCTTCAATGGTCTGTTCCATGGCCGTCCGCACGTTTCCGCGCATCCGCTGCCAGTACTGTTCCTTAAGGCGCTGGGAAGTGGAAAGGTGCTGTACCGTTTCTTTTTCACTGGGCGTTTTCACCCAGAATTCCAGTTCAGTACCTGTAGTAAACACGATATCCTGGATTTCGGAGAAGGGGAAGTTTTCCATGCCCTTCACCTGGGCCCCGATGAGCAGCTTTTTCAGCTCAGAAGCCACATATTCGCAGGAATTTTTCAGAATGGAGCGGGAATCAATAAATTTCCCGTTGTGGATCAGGAAGCACGGAATGCGGAGCGTCCCGACGGGAAGCCCGTTCTTTGGCATAATGTTTTCATCATTGTAGTCCACATACCAGTTCACGGAACTGTCGGCTACCATATCCACCCTGGCGTCATTCAGGGTGGCAATATTCATGAAAACAACTGAAGATCCATCGGTCTGCACCGCTTTTCCTGAGAAGAAATCCCCATAATCCTTCATGAAAAGCTCTATCGGAATTCGTTCATCGGTGTCATTGCCTGCCAGATCAATCCCTACCAGCGACACGAACCGGATTTCCGGGTGCTGTGCCAATAAAGAAAGTACCCCTTCTTTCCCATATTGGCCTGCAGGGATGCAGTACAGCAATTCGTCGGTCATGTGAGTCCTCCTATAGACTTTTGACTACCCATTTTTTTGAAATATAAGCTTTTCTATCTGTGCCAAAAGAAAATGGCTCATTCCAAATGGAATGAGCCATCTTTGACGCAGTATATTAACTTATGTACTAAGGATACACCACGCATCTTGCATTGTCAAGCTTTAAAGCCTCAGGCGAGAAGCTTACGGACGATCTGGTTAATCAGCTTTCCGTCTGCTTTGCCTTTCAGCTTTGCCATGACAGCTTTCATCACAGAACCCATATTTCTCTGCCCAGGATCCATAGCGTCGATGGTTGCTTTCACAACCTTCTCTACATCATCTGCAGACATCTCTGCCGGCAGGTACTTTTCCAGTACTTTGATTTCCGCTTTGGTCTGTTCAACCAGGTCTTCTCTTCCGGAATCCTTGATTTCAGCGAGAGTTTCCTTCCGCTGTTTCACTTCTTTCCGGAGAACGGCAAGAACCTGATCATCATTGAAGTCCGCGTGTCCGTCGTCGATTTCGGCCTGTCTGATATGAGCACGAGCCATGCGGATCGTGTTCAATGCAAGCTTTCCTTCTTCTTTTGCCTTCATGGCTGCTTTCATGTCGGCCATGAGCTGTTCTTTAATTGACAAAACCAATCACCTTACAACCTATTACTTATACTTGCGTTTTCTAGCGGCTTCAGATTTCAGTTTACGTCTAACGCTGGGCTTTTCATAATGTTCACGTTTTCTTACTTCAGAAAGAACCCCGGCTTTTTGGCAGGAACGTTTAAATCTGCGAAGAGCACTATCAAGAGATTCGCCCTTTTGAACTTTGATCTCAGACATCTATATCCCTCCCTCCCAATAAAGACTGATGGGGTGCTATTGCACACTTATAAATTATAAAATACAATGTTCTTTCTGTCAATTCCCTTTTGCATTTCCATAAAGGAAATAGAACGGAAAGAAAGCCCGGTCTCCCGGGCCTCCTGTTTTCAGGAAATTATTTATCTTCCGGGAAGGGGGGCCAGCCCATTTCTTTTCCGCCGATGATGTGGGCATGGAAATGGAAGACCGACTGCCCTGCTTTTTCGCCGGTATTCATGACGAGGCGGAAGCCTGATTCCTTCAAACCTTCCTGTTCGGCAATCTTCTTGACCACCAGGAAGAAATCAGCGAAGTTTTTATTGTATTCTTCATCAAAAGCAAGAATATTGTCCACATGTTTCTTCGGAATCAGCAGGACATGGACCGGAGCGGCCGGTTCGATATCCCGGAATGCAAACCAGTTTTCATCTTCATAAACTTTTGTGCTTGGAATTTCGCCATTTGCGATTTTGCAGAAAATGCAGTCATCCATGATTATTCCTCCTCTGCGACATTGCCTGCCAGACCATCTTCCGTTATCGTATCGATCCGGACAGGGTACATATGACCTCTTTCAATATGTGAATCTTTGATGGAAACGCGGATGTATTCCCCCGTGAGCCCCTCAAAGTATCCATTCTTGACTTCCTCCGCCAGCACATGGACCACTTTCCCCATGAACTGACTTCTATATTCAAGAGAGATTTCCTTCTCCAGTTCCTGTACCCGGTGGACCCTTTCTTTCTTTACCTCATTGGTCACCTGGTTCGGGTACGTCGCCGCCGGCGTACCGGTGCGGCGGGAATAGGGAAATACGTGAATGCCTGAAAATTTCAGCTCTTTTAAGGTATCCAGGGTTTCCAGGAAATTTTCTTCCGTTTCCCCCGGGAAGCCTACGATGAGATCCGTGGTGAGGGCAATGCCCAGTACTTTTTCCCGAAGTTCCCTGATCAGAGCCTTGAACTGGGGCAGGCGGTAATGACGGTTCATCCCTTTCAGTACGGCATCGGAGCCGGACTGGATAGGCAGGTGCAGATGGCGGCAGACCTTCGGCTCATTTTTAATGATGGAAATCAGTTCTTCCGAAAGTTCCACAGACTCCACGGAGCCCAGACGGATACGAAGGAGATCCGGAATCTTCACCAGTTCTGCCACCAGGGTGGCAAGGCTTGTGCCGTCATGAAGATCTTTCCCGTAATTGCCAAGGTGAATCCCCGTCAGGACCACTTCCCGGTACCCCTGGGAGACCAGTTTCTTTATTTCCTCTACCGCATCCTTCTGCAGGCGGGATTTCAGTTTCCCCCTGGCATAGGGAATGATGCAGAAAGTGCAGTAATTGTCGCAGCCTTCCTGGACTTTGACAAAGGCACGGGTCTTCACTTCACCCGTGACGTCGACGGACATGTTTTCAAAGGTTTTCACCTTCATAATGTCCACGGTCTCATTGAGAGGCTTATGATCGGTCCGCTTTTTGGCTTCTTCCACGTAGTCCACAATATGAGAACGGTTGTGAACACCTACAATGACGTCCACATCCCCCATTTTTTCAAAAACTTCCGGCGCCAGCTGGGCATAACAGCCGGCCACGGCTATAATGGCATCCGGATGAGAGCGGCGGATACGGCGGACCATCTGTCTTGATTTTCTGTCACCGATGCTGGTGACGGAGCAGGTATTGATGACGTAAACGTCCGCATTTTCGTCTTCTCCTGCCTGACGATACCCGTTCTTCACGAAAAGGGTACGCATGGCATCGCTGTCATACTGATTGACCTTGCAGCCAAGAGTGATGAAGGATACCTTCTTTTTCGAGTGTAAAATATGATTTTCCATGAGCTTATTATAACACGGATGAGACTGTTTCTGAAACAAATAGAGATATGGATATCTGATTCATCAGAGCAATCGTGGTCCGTGATCCGTGGATCGTGGTCCTCTCATCTGGAAATGAACGGCGCAGGGCTGAGGAATTTTCTGAAATTGTCTTGTTCCGTCCATTATGAAAATAAAATTTCCATAACAAAAGAACCGGTTGTTTTCACAATCGGTTCCTGCTGCAGAAATTAAATTTCTCCGCCTGCCGGCTTGACGTGTTTCTTTGCTTTCTTCGGGGCAGCATTTATATTTCTTCCGCCATGGATATGTTCGTGCCAGGTGACCCAGAGGCCCGAGGCTACGCAGATGGAGGAATAAGCGCCGGAAATAAAGCCGATCAGCATGACGAGGGCAAAGTTCTTCGTCGTATCGCCACCGAAGAAATAGAGGGAGGCCACGCAGAAGAGGGTGGTCACCAGGGTATACATGGAACGGCGGATGGTCTGGTGAATGGAATCATTGGCCAGGGTGGCATAGCTGTCCATTCTACGATGGGTATGAAGGTTTTCACGGATCCGGTCAAAGATGACCACCGATTCGTTCATGGAGTAACCCAGAACAGTCAGGATGGCTGCCAGAAAAGACGCATCCACCTCGAGATGGAAGAAGGCAAAGGCGCCGAGAACCATGAGGATATCATGGACAATGGCCGCAATGGCAGAAATGGCAATGCGGTGTTCGAAACGGATGGACATGTAGAGAATCATGGCGCCAAAGGACAGGATGACGTTCATAAGGGTACTCTTTGTTACTTCAGAACCGATGACAGCGCCCACGGTTTCGATACGTTTCACGTCAGCCTGACCTACTTTTTCATTCACATGGCTGACTACGGTCTGTGCTTCATCAGAGGAGAGGTTTCTCGTACGGATGATGACGTCATTGCCCGCTTCCCCTGCATAATCGCCGGAGAGCTGGATGGTAGCCGTCTGGAGGCCGTCTTCACGAAGCCCGTTGCGGACTTCTTCGACCGTCACATTCTTGTCAAAACCCAGTTCCAGAATGGTACCGCCGGTGAAATCAATGCCCCAGTTGAAACGGAACATAATGACGGAAATGATCGCAATCAGGACCATAACGCCGGAGAAGGTAAACCAGATTTTTCTGTGTGCCAGGAAATCAAATTTGCTAAACATCAGTTGTCATACCCCCTTTTCCCGCCAAACCACCAGGGATTATGAATCCAGTTGGCATCAATGAGGAGCATGAGGAGTGTACGGCTTACGGTAATGGCTGTGAACATGGATACCGCAACGCCCAGGCCCAGGGTAAAGGCAAAGCCTTTGACTGTGGCAGATCCCAGGAAGAACAGGATGGCCGACGTAATGATGACGGTCATATTGGCATCAAAAATGGTGACGAAGGCCCGTTTGAAACCAGCCTGTACGGCGAGGCGGAGAATCTTGCCTGCCGCGATTTCTTCCTTGAATCGTTCAAAGATGAGGACGTTCGCATCCACTGCCATACCAATGGACAGGATGACACCGGCAATGGAAGGCAGTGTCAGAGTCGCATGGAGCAGATTCAGTACGCCCAGAAGAATCAGCACATACACAAGAAGTGCGGTATCGGCTACAAATCCACTCATCCGATAAACAGCCATCATGAAGAGGACGACCAGGGAAAGGCCGATCGTAAAGGCTACCACGGACTTATCCTTGGAATCCTGTCCCAGGGACGGACCAACAGTCCTGACTTCCAATACGGAAACCTTGACCGGAAGGGCACCGGAACGGAGAAGGATGGCGAGATTCTTGGCTTCTTCCAGGGTACGCTGTCCCGTAATCACGGCAGAGCCTCCGGTGATGGCTTCATTGACCACAGGATTTGTCAGCATTTCACCATCCAGGAAAATACCGATGTGACGGCCCACATTGGCAGCGGTGAGGGAGGCGAATTTCTGTCCCCCTTCATCGGTGAATTCAAGAGCCACGAGGGGCTGCTTGTTCTGTCCCATCTGTTCCCTTGCGTTTTTCAGATCTTCGCCGGTGAGCTGGACATTTCCTTCTTCATCCTTGAATTCCAGGACTGCCGTCTTGCCGATGGTTTCGATGGCTTTCTGGGGATCCCTTTCACCGGGAAGCTCGATAATGATTCTGTTCGCGCCTTCCCGCTGGATAATCGGTTCGGTGAGGCCCATTTCATTGACGCGCTTCTGCATGATATTGATGACCTGGGTGATGGACTCACTGGTCACTTTGTTCTGGGCCGTATCTTCTGCCTGCATGACGATATGTGTACCGCCCTGCAGGTCCAGGCCCTGCCGGATATTTCCTGCGAGAAGTCCTACGGTTCCCACGAAAACTCCGATGATGACCAGGATCACTACCCAGAAACGGATGAGAGCTCCCGTACGGAGAGAGCTTCTAGTCCTTTTCTTTTCCAAAACTTAAACCTCTTTTCACTTCAATCATACCCTTGTCGGTAACGATTTTTGCCATTTTCCGGTCAAACGGTTCTGATGGAACTTCGTCCACCACCTGGAAATCCCAGAGAGCGGCTACTCTTTTTTCAAAGGAAATGCGGGCGAGGAACCGGTCATAATAGCCGGCTCCCATACCGATCCGGTTTCCCATCCTGTCAACGGCAGCAGCCGGGATCAGGACCAGATCCAGCCTTTCCGGTTCGATGGTCTCATAACCTTTGGGAAGATCCCGAAGGCCCAGGGGACCTTTGACGAAATGGTCCATATCAAGGAGCCTTCCGGCTTCCATCTGACGCTGTGGCAGGCATACCGGCACATAGACTTTCTTCCCGTCGGAAAGGGCCTTTTCGATGAGGGGATCCAGATTGGACTCCCCTTTCATGGCGAGGAAAGCCATGAGGGTCTCCGCTTTCTGATATTCGGGAAGGGCCATGATTTCCTTCATGAGGGAAAGGCTCTTTGCTTTTACCTCATCATCAGAAAGAGCCCGCCTCATGGCGAGCATCTTCCGGCGGATTTCCTTCTTCTTTTCCGAGTCAGGAATCCCCGCATTCATCATTTTTTATCCTCTTTTTTATCAGCCTTTTCCGGTTTGGCAGCTTCGTCTTCGACTTCTACCACTTCTTCAACGACTTCCGTGCCGGCATCTTTCGGATCGTCCACTTCCACGATTTCTTCTACCACTTCAGGTTCAGCTTCTTTGACGTCCTTACTCTTTTTGGCTTTGGATTCATTGCGGGATGCTTTCTTTCCGTTCTTCGGTTCTTCAGCGCCTTCACCGGGCATCTCTTCTCCTGCCCTGTGCTGAATCGCGGTCTTTTCAACTTTGATGATCACTTTTGAAGCAATTTCCAGTTCCACATACTTGTCGCGAAGAACTTTAATGACCCCGTGAACACCGCCGGCAGTCACCACTTCATCTCCCTTTTTCAGGGACAGCAGGAAACGGCCTCTCTCCACTTTCATCTTTTGGGTAGGACGGTACATGAAGAAATACATGACTGCCACCAGGATCAGGAAAGGCCATGCCAGGCTGATAAAATTCAATACTTTCTCTTCCATTTGATTCACCTCCAACAATATATCGTTTATTTTACCACAAGTCTCTCTGTTCTGTCTTTATCTTTTGTAATTTGCCATGAAACTTTCTCTAAACTCCGTAAAGTTTCCGTCAATGATGGCCTGCCTCATATCCCTCATAAACTGGAGAAGGAAATAGAGATTGTGAATGGTCACGAGACGGAAAGCAAGAAGTTCTTCGGACTTATACAGATGACGGATATAGGCCCGGCTGTAATGCTGACAGGTATAGCACTGGCAGCCCTCTTCGAGAGGTCCCCAGTCCCTTTCATACTGCTTGTTCTTCATATTGAGCCGGCCCGTATGGACCATGGCCATGCCGTTCCTGGCCACTCTGGTGGGGAATACGCAGTCAAACATGTCCACGCCCCTTGCCACGCCTTCCACAAGGCAGTCCGGAGTCCCCACGCCCATGAGGTAGCGGGCCTTATTCACCGGTAAAAACTGGGTGGTGTATTCAAGAATTTCATACATGAGGTCATGAGGCTCTCCGACGGAAAGGCCTCCAATAGCCATCCCGTCGAAGGGCATGGCTGATATTTCCTCACAGGACCGCCGCCGGAGGTCTTTATACATGCCCCCCTGGACAATGCCGAACATCCCCCTGTCCGTTCTCGTGTGGGCTTTGATGCAGCGCTCCGCCCAGCGTGTGGTGCGGGCGGTGGACTGGTCGGCATACTTGTAGTCCGCCGGATAGGGAATGCATTCATCAAAGGCCATGGCGATATCGCTTCCCAGGTCTTCCTGGGCATGAATGGAAACTTCCGGGGAAAGGAACTGTTTCGAGCCGTCCAGGAAGGATCGGAAATGGACCCCTTCTTCCGTGATCTTTCTCATGGCTCCCAGGGAAAAGACCTGGAATCCGCCGCTGTCAGTCAAAATTCCTTTATGCCAGTTCATGAAATCATGAAGGCCGCCGGCCTCGCGGATGAGTTCCGTCCCCGGGCGGAGAAACAGATGGTAGGTATTGGAGAGGATGATCTGGGCTCCTGCCTCTTCCAATTCTTCAGGAGTCACCGTTTTGACAGTGGCCTGGGTGCCCACAGGCATGAACATGGGAGTCTTGAAAGTCCCGTGCGGTGTGTGGAGAAGGCCGGCCCGGGCGCCGGTTTTCTTGTCTTCTGCCACCAGTTCGTAGTTGATAACCATACTTTTTCCTTATCTGATAAACATGGCATCGCCAAAGGAGAAGAATCTGTATTTCTGGCGGACTGCCTCTTCATAAGCCGCAAGGATATGTTCCCTTCCCGCAAAGGAAGCCATCATCATGATGAGGGTGGATTCGGGAAGATGGAAATTGGTGACGATGGCGTCCACCATATGCCACTGATAGCCGGGATAAATATAAAGCTGGGTCCAGCCGCTGCCGCTCTGAAGAGTCCCGCTCTGTCCTGCCGATTCGAGGGTGCGGACAGAAGTGGTCCCTACGGCAATGATGCGGCGTCCTTCGCTCCTGGCCTGATTAATTTTATCTGCCACGTCCTGGTTTACGGTGTACCATTCTTTATGCATTTCATGGTCTTCGATATTTTCTTCGGAAACAGGACGGAACGTGCCGATGCCTACATGAAGGGTAACAAAGAGGAGTTCGGCTCCTTTCTTCTTCATTTCCTCCATGAGCTCCGGAGTGAAGTGAAGACCTGCCGTCGGAGCAGCGGCGGAGCCTTTGTACCTGGCATAAACAGTCTGGTACTCATCGTTGTTTTCCAGTTTCTTATGGATATAGGGAGGCGTCGGCATTTCGCCCAACTGGTCCAGAAGGCTGTCGAAATTGCCTTCATAATGGAATTCTACGAGGCGCCCGCCGAATTCCGTCTTGTCCAGCACCTTGCAATAGCAGGACTCGGAAAATTCGATTTCCGTTCCCGGGAGAGCCTTTCTCCCCGGATTGACCAGGACTTCCCACTGATCATTGCCCTTCGGCGTCAAGAGGAGCATTTCCACCTTGCCCCCGGTTTCCTTCTTCTTCCCGTAGAGCCGGGCCGGAATGACCTTCGTATTATTGAAAACGAAAATATCCCCTTCCCGGATTTCGTCCAGGATATCCCGGAAATGATGATGGGACCATTCGCCGGTCTTTTTGTCCAGCATCATGAGCCGGCAGGAATCACGGGGTTCCGCCGGTTCCTGGGCGATGAGCTCCTTCGGTAAATCATAATTAAATTCTTCAAGTTTCATTTCTATATGCTCCTCAAACCAATGATGTCGGCCGATAGCCAATGGCTAATGGCTAATGCTGATGGCTAATAGTTAATGGCTGATAGCTGTTGGCTAACCGCCAGCCCCTCAGCTTTATTTTTATTACTTATATAATCTTCAGGAAAATCTCAGTACAGCTTCTCTATTTTTGTCCCTGTGAAATAATGGGTGAGAATGGTTTTGTAGTAATCCTTCCCTTTGGCGTACTTCTCTGCCATTTCCTCGGCACCCCACTGGGAGAGGCCCAGACCATGGCCATAGCCGTAGCCGGTGATGATGAGATTTTTCCCTTTGATGGAAAAATCATAAAGGGCGCTGTCCAGGCCATAGAGGATTTCAATCTTTTCCCCCGGCACGGTCTTCGTCCCCTTCTTCCCCACCAGGGTGATGGACTTCACCCGGCCCGAGATGCCCCGGTCACTGGCTTTATGAGCCTGGCCGATGCGGAGATGGGACAGTTTGATATTTTTCACGGTTCCCACATTGTATCCCATATTGGCCATGCTTTTAATGAAGGTGGAAAGGGAAACGGTCTTCGTCCAGGGATTTCCCGTATAGAATTCTTTCACTCCCCGAAGGTACGGCACCTGGGTGCCCCACACGTTTTCACTGTTTTCCGTATAGCCGCCGCCGGAAGAGTGGAAAACCGCATCAATGGCCTTTCCGCCATAAGTGATGATTTCTCCTGCCGTATCTTTGATGGCATTATTGGTCGCCGCCGTTTCGACAGACGACCCGCGATAGACCTGGGAACGGGTATCATCGGTCACGTCATAGCCCGAAAAGCGATAGCCATTTTTATGGAACCAGGCATAGGTCCGCGCCGCGACGGCCTGGGCCCGGATGGCATCGGCATGCCAGGAAGGCACGATTTCACTGGGGACCACGCCCTGCAGGTACGTTTCCATGGGCACCACATTGACGAGGGTCACATGGCTGTTCCAGGGAGAAGGGATGAGTTTCATGGCTCCCCGGTACTGATTACCCTTCACCGCAAAGGCGGGCGCTCCTTTCCCGCCGGAAAGATAGACTTTTTCTCCTGCCTTTTTGCCATTCACAAGGACCGTATTCCCGCTTCTTGTAATGGAAATAGAATCACCATGATTGTACTTCCCCACGACTTTCCCATTGGAAACAGCCTGGAGCGGCACAAGGGCGGTGATACTGAACCGGGTATTTGACAGAAGTCCCACTTCCACTTCCGGCCCGAGGGCTGAAATTTTCAATGTATTTCCGGAAGAGTTTTTATTTTTGGAGGAAGCTTTCGTTTTGGAAGTGCTTTTTGAAGTTTTCTTCTTTTCATCCC
>NZ_JAZASU010000026.1:0-19973 GCF_036343215.1 Dialister sp.
GATTGACCGCCTTAGCGGTCCCCCAAACTTCAAAGGGCTGTGCCGCATATTTTTTCCATTGTGTCAAGCTTTCCGCGCATTAAAATTTAAAATTAATAAATTAAAAAGCGTATCCTGCTGGATACGCTAAAATGGGGTTATATAATTGTCTGTTTTTAGGAGTAAATCCTTAAGTGTGTGCCATTACCGGGCTCGGGGAGCCTGAAACGATAGCATGCTGACGGATTTCTTCCTATTCATCCCCTATCTGTATGGCTTCTACATAAAAACTGGCGGGCTGTATGAATTGTGCCCGCCACCTGCCCGATTCCCAATGTCCCGAGTCCCGAACGATGCAAAGTACCGAAGAAGGCTGATTTCTCAAAGTTTCAAAGAATACAGACCGGAATAAAAATAGCGTCTTTATCATTTCAGGGCGCTGCTTTCACGGCTGACTGCTAACGGCTGACTGCTCCACTCTTCACTGTACGGTATGTTTCAGTGTTTCCAGGTAGCTTCCTACTTCCTGGCCGTTATAGCCCAGTTCGATGAGGTTTTTTCTGGCCTGGGAGTCGCCCCAGTCGAGGGCTTTTTTGTACCATTCGAGGGCTTTGGTTTCGTCTTTTTCTACGCCCACGCCCAGTTTATAGGCGTCTCCGAGGTATCTGGCGGCTCCGCCGTAGTGTTTTTCGGCGGCTTTATGGAGGAGTTCCATTCCTTTTTTCTGATCGATGCCTGCGGCGCGGTCGCAGAGGTAAAGGGTCCCCAGATGGCAGAGGGCTGCGGGATTTCCCTGTTCTGCCGCTTTTTTGAACCATTCTATGGCTTTGGGGATGCTTTTTTCCACGCCCCTGCCGGCACGGTAGAGTTGTCCTACAGCGGTCTGTCCATTGCTGTCTCCATGGTCCGCTGCTTTTTTGTACCATTCGAAGGCTTTTTTGTAATCCTGTTCTACGCCTGTGCCAAAAGCGTAGAAGCTTCCCATGAAGTTTCGGGCTTTTATATCTCCATTTTCCGCGGCTTTCCGCATCCATTCGGCAGCTTTGCCCGGATTTTTTCCGGTGCCCCAGCCTCTGAGGAAGCAGAGTCCCACCATCTGCTGGCCATAAGGTTCGCCTCTGAAGGCGATTTTCTGAAAGAGTCCGAAGGCTTTCTGTCTGTCCTGACGAATCCCATTTCCGCTCAGGTACATCATGCCGAGGGCATAGATTTCGGGATCCCGGTTTTCATCGGCTCCGTTTTCGTAGATTCGGGCGGCTTTGTGGAACCAGGTTTCTGCTTTTTCTTCGTCTTTCGGGACGATTTTGCCGTCCAGGTAGAGGAATCCCAGTCTCTGGCAGGCCAGGGCATGGCCCTGCTCCGCCGCTTTCTGAAACATTTCCAGGGCTTTGTCATTGTCCTGCATCATGTCTTTGTCATTCATGTACAGGGTTCCCAGCAGGTACTCTGCGTCGGCATTTCCTTTTTCCGCGGCCCTGGAGGCATGGATGAAGGCTTCCACTTCGTCTTTTTTCACGCCTTTTCCATCATAGTAAAGCTCGGCCAAAGCCACTTCACCTTCCGGGGACCCTTCGTCGGTCAGTTTTCCGGCCAGGGTCAGGGCTTCTTCGTATTTCTTTCCGGAAAGCAGTTTCTTCAGTGTTTCGATTCTCTTGTCCTTGTCCATAGGAGCCTCCTTTATTTACACCTATTATAATACACGGACGGTGCCATGCGGACCGCCACATGCGAAATAATATCTGTCCGGGGGCCCCTCTTTATTTCCTGATTTTCATCCAGGTTTCCACGTCTTCGCTGCGGATGGTGGAAAGATCGCTCCGGGTGGGATACTTGAGGCGGGCTACTCTTGCGGCATGGATCATGGTGAGGTCGTCAAACATATTTCTTGCGAAGCGGCCGTTGGCGAAATTTTCTTCTTTATGGGCGACAGCACTTTCGAAGATTTCCTGAATGCCCGTGGAGGCTTTTTCGTCGATTTTATAATCGTTTTTTTCGCAGATGGTGCGGAAGATGTCTCCCAGTTCTCCGGCATCGTAGTCGGGAAAGTCGATGAAGGTATTGAAACGGGATTTCAGTCCCGGGTTGGATTCGAAGAATTTTTCCATAGGTTCGGTATAGCCTGCCACGATGACGACCAGATCATCCCGGTAATCTTCCAGGGCTTTGGTGAGTTCGGTGAGGCATTCCCGCCCATAGGAATCGTCTTTTTCGTTTTCCGTAATGCTGTAGGCTTCGTCGATGAAAAGGACTCCGCCTTTTGCTTTTTCGATGACTTTCCGCGCTTTAAGGGCGGTCTGTCCCAGGTAGCCTGCGATGAGATCGGTGCGGGAGACTTCCATGAAATGGCCTTTGGAAAGGAGTCCCAGTTTTTTATAAACCCTTCCCACGATGCGGGCTACCGTGGTTTTACCGGTGCCCGGATTTCCCAGGAAAGCCATGTGGAGGGTACTCTGTTCGGAAAAAAGTTCCCGTTCCCGGCGCATTTTCTGGACTCGCTGGTAATCGATGAGGCTTCTCACTTTTCCTTTCACTTCCCCAAGGCCGGTGAGATGATCCAGGTCCTTCAGGAGTTCGGAAAGGGACTTCTTGTCTTCGGGATCATTCGTGTCTCCCCAGAGTTCACGGATGGACATATATCCGTAGCAGCTCACCAGTTGCGCAAACAGATCCCGGGCATACCATTTTTCATCGGGCGTATATCCTTCGGAATGAATGATGGAATGCAGCCTCTTTGAAAGGATTTTCGCGGCCATTCCCGGGGTCCGGCCCTCCGTAAGGGACCTGGCCAGGCGGGAAAATTCGTCTTCCTCCATCACCCGGTCCATATTTTCAGCGCTTTTCAGAAATGATTCTTCGTAATTCATCATTCAGGCCTCCTCAAGACTGGAAATTTTTCTGGAAATAAAGGAAATACCTTCGGACTGCTTTTTGATTCCCATGACCTGTGGAACCATCCTCCTTTCTGCAAAATGAGTCAGATAAGGAGCAGTATAGCAAAAAGAAACGACAGGAATTGTCGTTTAGGGGAAATTGTTGGAAATATTTTCGAAATCTTCCATTGCCGGCCCTCCTTTCGAGGAGGGCCTCCCGGCTGCCGATAGAGTCTTCAGGCATGCTTGCCTTTTGTCAGTCAGTCCCATTTGTGCTTTATTTCTATAGTAAAGTATATAAGGGCGCTGCTATATGAATGGTGCAGCGCCACCTCCCCCAATCCCTGATCCCAATTCCTCTTACGCCCAATGAAAAAGCCGGTTGTCTCTGCAATCGGCCTTCATCGTATTATTTCCCCAGATCCAGCAGGAGTTTGAGTTCCGGGGGAAGGGCTTTTTCGGGGTCTTCTACCTGGGTGGAGTATTTATGACCTGTCCGGCACCATAGGGCAAAGTGTTCGCAGTTGCTGGAAATCAGGTCATAGCCTTTGATGCCAAGGCACCGTTTGGCCCGCCGTACCGTGGTTTCGCGGGTGTAGACTTTCTCGCCGGAGAAGTCGACTACATGGTAGTCTGCTTCGTCTCCGAGGAATTTTGAGAGGGTGGTTTCGTGGATGACTGCGATGCCGCCTTCTTTTTTCGGGGCGAAGTGGATGACTTTTTTATTTCCTATATAGACCCCATAGTGTTTATAGAAGGTCCGCTGGACGTAAATCACGTCTCCCGCTTTCGCTGCCCCCGGCTCATCGGTGAGGTAATGGAAAAGGTCTTCGAAAAATTCTTCATTCATCTGATTTTTTCCTCAGTCCAGATCATCCATGATGTCGTCAAGGGATTTTTCAAGGTCGTCCAGTCCGTCGATGATGGAATCCAGGACGCTAAAGACTTTTTCGCTGCTTTTGTCGAAGATTTCGAGTCCTTCTTCCAGGGTTTCTGCCATTTTTGCCAGTTTTTCCTGTTCTTCTTCGGAGAGGGGTTCGTCGGGATTGAAAATATCGTCCGAAGAGTCTACGTAATCGTCGATCCGCTTGTCTGCCAGTCCTTCCACGATGGTATTCAGGTCTTCACCTGCTTTGTGGAGATTCTCGGTTTCCAGGTTTTCCAGTTCGTTTTCCATTTCCGGTTTATTGTTTCTGTCCATAGGGGCCTCCTCTTTGGAAATATGGGTGAATTTGATAAGAGAAATATACCATTTAATCGCGACAGGTTCTGTCGCTTTTTTCATTTTCGCCGGGGAACGATTCCCCTCGCCAGAGGCTTAGGATTTTCGTGCTATTGATAATCTTCGCTCCTTCGCGGACCGATAGTGCGCGGGCATTCGTTCCCCCACCGCTGCCCTTGAGCCCCCTTCTCGAAGGGGGCCGCTTGCTTACCGATAGAGTCATGTCGCATGAATGACTTTTGGCAATTAGCCGCATATGTGCCTTGTATGATAATTTCGGAGCCTGTCTATTCGCTAACTGCTAACGGCTAAAGGCTAACGGCTGCAATCTTACTCTTTATCCATTTTCCCTACGACTTCGTCCAGTTTATCGAAAAGCCGGTTCATCCGGTCACTGATTTCGTCTAGACTGTCGCATACGGATTCGGCGGCTTTATCGAAATTGGCCAGGGCTTCGTCCATATCTTTGCTCCATTCAGAAATGGCCTGGTTCACTGCTTTGTCTTCTTCGCTTTCGGAAAGGGGCTCCGGTTTTGCTGCCATTTCTTCGATGGGCGCGCTCAGGGTTTCTTCGGTTTCTTTGGAAATTTCTTCGATGGGCCCTTTTTCTTCCGGAATTTCGCCGGCTGATTCTGCATTGAATTTCTTGTCTTCTTCCATGTTGTACCTCCATCAGGGAACTTTCTTTGTTCCTCTTTCTAAAGGTACTATATCATTTGCGCACGACAGGAATTGACGCCGCCGGAGAATGAAAAACTTTTTTGGAATTATTTCGTAAGAACTCTGGTTGAAAAGTTATCAGTGATCAGTTCGCAGAGTTGAAAAGCAAAGTAAAAAGTACACGAATCCTTAATGCCCCGGGCCCGCAGGGGCGGAGCCTGTTTTTCATCGGCCCGCAGGGCCGGGTATGGTTTGGGGCGGGTGGGCGGGCAATATAAAAATCGGGCCGCTTCCAAATTTGATGCGGCCCACATTCCCGAGATTCCCGAAATAATCCCCGAGATCCCCGACATCCCCGATTCAAAAGCCATTGAGAAAAATGGCAATAAAAAAATGGGCGCCTAACATAATTTCAAGGCGCCCACCTTCACTGATAACTGATAACTAAGAACTGATAACTTTCTAACGGCTCAGGACTTAAACGCCAGCATCTCCGCTTCCTGCTGTGTCTTTCCTTCTGCCAGGTATTTCGCGATCTTTTCCTGCATGGCCTGATAGTCGTTCGGGATGATTTTGGTGATCCTTGCGCGATAGAGATGCCACTGGGCAAGGATTTCCATAGCTTTTTCGCTCCGGGTGGTGATGTAGTGTTCTTCGATGAGTTTCCGTACTTCTTCGGATTCCGGTCCTTCTTCCAAAGGTTCGGTATGAACCATGCCTTTATTGACAAGGCGGATATCCAGATCCACTACATAGGCTATTCCGCCGGACATACCGGCTGCCAGATTCATTCCGGTAGAACCCAGGATAACGACTTTTCCTCCGGTCATATATTCCAGACCGTGATTTCCTACGCCTTCCACGACTACGGTGGCTCCGCTGTTTCTGACGCAGAATCGTTCTCCCGCCCGGCCGGAAACGAAGGCCCGTCCGCTGGTAGCGCCGAAGAAGGCTACATTTCCGATGATGATATTTTCAGAGGCTTTGAAGGTGGCTTCTCTTGGCGGGAAAATAATCATTTTGCCGCCGGAAAGGCCTTTGCCTGCATAGTCGTTCGCATCGCCTTCCAGCGTCAGGGTGAGGCCTTTCGGAATGAAAGCGCCAAAGCTCTGGCCTGCGGAACCTACGAAATCGAGGCGGATGGTGTCTTCCGGAAGTCCTTCTTCTCCGTAGCGTTTGGAAATTTCGCTGCCCAGAAGGGTGCCGGTGACGCGGTTTGTATTTTTAATGTACAGTTTTGCGCGGAGCGGTTTCTTTTCTTCCAGAGCCGGACGGCACATGCGGACCAGTTTGGACATATCCATGGTCCTTTCCAGTTCATGGTCCTGGGGCTTTTCGAAATGATGACCCACGGAGGCATCGGTATAGGGGCGGAAAAGGATGGCGTCCAGGGAGACCGTATCGGCTTTTCTGTTTCCGGTGAGTCCTTTCTGTTTCAGCCGGTCGCTTCTTCCCACCATGTCTTCCAGTTTGTGGAATCCCAGGCGGGCCATGATTTCACGAAGGTCCTGGGCTACGAAACGCATATAGTTCACCACGTATTCCGGTTTTCCGTTGAACCGTTTCCGGAGTTTTTCATCCTGGGTGCAGATGCCGAAGGGGCAGGTATTTTTATTGCATACCCGGAACATCTGGCAGCCGATGGCAATGAGGGGTCCCGTACAGAAAGAGAACTGTTCGGCACCCAGAAGGGCGGCAATGGCTACATCCCGGCCGGTTAAAAGTTTGCCGTCCGTTTCCAGTTTCACCCGGTCCCGAAGTTTATTGAGAAGGAGGACCTGCTGGGCTTCGGAAAGTCCGATTTCCCAGGGAATCCCCGCATGTCTTTCGGAAGTCCGGGGAGCCGCGCCGGTTCCTCCGTCATAGCCGGAAATCGTAATGCTGTCTGCCTTTGTTTTCACAACTCCGGCCGCAATGGTTCCGACCCCTTTTCCTGCGGTCAGTTTCACATTGATTTCGGCTCCGGGATTTGCATTTTTCAAATCAAAGACCAGTTCTGCCAGGTCTTCGATGGAGTAAATATCATGGTGCGGCGGCGGGGAAATCAGGAATACGCCGGGGGTGGAATGACGGGTATGGGCGATGGCCGGATCCACTTTTGCCCCCGGAAGATGACCCCCTTCGCCCGGTTTTGCACCCTGGGCGCATTTGATCTGCAGTTCGGAAGCATGAACGAGGTAATTTCCGGTGACACCAAACCGGGCTGTGGAAACCTGTTTGATTTCATCATTCACGGAAGTGCCGTCGGCGCGGATCTGGAACCTTTCCGCATCTTCGCCGCCTTCGCCCGTATTGCTCCGGGTTCCCAGGCTGTTCATAGCCTCTGCGATACATTCATGGGCTTCTTTCGAAAGAGCGCCATAGCTCATGGCCCCGGTACGGAAATGATGGATGATATCCGGTACGCTTTCCACTTCTTCAATGGGAATGGAACAGCCTTCGGGATAGATGAAATCCATAAGATCCCTTAGCCGGATGAGGGGTTCATTGACTTTCTTTGCGTATTCTTTGTAAAGGGCATAGGACCCGGTTTTGCAGGCCTGCTGGAGAAGCCGGATGGCTTCGGCCGTAAGGATGTGGGGTTCGTCCCCGTTTCTTCTGTATTTCAGAACGTCCCCGGAGGGAAGGCCCTTTTTATTTCCATAGGCCGCTTCATGGCGGAGAACATTGTCTTTTTCGATTTCCCCGATACCAATCCCGCCGACCGGGGAAGTGGTATGGCCGAAATATTCGTCAGCCACTTCTTTGCCGATACCCACGGCTTCAAAAATCTGGGCGCCGTGGTAGGATTTGACGGTAGAAATACCCATTTTCGACATAACGGAAAGGATGCCGTTCACGGAAGCTTTCATATAATTATCGATGGCTTCTTCTGCCGTTTTTCCGGAGAGCCGGCCTTTCTTTGCGAGATCTGTCACGGTAGAAAGGGCCAGGTACGGATTGACAGCGGTGGCGCCATAACCGATCAGAGTGCAGAAATGGTGCACTTCCCGGGGTTCGCCGGATTCGAGAATGATACCCACATCGGGACGGACTTTTTCGCGGATGAGGAAATTATGAAGTCCCGCCGATGCCAGGAGGGCCGGAATGGCCAGATGGTCTTTATCCGCTCCCTTATCGGAAAGGATGAGGATATTGTGGCCTTCTTTCACTGCCTTCAGCGCTTCGGCGCAGAGATTGTCCAGGGCTTTTTTCATTTCCCCTTTCCCTTCGGTATAGAGCATGGAAAGGATATAGGGACGAAGGCGGTCATCTTTCAGATTTTTGATGGCCTCCATTTCTTCATTCGTAATGAGGGGCCGCTCAATGGCAAGGGATGCGGTACCTTTTTCGTCAGGATCCATGATGTTCGCCATATTTCCTACATAAACGGTAGAAGAAGTGACTACTTTTTCACGGATGGCATCAATCGGCGGATTGGTGACCTGGGCGAAATTCTGCTGGAAATAATCGTAGAGGAGCCGCGGTTTATCAGAAAGAACGGCCAGCGGTGAATCCATACCCATGGCGCCGACCGGATCTTTTCCCTGATCGGCCATAGGAATGATCATATCCCGGATATCTTCCTGGGTATAGCCGAAATTCTTCTGCTGTTCCAGGAGGTCTTCCGGTATTTCTATTTCCTTCTTTTCCGTAATGTCCTTCAGGTCCAGAATGTGCTCTCTGCACCATTCGCCGTAAGGATGGGAGGAAGCCATTTTATGCTTGATTTCTTCATCGCTCACGATGCGCTGCTGGGACGTATCGATGAGGAAAATCTTGCCCGGTTCCAGACGGCCTTTGTAAAGCACATCTTTCTGATTGACGGAAACAGCCCCTACTTCGGAAGACAGAATGACCCGGTCATCTTTCATCACATAGTAACGGGCCGGACGGAGTCCATTTCTGTCCAGCATACCGCCGATATTGACGCCATCGCAGAAACAGATGGCTGCCGGACCGTCCCAGGGTTCCA
The DNA here is from genome assembly GCF_036343215.1 of Dialister sp. Classification (GTDB taxonomy): domain Bacteria; phylum Bacillota; class Negativicutes; order Veillonellales; family Dialisteraceae; genus Dialister. The sequence continues at coordinate 8,687 of NZ_JAZASU010000026.1, forward strand.
TCATGAAATTGTGGTAACGGTAGAAATCCCTCTTTTCCTGACTCATGGCCGGATCTCTTTCCCAGGGTTCCGGAATCATGATCATCATAGCATGGGCCAGAGAATGACCGGACATATGGAGATATTCCAGGCAGTTATCAAACATGGCAGAATCGGAACCGGTGGCATCGACAATAGGGAAAGCTTTGACCAGTTCCGGATGGTCGGAAGGACGGGATTTGCTTTCCCTGGCATTCAGCCAGTTGATATTTCCCTGAATCGTATTGATTTCCCCGTTATGACAGATGTAATGATTCGGATGAGCCCTTGCCCAGCTGGGGAAGGTATTCGTGGAGAAACGGGAATGAACCATGGCCATGGCAGTCTTATAATCCAGGTCGGAAAGGTCCAGATAAAAATGGCGGAGCTGCAGGGACGTCAGCATGCCTTTGTAAACAATGGTACGGGAAGACAGGGAAGCGATATAGAAATCAGTGCCCATGCCTTCGGAGAGGGGAATGATTTTCTTTTCAGCCAGACGGCGGATGATGAAGAGTTTCCGTTCAAAATCCATGGGTTCTTTGATTTCCGGATTTTTCGCGATGAAAACCTGAAGGAAATGGGGACGCACGGAGCGGGCCACTTCACCGATGATCGATTCATCGATCGGTACTTCGCGCCAGCCCAGGACGGTCTGGCCTTCTTCTTTGACGATTTCTTCGAAAAGCCGCATCTGTTCTTTGCGGAAATCATCATAGCGGTGAGCGAAAATCATGCCTACCCCGTATTCCCCGGCCGGCGGCAGGTTAAAGCCCAGGACACTGCATTCCCGGCGGAAGAATTCATCCGGAATCTGGGTCAGAATCCCTGCGCCGTCGCCGCTCTTATGGTCTGCCGCTTCACCGCCCCGGTGTTTCAGCTTTTCCAGGATTTTCAGGGCATCGTAAACGATGTCATAAGATTTATTGCCCTTGATATTGGCCACAAAACCAATCCCGCAGGCGTCGTGTTCATTTCTCGGATCATACAGCCCCTGGGGCTGGGGATAATCTCTCCATTTTTGTTCCATACTTCATTCCTCCCCCATAAACAAAACGCCGGGCATCACAGCAAGAGCTGGAATGTCCGGCGTTGGATACTTTTTGTTGTACTTTACATTATAGCACCGGTTTTAATGGATTGACAATAGGCTTTAGCATATTAATTGGGGAAATTTATCATTTTCCCGGGATTTGAGTCAAATACGCTGATTGTTATCCGGAAGGCAAAATTATCGGTCCGGGCACCATAAGCCACATCCGGGAAAAGCCTGCGGGTAATGAGGAGTACATGTATTTCCAATCTGGAAACAAACGGAAATCTCCGTAAGCTATCACTTTAAAAATGGTACAAGGTACATAGGATAGCAGTAAATATCCTTATCCTTTTGAAAATCTTTAGTATAAAACAGAAATCTCCTGCTAATCCTGTCGGAATACTTTTTCTGAAAAGCATCCAGCGATGAATGGGCTTTATAGCCCGATGATTTAACTTCAACCGGAATGACTTTATTGATATCAGGAATCATGAAATCAATCTCATAGAAATACCTGCTGTTCTCTTTAGTAAATGTATAGTAATACAGATTAAACCCCATGGCAGTCAACATTTGGGCAGTCATATTTTCATATAAATATCCAAGGTTGGCTCTGTTCTTATCACTTAACAGCTTTTCGTATATTATGTTTTTAGTAAAATCCGTATCCATAAACATAAGGGTCACGAAAAGGCCGGTATCAGCGAGGAATATTTTATATCTGTATAAATCCCTGGCAGCCCCCATACCAAAACCCGGATCAGTGACTGCGTAAGAAATCAGAACCGTCTTTGATTCCTGCATCTCATAAATCTGACGCGCCATTGTCACTGCCCGTTCATTCGGCAGAACACTGGATATCTGATACCGGGAAGCATTTTTATTCAATTGAGACGGTATGGCATTAAAAATTCTTGTCATATTGCCGGAATCATCCAGCTTCCTGAAATCGTCCTCATAAATATCCAAAATAGCCCGCTTTATATCGTCCACGTTATGGAAATCGTTAGTTCTGATAAATGTCTCTACTGCCTGTGGCATGCCCCCTACCAGCATATAAAGACGGAACTGTCTCATCAGATATCTATGTGTGCCCTCTCCCAGCGGTTTTCCTTCTTTCAATACCTCCCTCAAAAGACCGGGAAGACTTCCTTTCCCGGTTGCCACAAGAAACTCCTCAAAGTCCATGGGGACCATGGTAAGGCGCATTTCTTCACTTGGAATAAGGATATCCTTCACATTACGATGGATGGAGATTAGAGAGCCTGTTTCTATATAATCATAACGACCGTCTTTAACCAGATGTTTGATCGCCTGCCGCGCTCTGGGACAAAATTGCACCTCATCAAAGATGATGACAGATTTCCGTTCCTCAAGCTGTACCTGGTACATGACTTTAAGCCGTAAAAAGAGGAAATTCAAATCTGAAATATCCTCGAACAGCTTAAATACCTCGGGACGAGCTATGGAAAAGTCTATAAGCAGGTATGATTCATACTCATTTTTTGCAAATTCTTCAACCACTGTTGACTTGCCAACCCGCCGTGCCCCCTCAATCAGTAAAGCACTCTTTCCACCCCAGGTCTCTTTCCACGCTTTCATCTGGTTGTAAATCTTTCTGTAAAACATGGCCCGCTGCTCCTTATCACAAAATTCCATATTTTATAATTCAATTTTACTACAAAATCCTATATTTTAAAATCAAGAATTCTTGCAAAATATAGTAATTTTTTATTTCAAATTTCAACAAAATCCTGTTATTTAATCCATCAAACATGAAATCCTATGGCTGGGCAAAGGATTTTACCTGCATTTTTATCCTATATTTTCTCAAAATACAATTCCCGCATTTTTTATTCCGGCAAAACACCCGGTTTCCGCAAAATTTAAAATAGCTATTTCCCCTGTTTCCGCAAAATGTTCTGATTTTCAGCCGCTTTCCACAGAATGCCACATTTTAAAATAGCCGTCTCCCACAAAATTCCATGATTTGTATTTTCCAACATATCCGGATGACTTTCATAATCAAAATGGCGGGCTTTACAAATTTTTTGCCCGCCACCGCCCCTGATCCCTCCCCTAATCCCCAATTCCTATCCAGCCATAATTTCTTTCTTGCCCTGATGACATAAATCCTTTATGATAGAAAACATAAAAAAGAGGCGATACCATGACGACTGAAAGGCGGCGGGGCATTCTTTCCGCATCCATCGGGGCCACGCTCTGGGGATCCAGCGGCATTGCGGGGCAGATTCTTCTCCAGGGAAAGGGAATGCCGCCGGAATGGCTCACTTTTTTCCGGCTCCTCGTTTCGGGACTGGTCCTCGTCCTGGCGGCATATTTCCTGAAAAAGGACATATGGTCGGTGTGGAAAAAGGGGAAAGACCGGCTGTCCCTTCTCGTTTTTGGCGCTCTGGGCATGCTGGGGACCCAGTACTGTTATTTCGCAGCCATCCGTTACAGCAATGCGCCGACAGCCACGATTCTTCAGTACCTCATGCCGATCCTCATCATTTTCTGGACCTGTTTTCGGGAAAAACGCCATCCTTCCTCAGTAGAAATGGGATGTACTATTTTTGCCATCGCCGGAACGGCTCTCATTGCCACGGCAGGCGATTTCTCATCTCTTTCCATTTCTCCCCTCGCCCTTTTCTGGGGACTTCTCTCCGCCCTTTCCTGTGCCATTTATTCCGTCGTTCCCGTATCCATCATTAAGAAATACGGTTCTCCTTCCGTCGTAGGCTGGGGCATGCTGATTGCCTCCGTAGTTATGGGCCTTATTTCCCTTTTCACTCCCTTTACGGGAACCCTGGACGGGGAAACCTTTGGCGCCTTCGGTTATGTAGTCCTCTTCGGCACAGTCCTTGCCTTCGGACTCTACCTCAACAGTGTAGCCTATATCAAACCGTCAGAAGCCTCCATCATCGCCGCTTTCGAACCCCTCTCCTCCATCATTTTTGCCTTCCTTCTCTTCCATACCCTCTTCGGATTCTGGGAACTTCTGGGGATTGCGTTCATTATCATCGCGGTAGCACTCGTTGCAAGAAAATAGTATGAGGAAAGTTCTCAGTGATCAGTTTTCACTTCTCAGCGAAGGAAGCGCTGCACAATTCATGAAGCAGCGCCTTTTTGATGGAAATTTAACCGGATGAAAAGAAACCACTATAAAATGGGCTGCCTTTATCTTCAATGCAGCCACCTTCACTAATAACTGAGAACTAAGAACTGATAACTTTTACTACCAAAGCTTCCCATTCAGAACGGGAAACAGACACTAAAAAAGCACAGCCTTTGCTGTGCTTTTCTTTGGTGACCCAAGAGAGATTCGAACTCCCGACACCTTGATTCGTAGTCAAGTGCTCTATCCAGCTGAGCTATTGGGCCATATGGCAGGGGCAGAGGGACTCAAACCCCCAACCTACGGTTTTGGAGACCGTTGCTCTATCAATTGCGCTATGCCCCTGCAGGCATTCAACGGTTTCCCATTGCTTGCGACTGAATAATCATAGCAGATATTTCCCTTTTTGGCAAGCCCCTTTTTGAAATTTTTATTGATTCCCCGAGATATTTCCCCTTCTATTCCCCAAACTTGAAAAATTTTCATTTTTGGGGAATAGAAATACATGAAATCGGCCGATGCCTTATTCAATTTCCTTATGAAAAGGCCCTCCGAATGCTGACTGGTTCTAAAAAAGAAAAATCTAACATATTTCTAATGATACAAAATAGGTTTTTCTCGACTATATATACGGGAAGGCAAGAAGAACGAGGCCTCGGGCCGAGCTCCAACCGATCCGCCAGGCGCCCAGAAATTTCAGGCGGATCCGGAGCAAGGCCCACGTGTTCCGATTGCTTTCCAATCCTCGAGGAAAATCTCAATTCCAATATTTTTACAAAAACAGAATAAACTCCCGAAATGAGAAAAACGATACACGTTCGGATCCGCGCCCCCCGCTACGTACTTAGTCACGGGATGTCATATCCAAACGCAGGAATTTCTGCAGCCGATTGACAGGTAAGATCGGAAATCCGGTCAACGAAAAATCCATCTCCCAGGGAGTTTTTTCTGCTGCAAAAAGCCGTCCATTCTATGGGCGGCTTTTTGTTATTTCCCGCATGGAAGTTCCGAGATTTCCTCCCGGCGGCCCAAAGCCGCCTGATGGTCAGGCTCCCCTATCAGCCTCCCCGAAGGCGGCGGAGGGGCTGTACGATCGTACAAGTCAAAAATGAGCCAAAAGGGACCTGTAACTCCGGGGAGCTCCCGCGGCGGGTGAGGGGATGACTGTCCGCTGCTGACCGGTATGCGCCCTGGCGAAGATAATCAGCTGCGGGACCATCAATCCTTTCATAGAAATTTGACGATTGTCCCGATCACGATTGGCCCTGACAAGGATTTTATTGGTTCCGACGAGGATTCGTGCCTGACCGCGTTGCGAACCCCCTTATCGAAAGGACAGGGTAACGGATTTCCTCATCTTTCCCGGGTGCCTTTCATCAGTCAGCCTCATTTTCGTCCCGAAGAAAAGTTATACCACAATGGCAGCCTATCATATTCGCTCCAGCAGCGTTTTGCTTCCTGTGCTGAAACAAGGTCGCAACACTATGGCAGTCCATGATTTTCACCCTCGCACCGTTCCTCTTTCGGTGTTGAAACCAGGTCGCAACACTTTTGCAGTCTATATATGAATAAAAAAATCCCCCTGCTCCGGCAGGTACCTTCGGGTTTGAAACGGAGTTGTACCACAATCGCAGTCTATAAGTCGCAACACTATTGCAATCTATTCACTTGTACCACACTATCAGGCCCAAAACAGGTCGCAACACTATCGCAGTCTATAGTTGTACCACACCGGCAGCCCATGAAAGGTCGCAACACTATTGCAGTCTATAGTTGTACCACACACGCAGTCCATGAAATGTCGCAACACTATTGCAGTCTATCCAGTTGTACCACACACGCAGTCCATGAAAGGTCGCAACACTATCGCAGTCTATAGTTGTACCACACACGCAGTCCATGAAAGGTCGCAACACTATCGCAGTCTATTCAGTTGTACCACACACGCAGTCCATGAAAGGTCGCAACACTATTGCAGTCTATAGTTGTACCACACCGGCAGTCCATGAAAGGTCGCAACACTATTGCAGTCTATTCAGTTGTACCACACCGGCAGTCCATGAAAGGTCGCAACACTATTGCAGTCTATCCAGTTGTACCACACCGGCAGTCTATGAAAGGTCGCAACACTTTTGCAGTCTATAGTTGTACCACACCGGCAGTCCATGAAAGGTCGCAACACTATTGCAATCTATTCAGTTGTACCACACAAACAGTCCATGAAATGTCGCAACACTTTTGCAGTCTATGGGGTTGTACCACACAAACAGTCCATGAAATGTCGCAACACTTTTGCAGTCTATGGGGTTGTACCACACAAACAGTCCATGAAATGTCGCAACACTATTGCAATCTATCGGGTTGTACCACACCGGCAGTCCATGAAAGGTCGCAACACTATCGCAGTCTATAGTTGTACCACACCGGCAGTCCATGAAAGGTCGCAACACTATCGCAGTCTATTTAGTTGTACCACACCCGCAGTCTATGAAAGTTCGCAACACTATTGCAGTCTTTCGAGTTGTACCACACCCGCAGTCTATTTCCTCATGATTGTGAATGAGAGGTGACAGGAAAAACGCAGGATTTCGCAGTGTGACAGCATATTTCCCATCGTACAAAGAGAGTAAGGAGAAAACATATGGAAAAAGACGTTCCCACAAATTCCAAAGACATCACGATCCGGGTCATTGAAGAGGGCGAAGATGGATTTCGCGTCACCGTTGACACCGAAGAAAAAGATTCCACCGTCATCACCACAAATCTCGTTCTGGCCTTGTGTGCCATTTATAAGGTTCCGGAAAACTATCTTCCCGAACTCTTCGCAACCCTGACCGGGGTGCTGATGAAGGCTCACAGAGATCAGGCAAAAGAGAACCCCTTCTCCCTAGGGGACATTTTCCGCTAAAGATTGGATTATGAATCAGGCAGAGAAACAAAGGAGGCGCCTATGGGAAGGCAGATTGACCCACGGGGCATGGGACTGAAAATTGCCTATTACCGGAAAAAGAAACGGCTCTCCCAGGCAGCCCTGGCAGACAGGATTGGCATCAGTACCCGCTATATGTCCAAAATCGAATGCGGCGATCTCTCCCATTCCGTCTCCCTCCCCATCCTGGACCGGATTTCCGAAGAACTGGACATAGGCATCGAAGAACTCATGGCCTACAAATGAAATTAAGGATTCAAGATGTGTTTGTACAAAAATAGAAATCCTTATTAAAAAATAGTTATCCGTTATTAGTTATCAGTTCGCAAATGTAGTGGCCGCCTTTAAATAAAAGAGGCGGCCTTTTTATATAAAATTGATACACTTTTCATGAGGAACATGTAAAAAAATGGTCCGCGGTTTTCCAAGTCTTCGGCGGAAAAAGGAATGTTTTTCAGGCCGAAAGGCTCGTGGAAACCCTGAAAAGCCCGATAAAATCGGATGATTTCGTACCCCATAGGTTTGCCAGATCCATTGAGAATTAAAAAAATCAGATTTTATCGATGCTTATCCCACTTTTCACATTCTAAATGAGAATGGAAAACCGATGGCCCACTTGACAGAAAACCCCGGAAAGCCCTAAAATACAGGAAAGGAGACGAGGGCGGTTTGCCAAAATCAAAAAAGTCCCGCTTCCCCTATAGGGGCTTATTTTTCAGGACTTTTTCAAAATTGACCGGAAGCGATTTTTCCGAAAATCCCTCAAAAAGGCCGATTTCCGCCATCGGTTTTCCAAATGGCTCTCAGAAAGCCCATAAACACTGGGCTCCCGAGGCCCGCTGTTGCAACAGCGTATTACCCTTTGGGGTATTGAAACGATACTGGCTTAGGCTGCTGTACAGACTCCTGGTTGCAACAGCGGATTACCCTTTGGGGTTTTGAAACACACCGTCGGTTGAAGAGCTGTTTAGCGCTCCGCAGGCGTTGCAGCAGCGTATTTCCATTTGTTTTTCAAAATAAAAAGGAACCTTATTGTAAGGTTCCTTTTATTTATGCGAAATCCGGCCGGGCGGGGGCATTTGGCCTATAAAAAATGGCCGCCGTATGAATCCGGCAGCCATCCTGATTGATTATTTCTGCTGAAAGTCAATTTCCCGCTTACTGTATCGTATGTTTCAGGGATTTCAGATATTCTCCTGCGTCCTGGCCGTGATCGTCGAGTTCGATTAAATTTTTTGCAGCTTCCCTGCAGCCCCAGGCGAGGGCTTTTTTGTACCATTCTATGGCTTTGGACCGGTCTTTTTCCACGCCCAGGCCGAGTTTGTACAGGTCTCCCAGGCTGTTTGCCGCTTTTCCATAGTGACGGGCTGCCGCTTTTTTGAACCATTCCCCGGCTTTTTCATAATCCACTTCCATGCCCCGTCCTCTCCTGTAAAAGTGCCCCAGAAGCCACTGGGCTGAAGCCTGCCCGTGATCGGCAGCCCGGGTGATCCATTCGAGGCCTGTATTTTTGTCTTTTTCTACGCCCAGGCCCGCGAAGTACAGGATTCCCAGGCGGCTTTCCCCAACTTTATCTCCCTGCTCTGCCGCCTTTCGGTACCATCTGGCCGCTTCCGAAAGGTCTTTTTCTACGATCTGCCCTTTGAGGTAAATGTCTCCCAGCAATATCTGAGACTCCGTATTTCCATTCTCCGCTGATTTCCTGATCCATTCCAGTCCTCTGGAAATATTTTTCTCCGTGCCCTGCCCTTCTATGATGCACTGGCCCAGGGTCTGCTGGACTTCATCATTTCCCAGTCTGGCCGATTTCAGGAAGAGCTGAATGGCCCGGGGCTGGTCCATCTCTGTGCCCATTCCATGAAGATACAGCAATCCAAGGACGCCTGTTTCCTCGGTATCCGCTTCTCCGTTTTCTTCTTTTCTTTTGAGTCCCAGAAAGGCTTTCCGGAACCATTCCTCTGCCCGGATCCCATCTGCTTCTGTCCCCTGCCCTTTGGCATACATCAGTCCGACCATCATGCAGGCCCGGGCATTTCCCTGAAGGGCGGATTTCTGAAACATTTCAAAAGCCTTTTTATATTCCGGAATCATTTCTCTGTCATCCATGTACATTTCGCCCAGAAGGTACTGTCCCTCCGCATTTCCTTTGCCGGCTGACCGGGATGCCAGGAGGAAAGCTTCCATTTCATCCTTTTTCACGCCATAGCCATGATAGTAAAGGCGGGCCATGGCCGCTTCTCCTTCTGACAGGCCTTTTTCTGACAGCGCTCTGGCCAGGGTCAGCGCTTCTTCCCACCGTCTTTCAAGCATGAGCTGCTTCATTTCTTTGATTTCTTCGTCCATATCGGTTCCTCCTCTTTATACCTATTATAATGCAAAGGGGAAAGGAAATATTTCCTGGTCCTTCGCGTCCGCTCGTCCATCAAATCCTGTCCCGGATAAAAAAGGCCGGGACTGTACAATAATTACACCATACAGGGAATGGCGGAGTTTATAAAGTGATCAGTTCTCAGTGGAGGAGGTCCGCATCTTTGGATAGCGGGCCATTTTTGTACACCCTCTCTGCCCGCTTTTTCTGTTGGCACTTTTTTCCGGTCATGGTATCCTTAAGGAAGAGAAATGCATGGGTTTACGTCCGGGAAGTGGGTATGGTGAGAGAGAAATCTGCCGGCATCGGCCGGGTACTGGAGCTTTTGAAAAAGAACAGTGCGGATGGGATCATCCGCAGGAAAGATGTGGAATATTTCATCCGAGAGTACGGTCTCACGGAGGAGGAAAAGAGTCTCCTTTATGATGCGCTCCGGGAGGATGGGGAATGCGCCCTGGAAACGGAGGAAATTTCTGAAGATATTTCTGAAATGCCGGAGGAGATGGAGGACAGGGAAGAGGAATCGGAGCCCTCTTTTTCAGAGGACAATCCGGATGATGAATCTGCAGAGGAAGCGTATGAGAATGCCATTCTGGAGCGGGAATCCCGGAAGGAACGGCGTTCGGACGCTTCGGAACCTTCTCCGGATGATATGCAGGTGTACCAGAGGGAAATCCGTTCCGTGAACGGGGGAAAGCTTCTTTCCGCGAAGGAGGAAGCAGAGCTTTCGAAATTCATTCTCGCAGGAAACGAGCCCCATGCTTCGCAGGCGGAAAAGGAAGCGGCCAGAGAGGCTTCCGACCGGCTGACTCTCTGCAATCTGAGACTGGTGAGTTCGATTGCCGCGAAATACAGGAATCGGGGCCTTTCTCTTCCCGACCTGATTCAGGAAGGAAATATCGGTCTCATGAAGGCCGTAAAGCGGTACGATTACAGACGGGGCGTCCGTTTTTCCACCTATGCCACCTGTTGGATCCGCCAGTCCATCGCAAGGGCTCTCAGCAATCAGGGGGCCGCGATCCGGATTCCCAGCCATATGCTGGAGCTTCGCTCTAAAATGAATCGCATGGCTTCCAATTTCCTGCAGGAAAATGGCCGGGAAGCCCGGGATTCGGAGCTGGCAAAACTTCTGGGCGTGACGGAAAAGAAAATTCAGGAAATCAAGAGCCTTCCGATGGATCCTGTTTCCATCGATTCCCCGCTGAAAGGGAAGGATCATGAGACAAGTGATTCCACCCTGAAAGATACGTTGGCCGATCGGAATGCCCGGACTCCCGATACCCTGTCAGACCGGGAGGAACAGAATTCCCTCGTGGCAGGACTTATGGAAATCCTCACCGAAGAAGAACGGCAGGTTGTCACTGTATATTTCCTGAAAAACGGCCTCTCCGTCCAGAATACCGCCAAGGTGCTGGGCATGAAAGAAAAACACGTGAGCCTCGTCCTGAACCGGGCCCTGAGGAAAATGAGAAAAGAAAGAAATAAAAGAACGAGAAATAGCCGCTGCTGAACCGTGCCTGCTACAGGCTCTTTATATATACTTATATAGTGACAGCTCATGGGGAAGGAAATCTGTCTCAATCTGAAAGTTTAATAAAATTCTAATGATACAAATCGCGTTTTTTGCTACTATACCGGTGGAGCGAATGAAAGGGCCCCTGAAGAAATCCCTCATCACCCGGATGTACAAAATCGATCGAGCCGGCGGAGGGATGGATTCAGATGATTTTCAGAAGCTCCGGCTAACCGCGCGGTGAAATTTTTTCACTCTATTTTTTACAAAAGAAATAAGTCCTCCTCAACCGAAAGGTCATGGAA
>NZ_JAZASU010000027.1:0-19763 GCF_036343215.1 Dialister sp.
CGGTTTCGGAGTTTCTGAAAATCATCTGCGTCCATCCCTCCGCCGGTTCGATCGATTGTGTACATCCGGTTTACAAGGGATTTCTTCAGGGGCCCTTTCATTCGCTCCACCGGTATAGTAGCAAAAAACGGGATTTGTATCATTAGAAATTTATTAAACTTTTCGCTTTTAGAAAATTCCTAAAAATTGGCAGGGGCTAATGGGTAATGGCTAATAGTCTTCGAAACTTTTTGCCGAAAGGAAGGTGACTGATGAAAAACTGTACATAGGGGTTAATGAGTTAATGGTTAATGAAGTTATTTTCCTCCCTGTTTCCTTCTCCACCAGAAATAATATCCCAGCGCAATCACTCCCGCCGGAAGGCAGATGGAGAGATACATGAGGGAATAGCCCAGGAAATTTACGGCAAGGCCCAGGATGGCTCCGGCAAGGCCTATGGAAATATCCTGGGACCAGAAATAGGTGGAAGTCGCTACCCCTGCTCGGGATGGCGGCGCGCACTGGACGGCGAGGGTCTGGAGACTGGGCGAAAGGGCGCCAAATCCGATGCCCAGGAGGGCTGAAGAAAGGATGAGGAGGAATGGACCATCCCAGAAACTGAACAGGAGAAGGCCCAGGGAAAAGAGGAGGAGCCCGGGAATAATGACCGCATCCGGACCCCGGCGGTCATAGAGAGCCCCCACAAAAGGCCGGGTGAAAACGATGACGATGGCAAAAGTCATGAAGAAAAGGCCGGAAAGTTCAGAAAGTCCCAGACTTCTGGCGTACATGGGAACAAAAGTCAGGACGCCTCCGTAGGCAAAGAAGACCAGTCCTCCCAGAATGACCGAAGGGAGGGCTTTCTTTTCCAGGAAATCGGAAATATGAAAGCCCTTTTTCCTGTTTTCTGAGGGGCTGACAATGGAATCGGGAAGTTTCCTGCTGTTTCCGGAAAGAATGGCCGAAAGGGCGAGGAAAACCAGGAAAAGGAGGAGCCATTCTTTCCCGAAACGGGATACAATCAGCAGTCCCAGAAGGGGCCCGATCACCATGGCCAGATTGGCAGTGACTGCAAAATATCCGATTCCCTCTCCTTTCCGGGAAGGAGGAAGGACCAGGGAGGCCAGAGCCGCAGAAGCCGTTGTCCCAAGAGCAAAAATCATGCCATGAATAAAGCGGAGGCCCCACACCATTTCCAGACTTTGGGCGAAATGAAAGCCTGCCATGATGAGGAAGAGAACCAGAGACGCGCCGAAAAGGACATGCTGTTTGTGCATGCCGTCAATCATCCGCCCCGCAAAGGGCCGGCAGCAGGTGGTGCCGAACTGGAAAAAAGTGAGGGCCATGCCTGCCTCCACCTGGCTTTTCCCCAGATCATCCATGATAAAAATCGGGAGCGCCGCCACCAGAATCCAGTGGGAAATGAAATAAAAGAAATTCGTCATCCCCAGGCCCATGAATTCTTTTGTCCATAATTTTTCCGTCATAGCTGCCGCCTCCTTTCGTTAGTACAGTAATATTTATTGTACCACAGGGAGAGAAGAAGCGGGGTGCCGGAAGGAATTGGGGATTGGGGGTTAGGGATCAGGGGCGGTGTGCCGCTTTCGCGGCATGAGTTTTATATTTGCCTTCGGCTCTCATTTGTCACGAATAACTTTTGTCTCAATTTCTTATTTTATCTCTCATATTGCAGGGTACTGACAGTACACCCCTTTACCCGCCTACGGCGGGAGCTTCCCCTCAAGGGGACGCAAGGAGGGATTGTGGTGCCTGCGTTTTGAGTCATTACCCATTAACCCCTATATTCAGTTTCTCTTTACTCCGTTTCCTTTCACCATAAAGTCCCACGGGCAGATTAACTATTAACCCCTATGTCCAGTTTCTCTTTATTCGGTTTCCTTTCGCTATAAAGTCCCACGGGCAAATGAACCATTAACCCCTATGTTCAGTTTCCCATCAATCAGCTTCCTTTCTCTATAAAGTTTCCCGGACGATTCCCTATTACCTATTACCTGTTACCCATCACCCCATTTCCGCAATTTTTACTTTCCATGACAGTCTCTGTCCTCTCTCCGTTGTACAATCCGTGATAGAATGAAAGAAAAGAAACAGGATTCTACAGAAAGGACGAAATCATGGCACTTCATTTTCTATTCGGCCGGGCAGGGACGGGAAAGTCCACCCGGGTCTATGAAGAAATACGGGATTACGTGCTCTCCGGCGAAAAGCGGACGGCTTACCTCCTTGTCCCCGACCAGGGCACCTATACCGCGGAATACCAGCTGGCGAAAGTTTTCCCCGGCGAAGGGTTTGCCAATGTGACGGTCTGCGGTTTTTCGCGGCTTGCGTACCGCGTTTTCCAGGAGCTTCATTCGCCGGTGAGTGATGCCCTCTCGCCCCTGGGCCAGCAGGTAATCATCCGCCGGCTTCTGGAGGAGCATAAAGAGGAGCTCACCATGATTGGAAAGGCGGCTTCTCATCCCCATTTTTCCGAAGAACTGGCCAATTTCTTCCATCAGCTCGATATGTTCTGCGTATCGGAGAAGGAAATGGAAAACGCTGCGAAGGATCAGGAGGGAACGCCCCTGGGAAGAAAAATGGCAGACCTTTCTCTTCTTTACAAAGCCTATCATCAGTACCTGAAGGATCATTTTTCCTATGAAGGAAGTCTTTTTGACCTTCTGGCAAGGGAAATCCCGAAATCCGCTGCCCTCAGGAATGCGAAAGTATGGATTGACGGTTTCAATGGCATGGCGCCCCAGAAAATCCGGATCGTTTCTGCCCTGATCGATACGGCCCGGGAAGTCACCATGACCCTTCAGATGGACCGGCCTTCCGATGCGGTTCTGAATCCGAATTTCGCCCGTCCCTATCATCTCTATACCCAGCTCCTCCAGCTCTCCAAAAAGGCGGAATCCCTGACTCTGACAAAACCCTGCCGTTTTGAAAGCCCGTCCCTTGCCGCCATGGCCATTCATTTCTTTGACCGGCGGAGCGAAGCTTCTCCCCTTCCCGGGGAAAATCCAAATCCCCTGGATGGCATTCACAGCATCACCGCCCCCGGCAAGGCGGACGAAGTGGATTATATTTCCCGCACCCTTCTTTCTCTGGTGCGGGACCATCATCTCCGTTTCCGGGATATCCTCGTCCTTACGAGGGAGCCGGAAAACTACGTGGACCTTTTCGAACGGTCCTTTGACCAGTATAAAATTCCCGGATTCATCGACAGAGAGCATCCCATGAACAATCATCCCCTGGTGATGCTGCTGGATTCCATGGTCCGTTTCCTTACCGCTGAAAGCGAGAGGAAAAATGCGGGCTGGCAGCGCTCCCGTCTTTTCCGGGTATTGAAGACCTTCCTTCTCCCCGAATGGCCTCAGGAATCGGTGGACGAACTGGAAAATTACGTCCTTTCCCACAATATCCGTCCCTGGCAGTACCATGAAGAATGGAAATTCCGGGACTTCCGGAGTCTGGACAGCGAAGCGCCCGCCCTGACGGAGGAGGAGAAGGAATCGCTGAAAAAGGCCAATGAATGGCGGGAAAAACTCCTCGCCCTTTTCGACCCCCTGGCCGAGGAATGGAAAAAGAAGCCCCTTCCGAAAGACCGCTGCGCCCTTCTCTACCATTGGCTGACAGCGGAAAAAATCCCCCGGACTTTAAGCGAAATGGATAAGGCCGAAGCGCCCCATACCTCCATCCGCCGCCATCTCCAGGTGTGGAAAAAAGTCCTGTCCCTCCTGGAAGAAATCGTCCATACCGCCGGAAACGATCCGGTGAAGGATGAAGATTTCCTCACCATTTTTGAAGACGGTCTCGAATCTCTGACCTATTCCACCATTCCTCCCACCCTGGATCATGTAACGGTTACCGGAATGGACCGCGGTTATGCCATGGAAGCAAAAATCGTCTTCGTGGCAGGCACGCTGGAAGGACTTTTCCCGAAGCGCATGGAAGAGGGCGGTTTCTTCACGGAACTGGAAAGGCAGAAAATTTTTGATGAGAGCCATCTCATTTTCGGCACGAATCTTCTCCAGAAAGTGCAGCAGGAGCAGTTCTTTGCCTACCTTGCCCTCACCCGCGCCAGAAATGCCCTGTATCTGACAAGGCCGGCGGTGAATGAAGAGCAGGGAAGCGCCGAGCCTTCCTTCCTCACTTCCCAGCTGGAGCGGCTGGGCTATGCTTCGGAAATCCGGACCCTTTCCCCGGAAGAGCGGGAAAAAGATCCTTCTTTCTTCGCCAATCCCGAAGAAGCGCTCTCCCTCCTTCCCCTGGTGCTCCGCGAAAAGATTCCTGCCCCCGACTCCCCCTGGGCCGCCCTGGCTTCCTGGGCGAGAGAAAACGGGGAGGCGGAAAAGCTCAAAGATAAACTGGAAAGCTTTTCCTATGAAAATAAAGCCGCGCCCCTGCCGCGGGATCTGGCAGCGAAACTTTTCAAGCCCGGCGGACGGTTCCTCGGTTCCGTCACCCGCTTTGAAACGTACCGGAAATGTCCCTACAGCTACTATCTTTCCTACGGTCTTCACATCGATGAAAGGGATGAAGGAAATATGGAAACCCTGGACTATGGCAATTACCTCCATGCAGGGCTTCACCTTTTCGGGAAAGAACTGGGAAAGAGGAAGAAACAGTGGCGCGATGCCACGGATGAGGATATTTCCACCCTTTCCGAAACCATTGCGGAAAAAATGGTGCCGAAAGTCCATTACGGCGCCCTTCACTCCGACGGCGCTTCCCGCTATACGGAACGGGTGCTGAATGAAACTTTCCGCCGGTCCCTCTCGGCCCTCCGGAAATGGAGCCGGAACAGCACCTTTGATACGAAGGCCCTGGAAAAAGAATTTTACCTCCGCATTCAGGGAGAAACCGATTCCTTCACCCTCACCGGCAAAATCGACAGGCTCGATGAAAATGAAAAGGGCTGCGCCATTTTTGACTACAAAACGGGCCAACCCACCATTTCCATCCAGGAAGCGGCAGCCGGACTCAAACTCCAGCTCCTCACCTATCTTCTGGCCGTAAAGGAGCAGGAAAAAGACAGCCTTCTTCCCACGGCCCTCATGTACATTTACCTTTCGGGAGACGTGAAAAACGTTTCCACCGTGCCGCCGGGCGGACAGGTATCCCCGGACCCGGGAAATAACGGAGCCGGCTGGATCATTGATGATTCGGAACTGGTGAAAGAGCTCGATTCCGCCATCGGTACGGAAGATGCCTTCCTCAAGGCAAAACTTAAAAATGACGGCTCTTTCTATAAGACGAACAGTATTCTTTCGAAGGAAGATTTTGAAAATCTCCTTGTCATTGTGAAGAAAAAACTGCTGGAGCTCTACCATCGCATGGAGGACGGGGATATTTCCATCCGCCCTGTTTCCTTCAAGGGGCAGAGTCCCTGCTCCTATTGTCCCTTCCATGCCATCTGCCGGTTTGACCCGAAGGGAAAAGGCGAGGGCTATGAATACATCCATATGCCGTCGGATACGAAATTAAAGCCGGAGCTGGCTGAACTCGCCGGAAAGGAGGAAGAAAATGGCCTGGACAAATGAACAGCAGGAAGCGCTGGATACAAGAAATAAAAATCTTCTGCTGTCGGCTGCTGCAGGAAGCGGGAAAACGGCAGTCCTTACGGAACGGATTGCCCGGCTCGTGAAAGACCCATCCACAGGAATCAATATCAATGAACTTCTGGTCCTTACTTTTACGAAAGCCGCCGCCTCGGAAATGAAAGCCCGGGTCTCTTCCGCCCTTTCCCTGGCCCTCCGGGAAGCGGACGAAAAGGGCGATGAAAAAGGGGTGCGCCATCTGGAAAAGCAGATTTCCCTCCTGGGAAGCGCCCAGATTTCCACACTGGATTCCTATTTCCAGTCCATCATCCGCCAGTATTTCTATCTCCTGGATCTGGACCCGAAAACACGGATTCTCTCCGATGAGAATGAAGATTTCCTTCTGGAAGAAGAAGTGCTTTCCGGAGTCCTGGAAACCTGGTATGAAGAAGGAAATACGGATTTCCTCGATACGGCGGACCTTTTCGCCAGCCGTTACCAGGACAGCGAACTGAAACGGATGGTCCTTGCCATCTATCATTTCGCCTGCTCCCTTCCTTTCCCGGAAGAATGGATCGCCCGCCTCCCCTCGCGCTATGATATCCCCGAAGGGACCCATTTGGACGATCTTCCCTGGAGCCGGCCCCTGCTGGACCATATCCGGTCCCTTTGTGAAAAAGCCTGCGATTCCTACCGGAGGATGTTTGACCTCATGATGGAAACCCCGGGAGCCCGGGAACTGTATGGAGACCTGCTTTCCAGAGAGTATGATTTCTATTCCTATTTCAAAAATAAAGACACCTGGGCGGACTGGTTCCATGCCCCATCCTTTGCCTATGACAAACTGAAACCCATAACAAAGAAGCAGGCCGCCTCCTTCGGCTACGGGAGTACGAAAGATTTCACGAACTCCGAAGCCGTCACGGCCATCAAAGCCCTCCGGGATGAGGTGAGAAAGAAAATCTATACGGCCGTCATCGTTCCTTTCCGCGCCATTTCCGAAGAGCAGTGGATTTCGGAAACGAAAGCCATGCTGCCCACGGTCCGCGTCCTTTCGAAGCTGGCCCTGGATTTTGCAGAAGCTTTGAAGGCAAGGAAGAAAAAAGAAGGGCTCATGGATTTCAGCGATATGGAGCATTATGCCCTGGAAGTGCTGCTGGACCGGGAGAATCCCGATTTTTCCACGGATCATGCTGTGGATTTCCCGTCGGATGCGGCCCTTTCCATCCGCGAAAAATTCAAGGAAGTCATGATCGATGAATACCAGGATACGAATGGGGTCCAGGAACTCATTACCGCCCTCCTTTCCAATGGCCATAACCGTTTCATGGTGGGCGATATCAAACAGAGCATTTACCGTTTCCGTCAGGCGGACCCCACCATTTTCCTTCAGAAATACAATGAATTTTCGCCGGACAAAGATGCTCTCTCCCACCGGATTGACCTGAATAAAAATTTCCGGAGCGACGGGGCCCTCCTTTCGTCCATCAATTTCCTTTTCCGTCAGCTCATGACGAAAGATACCCTGGAACTGGATTACGGACCTGCCGAGGCCCTCTACCCGGGGCGCCATGAGGAAAAGCGGCCGGAAACCTATGTGGGCGGCAGCGTTTCCATCGAACTCATCGACAAAAGCGAAGTGGCCGAATCCGAAGGGTCCGACGAACTGAAAGAAATAGAAAATATCACCCTCGAAGGGCGGCTCATCGCCGGGAAAATCCATGAACTGATGAAAGAAGGGCAGGTCATGAACAAGGACGGCACTTTCCGTCCCGTCAAATACAGCGATATGGTCATTCTTCTCCGTTCTGTGGCAGGAAAAGGGCCGGCGCTCCTCAAAGTGCTCGAAGACAGCCATATCCCCGCCCGGTCGGATCGGGAAGAGGATTTTACCAGAAATACGGAAGTGGAAATCCTCTGGGCCCTCCTGAAAATCATCGACAATCCTTTGCAGGATCTGGCCCTGGCCGCCATTCTCCGTTCCTGGTTTGTGGGACTCGATGAAAAAGACCTGGCCCTCCTCTACCTCGCCCGAAAAGAGAAAGGCATGAATCATCTCTGGCAGGTGCTTCCCGATTCCTCCATCCTTTCCGCGAAAAAAGAAGAAATAATCAGCCGTTTCCTTTCGGATTACAAAACCTGGCGCAGCCAGTCCATGGTGGACGGCACGGCGCCGCTCCTCCGCAAAATCCTCTCCGATACGGATTACATGACCTACGTTTCCGGACTTTCCGGAGGAAGCGCCAGGAAGAATCATATCCTTTCCTTCTACCAGCTGGCCCTGGAAAGTGACAAAGCGCCCCAGAGCGGGCTCTATGCCTTCCTCAATGACCTTTCCAGCCTGAAAAAGGAAGACCGGGAATTCAAGTCCATTTCTTCCGGTATTTCCTCCGATGCCGTCCGGATCATGACCATTCACAAGAGCAAGGGTCTGGAATTCCCCATCGTTTTCCTGGCGGATACGGCCAAAAATTTCAACCTGAGAGATACGCAGCAGACCGCCATCAGCCATAAAGATCTGGGCCTTGGCATCCAGTATTATGACAAAAAGAAGAAACTCCGCTGGCCAAGCCTGTACTGGTATGCGGTGCGGGAAAAAACGAGACAGGAAAGCATCGCCGAAGAAGCCCGCCTTCTTTACGTCGCCATGACCCGGGCCAGGGATAAACTTTTCATCACGGCCATCGGAAAAGATATTTCCGGCAGTCTGGATGGCTGGACTTCCTCCCTGGCCACGGCAGAAGGAGTCAGCCTTCCGTCCCATATCGTCCTGAATTCCAGTTCCTATCTGGACTGGATCATGCCTGCCGCCCTCCGTCACCGGACCCTGGAAAAAGCCTGGGACAGGGCAGACCGGATTCCCTCCTTCCTGGACGATGCGGAAACGGACCATTCTGTCTTTGATTTCCACATCACTTCGGAAGCGGACCTTTTCACGGAAGAAGAAAGGGCCAAATGGGAAAAAGCGCTGGAAGGGGAACCGGAAAAACCGGAGGAGAAAGAAACCCTGGAATCCTTCCTCTCCCGCCTTCCCGAAACGGTGCCGGACTGGATGAGCCGCCAGCTTTCCTGGTCCTACGGGTATCCCGGAGCCGTCCTGACTCCGGCCAAACTGACTGCTACGGCTGCAGTCAAACTGAGAGAGCGCCGGGAATATTCCGCCGCTGACGAAGGGCCCCGGGAATCCATGATCCTTGCCGAAGATCTGGATGAACTGGATGCGGACTATGAAGAGCTTCCGGATTTCCTTTCTGAAAAAGGATCCCGGTACGCCGGCACCGGTTATGGTACCCTCATGCACAAAGCCATGGAAATGATTGATTTCACGGCCCTTCCTCCCGATGAAGATTCGATCCGGAAGGCCATCGAAGGATTGTGGCAGGAAAAAATCATCACCCCTGAGGACAAAGAAACCCTGCTTTCCGGCCGTTCCGTAAGAGACCTCCTCACCTTCGCCCGGGGACCTCTCTCAGAAGCCATGAAAAAGGCAGTCTCCGTGAAAAAGGAAATGCCCTTTTCCATCCTCCTTCCCGCCCATGATTTCTACCCCGACTGCGAAGAAGGAGAAAAACTTTTCCTCCAGGGCGTCATGGACTGTCTTCTGGAATATGAAAAAGAAATCATCATCATCGATTACAAGACAGACCATACCATGAGCGAAGAAGAACTGGCAGCGCACTACAGCGTCCAGCTAAGAGTCTATCGGGAAGCGGCTGAAAAACTTTTTGGGAAGACAGTGAGCCATCTCTATCTTTGGGCCTTCAAGTATGGGAAGGCCATAGAAATAGAGTAAGCCGAACAGTCAGCTTTTAACCGTTAGCAGACAATAGTGTAAAAGTTATCAGTTCACAGTGATCAGTTAACAGTTGTAGTGGGCGCCAGAATCATAGGGCGCCCATTTTTAATAATTGTCTTTGCCCACATTGACCATAAAGGCAATCTTTCAGGGAAATAAAAATCCCGGTACAGCTTTTACTGCCCCGGAACTTTTAGTATAGGAAAAGGCGCCGCTTCCTATTTGAGGCGGCGCCACATTCACTGATAACTATGAACTGATAACTGATCACTTTCTAACTACAGTTCTTTCCATACTTTGTATAATGACTGTTTTCTCGCATCCCCATTCACATTTCCCCCGCCAGGATGGCTTTGGCCTTTTTATATTTCTCCACCCGTTTCCGGTCCCCTGCCGTCACCTTCGGCAGGCGGGAAAGGTTGGAATTGTGGATGAGGTCGCAGAATTTCACCATCAGGGCCACGGAATTTCCGCTTTTGCGGATGGACCGCACATAATCCAGGTAAGACTTCCCGGGGCTATGGGTGAGTAGCCGGACCGCTTCGGTCACTTCTTTCGGAAAAGACTTCTCCAGGTCCTCCAGAGTAATTTTCGTATCCTCCACTGTATCGTGAAGGAGGGCGGCGCAGACGTAATTTTCCCAGTCTGCCTGGTCCTTCGTCAGCCGGTAGGCCAGATTGGCCACATAGACGGGGTGAAGGATATAAGGGTCTCCCGCCCGGTCCACCTGCCCCCGGTGCGCCTCCCGGGCCAGTTTGAAAGCGTCAAAGGTCCTCCCGGTCAAAGGGAACTCAAGCAATGGAATCTTCATGGAAATACCCCCTTCTGTCAAATGAAAAAGTTTTCGTTTTCTACGGAAACAGTATAGCAGGGAGAAGGGACAGGGGATGTCATGGGGGAATATTTTTTATTTGGGCTATCCCTTGAGGAAATATGTAAGATGAAGGGCTTTTGAGTCGAGGGGCGGGAATGTTCGGGGATGATCAGGATGGCATTGCCCCTGAAGGGCAGCAGAAAACGGATTGGGGACTTGGGATTTCGGATTTCGGGAAGGATATGGGGCTGTACAATAATTGCACAATATATGGGAATGCCAGAAGTGATAAAGTTATCAGTTATCAGTTCATAGTGATCAGTGAAGGAGGCCCGCATCAAATTGGATGGCGGGCCATTTTATACCAATTCTCATAGAAACTGTTTAAATCCTTATATAAAAGGGCCGCTCCCCTATAAAAAGGGGGGCACCATAACTGCGAACTGATAACTAATAACTATCTTCCCTAAAGCTTTTAAATAATGATTTTTATTTTTGTACATCCCCAATTGTATATATCCGGCTTCGCCGAAGGCCCTGGCTGCTGCTTGAGGGAATTGGCACTTAGAGGTATCGATCATTATAGAAATAAAGATGCCTATCCACATGGAACGCCCATCGTTTCAAGCTTCCCCTGATTTTCATGGTTATGATTGACTTTCACTCCTGCCATGAAGGGTTTCGACTTGATCGCTGTCCACCGCTTCGCGGAGCCCCCTTCTCGAAGGGAGCCGCCCGATTTACAGCAGAGTCACCTGTCACGTTCATCTTTCATCTTTTCATTACGAAGCGGACTTCCTTTTTCTGCTAACTGAGAACCGATAACTATTCACTTTTTACTAAAGGTTGTCGAAATAATTTTATTTCCACTTCCCTGTACTACATATAAAAAAGCCGCACCATCCATTCTGATGTGCGGCCACATTCACTGCGAACTATGAACTGCGAACTGATCACTTTTTCCTGCAGTCAATCGTATTGATTTGATTTCCCCGTCCGTCTCAGAGAAATAAAGCAAAGACCAGGGCTCCTCCTACGGTCATAATTCCGGCTGCTACCATGGCCAGAGATGACATGGCTCCTTCTACAGCTCCCATTTCCATAGCCCGGGCCGTTCCCATGGCATGAGCCGCACTGCCGCAGGCAATGCCTTTGGCTACGGGATCGGTGATGTGGAAAAGTTTCAGCAGGAAGGGAGCGATGATATTTCCAATGACTCCCGTCACGATGATGGCTACTACCGTAATGGACACATACCCGCCCAGTTCTTCAGAAACCCCCATACCGATGGCGGTGGTGATGGATTTCGGAAGGAGGGTGACGTAGGAGGCATGGTCGAAATGGAAAAGTCTGGCCAGGACATAAATCGTTAGGAGTCCGGATACCATGCCGGCCGTAATACCGCCCATGATGGCTTTGAAATTCCGGGAGAGGAGTTTCATCTGTTCATAGAGAGGCACGGCGAGACAGATCGTGGCTGGCGTCAGGAGGTAGGAAATATAGGAGGAACCTTTCGCATATTCCCTGTAGGGCACTCCCGTGGCCAGAAGAAATACAATGACCAGGGCAATGGCGATGAGGAGGGGATTCACCAGATCGTTCTGGAATTTATTATGAAGATAAAGCCCGATTCCATAGGCGGCAAGGGACAGGATGACGCCAAGAAAAAGGGAATGAATGAGAAATTCGTACATGGTATCCTTTCTGTCACGTCGTTTTTTTCTGATGACGGATGATGAACTGGGTGGTGAGTCCGGAAACGACCATGACCACCAGAAGGCTGACAATGATCATCACAAGATAGGGGATGAGCTGCGGCCGGATGAGATCCCAGGCATCGATGAGTCCCGCTGCCGCCGGAACAAACATGATGGGCATGGTTTCGATGAGGAAATGCACCGTTTCGCGGACCTGGATGACGTGAAGGATTTTCTTTCTCAGAAATACAAAGAGCAGCAGGATTCCGTAAATACCGGCAGGAACGGGAAGGGGAATGAGGGCATGGAGGATTTCGCCGATAAAGGCAAAGGCAATGATGATGCCGAACTGTTTCAGGATTTCCATTCAGGCCCGTCCCTCCGGAAGCTCAGAGCATTTCTTAATCCCTGCATCTTTGATGAAATCCACAATGTATTCCGCAGCCTTTTCATACCCCAGGACGTAGGTATTCATGGCAAGGTCATAGAAGCTTCCATAGCCCCACTCTTCTCCTGTATAGAATTTATGGTACAGGGCGCGGTATTCATCGATTTTGGCGATTTTTTCAGCCGCTTCTCTTTCGCTGATCTGCCATTTTTTCGCCATGGACGGGGTGCGGTCTTTCAAATCCCCGTGCAGGAAGATGGAAAAACAGTCTCCCCGGCTGCGGAATACATAATTTCCGCAGCGTCCGATGATAATGCAGTCCTCTCCCTGAAGCATCTGATAGAGCGCCTGCAGGGGCTGTTTTTTCACCTTCCTGTCGGAATGAACGGTGACGGAAAGGGCATAGACCAGGCTGTTCATGGGATCTTCAGTAAAAAAGGTGGGCATATCGTCATAAATGCCCTCTTTCTTTGCCATTTCCAGGAGCATTTCCCAGCTGTAAAAGGGAATGCCCAGTTTTTCAGAAAGAAGATGGCCCACCACTTCTCCCCCGGCCCCGCATTCGCGGGCAATCGTTATGATCATGGTTTTCTCCTTCAAAGAAATTAATGGGTGAAATTAATTACCGATTATAGCCCTGCCGGGCTGTTTTATCAATGGGGATATATAAAAAATTTCTATAAAAATTTGATTAAGATTGTAAGGATTTCGCTGTATTCAATATAAGGAAGAAATCCTTTCTGAAAATTCAGGGGAAATAGTTATCAGTTCTCAGTTATCAGTTATTAGTGAAGGTGGCCCGCTTGAAATCAAAAGCGGGTCTTTTTTTGCTTTTTATATAAAATGGCCGCGCTTCTCTTTCTGATGCGCGGCCTCTACTAACTGATAACTGATAACTATTAACTGATAACTAAAAACTAAATGCTCTCACTTAATAATCTTTCCCTTCGTATCCTTTATAAAGAAGAACACATTCACCGCAGCCAGGATATAGATGCAGGAAAGGAGGGCAAAAGCCGCGGAAAATCCATGCTGCTGGGCCAGGGTCCCGATGATGACCGGCGCAAAACCGCCTACGGCGCGGCCGGTATTGAAAATGAAATTCTGGGCCGTGGAACGGGCATCGGTGGTGTAATTTTCAGAAAGAAGGGTACCGTAGCCTGCCATCATGCCATTGCAGAAAAATCCCAGGAATGCCCCGCCGATGAGGAGGGCCAGAGCACTTCCCAGATTGACATAGACATAGACCATGGCGGCAGCGCCGAAGTAGAAAATAAGGTAGGGAATTTTTCGTCCCAGCTGATCCGCCAGATAGCCGAAAATATAAATGCCCGCAATCATACCAAGAACGGTGACGATCATCCAGCCGGACATGGATTTCGTGGTGAGGCCATGTTCTTTCAGAAGAATCATGGGGAGCCATACCATGATGCCATAGTAGCCGAAATTCTGGACCGAAGTCATGAGGGTAAGAGAAATGGTGGTCCCTGTTTTGGCTCCGAAAAGATGGGCCAGCGGGAATTTCCCTGCTTCTTTGAGTTCTTCTTCTTCTTCGGTTGTCAGTGTTTCGCCGGCCGCTTTTTTGGCTTTCAGCGCTTTTTTCAATGCATGCCGTCTGACCCAGAGCGGCGGTTCTTTGATTCCCCTTCTTGCCCAGGCTGCCAGGATGGCCGGAACGACTCCGACCAGGAAAAGTCCCCGCCATCCCCATTCGGGAAGGACAAAGGCTGCTAAAATCGCAGCTAAAACGGCTCCTGCCTGCCAGCCCATGGCCACGCCTGCCGTAGCCCGGGCCCGTTTGGAAGCCGGCCAGGTTTCCGTGACCAGGGTCATACCGATTCCGTATTCCCCGCCCAGGCCCAGACCTGCCAGGAAACGAAGGATATCAAGATGAATGGCATTGTCCGCAAAAGCACAGGCACCGGTGAAAATGGAGAAAAGGATGATGGTCAGGGAAAACGTATGGACCCTTCCATAATAATCCGCAAAAACGCCAAAAAGATAACCGCCCAGCACCGTACCGATGAGGGTATAGGTGGCAATGAGTCCTCCTTCACCCAGGGTCAGTCCGAATTCACTGACAATGGCTGCCATGGCAAAAGAAAGAATCAGTACATCCAGGCCATCCATGGCATAGCCGATGATGGATGCCCACATCACTTTCCACCGTTCACTTCTTGTGACACCGGTTTCTTCAAATTCAAGCTGTTCCAGAGACTTTTCGTCCGTCATATTTCCTCCTTTTCCAACATTCCATCTTAAGCACAAATTGTCTTATTATATCCTGCAAATCCCATTTTGAAAAGGGGGAGGGGACAGAAAGGGAAAATTGTTTCTGAAGGGGAAAAAATATGTACCGGCTTTCTCCGTGAAATTTCCATATTTCCATAAAAATGGCCCGTCATCCAATGCATGACGGGTCATCTTCACTGACTGCTTTATAATTCCCTGCTGCTCAGCAGGGGGTAGGATGTGTACATCCTTTTTCGTTTATCCCTGTACATAGCCCCGTCGGCCTCGGTAATGAGCTGGTCAATATCGGTTATGGGAGAAAGCCGGTAAGCCATCCCCAGGGCCATACTGATGCCGGCTTTTGTAAATTCTTCCCGCAGACGGCTCATGAGATCCTGAATTTCCTTTTCCTCTCTGCCTTCCACGGCCAGAATGAATTCATCACCGCCCATGCGGAAAAGATGATCCCTTCCCACCGCTTTTTCCATGATCGATGCCGCCCCGATAATAGCCCGGTCTCCCGCTTCATGGCCTTTCGTATCGTTGATATGTTTGAGACCGTTCATATCCCCGAAAATGATGGTGATTTTCCTGCCGGCAGGCAGATTCCTGACATAACGCAGGAAGGCGCGCCGGTTTCCTTCTCCCGTCAGCTGGTCCCGGGTGGAAAGGTCATTCAGCCGCCGGAAATCATCCCGGTGCCTTAAAAGGATGGCTGCAAAACGGGTCAGGGTCCCGATGAGCGGGCTCACTTCATCGGATGCTCTCCGTCCCGGATTCACCACTTCGAGGATTCCCAGGGATTTTCCTGCGCTGATGAGATGCCCCGCAAGGAGACGGGAAAGGCCCGGTACGGAAGTCCGGTTCAGGCCGTATTTCTTCAATACTTCCGGCACATCCCGGAGGATGGCAATCTCGGAGGCATCGAAATTGTCATAGACCGGCTGGAAATGTTTTCTGGGGAGTTTTTTCCCTGAAATCCCGGCAGACGCCAAACCTTCCCCGTGCCATTCGAACGTATTGACCATCGCATCTCCCGATTCTTCCAGCACCAGGACTCTCTCGGCTTCCAGGATTTCCCCCATCCGGGCGAGAAGTTTCTGAAGGCCCTTCTCCGGATCTTTTTCCTGGAGTCCCCTCTCGATGGCCTCATTCACGGCCGCTTCCTGATAAATCAGGTCATTCCTGCGGTTCCGGTCTTCAAAGCGGCTCATATTTGTAGCCATTTCGAAATGGCAGTTCTTTCCCTGCCAGGGCACCAGGGTATGGCGGATGAAATAATCTCCATTCAGGTAATCATTATGGTCATCCCGCACGAAGAAACGGTCCTGCCGGATCAGATCACGGGGGCAGTCTGTGCAGGGCGTGTCCCTGCCATAGAAAAATTTGTGGCAGATATCCTTCGTATAATCGTAATCCTCCGGAAGATTCCGTTCTTTGAGGGCAGCCCGGTTCGCATAGAGAATCTGGTGCGTTTCCTGATCCGCAACCATGACCAGTTCCGGCGTGGAATCGAAAGCATCTTTCAGGAAGGAAATACGGTCCCCGATGAAGACCGCTTCCCCATATTTCCGGGCCTCCGCCTCCCGAAGCCGGGTCATGAGGATATGGAGCATACCATCGAGGGTGCCCGCTTCGGACCCGTAAACCAGCCCGTACTGCATATAGAGGGTCACATTACACCCGTCCACTTCGTGAATATTGTGGATATATTCTCCCAGCCGCAAGAGGGACTGCCGCAGGGTACGGGATTCCTTATATTTCACAAAGACCAGGAAATGGCCGCCTCCCAGGTAGGCCAGACTTTCCTTTTCAGGATAGAGCGAAAGCATGATGTCCGCGATGCGGCGCACCAGTTTCCGGTTGATTTCCACACCATAGGCTTTTGATACATCTTTCAGTTCCGGCACATGGATGAGGACGGCAATGAAATCTTCTCCATGGGTGCGGAGATTATCCATGTAGGAAATACCAACGGAAAGCATACCGCGGAAGGAAAGGAGCCCTGTCCTTTCATCGATCATGCCCACCCGCACATTATTTTCCAGTTCTTCCCGGTCTTCCTCATCGATAAAGTACCCTACGAGCCCCACGATCCGGTTTCCCTCATAAATGGGGAATTTGCTGGAGGAAATACGATGGGGCCGTCCTTTGATGATGCATTCCCCCGGCGCGTGGAGGGCAGGAATTCCCCGGGAAAGGACCTTTTCTTCCAGATGTTTATAGGGCTCATTATCCACGTGCCAGCCCACATCTTCATCGGTTTTACCCAAAAGTCCCTCTTCATTTTCCATGCCATAGGCATCGAGGAATCCCTTCGTCACGCCCAGGAATTTCCGGTCCCTGTCTTTCCAGAAAATACGGAGGTCTTCGGACTGGCGGAGCGCTTTAAGGACGGACTCTGCCGAAACCCCCTCTCCCGGCTGTTTTTCCGGAAGAAGGCCCTGACTCCTCATCATGGCAGGAAGTACTTCCTCATAGTCTTCCATGGACTGGAGGGCTGCATTTTTCACGCAGAGCAGGTAATCGGCCCTTTCTTCATGGGAAAGGCTGATGACATCGATCCGTTTCCACCGGTAGCTGCCATCTCTTTCCTGCAGGCGGAAAAATCCGGTCACAATACCATGGGGCGAATGGTTCAGCCGTTCATACATGGTTTCCGGCCGGATGAATTTCAGGAAACGATGCCGGTCTTCTTCATGAATCCGCTTCATCTGGTCCAGCCAGTCTGCCAAAGGCACCTGATCCCCCGGCTTCATGGGAAGTATGGAACTGTTGACAGCCTCCATCCGGTGAGTGCCGCCATGATAGAGATAAATACCGGTATACAGAGGAAGGGTATTCCGCATGATCCGGTCCAGGCGGCTCACTTCTTCCGTTTCCACTTTATGGGAAAGGCTGTATATTTCCAGCTGTCCCAGGGCCAAACCATTCTGCGAAGCCAGGATCCGGATCCGGCAGGCCAGGTAACGGCCGCCGGACACATCATGCAGGGATTCCGCCCGCCTGGTGGCCAGGGCTTTTTCCACAAGGCCGTACAGTTTTCCCGCCAGAGGGCAGGAATCCGCCTTTACCGGTCCCTCAGTCCCGGGAAGGCCGGTCTGCCTCGTATTCATGAAATGTTCCCTGTTTCCATAAAGGAGGGTCAGTCCTTTCCCGTCAAAGGCAAAAAGGGCCAGCGGAGTCCCTGTCATCACATTGACGAGGCCTGCTTTTTCATAGAGCGCCGCTTCTATCATGGTTTCGGGGATAAAATGATTTTCCTGGAAATGATTCATGCCTTCCCGATAGGACATGGGTTTCCCAAAGTAATAGCCCTGAATCTTTTCGCAGCCGATTTCCTTCAGGAACCGGACCTGTTCTTCCGTTTCCACTCCTTCTGCCAGGGTATGGATGGACAGGGATTTCGCCATAAGGACGATGGATTTCAGGATGCGCCGGGACTTTTCGTTAAAATTGTCCAGAAAGGCCCGGTCCAGTTTGAGCTCATCGAAATGAAATTTCTGCAGCACATTGAGGGAAGAATAGCCGCTTCCGAAATCATCGAGCCAGCACTGGTATCCCGCCATCCGGAACCGTCTGATTTCCTCATGCAGTTTTCCCCCGTCCTCGGTCAGGGCGGATTCGGTCACTTCGATACAGAAAAGCAGGCGGGGCAGCCGGTATTTCTTCACGATTCCTTCTACAAATTCAAAAGGACGCATGCTGTCGAAATCCACCCGCGAAAGATTAATGGAAACCGGCACGTGAGGAAGGCCATTATCAATCAGGTACCGCAGATGGCGGGCCACTTCCTCAAGGATATAACAGTCCAGCTTCGAAATGAGCCTGGCTTCTTCCAGTACCGGAATGAAAAGGGAAGGATAAATCATCCCCCGCTCCGGATCCTCCC
This sequence comes from Dialister sp., assembly GCF_036343215.1. Lineage (GTDB taxonomy): Bacteria > Bacillota > Negativicutes > Veillonellales > Dialisteraceae > Dialister. The sequence goes on from NZ_JAZASU010000027.1 coordinate 18,342, forward strand.
AGCGGGCCAGGGCTTCCGCACTGCACAGTTTCCCGTTCAGGAGACGGATGACTCCCTGGTAAATGACTTTGATATGGCCTTCCGCCATGGCACGCTCGAAATTCTGCAGGATGAAAGCCCGGTCATGCAGCTCCTTTTCCATGGTCTTGTCATAAACTGCCCAGAGCCGGTCCGCATCGCGGTAAATGAAATCCGCCGCCATCCGGGCCCGGTCAAAATTGTCCCGGCAGGAAAGGGCTTCCTCCTCTGAAGCATTTTGGCCGAAAAGGACAATGCCTGCCTTCATGGAAATACTGGGATCCCCGGCTTCCAGGGAAAGGGATTTCCATATTTCCTTCAGTTTATTTTCAAGATTTTCCGCAGGCGGCAGCAGTTCAAACCGGTCCCCGGAAAGGCGGGTCATCTCGCAGCCCGGGAAAGCGGCCTTCAGGATTTCCGCCATCCGCCGGAGCAGCCGGTCCCCGGCCTCGGAGCCATGATTGGCATTATACAGCTTGAAATTTTTAATATTGATATGGACGCAGGCATAATGGCCGAAGGTGTGATTCCCGCGATCCCGCTTCGCCATTTCCGAGGACATCCGGTAAAATTCCCGGTATTCCGGAAGTCCCGTGAGCTGGTCCCTTCCGCCGGCAGATGCAGAGAATCCCTCGTCCCTGCCGGGCTGGAGATACAGGGCCCACACTTTCCCGTACACCTCATGATCCTCCATGGAAAGGAGGCAGTTCATAAGACAATCCTTGCGGAAAGTTCCGGAAAGATGGAAATGAAAATACCGGGAAAATCCGTCTTCTCCCTCCCCGTATATCCTCTTCAGCGGCACATAATCCTTTCCGGCCACAAGCCCCTGAAACCGTCCGCCCGAAAGGGCCAGGATTTCCTCCAGCGAAGAATACCCCAGAAGGCGGACCAGTCCCTCATTCACCCAGAGCAGCCGCTCCGCATCATCTGCGGAAACAAGACAGAATCCACCGGGAAACATTCCCGCCTTCCTATTTTTCCTCATTTCATCATCCGACATGATCTAGCCCTCTGTTCTCCGGTGACCGGCATTTCTTATATACCTTAAAATGTTTTATGCATTCATTAATCCTATTTTATTATTTTCAAAAACCAACGTCAATCGGGGCCATCAGTCAGTAATTCATCAGCCACCGGTTTCGAACCGTTTTTCCCCCAACAAAAAGCGGCAGGCTTCCCTTCCAAAACCCGCCGCCCTTTTCACTTAAAAAACTGACCACTCTTCCGATTAATTTCCGCCTGTCAAATACCCCATAGAAAAATGGCGGCGCATCAGCGCCGCTGAATCTTACCCTTTGTCAAATAATCGGAATTCGAGTTTTTAGAAATGCGGTCAATTTTTATACAGTTGCCCTGGCCTGGGGATTTTATCAGATTTACATTCCGGCATCAAGGGGCTGA
>NZ_JAZASU010000028.1:0-18868 GCF_036343215.1 Dialister sp.
CCATTACGATTTCTGCTGCCGATTGATCAGTATGTCCCGGAATTCTGGGAACCCGGCTCTATCCTCCAGTCCTTCATTTACAGGAGGACTTGTTTTCGTGCTCAAAAGCCGCTCATCACAACGTGATGGGCGGCTTTTTTATTTTCATTTCACCATAAAGGCCGGAACCTGCTTTATAAATCACAATCCGGAAATGGTGGACATGATCAATGAGAGTTCTGTTATTTCTAACATTCTTCAAGGCATGATGAAGGTATCATCAGGTACTTTCTTTGCCGGGGGGCTTATAGCCGGAGATGCCGGCATATTTATCCGCCAGTCTTGGGGAGAGGTAGGTTCCATAGCCTCTGGCATAATAATCGGCAAGGATTTTCATGAAGCTGCGATCTCCTTCATGGGCCAGTTCTTTGGCCAGAAGGTAGGCTTTGCGGGGATTTTCTTTATGGAAGCATTCCCCGTTCACCGGAGAGGGACCGGCGTAGTACTGCCAGAGAAGCCGGCGGACATCAATGCTCTTTGCAGCGTTTCCGTTTTTAGCGGCTTTCAGGAAATCTTTTTCCGTCACTCCCAGCCGGTGTCCCCAGTAAAGGTACATATTGGCAAGGATGGCCCAGGCGTCTACGTCTCCCACGTTGGCCGCCTTTTTGAGCCAGTAGACTGCTTCTTTGTATTTCAGGTTCACATAGTCAAGGATTTCCTCTTCGCTCCCGCCTGATTTCTGCATGGCTTCCGGCGTCGTGGCTTTCCGCACTTCCTGAATCAGTTTGGAGGCATGGCGGTTATAGTAAATCATGAGTTTTGTACGGCATTCTTCGCTCCCTGCATTCATGCCTTTACGGAGAAATTTTTCGACGGTCTTTTCATCGCCTTCCTGTTCTGACGCTTCTGCCAGTTCAAACCAGGCCTCCGCATAGCCGTATTCGGCGGCCTGGCGCAGGTAGTTCAGGGATTTCTGTCTTTCTTCCGGAGATTGATGGCCTCCCGGCGGAATCCGACCCAGCAGGTAGGATATGCGTCCGGCTTCATATTTTCCCCGTTCATCGCCCCGCTCATAGCCTTTCAGGTACCAGGCCAGGGCAAGAGAAAGGTTCTTTTTCACGCCCCTGCCTTCGGAATACCATTCTCCCAGTTTGAAACAGACGGAAACGCTGCCGTCATGAAAGGCCTGATGGCATAACTCCAGTGCCCGTTTGGGGTTTGGAGAGGTCCCTTTGCCTTTCATGAAACATTCTGACGCCAGTTCTCTGGAGCGATTGTCTCCATGGATGGCTCCCCGGAGAAACCAGGAAAGGGCGGTCTTATTGTCTTTGTCCGGACCTTTTACGAAATCGAAATTGTCATTTTCGAGATACAGTCTGCCGATTTCCGCATAGCCCTCATAGATGCCTCCCTTGATGGCTTCCTCGAACCAGGAAACAGCGATTTCTCTCACTTTCCGGGACCGCATGGCGTCGCCCATCATGAGCTGCCCTGCCCGGAGAGCTCCCAGGGCGCTTCCATTCTGATAGGCGGAAGCGTAGTAATCGAAGGCCGCCTGGATATCCGTATGGCAGCCGAGGCCCTGCTGGTACATTTTCCCCAGGTACAGGGAACTTTCCCCATGACCCATTTCGGCCAGCACGTCAAAGCATTCAATGGCTTCCGGATACTGTTTCCTGTCATAAAAGGATTTTCCCAGTTTGAACAGTTCATTGGCTCCTTTGCTGCTTCCCTGCCGGGCTGCATGGGAAAGATATTCCATCCCCCTGCCCCAGTTATGGATTTTCAGGTACTGGAGCCCCAGTCTTACCAGTTCTTCTTTGGACAGGGCTTTCATATTCTGGTCCATGGCGCTTCCTCCTTTCTTTTTATTAATAACTCCATTTTTATTTTAACACGATTGAGACAGTAAGGTTAAATATTTCGGTAACCCTGTCCCGGTTCAATGAAAATAATGCTGTCCGGATCCGGTAATGAAAAAGCACATCCCCTCCGGGATGTGCCATGAATGAGCCTATCATTTTTGAATGTCCTTATTCTGCGCCGGCGAATTTTTTCAGTTCGTCCGGGCCTACGCTTCCATCACCGATGATGCGGCGGACTTCTTTTCCTTCATGAAACAGGATGAGAGTGGGAATGACTTCCACATTATAGCGGGCAGTGATTTCTTCATCTTCATCTGTATTGATTCCATAAATATTGGTCGGAATTTCAGTGGAAAGTTTTTCAATCATGGGACGCAGGCGGCGGCAGTATGGGCACCAGGGTGCAGAGAAGCCAAGGATCACGTCTTTTTCGGTGAGGACTTTTTCAATGTTTGCAGTACCGGTAATGGGGGCCATCATTTTCTATCACTCCTTAAAAATCTCTAAAATCATTTATCTATATTTATTATATTCGATATATTGAGCTTTGTCAATATTGACTATTATCGATTTATCATACTCATAAAAAAGCGCCTTCTTTCGAAAGCGCCTGTTTGTACTGGTGGAGATGAGGGGAGTCGAACCCCTGTCCAAAAAGCCTGTCCCATAAACTTCTCCGAGTGCAGTTACCTGTTTGAAGTTTAGGCAAAGTATCGTACAGGAACAAACTGCCTTTGCCGATCCCGGAATTGGTTTCCCGCAGAGGTCCCGAAAAATCCCTCCTTGGTATCCTATTGGTTGATGTCAGCCGGAAGTCATAGGAATACTTCCGGGGACATTAGCAGCTTAGGCTGCTAAAGCAAAATCGTGTTTTGCGTTTAAGTTTTTCCACCGTTTAACGGGGTAGATGGAATCCCGACTCGCTATTTATGAACCAGAAACTCCTGTCGAAACCGGTACATCCCCTTTGAGGGCAATACGTATTATAGAATAAAGGAATATTTTTGTCAACTCATGGTTTCCCTGAAAAGGATATCACGCAGTCCTCAAATATTGTTTCCTTTCCGGAATCAGTTTTCCCTTTCAGGAATGGAAGCTTTTCCAGGCCGGTCGGCCACCTGCAGGTTCTGCTGATTTAATGGCATCCAGAATGGCCAGACGGATGGTTTCTTCCGCCAGGTATCCCACCGTATCTACAGGAGCTTCTATTTCTCCGGATGCCATAGTGAAGACGGTATCTCCATCCATAGTGGTATGAACAGGACGGATGGCCCGGGCAAATCCGTCGTGAGCCATACCGGAAATCACAGTGCATTCCGATTTTGTCAGTTTCGCATTGGTCATGACGCAGCCAATGGATGTATTTCCTCCCAGAATCCGTTTAAAACCTTTCAGCATGAGTTCATGGCTGGAAATCAGTGTCTGATCATCTTCTGAAAGAGCTCCTGCGAGGATTTCATTTCCGTCATAAATTTCGCCGCACGCATTGACTGCCATATAAGCTCCCACACAAAGTCCGTTTTCGAGGGAAAGTTCCGCATAGCCTGCACCGCTTTTCATGGCATGGTCCGGACCCGTCAGTTTCCCTACGGTTGCCCCGGTTCCTGCGCCATAGCAGCCCACAGGAAATTTCTTTCCTGCTTTCATGGCAGCTTCATACCCCATCCAGAGGTCCGGAAAGTCATGGGAATCCCCTATGCCAAGGTCAAAAAGGACGGCCCCGCAGACGATGGGGACTCTCACATCTCCCACTTCAAAACCAATCCCTTTTTCAGACAGATACCGCATGACGCCGGAATCCGCTTCCAGGCCAAAGGCAGATCCGCCGGAAAGGACGACGGCGTGAATCTGCTGTACAGTTTTGATGGGATTTAAAAGGTCCGTTTCCCGGGTCCCCGGCGCACAGCCCCGGACATCGACACCGGCAGCAGCACCATTTTCGGGGCCGAGAATCACGGTGACTCCGGTCAGTCCTTCCCTGTCTTCTGCCGTACCTATGGTAAAACCGGGAACGTGAGTTGTCCTTATTTCCATTATTTTTCTCCCTTTCTTGCCATATCCACACAGAGGACAAGATCTTTCGGAATGGGCGCTTCGAAATGCATGAGTTCTCCGGTGACAGGATGTTTCAGGTCAAGGGTCCTGGAGTGGAGGGCCTGGCCTTCGATGGGAAAACTGTCTTTTTTCCAGCCATAGAGAGGATCATTCACCACAGGATGGCCGATATGGGCCATATGGACACGAATCTGATGAGTTCTTCCGGTTTCCAGTTTCAGTTCCAGCCAGGAATAATGATTCATAAATTCAAGAACTTTGAAATGGGTAACGGCAGGTTTTCCCGTTCTGGGATCCACTTCCCATTTCATCCTGTCTTTTGTACTCCGGCCAAGAGGGAGACGGATGACTCCTTTATTTCCTTCCATCTGTCCATGAACGAGGGCCACATAATGGCGCTGAGCCTCGTGGGAACCGATTTCTTCTTTCAGCACGGGAAAAGCCCGGGCGGACTTGGCAGCCACCATGACCCCGGAAGTATCTTTATCCAGCCGATGAACGATGCCCGGCCGGATGGGGTCTTCACAGGCTTCAAAAAGCTTGTTTCCACAATGATAGAGAAGCGCATTCACGAGAGTGCCATCAGGATTGCCGCTTCCCGGATGAACCACCATGCCTCTTGGTTTATTGATAACGATCATATCTTCATCTTCGTACAGGATATGGAGCGGAATATTCTGGGGAATGAGGGTAAATTCTTCTTTTTCTTCCCAGGAAAAGGAAATTTCATCCCCTGCCTTTACATGGTAATTGGGACGAATCATTTTCGATGGGAGGAGGATGGCCTGTCCTTCTTTAATCCACTTCTGCACTTCCGAACGAGTCAGACCGGTGGCGTCCTTCAGGACCTGGTCCAGCCTTTCCCCTTCTTCTTTCTCCGTAATATGGCAGGTAATCTGATTCATCAGTTGTGCCTCCAGAAATAAAATACGATAAGCGCCACGCCGACGCAGATGAAAATATCAGCCACATTAAAAATGGGCCAGATGCGGAAATCAAAGAAATCCACCACGCTGCCATACCGGACCCGGTCAATGGCATTTCCCAGAGCCCCGCCAAGCAGCATGGCTACAGAGGCAGGAAAGTATATTGGTTTCTGCGGAATCTTTTTCCGCATGAAAAAATAGGCAGCGAAAAGGATGACCACGATAGCCAGAAAAAACCATTCCTGATGCGGCAGGATGCCAAAGGCGGCGCCGGGATTATGGATATAGGTGAGATGAAAAATATGGGGAATAATGGGTATGGTCTCCCCCAGGTCCATTTCGGTCTGCACCAGCCATTTCACCAGCTGATCCAGAATGGTAACGATGATTGCAATAGTAATAGTCAGCATAATTCCTCCTGTCCGTATTATATCATACGGATTTTGAGAGGAAAGGTAAAGAGCAGAATAAACAGGGAAATGGAGGCATAAGCCTTTAGTTGTCAGCCATTAGCATTTAGCCATTAGCAGTTAGCCGTTAGCAGTTAGCCGTTAGCCGTTAGCTGTCAGCTGTTAGTTACCGGCCGCTTTCCTTCATGATTGGACTGAATAAGCAGGGGCCCTTTCAGGCGGAAACAGAAATCGATTCTGCGGAGAGGCAGGACCTGTGTCATAAGAACAAAATAAAAGAGGCGGCTTCTTTTCAGAAGTCGTCTCTTTTGTATATGGTTCATAACGATTCGTAGAATTGTTTTATTTTCAGTCTCAACGATGCATCTCTATATTCCCGTCCGGGGGGCCGGATGCGCTGCCATGTATAGGACACTTTTATTCCAAAAGTGAAAAAAATCACAAATCACTCAATATTTCACAAAAACTTCCACGTTCTGCCGTCCGAAGTTATAGCATTCTTCAAAGGTTTCCATGCAGAGATCGATCCGGTCGCCTATAATGGCACCTCCGGTATCGGCTGCTATGGCATGACCGTAGTTCGGAATGAATACCTTTGTTCCCAGCGGTATGACTCTTGGATCCACGGCAATAGTACCATGACCGGCCCGCGTTCCGGTAGCCGTAATCCCGTACCCATCTCCATCCGACGGATGGTAGGCGCTGGCATTCATAACCCGCACGAAGCCTTCCGTATCTGCCATATCGCCGGTCTTCATGATACCCGGCTGGCCTTCATCCAGTACCTGTACGCCGGCTTCAATGGTCCTGATGATTTTGCCGTCGGAAATAAATTCTTCCATTTCCACCCGGCGCCGTCCCGGAATGCCTTCTTCCACAACGATTTCTTCACCCGGTTTCAGGCTGGCATCATACCATTTCCGATAATGGATGGGCAAAGCTTCCGTGCGATTCACCATTTTGGCCGTATAGGGCACCACGTGAATCTGCATCCCCTGGGTAACTTTCATCATACCATCCTCGATGGGCATCATTTTCCGCCAGTCAAAGCCCGCTTCATTCACCACGCCCTGAACGGTCTGTTTCGTGGTATACATGGTCCGGGAACCTTTCGAAGTCACAATGGTTACAGGCTGCGCCCGTTCTACCACCAGAATGGAACCGTCTTTTACATCTTCCGAGCTGGTCCAGTACTTGTCGTAGGAATTCAGGCTGAGTCCCAGGTCTGCCAGGATCTGCTTGAAATTCCCGGCTGCCGTAGTCACTATTTTTTTGTCCAGTCCGTCGTAGACCGTCACCACTTTCTCTTCATGATTGAGGCCAAAGCCAAAAGCCATAGCCAGGTCAGTGTGAGCTGCCATAGATAAGAGAAGCAGGGAACAGGTCATGGCCTTAGCAGCCTTTTCAAAAGTTGAATGTTTCATATGTCTCTCTCCTATGGGCTGTATTCTACCATAGGGAGACATTTTGTCAAATTTATCGTGGTTTACATATAGTAAAATGCAGTTTTTATCAGCACTTATCGAATTTTCACCATTGACAAGACAATAAAATTTGATGTTTAATAATAGATTTTCATATAGGATGATACCTGTTTTATTCGATAAAATCTAACTTTTTTATTTCCATTTATTGTAAACACTGTCTTTATACAGGAGACAGTGAACATTTTACGTCGTTTTGCGGTCACGATTTTTTTTAGAGATTATCGGACTTTATCCGCAGGGGCAGCCTGGCCCGCGTAAAATTTGTAAGCCTGAGTAAATAAAATATATCAAAAAGAGGTTACCCTTTTTTGTCCCATATTTCCCCGTCTATAAAACTTTTGTTCACCAATATTTTTACAATTTGTGGGAATTTTTAATAGGAAATATGTTCATTTAACACTCTGATTCCCAAAATAATTACCATTTAAAATCGAAAGTGGTGAATATATGATTTTTGCTATCTGCTGCCCTTCTAGATTTACCTCATTCTGCAGCCGTTTTCATAACATCCATGTTATCAGGAAATCTGCAGGATTTCAGATATTTCCTACATTTCCGGAGACTGGCGGATCACCGGAGGAAAGTTTATTTGAATAAAATTAAACAAGCCGTAAATCGGGCTCACCCCAAGATAAAGGACTCTTTTTTTCCTTTTTTCGGGCAGATATACAAGGGGTAGCAGAGCCCATTTTTAAAGGTTCCCCTTTCCCCGGTGCAGCCGGTCAGGTATTTCCATTTCCGTGAAGCAGGTCCCGGGGCTCCTTTAAAATATAAACCCTGAAAAGTGATTTTTTCACTTCTCAGGGTTATCGCAGTTTTTATAAGGGATGATGATTTACCGTTTACCGAATACCGGTACATATGGCTCCATCTTCTGGGCCAGGGTCATTTCACTTTCAGCATCCCGCTTTTCGGCCAGTTTCTGGAAAGAATCCTGGGCACCCACTTTGTTTTCCGGCGCAATGGTCTTGATCCAGGTACCATCGGACTGCATGATGTGGGCTTTCTGATTGTCTGAAAGTTCCCTCTCCACCATGTCTTTCAGACGTCTGCAGAGATCCGGGTCTTTCACCGGAATCATCAGTTCCACGCGGTCATTCAGGTTTCTCGGCATCCAGTCAGCCGAACCCATGTAGATTTCTTCCCTTCCTCCGTTCAGGAACCAGAAGACCCGGCTGTGTTCCAGGAACCGTCCTACCAGGCTTCTGACGGTGATATTTTCACTGATTCCCGGAATGCCCGGTTTGATGACGCAGATTCCGCGGACGATGAGTTCAATCTTTACGCCCGCCATGGATGCTTCATAAAGTTTCGCAATGATTCCTTTATCAAGGAGGGAATTCATCTTGGCAATCATATGTGCAGGTTCGCCCCGTCTGGCAAATTCAATTTCCCGGTCGATGAGTTCCACGCAGCGCTGTCTCATATTGATCGGCGCCACGATGAAGGAGTCCCAGATTGGCGGATCCGAATAGCCGGAAAGGAGATTGAAGAAGGCCGATGCATCCATGCCGAATCGATCATTGCAGGTAAAGATACCAAGGTCCGTATAGAGTTTCGCCGTAGAAGCATTATAGTTGCCTGTAGCCACATGGACGTAGCGGCGGATGCCATCCTTTTCTCTTCGGATAATGAGGGTGCACTTGGAGTGGGTCTTGAGTCCTACAAGACCGTAAATGACGTGGGCTCCCGCTTTTTCCAGTCTTCTTGCCATGAGGATATTATTGGCTTCATCAAAACGGGCCTTCACTTCCATGAGAACAGTGACCTGTTTCCCATTCTGGGCCGCTTTTTCAAGGGCCTGAATGATAGGGCTGGAAGAAGAAACACGATACAGTGTCTGTTTGATGGCAAGGACATCCGGATCTGTGGCTGCCGATGCCACAAAATTGACTACGGAATCATCGAAGGATTCATAGGGCAGATGGACCAGCAGGTCTTTTTCCCGAATCATGTCGAAAATATTGGTCTTGTTATTTTTTTCCATCTGAAGCATGGACCAGGGATGGTGCGGATGGGCTTCCGGATACCGGAGCCTGTCATAGCCTTTGATTCCACAGAAGGAGAAGAAACAGGTCATATCGAGGGGGCCGTCGATTTCATACATATCTTCAGCGTTAAGATTCATTTCACTGGTCATGAAACGGCGCATGAAACGGCTGGCACCGACCTGGAATTCCAGACGTACGGCCTCGCCGCGCTGTCTTTTTTTCAGCTGCTTTTCTACTTCTACGACCAAATCCTGGGCATCTTCTTCATCCAGATTCAAATCGGCATCTCTGGTGATGCGGAAAGGTCTGGCTTCGAGAAGGTCATAGCCGATGAAAAGGCGGGCTGCGAAATGGCAGAGGACCTGTTCCAGGAAAACGAAATCATGACGGGACGGATTTTCAGGGTTGTCCGGAAGGCGGATGATTCTCGGCAATACCGATGGGACCGGCACAATGGCTGTCTTGACATCGATATCATTTTCTTCATCCACATCCAGATTTCTTTCATTCCGTTCCAGGAGGAGCGCAATATTCAGACTCTTGGAAGCCAGGAAAGGGAACGGATGGGAGGAGTCTACGGCCATGGGAGTGACGACCGGGAAAATCTGCCTTTCGAAATAGTCATCCATCCATTTCTCCTGCCGCGGGCTGGCTTCATCGGGATTGATGAAATAAAGGCCTTCTGTTTCCAGTTCCTTCAGAATCATTTTCAGGTACCGGTACTGGCGGGCCACCAGCCGCTGGCTTCCCTCGGAAACGGCTTCCAGCTGTTCTTCAGCAGTCATATTGGCGATGTCTCTCCGCTTCACGCCATTTTCCTTCTGGTGTTTCAGGCCGGCCACGCGAATCATAAAGAATTCATCCAGGTTGGAGCTGGTAATGGCCAGGAATTTCAATTTTTCCAGAAGAGGATTGTTCGGATCCACGGCTTCCTGCAATACCCTTCGGTTAAACTGAAGCCAGGACAGTTCCCGGTTCAGGTAATATTTGTGATCATTTACATTCACGTCCATAATTACCTCCGCTCAAGCTTGGCTTCCATGCCAAATATATTTTCAAAAAGTTCTTTTTCCTTATCAAAAAGCCATGTTTCCAGGGCCGTATTTTCATCGCTTTCATATTCAATGAGGAGGGAATCTCCCACGATACGGGCCGTCACGTCCCGGAGTTTCTGCTTTCTGGCCATATCCATGGCACGGACGAGGCGGAAAATGGCGATGAGCCGGAGAGCTGTCATTTTGGACGGTTCTGAAAGGATCCGGAAGGGTTCATCATCATCGCTGGGCATGCCTTTATGGTCATAGTACACGATGCAGGCCACGATATCTTTTTCCTTATCCGTAATGCCGAAGATATCGGTACCCCGGATGATGTTCCAGGCCGTAGCCGAAGAGCCGAGAAGATTGACATATTTCCCTACCTGGTAAAGGATGATCGCCATGCGGAGCAGGAATTCGTCCCGTTCATTGAGGCCGTTATATTTATCAAAAGCGCGGATAATCTGGTAGCTGTAAAGTTCCATGGCTCTGGCATGTTCCGGTTCATAGTAGAAATCGGCAGCGATGGACCGGGTAAGCTCCAGATTCTGGGCCCGCATGTAGGAAAGGGCGGGATCCTTCGTCTTCATGGCCCCATAGAAAAGGATGACCGCTTCTATAAAAGTCATACCTATCATGGCCACATTTTTCACCGGTACATTGGCCAGGATTTCCTGATAAATATGAATGGTCGGAGCAACGACGGCTGCATTGGATTCATCCATATGGTATTTCTGCATGACCATGGATGAAGAAAGGGAACCCACATCATCATAGCAGTTCAGCAGTTTTTCCGGCGTCACTTCGACAATCGTCTGCTCCATATCCAGATTCATCAGGCTGCCGATGATCCGGGCTTCACGGCCGGAAAGAATCAGGGTATCGATATCGTATTTCCGGATCGTCACCCACAGCGGTTCCATGATGGCATGGATGTACTGGCCCAGGGCTCTCGGGAAATCGATGGAATCCCTCTGGTTCAGCTTAAAGGCTTCCAGCAGGCGCAGCGTGCCGATATGGACATTGTGCTGATAGCATAAGGTCCCATTTTCCCAGATGGTAAGGCCCACGCAGCCGGAAGTGATATCGACAAAGAGGAAATTCTTCCCCAGCCGGTCCCCTTCATCCTTGTTGAAATATTTGAATTTATACTGCAGGCCGAAATGTTTGAAATAAATTTCCTGCGGCATATCGATGACCTGCACGTGAAATCCCGTGCTCACACGAATCAGATCCAGGATGGAGCGGCAGTTTTCCGCTTCACGGAGCGTAGCCGTGGCATAAACGGCATAGGTCTTTACCTGGTAATCCACCATGAGCTGTTTCAGTCCCAGCAGCATGCTGCAGAGTTTTTTAATCGAAGGAAAGGACAGTTTCTTATGAAGAAATACTTCCTCCCCGAACGTGGTATCTTTCTTGACCGACTCAACCACCCGGATGTGCCTGATATCCGTATACTGCACGATGCGCATGGACAGGCTGGATGATCCGATGTGGATGATGCCATACATGATCGGTTTTTGTTCCGACATAACGAGCCCCCGTTTCCATATAAAAACCGAGTTTACCTTCTTTATTCAACATTACACCCTGAAGGTAAAACCCGTGTAAAAAATCGACATCTTTACCGATGAGATTTCCCTTCGGAAGAAAGAGAATTCAATTATCTACTTTTTATATTATTTTAACATATATTCGAATGCCATGTGCGCCTTTCAGTCCCCGATTCCCTTCCCCTGCAAGAGAAGCCTTTTATAAGGACCGATAGAAGAAAATCATTTGTAAAATTCCTGTAAGAATGGAGCCTTTTCCCCCCATGAAGGTGCTATATGTTGTAAAATAAAGGAAATATTTCCGGTTTTCATTTCCCTTTTTTCTGAAAACCGTCAAAAGGAGATACCATGGAGCGTATAGCAATCATTGATCTGGGATCCAATTCCATCCGCTTTGTCATCATGCAGATCGGACCGCATGGATCCTACAAGCTGGTGTACCAGGAAAAGAAATCCATCCGTCTGGCAGAAGGAATGACCATGGAAACCCGGCTTCTTACGGAAGAGGCCCAGCAGAGGGCATTGAGCTGCCTGAAAGTGTATGCCCATATCATCAAAGTACAGAAAGTCATAAAAGTTTTAGCCGTAGCTACAGCCGCTGTCCGGAATGCTGTGAATGGCGCTTCTTTTCTTCGGAGGGTCCGTCTTTCCACAGGAATCCCCATGACCATTATCAGTGGGAAGGCAGAAGCGGCCCTCGGTTTTTCCGGAGTCATCCATACCATCGACCGGAAAGATTTCCTCCTTTTTGATCTGGGCGGGGCCAGCGTGGAAATATCTCTGGTTCGAAATAAACAGCGGATCCATTCTGTCAGCATTCCCATGGGAGCCGTGACGCTGACAGAAATGTTTCAGTCTTCGGGCACCGTGGATTATGACAAAATTTCTGAAATCCGGGACTATATCCAGCGTCAGCTCAACAAAATCTCCTGGCTTCCCAAAGAGCCCATGGAAGTCATCGGCGTAGGCGGTACGGTCAGAAACCTGGCCAAAGTCCATCAGCGCTCTTCCTCCTATCCCCTGCCGAAACTTCACAATTACAATCTTCCCGTAGAAAGTCTCTTTACCCTGGTGAAATCCATCTGCGACAAAACTTACGAAGAAAGAAAGCGGATTTCCGGCCTTTCCGAGGAACGGGCAGATATCATCATTGCCGGTGCCCTGGTGGTCCAGGAAATCGTACGGCGGGCCAAAGCGTCCTACCTCACCATTTCCGGCTGCGGTCTCCGTGAAGGACTTTTCTTCCATTATTATGACCCGATTTATGATCCGGAGGGCACCTGGAAGGAAGATATGCTCATCCGCTCCGTGAAAAATTATCTCTATACCCTTCCCATCCAGTATGATTTCCATACCTCCTATGTCACCGCCATGGCGCTTTCCATGTTTGACCAGTGGCAGAAAGTGCATGGTCTGGGCGGCCGCATGAGAAAAATACTGACGGCTGCCGGATTCCTTCATGATACGGGATCCATCGTCAATTATTACTCTCATGCAAGGCACAGTGCCTACATCACCGCCAACGCCCATATTTTCGGCTGGTCCCACCGGGAACAGATCATGTGCGCCCTGGTCTGTGCTTTCCATCATGGCTACTCCAATAAATACCTGAAAGGCGCCAGCCATGCCCGGATCCTGACAGAAGTCCAGATGAAAGAGGTCCGCATGCTTTCCCTCTTTCTGGCTCTCGCCGAAGGGTTTGATGAAAGCCATGAACAGTGCATCACCAGAATGATCTGCACTTCCGGAAAGAACGCCATGGACCTTCGCATCTATACGAACCGGGAAAATTTTGACGTCCCGGCCCATGCCGTACAGCACCTGATCCCGGAATTCCGGAAAATATTCCAGGTGCCCCTGCGCATCCAGTGGTTCCCGGGAAGCACGATTAAAAATGAAATGAAAGAAACCGCGGAAGGACTGGAATTTGATATATCCGGGGAGAAAACGGAATAGTCCGTTATGCACTTATCTCACATTCATTTTTTTACGTTTATCAATCGTGACCCGTGGTCCGTGGTCCGTGAAGGTGGCGCCTTATATATGAAAGGCGCCATTTATATTTCCTGCATCAAAAAAGCTGACTGCCGGGATTTCCTGACAATCAGCTTTTTTGATTTCTATTTCATGAGTTTCCGGTTCTAAGACTTTTGCCCCATGAACTAACTGCTAACGGCTAAAGGCTGACGGCTATTACACCAGCTTGCTGAAATCGCCCCAGGTATCGAAGAGGGCAAGGGTCTTTTTGAGCTGGGAAATACGGTTTGCCTTTACTGATTCATCTTTGACCATAACCATAACCTGATCCAGATATGCGTTCACCGGAGCGGTCAGTTCCTTCAGGAATGGAAGGGCTCCCGCATAGTCATAGGCTGCAAAGAGCGGAGAAACTTCAGAGGTGACTTTTTCAAGAGCAGCCTGAAGATTCTTTTCTGCTTCATCTTCAAAGAGGGACGGATTGACTTCTCCCCCAACTTTCCCTTTGGTGATATTGGCAAGACGGGTCACTGCCTGACGAAGATCGGCTTCGTCCTTCAGATGGCTTTCCACCATGGCTCTGGCTTTGAGGAAAATGGCATAAATGTCATCCACCGGACCGGCCAGAACAGAATCAATGATATCATATTCGATGCCTTCATCGAGGAGGATGGCCCTGATTCTCTGACGGAAGAAATCTTCCACCTGGGAAAGGACGGTCTTCTTCTGATCCGCTTCGCCAGGAAGGAGTTCCAGTGCCTTTTCAATGCCTCTCCGGATATCCCAGTGAATTTTGCCATCCGTAATGATGTTTACGGCACCGATGGTCTGACGACGGAGGGCAAAGGGGTCCTGGGAGCCGGTCGGGATAAGCCCGCGGAGGAAAGTAGCGGCCAGGTTATCCAGTTTATCTGCCAGGGAGAGAGCCCGGCCGATGGATTCCTGTGGCAGGATATCGCCCGCAAAGCGAGGCATGTACTGTTCAAAAATGGCCTGGGCCACATTTTTCTTTTCTCCATCAAGGAGGGCATATTCCTTGCCCATTTCGCCCTGGAGTTCGGTAAATTCGGTCACCATACCGGTAGCAAGGTCGGATTTGGAAAGATAGGCGGCCCGGTCAGCATCGGAAAGTTCTTCGGCAGAGAAATTCCAGTCTGCACCAATGGCAGCGGTCAGTTTCTGCAGGCGGTCTGCCTTGTCCAGCATGGTACCCATGCCTTCCTGATAATTGATGCGGGTAAGGCCTTCTCTGTGGCCTTCCAGGGATTTTTTGCGGTCGTTTTCAAAGAAGAATTTCGCATCGTCCAGACGGGCACGGAGGACTCTTTCATTGCCGATCTGTACATTATGAATGGCTTTGGTGCCGCCATTTCTGACTGTCAGGAAATAAGGCATGAGAGAACCGTCTTCATTTCTGACCGGATAATAACGCTGATGATCACGCATGGGGGTAACGACAGCCGGAACCGGAAGTTTCAGGAATTCATCATCGATCCGTCCGTAAAGAGGAGTCGGGTATTCGACGAGGTAATTGATTTCTTCCAGAAGATCTTCATTGTGCCAGACATGGCCGCCCAGTTCTTTGGCAACCTTTAAGAGGCCCTCTTTAATGAGCTCTCTTCTTTCGTCCTGGTCCACAATGACGAAAGCTTTGCGCATGGTTTCTTTGTAGTCTTCCGGTTTTTCAATGGTCACCGGTTCTTTGCAGAGGAAACGATGTCCCCGGCTGACGCGCCCGCTCTTCACATGAGCAAATTCCATAGGAACAATCTGATCTCCTGCCAGGGCAACCAGCCAGCGGACAGGACGGATGAAATGAACTTCTTCAGAAGCCCAGCGCATGGATTTGGCAAAAGTAAGGCCTGTAATAAAGGAGAGGAACAAATCCGGAAGGACTTCTTCCACGGCTTTGCCTTTATTCACCACATTGGCCCAGGTATAGTCGCCTTCCTTAATGAGCTGGGAAGCATCGATATGCTGGCCTCTGGCGAAACCCTGGGCCGCACGGGTCGGATTTCCATCCGCATCAAAAGCTGCCTTGATGGAGGGGCCGCGCTTTTTCACTTCTTCATCAGGCTGGCGGTCTGCTGCATTTTTTACAAGGACTGCCAGACGGCGGGGAGTCGCATAAACGGTAATTTTATCGAAGGAAATACGGCTTTCTTTAAATTTGGCATCGGCAAGGGTGCGAAGCTGGTCTACCACGCCGGACATGATGTTGGCCGGCATTTCTTCGGTACCGATTTCCAGAAGAAGATTTTTACTCATTTTCCTTCACTTCCTTTCAGCATGGGGAATCCCAGTTCTTTACGTTTCTTCAGCCATGCTTTGGCGCAGGCTCTGGCCAGATTTCTGACGCGGCCGATGTATTCGGTCCGTTCGGAAAGGGAAATGGCGCCGGCAGCATCAAGGAGATTGAAGCTGTGGGAGCATTTCAGCACATAATCATAGGCAGGAAGCACATAGCCCAGTTTGCTGATGCGGTAAGCTTCCTTTTCGTACATATCAAAAAGCTTGAAAAGCATGTCATGATCCGACAGTTCATAGCTGTATACGGACTGTTCATATTCATTTTCATGCCATACATCGCCATAGGTGACGCCGTCGGTCCAGACCAGGTCATACACATTGTCTACCTGCTGGATATACATGGCGATCCGTTCCAGGCCGTAAGTGATTTCCACGGATACCGGATGTTCATCAATACCACCCACCTGCTGGAAATAGGTGAACTGGGTGATTTCCATACCATCCAGCCATACTTCCCAGCCGATGCCCCAGGCACCCAGAGTCGGGGATTCCCAGTTGTCTTCCACGAAACGGATATCGTGTTCTTCCGGATCGATGCCCAGTTCCTTCAGGGATTCCAGATAAGTTTCCTGAATGTTGTTCGGGGACGGTTTCATGATGACCTGGAACTGATGATGCTGGTAAAGACGGTTCGGATTTTCACCA
Organism: Dialister sp.; assembly: GCF_036343215.1. Classification (GTDB taxonomy): domain Bacteria; phylum Bacillota; class Negativicutes; order Veillonellales; family Dialisteraceae; genus Dialister. The sequence goes on from NZ_JAZASU010000028.1 coordinate 16,236, forward strand.
TACCGGCCGTCATCGGGACGGCGGGACGGTTCTACATAAGCCACATTCCAGGGTTCCGGCCCGATGGTACGCAGGAATGTGAAGGGGTTCATGGTGCCGGCACCTTTTTCGGTGTCGTAAGCTTCACCAAGAACACAGCCCTGGCGGGACCAGAATTTCTGGAGCGCCAGAATGATCTGCTGAAATGTCATATTTCCTCCTGAAAAACAATATAAAATCCCTGTAACAATACGTTACAGGGACGAGTTACAGGGAATAACCCGCGGTTCCACCCTCATTGGCTTTGCGGCCCGCCTTCATTTATAGCAGCCCTACTTCATTCAGGCAGCAGCTCCGAAACGCCTTCCGCATCCTGCCGGACTCACACCCTCACCGGCTCGCTGACCATGCGTACTCCTTTTCTTCATCGCCGTAGTTATGGACTTATAGTAGCAAATCAGGATAGAAAAGTAAAGGGTGAATTCATATTTGAGGGAGGTAAATTTAAGCAATGAGCTGATCGTGGCCCGTGGTCCGTGGGTCGTGATCCGTGAAGGTGGGCCGCTAAAAATATAAAGCGGCCAATTTTTATTTTAACAACTCTGACCATTGGTCAAAAATTTTAGCAATTTCATGTTTTCCCTGTAAAAATTCATTGGAAATCATGATAAAATAATAGATGTCAGACAATATTTCTCTTTCGTGAGGTGATGGTTATGATAAAGAAATTACTGGCAGCCCTGGCGCTTTCTACCCTGGCCCTGCCTTTGGGGATTTCGGCCAATGAGGGACCCGATGCGCCAAAAGCCGTTTCGGGCAAAGATACTCCCCTCCCCTTTACGGCAGCCGTCAAACAGGGAGGAAAATGGGGCGCCGTCAATGAGAAGGGCATCGTGATTATTCCTTTTGCCTACGATAAGGAAGGCCTTTCTCTTTCCGGGACAGAATCTCAGGAAGAAGATCTGGATGAGGACGGCCGGGAAAATCTGATTGAAGTGCAGAAGGGAAAACTCCGGGGCTTCTATAACAGGCAGGGCCAGGTCATTGTCCCTGTTTCCTATGAAAACCGTTCCATCTGGAAAGAAGGGGCTCTCGCCGTGCAGGAAAGTGACAAGAAGAATGTCCTCTACCGCATGGATGGCACAAAAATCGGAAATAAAACCTATGAACAGGTTTCCGATTTCCGGAATGGCATGGCCATCGTAAAAGAAGATGGGAAATACGGTTACCTCTCTCTTGAGGGTAAAGAAATTGCCCCGGTCTATCAGGAAGCCCGCTACTTTGCGGATGGTCTTGCCCCGGTACGGCAGAAAGGCAAATGGGGCGTCATCGATGGAAATGGAAATTTCGTCGTAAACCCCTCCTACAAGGATTCCGGCCCCGCCTACAGTGAAGGCCTCCTGGCGGTAAAGAACGGCAAAGATCTCTGGGGATTCATCGATACAAAAGGCAGCGAAGTCATAGAACCGGTTTATAAAGAGGTCATTCCTGTCTTCACCGAAGGTTATACAGCCGTAGAAAATGATGACAAACTCTGGGGTTTCATCAATACAAAAGGTGAAGTCACCGCCAAACCGCAGTTTAAAGCAGTCCTCACCGAATTCTCCGAAGGCCTGGCCGGTGTAAAAACGCCTGACGGAAACGGCTATGCGAAACCGGACGGCACCATCGCTTTCATGGCAGACTATAACCAGCTTTTCCCCTTTGATGACGGCATCGCGGAAGTCCGGGAAGGTCAGGTTACGGAAGTCCGGGAACGGAGCGGATTCCCTATTTCCATAGGCATCGGCTGGGGATGGGGACACTGGTTCCACGGACATCATCACCATCATCATCACAGACATTCGGGATGGGGTATCGGAATCGGTATCCCCATCTGGGACCCCTGGGGTTACGGAGATGAAACGGTCCCCACAGTCCAGGTGAAACGGGGCTATATCGACAATACGGGCAAAGTCATTGCCAGCCCTTCCAATGACAGAGTCTTTGAAGCCACGGACGAGGGAATTCTCGTCAGAAATGAAGGCAAGTACGGCTGGGTCAACCGGAAAGGAATATTTACGGCCCATTCCATTTACAAGAGTCTTGTGCCGGTCGAAGAAGATGGACTTCTGATGGCACAGAATGAAGACAAGAAATGGGGCCTCCTTTCCATGGATGACGGCAGTGAAGTGGCAGCTATGAATTATGACGGACTCACTTCCCTTGGAAACGGCTTCTATGGGTATAAGGTAAAATCGGACTGGGGCATTCTTGGAAAAGACGGCAGTCTCATTACGGATCCCCTTTTCCGGGGTGCCGCCGCCTCCGGTGACGGACTTATTCCTGTAAAGGATAAAAATGGCTGGAAATATATCGATGCATCCGGTAAAGATGCCATCACTTTCAAAGAAGAAGCCTCCGACGTCACCTCTTTCCGCAATGGCCGGGCAGGCGTCAGAATCAAGGGCAAATGGGGACTCATCGATACCACGGGCCGGTTCCTTTTGAAGCCGGCTTATGAGGATATCGATATCCTGTAAGTGGATTGACCTGAATCCATTACAGTCGGACAGCTTTCTTCAGAAAGTGATCAGTGTTCAGTTCTCAGTTCATGGCAATATCATTAACTTAAGAAAATCATGAAATAGTTCAAGTACGCGTCGAAAGATGCG
>NZ_JAZASU010000029.1:0-17932 GCF_036343215.1 Dialister sp.
CATACTGATCAATCGGCAGCAGAAATCGTAATGGGCGTATGCTTCTCGTGAGACATAGTAAGGTGCCGGGGTGGCTGATTGGTCGGATATTTCCATGACCTTTCGGTTGAGGAGGACTTATTCTTTTGTAAAAAATTGTGAAAAAATTTCACCGCGCGGTTAGCCGGAGTTTCTGAAAATCATCTGAATCCATCCCTCCGCCGGTTCGATCGATTTTGTACATCCGGGTGATGAGGGATTTCTTCAGGGGCCCTTTCATTCGCTCCACTGGTATAGTAGCAAAAAACGCGATTTGTATCATTAGAAATTTATTAAACTTTTACTGCGTGTATTTGATGGAATTTTGCATCTTCGAAAACTTTTGAATCGGGAATGGTCGGGGATCTCGGGGCGGTGGCGGCCTCCTCCATTGATCATTATGAACTGATACCTGATAACTTGATTATTTCCGGTCATTCCACCTGTTGTGACATTATTGTACGGCCCTTCGCAGAGGGGTACCTTGTGGCGATATATTCTTTAGATTATAATATAAGAAATTAGCAATGTTAACTGGACCGCTGCGTGAAATTTACGAGAGGCCCGGTTCCGGCGGGAACTTTCTTTCATCTTCATGGCTGTCAATTCATGGGAATTGAAACTATTTTTTCAAAGGGGGACAATTTTTTTATGGAATCCACATTTTTCCCACATTTCACCATTGGCACAGATGCTTACGACAAAGTGCCCGAAATCTGCGGTGATTACGGCAAAACCGCAGTCATCATCGGCGGCAGTAAATCGAGAGCGGCCGCAGAACCGCTGATTCGGAAAGTATGCGAAGGGCACATTGAAATCCTGGGCTCTTTCCTGTACGGTGATGATGCGACTTTTGAAAATGCAGAAGCCCTGACAAAAATTCCGGAAGTACAGAAAGCGGATATGGTCTTTGCTGTCGGCGGCGGACGGGCCACCGATACCACCAAGTGGGCCTGCCATCTCATGCATAAACCGATTTTCACATTCCCCACTCTCGCATCGAACTGTGCATCTGTTACTGCAGTCTGCGTGATTTATAATCCGGACCACTCTTTCCGCTGCACCATTTATCGTGACAGAAATCCCTATCATACCTTCATCAATACGGAAATCATCGCCCATTCTCCGAGAGAATATTTCTGGGCCGGCCTCGGCGATGCGCTGGCAAAACAGTATGAAGTGCCTTTCTGCGCAAGGGGACGGAACCTGAACTGGGTCCAGGAAGCCGGGGTCGCCAATGCGCAGAATGTGGCCAAAGGGATTTTGAAATACGGAAAAGAAGCCCTGGAATCGGTAGACAGACATGAGGTCAATTTTGCCCTGGAACAGGCATCCCTGGCCATTATCCTGGCTCCCGGCATGGCTTCCGTCTGCGTGGAAGATGATCTTGATTCCAGCTTGGCCCATGCGATTTACAATGCCCAGACAAGGACGCCTCATAAAGGAAAACATCTCCATGGCGCCGTGGTGAACTATGGCCTCCAGGTCCTGCTGGATCTGGACGGACAGATTGAAGAAAGGGATAAGATTCGTGCTTTTGCTCTTTCCATCAATCTGCCTCACTGCCTCGAAGACATCGGCATCGATCCGGCCCATCCGGAAGAACTGATTCAGAACTGCCTCCATACGAAGGATATGAAGGTAAAGCCCTATGACATCACCTATGATATGGTGTACCGGTCTGTCATGAATATCGAGGAACTGAACCGGCAGGGGAAATGAGCCGTTAGCAGTTAGCCGTTAGTAGTTAGTTTTTAGAAATAAAGAACCGGTTGTGCGCACAATCGGTTCTTTTTGTATGGGAAAACGGATTTCGGACTGCGGATTTGGGATTTCGGGAAGGTGTCGGCGCTGATGCGCCGACATTTTTATATGGGGATTTTGCACAGGCGGGGTAAAAAACCGCAGAAATCGAAATGAGGCTGACTGCCAAAAGGTACAAGGCACAAATGGGGGAAATCGGAAAAAGCGAGCTCCCCGAAGTGCGGGGAGCTCCGCGAATGCGGTGAGGGGATGTCAAGCAGGTACAAGACGGTCATGACTATGAAGATACTCGGAGCCGGGTTCGGCACATGGCACAAATGAGGCTGACGACCAAAACAAATCCGGCACAGATGAGGAAATAGATAGCCCCACACCCTCCCCGAAGTCCGGGGAGGTCCCGGAGCGAAGCGGAGGGGAAGGGGCTGTACGATCGTACATGTCGAAAATGAGCTGAAAGGCACATGCATCCCCGGGGGGCTCCGTGAAGAAGTGAGGGGCAGTCTGATGCCTGATAGGGAAAACGTACAAGTCACATACGAGGCTGACAGCCAGAAGGTTCCCGGCAGAAATGAGGAGGGCCGTGCTATGAAGAAAGATTCTATTTCCATATTTGCCGGGGAAATGATTACCATGAATAGAGAAGCTGGAGAAATATTTCCAAATCCCCCCTTTACAAAAGAGAATGGCGGGGTTATACTATTTCCAACTAGAAATTTTGAATAAACTTCACACATTGCATAGACAATGAACGGAAGGAAGCGGAAGGATTTCCTCGCAGAGAGCTGCCGTATGGTGAAAGGCAGCAGGATAGGTTCGCAGCGTAGTCCGTGAGTCTCGTATCTGAATGAAGTAGGATATGACGGGTGGCATCGTTAATGGCCTTTGAGTACAGTGCGAGGTGGTACCGCGTAGAAATATACGCCCTGGTTGATTGATATCAATCAGGGCGTTTTTTGCAGGCTGGGAGAAAGGTACCGTTCAAAATCAGTAAATTGTCCAATCAGAAGGGAGAAAATGATTATGGGTATGTTCAAGCGTAGTTACAAGGTAATTTCAGCAGGTCTGGCAGCCCTTGCCATTGCAGGTATGATGTCCGGCTGCGGTATGTCCGGCGGCGGAGAAAAGAAAGCCGCTGCTTCCGGGAACGGTCAGAAAGTCGAACTGAAAATGGCTTATCAGCTCCCTGCAGAACACCATCTGTCCAAGAGCGTCGAAAAATTTGCCAAACTGGTCCAGGAACGGTCCAAAGGTTCCATTGAAATCAAAATGTACCCCGCCGGCCAGCTCTATAACGACAGCAATATGAATGATGCCCTCATGAGCGGAGGCCTGGATATCGGCATGAATTCCATTGCCCGCTGGTCCATGGTGGTTCCGTCCCTGAAAGTCCTGGATATGCCATTCGTTCTCACTTCCTATGAAGCCACTGATAATGCGCTGGACGGGGATCTGGGCAAGGCACTGGATCAGGAAATGGAAAAGAAAGGCGTTCATCCGCTGATCTGGGCAGACTATGGATACGTACAGTTCTGCAACAATGTGAAGAAAATCGAAAAACCGGAAGATTTCAAGGGCATGAAGATTCGTTCCTACTCTGAAACTTCTGCCGATATCATCCAGGCCCTGGGCGCATCTCCGACCACCATGTCTTCTTCTGAAGTTTACATGGCCATCAAAAACGGCACCATCGATGGACAGTCCTCCGGCCAGACCGCTATCCTTTCCAGAAAGATTTATGAAGTAGCCAAGTACCTCACCGTCACCAACCATTCCTACGTGGAATTCCTGGTGGCCATGAATGACAATTCCTGGAAGAAACTGTCCCCGGACCAGCAGAAGATCATCACCGATACGGCCAATGAAATCCGTGATGAAATCCGCAAGGAAACCAAGGGTGAAGATGAACGGTGCCTGAAAGAACTCGCTGCCAAAGGCATGGATGTATACCAGATTCCAAAGGATGAAATCCACCTCTGGCAGGAAGCCACTGCTCCTGTTGTAGCGAAGTTCGAAAAAGAACAGGGCGATTTCGGCAAACGCCTCGTAGACGACTGCCTCAAAGCCAGCGCGGCAGCAAAGTAAGTCTGCCGGAAAGCTGACTTGCTATTCATGATGGATAACTGTAAGTAAAAAGTTATCAGTTCATAGTTATCAGAATCCCAATCCGTCGTTGATAGCTGAAGGATGAAGTTAATGGCTAATGGGTAATAGCTCATAGCTTTTCACGAAATGTGAAATCGCCATTAGCTATTAGCTTTTGAAACAGTTTCCGGTAATGATTGGGATGACTGATAACTGATAACTGAGAACTGAGAACTATTAACTTAAGAAACAGTTTTTCATCCTGTATTTCCATCAAAGTTTAACTCACAAAGGAGGGCTGTCCTGTGCGTTCCGTTTATCAAATGTATGATCATGTGCTTGGTTTTGTCACCAATATGGCCGCTGCCATCGCAGGGCTTGCTATTTTACTGACAGCCTTCATGATCTGCTATGAAATCATTGCCCGCAGTCTCCTCCATAGCCCTACCGTCTGGGTTATGGAAATTTCCACCTATCTTCTGGTACTGGCCGGATTTTTCGGCATGGCCTTTACCATGAGGAAAAACGGCCACATCTGCGTGGATTTCCTCTTTGAGAGATTCCCGAGAAATGTTCGCCGGGGCCTTGATATCCTTACCTCTCTTCTTTCCCTTTTCGTCATGTATGTATGCATGACCGAATCCACAAACTACATGTTTATGAGTATGGAAAAAGGCATCGTTTCGCCATCCCTTCTCCGTGTACCCATGTGGATTCCCCAGACTTTCATGGTGTTCGGTTTCGTCCTTCTTTTTCTGGAAATACTGAACCACCTGCTGGGAGATTTCTTTGCGCAGGGAAAGGAGGGGAAATAAATGGTACTGGCAGGTTTTGCACTCTTTATCATTATCCTTCTTGTCATCGGTATGCCGGTCGCTTTTACCCTGTCCCTGGCAGGAATCCTGGGTATCATCCAGTTCGTGGATATGTCCACCCTTTCCCAGGTACCGGTCATCGCTTTCAAAACCCTGAATTCCTACGTCCTCACTTCTGTCCCTCTGTATATCCTGATGAGCCAGATCATGCTCACCGGTAAAGTGGGAAGCGGACTTTTCGATCTGGGCAGCAAATGGATGGGCCACCTCCCCGGAGGCCTTGGGATTGCCACCATTTTTGCCTGTGCCGTTTTTGCAGCTATTTCCGGATCTTCTGTAGCTACAGCAGTTACAATCGGGGCGATGGCCATTCCGGAAATGCTGAAACGGGGATATGACAGAAAAGTCGTCCTGGGATCCGTTGCAGCCGGCGGGACTCTGGGAATCCTGATTCCCCCGTCCATTCCTATGATTCTTTACGGTACCATTACCGATGAATCAGTAGGCAAACTTTTTATGTCCGGCGTCGTACCGGGAGCCCTTCTGACCATCCTTTTCGTGGCCTACATCATTTTCGAATCCTGGAATAAACCGAGGGAAGCCAGGTCTCCCATGGATGTAAAGATGAAATCCCTGAAAGAAAATTTCTGGGGGCTCCTCCTTCCGGTTATCATCATCGGCGGCATTTATACCGGCGTATTTACTCCGACGGAAGCTGCTGCGGTAGGTACGGTGTATGCCCTGATTATTACATTTTTCATCTACCGGACCATTACCCTGGGGGATATGCCGGAAATTCTCCGCTCCACCATCAAGACATCCTGCATGATTTTTGCCATTATGGTGGGAGCCATGCTTTTCGGTTATATCCTGACCGTTCTCCAGGTACCGCAGGCCCTGATGGCCCTTGTTACTGAAGGGGGATACAATAAATGGATCGTCCTTCTGGGAATCAATATCGTCCTTCTTATTCTGGGCTGCGTACTGGAAACCGTTTCCATCATTCTCATCACCCTGCCTATGCTTTACCCGGTCATCAAAGCCCTTGGTTTTGATCCCATCTGGTTCAATGTAGTTCTCCTGATCAATATGGAACTGGCCCTCATTACGCCTCCGGTCGGTATGAATCTTTTCGTTATCAAAGGAATCAGCGAAGACAGCTCCATCCAGGATATCATTTCCGGAGCCGCTCCCTTTGCAGTCATTATGATTCTGGAAATCATCCTCCTCTGCTTTGCCCCCGGCCTTGCTACCTGGCTCCCGTCGATACTTAAGTAAGCGGGAAGCTGATTGACAATTTCCTGCGGGATAACCTCAGAAAGAAAGTTGGCAGTTCTCAGTTCGCAGAAATCATACATTCCGGTGAACGGACAAATAAAAAGATAATGGTTAGTCCTGCAAACGATTAACCATTATCTTTTTTGATTTTAGTCAGTGGAAAAGAATGGGACTCTGATCACTGCGAACTGATAACTGATAACTTATTATCACTGGTACAGCATAAATACAGTCTTAGCTTTTCTGACTATCAAGCTCCTCATAGGCTTTCCGATTCTTTTTCATGAGTTTCCCGGAAATGGACAGAACGTCTTCATCAGAAGCTGTTTCATTTTCATTGACAGTATCAAAATTAATAATCAGGTAACGAGGCTTGTTGTTTTTCAAAATGACAGCAGAGCCTTTTTCATCCACCAGACGGGCTACTCTCGAGAAATTTTGGTTTGCTTCCGTAATGGAAATCAGTGTACTGGTATCAACGTTCATTACTATCGCCTCCTGAAATCATTATACTATTAAAAATAGGATAATTTCAACCTATTTATGATTTCAGCTTTTGAAAAGGAACAGGATTCTGATTACTGCGAACTGATAACTGAGAACTTTGGAATCAAGATTTTCAACGAACTGTGAGAACTCATCGCTACATCCCCTTGCCTTTTCGTGTTATAATTCAACCAGGAAGAGTCACAGGCGTGTGATGGCGTCAGGCTCATCTGCCCAAGTAGCAGAAAGGCCCAACGTGGATGAAGTATTGTCGGATACTTCATAAGTCTACGTCGGGTCTTTCGCGTTTATGTAGAAATAACAGAAGTTACTTTTTCGTGATTAATGCCACGAGTGCACCAAACGAAATCATAAGCGCTAAGGCTTCATAGACTGTCATGGTTTCACTTCCTTTGGCAAGGAGATGAGCCCGACTCACGTCGAGGATTCTTGCTTAGTATACATATCAAATATATGTGCACAATAAAATCCCGGCATCCGATGATATTGGGATTTCTTCATTGTTTCACTTGCTTTGGAATGGTATAATCTAAATAGGAAGAGCCCTCAGCGTGTGAAGGCGCCAGGCTCATCTACTGGTAGTCGAAGAGTCTGGCGTGGATGAAGTATTTGCAGATACTTCATGAGTCTACGCCAGACTTTTCACATGATACACTATAGAAATATCTTTAGTTACTTTTTCATAATCAGTGCGACAAGCGCGCCAAATGAAATCATCAATGTGATTGCTTCATAGACACTCATGGTCCCACCTCCATTTCATGGAGATGAACCAGGCTCACGCTGAGAGCTCAGATTCAGTATAGCATGCCAAACAAATGTGCACAACAAATTGGATGGATTCATCAGCAGCATTTGATTATTCCGTTGAATAGACAAATAAAAAGATAATGGTCAATGGTTCTTAGAACGATTAATCATTATCTTTTTTATTTGCAGTTATTGGAGAAGTATGGAACTTCTGCGAACTGATAACTGATAACTGAGAACTTTTTCAGAGTACCTTTTCAGTAGCAAGTCCTTTTTTGCTTTCAGCCAGCTTTTTCCCTTCCAGACGTAGAAGGATTTCCTTATTATCAAGGCCTGCCCCGAAGCCGGTGAGAGTCCGATTCTTGCCGATGACCCGATGGCAGGGGATGATGATCAGAATGTGATTATTGTGAGCTGCGCCGCCTGCGGCCCGGGAACCTTTCGGGTTTCCTGCTTTGGCCGCCACTTCGCCATAGGTCAGGGTCTTTCCATAGGGGATGGTTTCGAGGATTTTCCATACCCTTTTCTGGTAATCCGTGCCCAGAGGGTCCAGGGGCAGGTCAAAAGATTTCCTCCGACCCGCGAAATACTCGGAAAGTTCCTCCCGGCATCGGCGGACGAGGTCATTTTCATTGGATTCGGCACGTTTTTCACACCGTTCCACCCGGCGGAGGCCTTTTTGTGTGGCCCATATTTCCAGAAGGCCGATGGGGGAATCCATATAGCCTTTGTAAATCATTTCATTTTCCATAGATACCTCAGAGAATGGAGAGACTGTGGGGCCCTTTCCAGGGCTTTCCCGTCAGAAGAAAGCGGATGGCTTCCTCCAGCCGTTCCGCGCCATAGACGAAATGGTTTCCCTGGTTTGACTGGTAAATGGTCTCGATGCCCCGCTTTGTGAAAAGTTCGCGGATCGCAAGGGTTGCCGTTTCCACCCTCGCCATGCGGGGGTTCTTTGTCTTCTTTTCCCTGTTTCCAAGGGAAAGATAGACCCGCCTGACCGTATCCGAAAGAGGATGGGTCTCAAGATAACCGGTAAAATCATCGTACCAGAGGGCGCCCGAAATGGAAGCAAGGGCGTCGAAATCATCGCTTTTCGTTCCCCCGTAGAGGGCAAAAAGTCCGGACATGGAAATCCCGGCCAGAATCCGCTTTTTGACCGGACTTTCGAGAAGTCCTTCCACTTTTGGAAATACCGTTTCTTCCAGCAGTTTCAGGAAATCATCAGCTTTTCCCGAAAAATCCTCCTCCTGCCGGAAAACTTTCGGCGCCGGCCAGGGAGAAAGGTCCCGGTTCCAGTCCATCCCATCGATAAAAGCAAGAAGGAGGGGAAATTCCTCTGTAAGATGAGCGGTCTCCATGACTTCTGTCACAGGGATTGGGATGTAAATGACAGTCTCTGCCTTTTTATTTCCAAAAACGGAGACAGTGACGTGACCGGCGGTAAAGGTGGCAAGTGGATTCATATTATTTCCCCTGGAAATCCGGTTTTCTCTTTTCAAGGAATGCGGTGATGCCTTCCTTGAAATCTTCGGACCCCGAGCACTGGGCGAGGTAGACTGCCTCATCCTTCATATATTCTTCAAAGCCTTTGTAGAGAGAAACGAACATGAGCTTTTTCATATTTCTATAGGCGAGGAGCGGTCCCTGGGTCAGCTTTTCCGCAAAGGCATAGACTGTGGGCAGAAGGTTTTCTTTCGTCGTCACTTCTTTGACAAGACCAATGGAAAGAGCTTCATCGGCTTTTACGGCACGGCCTGTCACAAAGAGGTCAAAAGCCCGATGGCTGCCGATGATTCTTGGCAGGAAATAGACGCCGCCCGTATCGGGGCAGAGCGCGATGCCTACGAAAGCCTGCAGGAATTTTGCATTGTCCGAGCAGTATACGAAATCACAGGCAAAAGCCAGATTGGCCGCTCCACCTGCGCAGGCTCCGGCTACGGCGCAGATGATGATTTTTGACATCTTCTTCATATAAAGAACGATTTCAGAAAGCTTTCCTGCCAGAGGAGCCATGGATTTTTCGGAAAAGTCCGGTTCATCGCAGTGTGCCTTCATATAGCGGATATCGCCGCCTGCAGAAAAAGCCCGCCCCGCACCGGTTAAAACCAGGACTTTGACTTCCGGATTGGATTCGGCAGACTTCAAAGCATCTTCCAGTTCCAATGCCATATTCATGTCCAGCGCATTCAAAGTGGGAGCATAATCGAGGGTAATCGTCTCAATTCCCTTTTCAATAACCGTGTGAATCATCTTGTAAGCCATGACAAACCTCCTCCATGAAAATCAGACTTTGGATTCGTTAATTTAATTATAACATTTCTCAGCTCTGTCAGGTGAAAAGGAAACCATAAGTCCATAGACTTTTGAATCGGGGCTGCCGGGAAGGCGGCGGCCCGGGGCCGCAGTTTTTTCCCGGTTCTCACAGGGACGGGGAACGGTTTTCCTTCATGGATGGCAGGTTGAAGTGAATTTGCCGGGGGAGTACGCAGGGCAGAACTGCGGCCGACTGATGAAATGGGCTCGGGATCCGTGAGGAAACCGGCAGTCGGGAAACTGTGCGGGAACCCCGATACGGGAAAACGGGCCATGAACAACGAATCCCATCTTTCCTGACTATTCTCTCCATGAATCATATATATGAGCTAAATGCATGGAACCGTCGAATCTCTATGCGGAAACGATATTTCCAATTTCAGGAGCTGTATGGTATCCTTAAACACATCGACGCTCACTTAGAGCGTACTATATTTCGAGAGAGAGGTATTTTTATGGAATTAGCATTGGGGTTTGTGGTCCTGATCGTGTGCCTGTTCCTGGGCATCAAACATGGCGGGATCGGGCTGGCCGTGATTTCCGGTATCGGCCTTATGATTTACACGTTTATTTTTCATTTCAAACCGGGTACTCCGCCTATCGGCGTCATGCTGACAATCCTTGCCGTCGTGACCTGTGCAGGATTTTTACAGACTTCCGGCGGACTTACGGTTATGCTGAAACAGGCGGAAAAGTTCCTGCGCAACAATCCGAAGCACATTACCATTCTGGCTCCGGTAACCACCTGGTTCCTTACCGTTCTCTGCGGGACCGGACATGTGGTTTACACCATGTTCCCTATTATTTATGATATTTCCATCAAACAGAATATCCGCCCTGAACGGCCGATGGCTGTTTCTTCTATCGCTTCCCAGATGGGGATTTCCGCATCTCCTGTTTCCGTAGCTGTCGTTTCCATCGTAGGTTTCATGGCAGCCCAGGGGTATTCCTACTCCCTCCTCCAGATTCTGGCCGTATCTCTTCCGGCTACCCTGATCGGTGTCCTCTGTGCGGCTCTTGTCAGCTATCGCCGCGGAAAAGATCTGTCCGAAGATCCGGCTTTCCAGAAAATGATCAAAGATCCCGAGCAGCGGGACTATGTGTACGGCGAAAAGGAATCCCTCCAGGGTCAGGAACTGCCTTCTTCCTACTATCATGCCACCATCATTTTCCTGCTGGGCATTATTTCCATCGCCATTCTCGGCAATTTCCCGGACCTGCTTCCCCACTTCCCGAATGCTAAAGGCGTGATGAAAGCCATTTCCATGACTACGGTCATCCAGATGGTCATGCTTTTTGTTTCCGCCATCATTCTTTTTGTCTGCAGAATCAAGGCGAAAGACGTGGGAAACAGCCAGGTTTTCCGCGCCGGCATCGTAGCCCTTGTTTCCGTATACGGTGTAGCCTGGATGGCCGATACCTACTTTGCTTCCCAGATGGCTTTCCTGAAATCCTTCCTGGGCAGTGTAGTCACCACCCATCCCTGGGCCTATGCGCTGGTCCTTTTCTTCACTTCCAAACTGGTCAATTCCCAGGGAGCTGCCGTAGCCATTGTTATGCCTATGGCATTAAAACTGGGTATGGATCCGGTCATGGTTTTGTCCTTCATTCCGGCCTGCTACGGCTATTTCTTCCTGCCCACCTATCCGTCGGATCTCGCCTGCATCGGTTTTGACCGCTCCGGAACGACAAGAATCGGAAGATTCGTCCTCAATCACTCCTTCATGCTGCCCGGCCTGACCGGCGTAGTCTGTGCCTGCATCGCAGGATTTGTGATTGCCCACGTGCTGTACTGAGTGTCAATCTGTACAGAAAACACTTTGCGTTAAAAGTGATCTGTTCCTATGCTTGCGGCGCCCTTTGAAACAGGGGCGCCTTTTTGATTGCGGGAAACCGGGGGAAAAATCAGATTCCGGCGGCCCGGGATTCCCTGGCATGGAGCGGCTGAAAACGAATTTTTCCCACGACAAAAAGCCGCAGGAGAGTCTGGCTGTCCCCTTGCGGCTTTTGGGTCCGGTTTCCCGGGCCGGTCGTTTTCATTTTCTCTATTTTTACGATTTGTACATGGTACCATATAGCCGAGCTTTCGATAAGGCCCTTCCGCTTTCTCTGAGATTGGCTGCCGTGGCGGAAGCTTATGGTCTTTTCCCTTGCTCATCGGTATAGTAGCAGAAAAGCCGATTTGTATCAGAAAATTTCTTATAAAACTTTTCTATGGAAATAGAAGAGCCTGTTCATAGGGTATCGCCCTCACCGGTATGCCCAGCAGTCCCCATTACAGACGAAATCCCCGTTTTTTCACGTAAATAAAGGCAGCCATGCAGAGCAGAATCTGTATAAATGTGGAACAGGGCGTGGCGAGGCCTATATGGAAAAGTCTTGGCGGTATTTCGAGACTCATGAGCCAGGAAACAGGGACGCGGACAAGCATGGAACCCACAATGCCCTGGATCATGACGAATCTGGTAAATCCGATGCCGTTGAAAAAACCGATGGAGGAAAAAAGAATGGACGTCAGAAGGCAGTCGATGGCATAGGCTTTGAGATAATCGGCGGCTCCTGCAATGACGCTGGGATTGTTTGTAAAGATACCCGTCAGGATTTCCCCGTGGAAGAAGGAAATATAAAAGACGAAAATTCCGGCGCCGAGGGCCAGGGTGATGGAATTCCGGAGAGTCCGCAGGGCCCGGTCATATTTTTCTGCTCCCACATTCTGGGCCACGAAGGCAGAAGTGGACTGGGCAAAAGCGCCCGGAATGAGCATGATAAAACGGCAGACCGATTCGGCTACCCCGATGGATGCGGAAGCCAGGAGGCCCAGGCTGTTTACAATCACCATGATGAGAAGGAAAGAAAGGGAAACGAGGATATCCTGCAGTGTGAGCGGCAGGCCGAGACGGAGCAGCCGTTTCGTGATTTCCGGTGAAAAGCGGATATAGCTTACTTTGAAAGGGAAAGGAAGAGAAATATTTCTGATAAAAAGCAGGGAAAAGAGGACCGAGGCGGTCTGGGAAATAATGGTGGCCCAGGCAGCTCCGGGAGCTCCCATTTCAAAAACAGCCACAAATAATAGGTCCAGAAAGACATTGAAAATGGAAGCGATGATGACTGCAAGGAGAGGCGTCCGTGAATCTCCGATTCCGCGGAAAATGGAACCGATGAGATTGTAGGAAATAATGGCTGTCATGCCAAGGCCGCAGATCCGGATGTAGGAAACGGTCTGGGAGAAAGCTTCCTGTGGCGCATTCATGAAGCGGGCCAGAAAGGGCGCTCCCGGAATGAGGATTCCCGTAAGGACAAGCCCCAGGGCAAGGCAGAGAAAAATACCGCTTCCTACGATTTTTCCGCCTTCCTCGTTTTTACGCGCCCCCAGCGCCTGTCCCAGAAGAATGGTGATACTGATGGCAAAAGACATCATCATCATCATAAAAGTCATAGTGACCTGATTTCCCGTAGCTACCCCGGAAAGATCAGGCGCCGAGGCAAATCGTCCCACAATGGCCATATCCGCGGCACCATAAAAAGACTGGATGAACATGGCACCCATAATCGGCAGCGCAAAGCGGATAAAAGGACCCACAATGGGACCTTCCGTAAAGTCATGGGATGTGGCCTTCGGCATGGTTTCTCCTTCCTTATTATATATACATATATATTGTAGTGGAGAGGCGGGGGCAGAGTCAATCGGGCAGAGGGGAGGTGATCTTACGGGAGGCAGACTTTGGCCGCCCCTTTCGCTGTCCGATTTTTGAAACTGTACTTCTATACCGCGGAGAGAAAATGAAGAAGCAGGGAAAGGGCAGTACTCGACGAAAGGGGAGGAATGTATTACAATAATTTAAGAATGATTCATCAATATTTCTATGATATATTTTCATATGCGGGCGGGATGGAGCTCAAAAGCATGGCGGAAAAAAGGAAAAAACTGATTGATGGATTTCCGGGCGGTGTGTGTTTCATAGCAGGGGATGATTCGGAAAGGATTATTTCTGTGAATGATGAACTGGCCTCTTTTTTTCACTGCTCTTCGACGGAGGAATTTCTGGACCTGGTCCATGGTGTGTACAGGGGGATGGTGAATCCTTCCGCTTATGAACCCCTCTCCCGGGTCTATGGAAGACTCCTGGCGGCGGGGAAGAAAGAGTATGAATTTTTCCGGATTCCCGTGCATACGGAAAACGGACTGACCGGGACCCTGAAAGCCATCATCTGTCCGAAGGAAGATCAAAATCTGGGGCCCCTGTGGGCACTTTATATCATCGACAGCACGCTTCAGGAAGAAACGATGCGCCTGGATCCGCTGACAGGACTCATGTGGCGCTTCCCTTTTTACGAGAGAATCGGAGATTTGCTGAAGAAAGGGGAGCTCTGTCTTCGTGAAAATGTGGCCATCTACCTGAATCTCACCAATTTCAAGGTGTTCAATGCGGCCCACGGCGTGAAGGCAGGGGATGAACTCCTTGCCCGGATGGCTTCCATCCTGAGGAAGCGCTTTCCCCATGCCCTGATTGCCCATATGGTGGCAGACAATTTCGCGATTTTTGCGCTTCGGGAAGGGGCTGAGGAAGCCATCCGTCAGTCGGCACGAGATTTGAAGGATTACGTGTCCGATCCTTCGATTACCCTGAAAGCCGGTCTTGTCTATGGCATGAGGTATCCGGAGGGTCCTGTGGAACCGGCCCGCATTTTCGATATGGCCCAGACGGCGGCAGATTCCATCAAGCGGAATGGGGAGCGGACCATGGCTTCCTATGATGATTCCATGGGAAAGCTTCTGGACGAGAGGGCTTATGTGCTGAACCATTTCGATGAAGCCATCGAAAAAGGATATATCAAAGTCTTCTATCAGCCCGTGGTCCGGACCCTGACGGGAAAACTCTGCAGCCTGGAGGCCCTGGCCCGGTGGGTAGACCCGGAAAAAGGCATGATTTATCCGAATGTTTTCATTCCCGTGCTGGAGGAATCAAAGCTCATTCACCGTCTGGACTGCTGTATCATCGAACAGGCGGCCAGGCATTTCCATTTCCTCCGGGAAAATCATCTTCCCCTGGTGCCCATATCTTTCAACCTGTCCCAGGTGGACTTTGACGTGATTGACCCCTTTTCCTATGTGGAATCGGTGGTGAAGAAATACAACCTGCCCAGAAGCCTTTTTCATGTGGAAGTGACGGAATCATCGCTCACCATGAGCGGGGCGAGGCTGAAACAGGAAATAGAACTTTTCCGTCAGGTAGGCTATCAGTGCTGGCTCGATGATTTCGGAAGCGGCTATTCCTCCCTGAATGTCCTTCAGGAATTCAATTTCGATGAACTGAAACTGGATATGGTTTTCCAGCGCCATTTCAATGAAAACAGCAAAAAAATCATGCGCTCCATCATCCTCATGGCGAAAAATCTTGGCATCCACACCCTGGCAGAAGGGGTAGAAACGGAAGAACAGCTGAATTATATGAAATCCCTGGGCTGTGAAAAAATCCAGGGGTACTACTTCGGGAAACCCATGGCTTATGAGGAATGCTATGAACATTGCAGGAAGCGGAATCTTCTGCCGGAAGATGACAGGGAAAGGGCCGTTTCCGAAAATGCGGACCTCATCAATCTCATCACCGATACGCCGGTGGCCGTTTTCCGGTATGACGGAAAAAAAGTGGAATTCCTCAACGCGAATGAAGCGTTCCTGAAGAACACGCCCGGGAAAGACCTGACCGAGACAAGCCTCCTTTTCTCCCGGGAAGCCCTTCACAATATCATCGAAAAAGCGGCAGAAAGCAGGCGAACGGAATCCCTTTCCTTCATGGCCGCAAACCAGTACATGCGGTGCGAAGTGAAAATCGTGGGCGCTGTGGATCATTGGTATGCCGGGGAAATGAAAGTATATAATATTTCCATGGACCGCCATGTGAAGGAAACGAGAAAAATGGACAACCTTTTCCGTAACCTTATGACCATGTACGGAGGCATTTATTTCTTCAACCGGAAGGAAAATGTGGTCCATGTCCTCTCCACAAGACTGGGTCTGTTCCATGCGGGAGAAACCCTTTTCTTTAACCGCTGGCTGAAAATCGAAGAATGTATCCATCCCGATGACCGGGAAAGGTTCCTCGCCTTCATCCGGCCCGGAGAAATGGCAAAATCGGCCATGAAATCCAGGTACCGCCAGGCCGTGGGCATGTTCCGTTTCCTGGAACCGGATGGAAGCATCATCTGGAAATCCATTGAAGCCATGCTCATCGGCACCGATGAAAGCGGAGATTTCCTCATCTGCATCAAACCGGTCTCTCTGGAAAGCATCGGAGACCGGGACCGGGTCTTCCCTCTCATGGCAGAATCCTTAGGCATCTCCCCGATGGAAAAGGGCAGAAAAGGAAGCGTCAGCAGGAGCGCCATCCTGCAGGCCCTGGAACAGTCGGAAGATATCCTCTTTTTCTATAAAGATAAAAAACGGCGGTTCCTGGGTGTGAGCCGGGCCTTCCTTTCCTGCTACGGTATAAAACGGGAGGACATCATCGGAAAGACGGATAATGAAATGGGCTGGCATGTCTCCGACGAACCGGTGGATGATATGGAAAAAAGGGTGCTTGAGAAAGGGATTTCTTCCATCCGGCAGCCGGTGAAATGCATCATCCGGGGCAAACTCCATCATCTGGAAGCCAGCAAATTCCCTCTCTATAAAAGAAATAAAATCGTGGGTCTCATGGGTTATTTCGTGGATCTGGATGCGGAAAGAGAGGCAGATGATCAGAACCGGCGGCTGGGACTCATCGATGAAGAAACCGGCCTCCTCTCCGGCCGGGGACTCTTTATGACAGGCCTTTCCTATTATGATCATTACAAACAAACCGGTGATGATTTCCTGGCCATTTCCGTCCACATTCCCGAATACAATGGGCTCGCCAGAGTTTATGGCAAAGAAGTGGGAAAGAAACTGACCGGAAAAATCTCAGCCATTCTCACTGCGGCCTGGCCGGGGCGGGGCATTCTGGCATACCTGGGCGGCGGCCGGTTTACCCTCTTCGTCAAAAAAGGAGACGAAAAAGAGGCGGCCTGCCGCATGACCGAAGCGGGCCGCAGGATAGAGGCCATTCACAGCATAGACGGGTGCTCCATGACCCTTTATTTCCACTATGCCCTGGCAAAAGGCAGCGAAGCGGAGACCCTGGACGGCCTCCTGAGACTCCTCACGGACCGGCTTGAAGAGAAAGAAAGAAAAACTTATGGAGAAACAGTCTATGAAGGAGACCGGATTCCCATTGCCAGGGAAGCTTTCGATGACTTTGAAGACAGCGTCAAAATCATCGATATGGATACCTATGAAATACTCTACATGAATCGTCGGGCCCTCGCCGCTGCCGGACTTTCGAAGGATTCTGACTATCGGGGAAAGAAATGCTATAAAACCCTCTTCGGCCATGAATCCCCCTGTTCCTTCTGTCCCTATACCAGGCTCAAGGATAAAAATTTCTATACCGCTTCCTTCCATAACCCCCGGGATGGGAAAAATTACCGCTGTCACCATGTCCTGGTTCCCTGGAAAGGGAGAAACGGCCATCTGGAAATAGAGGTGGACTGCGGGAAAGACAGGGACATGTAACAAAGGAAGAAGGCGCTCCAGCCGGGGCGCCTTTTGATGTGGGAAATTTTTTGGCGGGCCTTTGGCCCTCATCCGGCACGAGTTTTTAAAGCGAAAATAAAAGGAAACTGAAGAATGAGATGATTTTTGTGTCGGGAATTGTCGGGGTTAATTTCGGGGTTATCGGGAATCTCGGGAAGGTGGCGTCTTTCGGACGCAAATTTATATGGCCTTTGGCCCTTACGTGGTAGAATTTCGTTTAGTGCAGGAGGAATTGGGGATTAGGGGAGGTGGCGCGCAACAGAAAAAAGCGCACCCTTTTGTATATGAATTAGTACATATCGGTATGTATCGCCAGTACACTCCTTCCCCCGCCTCCGGCGGGAGTTTCCCCTCAAGGGGGCGGGGGAGAGCGCGGGCTATGGATCGTGCCATTAGTCATTAACCATTAACCCCTATGTACAGTTTTACGGATGAGATGGCAATTCAGCTTTGCAGGCCATCAGCTATCAGTCATTCCCCGTTAACCCCGGCCGGAATACCAGTATCCATTTTAAAGATTTTCCGAATATAAAAGTTTAATAAAATTCTAATGATACAAATCGCGATTTTTGCTACTATACCTGTGAAAGCAGCAAGAGCGAGGCCTCGGGCCGCGTTCCATTCCATCTGCCGAGCGCTCAAAAATTTAAGGCAGATCCGGAACAAGACCCACGTGCTCTGAAGGCTTTCAAATCCTCGAGGAAAAAATCGAGTTTCCAATTATTTTTACAAAAGAATAAACTCCCAACAAACGAGAAAAAAGATTCTTCGGACCCGCGCCCCCCGCAAC
>NZ_JAZASU010000030.1:0-17455 GCF_036343215.1 Dialister sp.
GCTGTACAGCTTTCCCGTTTACAAGGTTGTTAAAACAAAAAAGAAAATTCCTCCGGATGAAACAAAATTCCGGCAAAGCCAGACGATTCTGTCACCGGCGTTGTATCACGGCAACGCATACGTATAAGCTAACGATTTCTGCACCGATTGAGCCGCACATACGGAAACCTGGCAAAAGCCATCCAGATGTTTCAAAAGGAGGGTTTTCTTATGCCCAAAAGCCCGAACCGAAAGGTTCGGGCTTTTTTTATTGGCCGGGTAAGGTTAATCATTTCAGACCGCCCTGTCACAGAACGGTTTCTGCAGATGGCCCCGGGAAGGCAGGTCCTGCCGCGGAATGAGTTTTTAAAGATTTTACAGATCCGTTTCTTCAAGACCTCTGGCTTCTTCATAGAGGTCGAGAGTACGGTTGTATTCTTCTTCCGTCAGGGCCTTCATGATTTCCCTGCGAAGCGCTGCGGCTTCGGGAAGGCCATGAAAATATCGGCTGGCATGGGCCCGCATTTCACGAATGGCCCGGTTCTCTCCTTTTTCCAGGACAAGGCCGCGCAGATGCTTCCTCGACATGGCAAGCCGCATTTCCCAGGTGGGCGGGGGAAGGATTTTTCCCGTTTCCAGATAGGTATTTACCTCCCTGAAAATCCATGGATTCCCCCAGGCCGCCCGGCCGATAGCCACGGCGCTGCAGCCTGTTTCATCCATTAAGGCTTTTGCCGAAGGGCCATCCATGACATCCCCGTTTCCAATGACTGGAATTTTGACTGCTTTTACGACTTCCGCAATCTTTTTCCAGTCCGCTTTTCCTGTATAAAAATCTTCCCTTGTCCGGCCATGGACGGTAATGGCCGATGCGCCTGCTTCTTCCACTGCCATGGCAAGTTCCGTGCAGTTTTCCGAATCTTTTGACCAGCCAAGCCGCATTTTGACAGTAACCGGTACTTTTACGGAAGAAACCATGGCTTTTACGATGGAAGCGGCGAGGGGGATGTTTTTCATAAGAGCTGAGCCGTCTCCGTTTTTGATGACTTTCTGCATGGGGCAGCCCATATTGATGTCAATGACGTCGGGGCCGGCTTTTTCCATTTCTTTTGCTCCAAGGGCCATGATGGCCGGATCACTTCCAAATAGCTGGAGCGCCACGGGATGTTCCGTGGGATCGATGGCCAGCATATCTTTTGTTTTTTCATTTTTATAGTAAAGCCCTTTGGCACTCACCATTTCTGCTGTCGTCATGGCGGCCCCCATATGGCGGGCAATGACCCGGTACGCCAGATCGCTCACTCCTGCCATAGGAGCAAGGAGTGCCCAGCCGTCCAGAGTCAGATTTCCGATTTTCGGTTTTGGGTACATAGATTTCCTCCTGAAAATTCACGAAAATGATTATATACCCTGCAGCAGGTTCCTGCAAATCAGCGGGAAGGAATCTTTTCAAAACGGAAAACCAAAATATCACCCCCCTTAAGAAAAATTAAAACAAAATTAATAGAATTAGAAACAAAATGTTTAAATGAACGATTAAAAACAAAAATTTTAAGTTTTAATTATAATTTAAAACGACCGACAAGGACGGGAGTTTGGAGCATTAAAATTCATTGACAAGAGAATTTTTTAATATTAGAATGATTAAGGAACGTCGGAAAAAGACGGAACATATTTCAGGCTTGTGCATGGGTAAGGCGCAGGCTTTTTTATCTCGAAGGGGAGAGGAACTGCCATGTCCTATGAAATCTGTATTTCTAAAGGCATCATGGTTTGCAGCTTTTTTTGCTGTGGCGCTCTTTCCCTGACAACCCGCGTTCCATCCGCAGGTAAAGAGGACTCCTTTGGTCTGTTTTAAGGCAGGCAAAGGAGATTTTTTTTGAGGTTCTGCCTCAAGAAGGGGAGGAAATCATGCATGTTGGAATTGTTATGGGCAGTGATTCCGATTTACCGGTCATGAAGAAGGCCTTTGGCATTCTCGATGACTTTGGGGTCACCTATGACGTAACCATTGCTTCTGCTCATCGTACGCCAAAGAAACTGGCTGATTTCGTGGCAGCAGAAGAAAAGAAAGGGGTTGGAGCTTTTATCGCCGGTGCCGGTATGGCTGCCGCTCTTCCGGGAGTTGTTGCCAGCCTGACTTTAAAACCGGTGATCGGAGTACCGCTTTCCGGGGCAAAACTGGACGGTATGGATGCTCTTTTCTCCATTGTGCAGATGCCTTCCGGAATTCCGGTGGCTACCGTAGCTATTGACGGCACGAAAAATGCTGCTTTCCTGGCCATTGAAATCGGCGCTGTTTCCGAAACGGATCTTTTCGAGAAGTACAAAGCTTACCGTGAAAAGGCAGCCGGGGAAATTTACGAAAAAGATGCAAAACTCCAGGCAGAACTGGGGAAATAATATTTCTACCATATTCATAAATAAGGAGATAGACAATGAAAGAATACAAACCCTTCAAATCCGGTAAAGTCCGTGAACTTTATGATCTCGGTGACAGCCTCGTTATGGTCTGCACGGACCGTATTTCCGCCTTCGACAATATCCTGAAATGCCCGATTCCGGAAAAAGGCGCAGTCCTGAACCGCATGTCCAAATTCTGGTTCGACCATACCAGAGACATTGTTCCGAACCATATGATTTCCATCGATACCAAAGATATGCCTGAATTCTTCCAGACACCTGAATTCGAAGGCCGCGCTATGAAGACCATGAAGCTGAATATGATTCCGGTAGAATGCATCGTTCGCGGTTATATCACCGGCTCCGGCTGGGAAGGCTATCAGAAAGACGGTAAAGTCTGCGGCATCAAACTGCCGGAAGGCCTGAAGGAATGCCAGAAGCTCCCGCAGCCGATTTTCACCCCGTCCACCAAGGCTCCGGCCGGTGAACATGACCAGAATATTTCCATGGAAGAAGGCGTTGCATGGGTAGAGAAATTCTTCCCCGGCAAAGGCAGGGAATACATGGAAAAACTGTCTGAACTGACTCTCGCTCTTTACAATAAATGCGCTGACTATGCTCTTGAAAAAGGCATCATTATTGCAGATACCAAGTTTGAATTCGGTCTGGATGAAGAAGGAAATATCGTTCTTGGCGACGAAATGCTGACTCCGGACAACTCCCGTTTCTGGCCGGCAAAGGGCTATGAAGCAGGACACGGCCAGCCTTCCTATGATAAACAGTTTGTCCGCGACTACCTGAAAGCAAATCCCGGCGACACCGTTCCGCAGGAAATCATCGACAAGACCAATGCCCTCTACAAAGAAGCCTATGAACTTCTGACCGGTGAAAAATTCTGATATCTATTGATCTGCAGAAATCAGGACGCAAGTCCCTTCCGGGATTTCCCGGCACCCTTATAGTAAAGACAGGAGAATTCTGTAATGTATAGAAATATGGACGTTTACGACGACAAACCCCATGAAGAATGCGGCGTTTTCGGTATCTTTGACCGGGAGCTGTCGGCGTTTTACGAAACCTACTACGGTATCTTTGCCCTGCAGCACAGAGGACAGGAAAGTGCCGGCATCACCGTTTCTGACGGGAAACATATGGAAACTTTCAAGGCCATGGGTCTGGTCACCGAAGTCTTCCGGAATCCTCCTCAGATGGAAGGCCACATCGGCATCGGTCATGTGCGCTACTCCACTACCGGATCTTCTATTCCGGTGAATGTGCAGCCTCTTCAGGCAGACAGCATCACCGGCCCCATTGCCCTGGCTCATAACGGCAATCTGGTGAATACGAAAAATCTTCGCCGCCGTCTCCTTCTGGAAGGAAATACGTTTTCTACTTCCATGGATACAGAGGTTATTATCAAACTGCTGGCCAGAAGCCGCAGCCCCTCCATGGAAGAAAAATTCCTGGAACTCATGGATGAAATCCATGGGGCCTATGCCATCGTAGCCTGCACGAATGATGCCATTTACGGCTGCCGGGATCCCTTCGGCTATCGGCCTCTCGTCATCGGGAAAACAGAAAAAGGCTGGGTCCTTGCCTCTGAAACGCCCGCCCTCGATGCCATCGATGCCACGTTTGTGAGAGATGTGCTTCCCGGTGAAATTGTCTGCATCAATGATGAAGGTGTCCATTCCACCATGTACTGCCCGGTGGAATCCCATCGCCACGGCATCTGCTCTTTCGAATATATTTATTTCGCCCGCCCCGATTCCATCATGAACGGCCAGGACATTTACCAGGCCCGGCTCAATATGGGCAGGAAACTCTGGGAAGAAACCCATTATGAGGGGGACGTGGTCATGAGCGTGCCGGATTCCGGCAACGTGGCCGCCCTGGGCTATGCACAGGCTTCCGGGATTCCCTTTGTGGAAGGCCTTCTGAAAAATAAATATATGGGCCGTACCTTTATCCAGCCGGGCCAGAAAAAAAGAGAACGGGCTGTCCGCATGAAACTGAACCCCATTCGCATGAACGTGGAAGGGAAACGGATCATTCTCGTGGACGATTCCATTGTCCGCGGTACCACGAGCGGTATCATCATCAACCTTCTCAAGAATGCGGGAGCAAAAGAAATCAAACTCTGCATCAGTTCGCCGCCTGTCCGTTATCCCTGTTTCTTTGGCATTGATACGGCAGAAAGAAAGCAGCTGATTGCGGCAAAATTTTCGACTGAGGAAATCTGCAGGATGATTGGCGCTGACGCCCTTCATTACCTGTCCCAGGAAGGACTGGCAGAATCTATTTCCCATATCAAAGAGACCGACATGTGCTTTGCCTGCTTCGACGGGGTATATCCGGAACCGGTTCCCCATAACGGTCTTGGCAGCATGGAAGATGAGGAATAAGGAGGAAATATGAGCGAAAAGAAAAAAGGCCTGACCTACGCGGAAGCCGGCGTGGATATTGATGCCGGTGAAAGAGAAGTGGAGCTGATCAAAAAATCAGTGCAGGCCACTTATATCCGTGGTGTCATGGGAGACATCGGCGGATTTGGCGGACTTTTCCGTCTGAAAGATGAAATGGGAGAAGACCCGATTCTCGTTTCCGGTACTGACGGCGTGGGTACGAAACTCCGTCTGGCCATTGAGATGGGAATTCATGATACCATCGGACAGGATTGTGTAGCCATGAGTGTTAACGATGTCCTTGTTCAGGGTGCAAGACCTCTCTTCTTCCTGGACTATATCGCTACCGGTAAACTGGAACCGGAACTGATGGCTGAAATCGTGAAAGGTGTAGCCAATGCCTGCATTGAATCAGGGTGTGCCCTTCTTGGCGGCGAAACGGCTGAAATGGCAGGTTTCTATGCGGCAGGAGACTATGATGTAGCCGGCTTTGCCGTAGGTATCGTAGACAGGAAAGATCTCATTACCGGTGAGACCATTACCCCCGGTGATGTGATTCTCGGTCTCCCTTCTACCGGCGTTCATTCCAACGGTTATTCCCTTGTACGCCGCATTATTAAAGATAACGGCCTTTCTCTGGATAAGGTTTACGACGATCTTGGCAAACCTTTGGGAGAAGTTCTTCTCACTCCGACCCGCCTCTATCCGAAGCCGGTTCTGCCTGTCCTTAAAGGCACTACCGTAAAAGGCCTTGTCCATATCACCGGCGGCGGTTTCTATGACAATATCCCCAGAGTCCTCCCGAAGGGCACCCGGGCCGTACTGGACGCGGACAAATGGCCGCTCCTCCCTATTTTCCCGTTCCTCATGAAGGAAGGGGGAGTAGAACCCCATGAAATGTACCGCACCTACAACTGCGGCCTTGGCATGCTTCTCATCCTTTCCCGTGAAAATGCGGAAAAAGCAAAGGAAATCCTGAAATCCATCGATGAACCGGTTTACGAAGTCGGCGAAATCACCGAAGGAAATCAGGACGTCATCGTGAATGGTGGTCTTTTCCATGAATAAAAAAAGAATCCTCATCTTCGCATCCGGCCGCGGTTCCAATGCCGAAGCCATCCATGAAGCTGCCATCAATGGTACGGTCAATGGGGAAGTCATCGGCGTCATCTGCGACCATGCCGATGCGCAGGTACTCAAACGCGCAGAACGCTGGAATGTGCCGACTACGGTCATTGAAATGAAAGCCTGCAGAGACAAGGCTGATTTCAATGAAAAAATTCTGGAAGCAGCCAAATCCTATAATCCTGATCTCATCTGCCTTGCCGGTTATATGAGAATCTGCGGGGAAAACCTGATTAATGCTTTTGAAAATAAAATCATCAATATCCATCCGGCCCTTCTTCCCTCATTCCGCGGATTACATGCCCAGCGGCAGGCCGTAGAAGCAGGAGTCAAAGTTTCCGGCTGCACGGTTCATTTTGTAGGCACAGGTCTCGATGACGGACCGATTATTACCCAGGTGGCAGTTCCGGTTTATGATGATGATACGGAAGATACCCTGGCGGACAGGATTCTCCAGCAGGAACATCCGGCTTATGTGCGCGTCGTGACTGCATATTGCGCAGATGAGCTTAAAATCGCAGGCCATCACGTTTCCGGTATGCATACAAAATAAGATTTATTGACCATAAGTGGGAAAAGGCCCCGGCGGCCCTCCACTTTCCATATCATTACATTTATAAAAGGAGGAATCTATATGGCAGTAAAAAGAGCCCTGATCAGCGTTTCCGACAAGACTGGGGTTGTTGAATTTGCAAAAGGCCTTCATGAACTGGGCGTGGAAATTATTTCCACCGGCGGTACCATGAAAGCCATTGCGGCAGCCGGTGTTCCGGTGAAATCCGTTTCCGAAGTAACCGGTTTCCCGGAAATGATGGATGGCCGTGTCAAGACACTCCATCCGAAAATTCACGGAGGCATTCTGGCTATCCGTGATAATCCGGACCACGTGAAAGCCATGAAAGAACATGGCATTACAGGAATCGATCTGGTGGCAGTCAATCTGTATCCTTTCCGTGAAACCATTGCAAAGCCGAATGTGACCAGAGCAGAAGCCATCGAAAATATCGATATCGGCGGTCCGTCCATGGTTCGCGCGGCAGCAAAGAATTATAAATATGTAACTATCGTCGTGGACCCTTCCCAGTATGGTGAAATCCTGGAACGGATTAAGAATGATACCCTGGACGAGGAATTCCGCCTGAGCCTTTCCCGGAAAGCATACCGGTCTCTATGACTGTGCCATTGCGGACTATCTCACGAAAGAAGTGACAGGAAATAAAGAAGTTCTTCCGGACGTATATGCAAAAGCTTTTGTCAAGCTGCAGGATCTCCGTTACGGCGAAAACCCGCACCAGAAAGCGGCATTTTACAAAGACCCTGAAGCCAAAGGCGGCATTGCTGCCGCAAAGCAGCTTCATGGCAAAGAACTTTCCTACAATAATATTGTGGATATGGAAGCAGCCTGGGATCTCTGCTGCGAATGGAAAGACCAGCCGGCCTGCATTATCGTCAAACACACCAACCCCTGCGGCGCAGCCCTTGGCAAAGATGCCCTCGATGCCTTTGAACGGGCATTTAATGCAGACAGCAAATCCGCATTCGGCGGTATCGTGGCCATGAACCAGGTATGCGACGAAGCAACTGCCAAAGCCATGAAACCGATTTTCTTTGAAGTCGTTATGGCTCCGAAATTCAGCCAGGAAGCCCTCGATATCCTGGAAACAAAGAAAAATATCCGTCTCATCGAAGTGCCGGGCGCTTTCGAAGAGGAGCTCCAGCTTCATAAAGTTTCCGGAGGCCTTCTTGTCCAGACTCCGGATAACAGCGCTGAAACGAGAAAAGACTGCAAAGTCGTCACCGACCGCGCCCCGACAGAAGAAGAATGGCAGGCTCTTGAATTTGCATGGAAAGTTGTTAAACACGTCAAATCCAATGCCATCGTCCTTACTGGAAAAGATGTCACTCTCGGCGTTGGCGCAGGTCAGATGAATCGTGTCGGTTCCGCAGATATCGCTATTGCGGAAGCAGGTGAAAAAGCAAAAGGCTCCGTCATGGGCTCCGATGCGTTCTTCCCCTTCGGCGATACCATTGAAGCAGCCGGCAAAGCGGGGATCACTGCGGTCATCCAGCCCGGCGGCTCCATCAGGGATCAGGAATCCATCGATATGGCAAACAAGTACGGTATTGCCATGGTATTTACAGGACACAGACATTTCCGTCACAGCTGAGAGAGGTATAAATGAAAGTATTAGTTATTGGCAGCGGCGGCAGGGAACATGCCCTCCTCTGGAAATTGGCCCAGAGTCCTTCCGTCACTGAAGTATATGCCATTCCGGGCAATGACGGTATGAGCGATGTGGCTCATCTTATTCCCGTGAAAGGTCATGAAGATATCATCGATTTTGCAAGACTTATGAATGTGGACCTTACTGTGGCAGGTCCGGAAACCGTCCTCACCGAAGGGCTGGCTGATGAATTTGCCGAAAAGGGCCTGGCATTCTTTGGACCCTCCAAAGCGGCCGCCCGCATCGAAGGCTCCAAAGGTTTTGCAAAGAACCTGATGAAGAAATACGGCGTACCCACGGCGGCTTATGAAGTATTCACCGATGAAGACAAGGCCGTGGAATACCTGAAAGCCAATCAGAAATATCCAATCGTTATTAAAGCCGATGGACTTGCCGCAGGCAAAGGCGTTATTATCGCCCAGACTGAAAAAGAAGCCATCGACACCGTCAGGGATATGCTGGAAGGGCATTCTTTCGGCGGTGCAGGCCGTTCCGTAGTCATCGAAGAATTTATGGAAGGGGAAGAGGCATCGGTTCTCTGCTTCTGCGATGGAACCACCGTAGTCCCCATGATTTCTTCTCAGGACCATAAACGTATTTTTGACGGTGATAAAGGACCCAATACCGGCGGTATGGGGGCCTATGCGCCGGCACCGGTTATGACTGACGATATGATGGACGAAGTCAAGGTAAAAATTCTCCGTCCCATGATGGCGGCCATGAAAAAAGAAGGATATCCTTTCGTCGGCTGCCTTTATGCAGGCCTTATGATTACTGACGAAGGCCCGAAAGTTGTCGAATTCAACTGCCGTTTCGGTGATCCGGAAACGGAAGTCGTCCTTCCTCTCTTTGACGGCGACCTTGCCCGGGTCATGCTCGACTGTGTTCATGGAAAACTGACAAAAGAAGAAGTCAAGTGGAAAAAAGGCTGTGCCGTTGATGTAGTCATGGCATCGGAAGGCTATCCTGCCTCCCACTCTTCCGGGGAAGTTATTTCCGGTCTGGAAGAAGCAGAAAAAGCGGGCTGCATTGTTTTCCATGCCGGTACGGTCAGGAGACATGGACAATTCCTCGTCAATGGCGGCCGCGTACTGAATGTGGTAGCCCTGGCGCCGAGCCTGGCTGAAGCGAAGGCAAAAGCCTACGAAGGCGTTTCAAAGATTCACTGGCGGGGCGTCCAGTATCGCAAAGATATTGCGGACAAGGGACTCCGGCATCTGGAAGAAAAGAAATAAATAGTTCCCCCAAAGGCATCTCATCATGAGGTGCCTTTTTGTGTGGGATATACAGGCCTTTATTGCAGCTGCTTTGAGAGGGGAATATACAATTTTACGAACGGTCCCGATTTGTCATAAATAAAACTTTTCGCATAGTCATTCATCCTGATATGGAGTCCATGAATTCAATATTTCGTAAAAACAGGAAAATTCGACTTTACAAAGCTGTTACAAACTAGACGGAAAGTATACCTGCTTAAGCCTTTCATTTTTACATCCATCCTTTACACTATGTACAACGCAACAAAAACAATAATCATTTGTTTCAAGGAGGATTAACATGAATCTTAAAAAGTGGATGGCAGTAGCTCTTTCCGGTGCAGCATTGGTAGCAGCAGCAGGCTGCGGCGGCGGAGATTCCGCTCCGGCAAAAAGCGCGGCAGCTTCTGGCTCCAAAGTTTCCGGACAGGTAACCGTTTCCGGCTCTTCCGCATTGCTCCCTCTCGCTAAGGATGCAGCAGCTAAATTCAAGGCAAAGAACCCTGACGTTTCCATTACCCTGAATGCAGGCGGTTCCGGCACCGGCTTGAAACAGGTAGCTGAAGGCTCCGTAAACATCGGCAACTCCGATGTTCCGGCTGAAAAGAAGCTTCCTGCTGATAAAGCGAAAGGACTCGTAGACCACAAAGTATGCGTTCTCACCGTTGCTCCGGTTGCCAATAAAGATATCGGCGACAAGGTAAAGAGCCTGACCAAAAAACAGCTGCAGGATGTATTCACTGCAAAAGTTACCAACTGGAAAGACGTTGGCGGCCCGGATGAACCAATCGTCCTCGTAACCCGTCCGACCACTTCCGGCACCCGTGCCCTCTTCACTGAACTGGCTCTGGCCGGCGCTGAAGAAGCTTCCAACAAATCCCTGGAAACCGATGATAGCGGCACACTGATCCAGTCCATTGCCCAGATCAAAGGCGCTATCGGCTATGTAGCTCTGTCCTATCTCGTCAACAACAAAGACGTTGTGCCGATCGGCATCGACGGTGTAGCACCGACTCTGGAAAATACCTACAACGGCAAATATCCGGTTTGGGGCTATGAACACATGTACACCAAGGGTGAAGCAACCGGTGCTGTTAAAGCCTATATCGATTATGTCATGAGCGATGAATACGGCGTAGAAATTGAAAAACAGGGCTACGGCGTATCCTCCAAGATGAAGAAAAAATAATCCGGTAAGCCGGAGGCGGAGAGACTTTCCCCGCAGATAAAAGGTCAAAAGACCTGACAAAATGAATTCAAACGGGAAAAGCAGTCGCAGGGAGATTCTGTGGCTGCCTTTCCCGTATTTCAACAAAGGGGTTGAATCAAGAAATTATGGAAAGCAATATGCGGCAGCAGCATATGTTCCGAAGAGAAATACTGGGGAAGAGCGTTTCCACCATATGCGGGCTGTTCCTCATCGTCCTCACCATTGCCATCGGGTGCTTCCTTCTGGCAAAAGGCATGCTCACATTTACGGATTTCCACCACAGCATCGGTGAATTCCTTTTCTCCTCCGCCTGGAGACCTTCCGATACGGACGTAGGCGGCGGAAAAGTCGGTGCGGCCATCTTCATCTGGGGCTCCATCCTCACCTGCTTCCTTGCACTTGTCATTGCCATTCCGTTTTCAATCTGCACAGCCGTTTTCATGACCCAGATTTCTCCGAAACTGGGAGAAAAGGTCATTCGTCCGGCAGTAGAAATCTTTGTAGGCATTCCATCCGTAGTCTATGGCTGGGTAGGCCTGGTCGTGCTCGTTCCTCTATTACAGAAGGTATTCAACCTTCCTCATGGACAGTGCGTGCTGGCGGCATCCATCGTTCTTTCCGTCATGATTTATCCGACGATTACCTCCGTCTCTGCAGATGCGCTTCGCACAGTAAACAAGAAATTTATTGAAGGTGCTTACGGTCTGGGCTCTACCCGGTGGCAGATGATCTATAAAGTCCTGATTCCGGCGGCTCTGCCGGGCATCCTGACTGCCATCGTCCTGGGTCTTGCCAGAGCCTTTGGTGAAGCTCTTGCAGTTTCCATGGTCATCGGCAAGATGAAATCTTTCCCATCCAGTCTTCTTGCTCCGACTAACAGCCTGACCGCAGCCATTGCTTCTGATATGGGCGGTGCTATGGATGGCGGGGAACTGAACTCTGCCCTCTGGACCATGGCACTCCTGCTTTTCATTATTTCCCTGATCTTTATCCTCCTGATTCATCTGATTGCTGCAAGAAAGGAGAAATTAGCATGACACAGCCGTCAAATGAGGGGGCTTTGAACCTCCGCTATATCGATGCAGGCCTGAAAAAAGCCCGTTTCTCCGATCATGTCGCAACCGGATTCTTCTATGTCGTTTCTGCTGCTTTCGTACTTCTGCTGATCGCTTTCACCCTCTATGTGGTCTGGGGCGGGGTAAAGGCACTCAAACCAGAAATCTTTTCCTTCGGTATCAACGGTATTGGAAACCAGTTCTTCAATACTGTTTATCTCGTTGTACTTTCTCTGATTATTTCCGTTCCGATTGGTGTATTCGCAGGTGTCTACATGGCTGAATATGCGCCGCCCGGAAGAGTAACCAATTCTCTTCGTATGGCTATTGAAACGCTGTCTTCCCTGCCTTCCATAGTAGTCGGCCTGTTCGGCTACCTGGTATTCATCATTATGGTTCATTCCCAGTGGAGCCTTTTTGCCGGCTCTCTGGCCGTATCCGTACTTTCCCTTCCATTAATTACCTCTACGACTTATGATGCGTTCAAAACGCTTCCTTCCGGTTATAAAGAAGGCTCCCTTGCCCTTGGTGCTACTCACTTTGAAACCATCTGGCATGTTATGCTTCCCGCTACGATTGGACCCATTGTAACAGGTGTCATCCTGGCAGCAGGAAGAGGCTTTGGCGAAGCAGCCGCCCTTCTGTATACCGCCGGAATGTCCACTGATATTAACTGGAATAACTGGAATCTGGCTTCTCCGGCCTGCCCGTTGAATCCATTCCGCCCCGGTGAAACCCTTTCCCTCCAGGTATGGGCAGCCCGTACCGAAGGCGTGGGCGCAGGTGCAGCTGATACCGCTGCTGCCGCATCAGCCGTACTTATGATCATGGTATTAGTATTCAGTATCGGTGCCAGACTGGTAAGCCGGTATGTAACCAAGAAGACAGAAGGAGAAAACGCATAATGACAAACAATGACTCTATGGCAGTGAATGCACAGGCTTCCGCATCCGCCATTTCCGTATATTCCAACATCATGTTCGACTGCAAGGATGTAGATCTCTACTATGGCGCATTCCAGGCACTGAAGAAAGTTAACCTCCGCATCGAAAAGAATCAGATTACCGCTCTCATCGGACCTTCCGGCTGCGGCAAATCCACATTCCTCCGTACCCTGAACAGAATGAATGACCTCGTGGCAGGCTGCCGCGTGGAAGGACAGATTCTCCTTGGCGGCACCAATATCTACACTGACGTGGATCCCATCGTTCTTCGCCGCCATGTAGGCATGGTATTCCAGCAGCCGAACCCGTTCCCCAAGAGCATTTATGACAATATCGCTTACGGACCAAGACTGAAAGGCATCACCAAAAAGAGCGAACTCAATGATATCGTGGAACGTTCCCTCCGCCAGGCAGCCATCTGGGATGAACTGAAAGACCGTCTTCATAAATCGGCTCTCGGCCTTTCCGGTGGCCAGCAGCAGCGTCTCTGCATTGCCAGAGCCCTTGCGGTTGAACCGGAAGTCCTTCTCATGGACGAAGCTACTTCCGCACTGGACCCGATTTCCACGGCTCATATCGAGGACCTGGCTGTAAAACTGAAAAAGGATTACACCGTCATCATGGTTACCCACAACATGCAGCAGGCTCAGCGAATCGCTGATAAGACTGCCTTCTTCTACCTGGGAGAAATGGTGGAATTTGGCGAAACAAATCAGATTTTCGAAAATCCGCAGGAAGAAAGAACGATTCGTTACGTATCTGGCAATTTCGGCTGATATATATTCATATTGCGAAAGGCTTTTCTGGAAAACTTTTCATTTCCTGCTGTCGGAGTTTGTCTTCCGCAGAAGTGTATCAGATTGGAAATTATGGTAAAATAGAATCAAGTTGATAAGTCAACCGGCAGGCACATTTTGCTTGCCGGCTTTGGTTATATATTTTTATGGAGGCCCATATGGCGCTGATTTACTGTGTTGAAGATGATGAAAGTATCCGGGAACTTGTAAGTTATGCACTCCGTGGACAGGGGTATAAAGTAGCCGGGTTTGGTGAGGCTCAGGAATTTTATGATGCTCTTCAGAAAAACGTACCGGATCTGATTCTTCTTGATATCATGCTTCCGGGAGAAGATGGATTGACCATTCTGAAAAAACTCCGTGCCCCGGGCAAGCTGCAGAATACTCCGGTTATCATGATGACTGCCAAGACCAGCGAATTTGATGTGGTCAAAGGGCTCGATCTCGGCGCCGACGATTATGTGACCAAACCTTTCGGCATCATGGAACTCCTTTCCCGTATCCGTTCTGTACTTCGTCGTACAAAGAACCTTCAGGAACAGGGGAAGAAGCTGCTTTCTTTTGAAGGAATTGTGGTGGATCAGGAACAGCATACCGTTACGGCCAGTGGTAAAGAAGTACAACTGACACTGAAAGAATTTGACTTATTGTGCTATTTGCTGTTAAATAAAGGCATCGTTCTATCCCGTGACCAGATCATGCAGGCCGTTTGGGACTCTCCCTTTGAAATGGAAAGCCGTACCATCGATATGCATATCATGAGTCTGCGCCAGAAGCTGGGAAGTGAAGGCGCAGCCATCCGGACGGTCCGGGGCGTGGGCTACCGCCTGGGCGACAGAAAATCCTAAGGAGCAGTAACATTACATGAAAGTCCGCATCTATCGAAGCCTTTTACTCATGGGCATCCTGTCCGTGGTCCTTACTTTTATCCTTTCCGCCGTGCTCTACTATCAGGGCATGGTGGAGCAATTCAGCCATGAAGTTCAGCACCTGAACATAGTCATGGCTGAATCTCTTTCTATGGACGAAGAGGCCCGGGGAAAAGACTACCTCGGCCGGGTTTTTAAGGAAAACAAGGGAACCATCCATATCGTATGGCTCGATGATAAAGGCTTCGTAATTTACGACAGCGATGGCGTAACCGATGAAGACTATGCTTCCGGCAAGGAAGTCAGGGAAGCTATGGAAAAAGGCATGGGCAGTGGCGTTCATAAAGATGCCAGCGGAAATCCGAAGAGCTACTATGCCCGAAAAGCTCCGGATGGTTCCATCCTTCGTCTTTCCAGCATGCGCTCCGTCTCCTATGCGGGCTTTTCTGCCTACCTTCCGGAAATTGCCATCTTTTTCCTCGCGTTTATCGTAGGATGCCTCTTCGCGGCTGAAAGAGAGACCTTGAAAATCCTGAAACCTTTCCAGCTCCTGGGTGATCTGGTACAGGATATCATGGAAGGGAAAAAAGTGACCCCGCCGGCAGCGTATGAAGAACTGCAGCCCCTTATTTCCAAAGTGGAAGAACAGCATGACGAAATAGAAAGTTATCTGGAAGATCTGGAAGAAGAACGTAATACCATTCAGATTGTATTCAACACGATTTCCGATGGCATCATCCTTTTGAATGCCCATAAAGAAATTGTTTTCTACAACACCAAAACAGAAGAAATATTCAAGCCGGGGGAAGACAAACGGTATCGGCGCATTGCCAGCCTTTATCACGATGAAGACTGGCTCCGGGTCATTGGGAAAGCTTATCGCACCGAGGGGCGCCAGCAGTATACCCTGAACCTTTTCGACAAGCCCTATCGCATGGTCATGACGCAGCTTGAACTGACTGACGGACAAAAGGGTCTTCTTATCGTGCTTCGAGATATGACTGCCTCCTATATGGCGGAAAAAATGAGACGCGAGTTTTCCGCCAACGTTTCCCATGAACTGAAGACGCCGCTCACCTCTATCAGCGGATTTGCGGAAATGATTGCTAATGGCATGTATCAGCAGCCGGAAGATGTAAAATTCTTCGGCAGCCGGATCGTCAATGAATCCCACCGCATGTTGACCCTCATCGATACCATCATGCACCTGTCAAGAATTGAAGAAACGGAAACCACCATTACCTGGAAAACCGTATCCCTGGACAGCCTTGTCCATTATGCGGCAGAACTCATCGAACCCCAGGCCAAGGCAAAAAATGTCACCATTACCGTAGATACAGAACCTCTCTATGCCTATGGCAATGCGGCTCTTCTATCTGAACTCATTATGAACCTTCTTGACAATGCGGTGAAATACAACAATGTAGGTGGCAGCGTCCATGCCATACTTGCACCGGAAGGGGAAAATCAAATTAAACTTACGGTTTCCGATACAGGCATAGGGATTCCAAAAGAAAAACAGAGCCGCGTTTTCGAACGATTCTACCGGGCAGAAGAAAGCAGAAACAAAGCTACCGGCGGAACTGGTCTGGGCCTTGCCATCTGTAAGCATATCGTGGACAAACACAAAGGAAACCTTTCTGTTTCCAGTGAAGAAGGCAAAGGCACTATCATGACTGTAATTCTTCCAAGAGTCAGCGAAGCCGATGTTTCCAAAGAAGAAATAGAAACCCTTACCGCCCGGCAGGAAGCGGAAGAAGCAGAATCCGGCGCCCTGGCACAGCAGGAAGCTGAAGAAGACAGAAAAGCAGAAGAAGCAGGAACCAGCAGGGAAGAAATGCTGAAACCGGAAAAACCGATTCATAAGGAAAAGAAAAACAAGAAGAAAAAGAAAAAATCCCTGGACCGGGAAAAAGGTTCAAACCGGACAAAGGATAAAGAAGAAAAGAAAAAGAAATAAGAAGGGACATGAAAGATGCACCACCTGGAAACAGGCGGTGCATCTTTCATGCCTTGAGAGCGGCACTGAATGAATCGGTTCTATTGTCGAATTTCAAAATATAATCAGCAGGGCTGCCATCTTTAACTGTATGAAGAATCAGCTCCTTTTTGCCAACCTGGAAAGACAGCTCATCAAAATCCTTTTTCAATGAAGAAGCATCAAAAGCAGATATGAAATTCCCTTTTTTATAAGCAATAACCCGGGTACCTTTGGGAGAACCGGCTTCAATCAGGTAAAAACGGCGGCCATTATCCGTATTGATCAGGGGAGTCACCGTAAGCCTGGCATCCGTATAACTGCTGCCATCGCTGCTGGTGCCTGATACCTGACGAACCGGGAAATTCAGGGTCAGGCTGGTGCCGGAAGACGCAGTGGAAAAAATGACATCCCCCGTACCGCCTTCGACCGATGAAATACCGGCATCCAGACGCTGCTCGGAAGAAAGAATTGTATGAAAAGCAGCCTCTCCCCGGTTAACGGCAAGTACCGTGGCCTCACCGGTGACCCAGTTGGCGGAAACGGAGCAGGCCAGAAGCAGAGAGGCCAGTGCAGTGGAAATCAATATCTTCTTCATGGAAACCCTCCTTTACAAACTGATGATTCTATCTTTATTATAGCTTTAAAATGAATAAAACAAAAGAAACAGAGCAAAAGGAAAATGAAAATTAAAGACAGTCTGAAATC
This sequence comes from Dialister sp., assembly GCF_036343215.1. Classification (GTDB taxonomy): domain Bacteria; phylum Bacillota; class Negativicutes; order Veillonellales; family Dialisteraceae; genus Dialister. The sequence continues at coordinate 16,955 of NZ_JAZASU010000030.1, forward strand.
CGTTTTATTCTTTATTTTTCATCATATAAGAAAAAGGATTCATGATAGATAGTAGAGGTCGTAAAGATCAAACATATAAGACAGCCTGCATAAGAAATGAAATATAAACAAGCATACTATAAATTGAAATTCATGTAGACACTTTATAAAAAACAGGAGAGGTAAAAACAGACAGCCGGTCATCCGGCGTATTTGACAGAAAAAATACAAATTGCTATAATAACATACGCTTGAACACAAGAGACAGCTTCAGAAACAACGGAAACAAAGAAAAATGTTGACAGGTTCAAACAAATATGTTATTATCATGAAACCGCAACTCGCGGCATCACGAAAAAGTTTTTGAAAAAATTTGAAAAAATAATTTGACAAAAGCGAAACTTCGTGATATGATAATCAAGTCGCTTGGAGCGATGATTCTTTGAAAACTGAACAGTACAGCGAACGAATCAAGCCGATGTGCGAGGTGTAAAAACCTCAAGCAATTATTTGAGCAAGGCA
>NZ_JAZASU010000031.1:0-17425 GCF_036343215.1 Dialister sp.
AAATGCCGTAAGTCCGTAGACCAGGGTCTTTCCCAGATGTCATTAAGGAGGAACCGATGCATGGCTCCAAGGGTGAATCGTTGAAAAGTCGCAAATTACCTCTTGACAACGGTCACTTCATAACAGCAGTTAGCCGTTAGCAGTCAGCCATTCTCCAATAGCCATCGGCGGGGTGACGGTTTTAAGAGAAAAGAGGCAATAAAAAAACAGTGGAAATTTTTCCACTGTTTTTTGCATTTACATAATAATGTCCATGATTGCCAGGAATATGGTTCCCGGTACGCCGAAAAGGGCTACGATGATTCCATTGGTAAAATCCCAGGTCATATGGGTGATGCCGAGGGTATTCAGCAGGTAGAAAAGAATGCCGCCGCCTATGATATTTCCCACGACTTTCTTCACCGCATGGACAAAGAAGAAAAAGGCGATCACGATGATGATGATACTGGTGATGCCATAGCCTCCGAGGGCTCCTAAAGATTCAAGCATAAATGCCTCCAGAACGGTTCTGCCTCAGGGGCAGGATAGAGGGGTATACAATTCATTACACAACAGGTTGAACGGCCGGAAATTACGAAGTTTTCAGTTATCAGTTCGTAGTTATCCGTGAAGGAAGGCCTGCATCCAATCAATGGCGGGCCATTTTTACCTGTATTCCCTGAGAGCAAAGCCGTATCGCTCACTATGGAAAGGCAGTCAGGGGCACTGATGACTGTTAACTATTAACTGTATTTCCCGAAGTTCTTAAATAAAATATGTCTGTTTAACTATAGCCCTGCATTACATTTCCTTACGGTTTTCCACGGCTCCTGCCAGGGTCATGCCGTCGGAGTAGCCGATGGCTCCGCCTGCAGGAATTCCGCGCCCGATGCGGGTGACTTTGATGCCTGCCGGTTTAATGAGACGGGAAAGATAAAATGCAGTGGCTTCTCCTTCCGGGTCAGGGTCGGTGGCGATGATGATTTCTTTCACCTCATCCGTTTCCAGCCGTTTCAGGAGCTCTTTGATCTTGAGCTGTTCGGGACCGATCCCGTCCAGGGGAGAAAGGGCGCCGTGAAGGACATGGTAGAGACCATGATATTCCTGGCTCTGTTCCATGGCCGTTACATCCTGGGGCTGCTCCACCACGCAGATGGTGGAGTGATCCCTTTTCTCATCGCTGCAGATATCGCAGGGATCGGAAATCGCCAGATTGCAGCAGTGACTGCAATAGCATACTTTGCTTCTGGCATTCCGGATGGTCTCGAGGAAATCATCCACTTCCTCCTGGGGCCTCTCCATCATGAAATAGGCGAGCCGTCTTGCGCTTTTGACTCCGATACCCGGCAGCTTTCGAAACTGCTGGGCCACTTCATCCAGTTCTCTATTCATCAGAACATTCCGCCGGGAAGGCCAAGGCCGCCGGTGACTTCGCTCATGCTCTTCTGGACCATTTCATCCGCTTTTTTACCTGCTTCGTTGACAGCCGTGGTAATGAGGTCTTCCAGCATTTCCGGATCTTCCGGATCGATGGCATCTTTCGAAATTTTCAGGGAAACAATCTGTTTTTCACCATTCATGGTGAGGGCTACAGCGCCGCCGCCAACGGATACATCTACGGTCTGTTTTTTCAGAGCTTCCTGTTTCTTCTGCAGTTCTTCCTGCATTTTACGGGCTTTTTTCAGCATATTCTGCATCTGTGCTTTATTTCCGAACATAAATAGTTCCTCCTTAACGGTCCCGGCATCGCCGGAATTTAAAATCAGTCTTTTTCATATATATCACAGTCAGCCATGATTTTCAAGGCTTCCTTTAAAGAAGGGTCATTTCTGTCAGCCCGGGAAATGTGGTCCGGGTCCACCGGATGATAATGGTCTTCGTTTTCTGTATCCTGTCCGGCAGGTGAAGGCGTATCCGTTCCGGCTTCCTGCAGTGGCGAGGCTGCCTGCTCAGCTTTTAACCGGGAGAGGGTATCGGCCTCTTCCGCACTGCCTCTCAATATGGTATGGACCTGAAGGGGTGATCCGATGATACGGTTGAAAGCTTCAGCAGCCGCCTTCTGATAATCTTTGTTATTGCCGGCGATTACAAGAAACTGCTGGGGTGCGGAAACGACAGCTCTTGCTTTCGAACAGTAAATCAGAGTGCTTTTGCGGAAACAGGTGAGGATATCGATCCGGTGAATGGACATGAAGTAATCAAGTACTTTTTTCCATAGCTCCGGATAAAGAGCAGGGTTGATGAGGGCGGCAGACTGAGATTTCGCGGGTGCACGAGGAGAAGCGGCAGCGGGAGAAATCTTCGGCGGAGCCTGTCGTTTAATCGTATTTCCGGAAGATTCCGGGACCGGCGCCAATTTGGGAGCGGACGATTTTTCTGCTTTCTGTTTTGTCCCTGTCGGACTGGTTGGCTTCACCGGCAGAGGGGAGGGAATCCTTATTTCCTTTTTCGGGGCAGGTGCAGGGACCGGTCCTGTCGAAGGTTCGGGAAAAGCGGGCTCCGCCCTTCGAACCGGCCCGGCCGGGAATGGATTTTCCTGATTAGAGGGGAGGCCCTTTCGAAGGGTTTTGATTTCTTCCTCCAGCTGCGCTACCCTTTCTGCCAGGGAGTCCAGGGATTTAGAACCCCGGATGCGGCAAAGATGGAGCAGGCCCATTTCTGCGCTGAGACGGGGAGAAGAACTTCTCTTTGTCTCGCTCAGGGCCTGATGCAGATAATCAAAGAGGGCATCCAGATAGGGCTCGGTCAGCTTTTCAGCATCGGAACGCAGGATGTCTGCTTTATCACCGTAGGCGGAAAGTTCAGGCGCTTTAGGATTGATTCTGCAGATCATGAGATTTCTGAAATGTTCCAGCAAATCCCGGAGAATGGCAGCCGGTTCTTTCCCTTCCTGAAGAATGGTATAGAAGAGGGTCAGGGTTTCACCGCTTTTTCCATTGAAAATATGATGGGATAATTCGAGAATCTGGTCTTTCCCCGTGAGTCCCAGAAGGTCATAAACTTCTTTTGCGTCCAGCACGCCGGATTCGGATGCCGAAGTACACTGATCCAGAAGGGACAGGGCATCACGCAGGCCTCCGTCTGCCCTGACGGCAATGAGATCTGCCGCACTTTCTGTGAGCTTGAGACTGCTTTCCTTTGCGATACGAAGGAGATGGTTCCGGATATCTTCTACGGAAATGCGGTGGAATTCATACCGCTGGCAGCGGGAAAGGATGGTAAGGGGGATTTTTTCCGGTTCCGTGGTGGCGAGAATGAAGAGTACATGGGACGGCGGTTCTTCCAGCGTTTTCAGGAGAGCATTGAAAGCTTCCTTTGTCAGCATATGAACTTCATCGATAATGTATACTTTTTTCCTGTTCGCTGCCGGCAGGGTCCGGACTGATTCTTTCAGTGCGCGGATTTCCTCGATGCCCCTGTTCGAAGCGGCATCGATTTCGTAAACGTCCAGCGAGGACCCGCTGTTGATTTCTTTGCAGCTCCTGCATTCATTGCAGGGGTTCGATCCCTGGGGATTCAGGCAGTTGACGGCCTTGGCTAGAATTTTTGCCATACTGGTCTTCCCGGTGCCCCGGGGGCCGGAAAAGAGGTAGGCATGGGCAAGGCGGTCCTGTTCGATTGCCCGCTGGAGGGGGATGGAAATATGTTTCTGACCGACTACTTCTGCAAAAGTGCGGGGGCGCCATTTTCTGTAAAGTGCGAGGTAAGCCATGAATCCTCCCGAAAAACAATATCTGAAAGGGAAAAGTCCTTTATATGGTTGGAAATAAATTTATACTGTATTTTTTATTATACTATATATATTCCGGTTTCGGACAATAAAAATCTGCAGTCCTCATTTATGACAGCCTCCAGGATGCACCGTGTCACATGGAAAGGGCCACTTACTGCTGCTTCCTCTCGGACCTGACAGGGTTCATGGGATTCCATTGCACGGGGCCCGGAGACTGCCATAAATCAGTACTGCAGAGCCACGAATCATATTATACATCATTTTTGAAATTTTGCAAAATAAATTTTAAATCCTGCCGGTTCCCGGGCCGGCAGGTAAAAATGGAAAATGGACATATCGGTTTTAAAAATAGAATATTTACTGTAAATATATAAAATTTATATTTCCATATTTTCACATCCTTTAATTTGATGTATAATTAAACAAATAAAATAAGGCAGGTGGGGAGAGCCTGCCGATTAAATGGAGAGGATGGTAGCTTATGGCAGAAACAATCTGGTCCCTGGTGCCTCCGGTCGTCACAATCATACTGGCGCTGGCCACCAAAGAAGTGTATATGTCCCTGGCAATCGGTATATTTATCGGTGCTCTTATGTTTTCCGGGTTCAGTATACTTGGAGCCATCGATGTGATGTTCAAGATCATGTCCGACAAGGTGGGAGCCAATGTATATATCCTGGTGTTCCTGGTTCTTCTGGGGATCATGGTTGCGGCTATTCAGAAATCAGGTGCTTCCCGGGCTTATGGTGATTATGCGGCAAGGAAGATCAGCAGCAAAAAGAGTGCTCTTTTCGTTACCATGCTTCTCGGGGTCCTGATTTTTATCGACGACTATTTCAACTGTCTTACCGTTGGTACGGTTATGAGACCGGTTACCGACCGGTTCAAGGTCACCCGTGCCAAACTGGCCTATGTCATCGATGCTACGGCAGCTCCGGTCTGCATTATTGCTCCTGTTTCCAGCTGGGCAGCGGCTGTTACGTCTTCACTTCCGGAAGACAGCACGATCGATGGATTTGCCCTTTTCCTTGAAACGATTCCGCTCAATCTGTATGCATGGCTCACCTTGATTTTCATGATTATCATTATCTGGACGGGAAAAGATTTCTCCCGTATGGCAGCTTATGAAAAGCAGAGCGGCGGGACTCTCGTGATTCCGGCGGAATATGCGGATGAAGAATCCAGCGCTCCCGTAGGAAATGGACAGATCATCGACCTGATTCTTCCACTGGTCGTCCTCATTGGCGGATGTATCTTCGGAATGCTTTATACCGGCGGTGTCCTGGAAGGAAAAGGCGTGGCTGAATCGTTTGCCAACTGCGAATCCGCGAGAGGCCTTGTCATCGGGTCCTTCATCGGACTGGTATTCACTTTCGTTCTTTACATCCCGAGAAAAGTTCTTGATTTCTCCAATTTCTGCAGCTGCTTCGTGGAAGGCTTCAAACAGATGACTTCCGCCATCATGATTCTGACCCTGGCCTGGACCCTTTCCGGTATCGTAGGCAAGGAATACCTCAATATCGGCGGCTATGTAGGCTCTGTCGTTTCCAACAGCTCCACCATCGGCATGATGCTCCCGGCACTTTTCTTCCTGGTAGCCATCGGACTTGCCTTTGCAACCGGTACTTCCTGGGGCACTTTCGGTATCCTGATCCCCATCGTCCTGGCAGTCGTCGGCAGCGATACCCAGCTCATGATCATGACGGTATCTGCCGTTTTGGCCGGTGCAGTCGGCGGCGACCATGTATCCCCGATTTCCGATACCACCATCCTGGCATCGGCAGGCGCCCAGTGCCATCATATTGACCATGTTTCCACCCAGATTCCTTACGTCATCGTAGTGGCAATCAGCTGTGTAGCGGGCTATGCGGTAGATGGAATTACCAGAAGCGGTATCTTCGGCGATGCGGCAGCAATCATCTGTATGGTCCTCATCCTTGCATTCTGCTTCAAATTCAAGTCAGAGAAATAAAATAAAAACTGCGGGGCTTCGGCTCCGCAGTTTTTTGATGCTTACTTTGTCAGCTTTTCTTTGATTTTCATCACGAGACTGACCAGGGTGAGGATGACTACAAAAGCGGTGATGGTCATGGACCAGGCAATCCCGATGTGCATGTATCCTTCAAAGGAAAAATCCCAGGAAAAGTACATCAGGGTGATGATGGCGGCGGCAATGCAGCCGATGGCCAGGATGGAAGACTTCTCCCGATAAGTAACGAGGAAGAAAATCCCTGCCACATATCCCAGCACGCCGGCGGCGGAGAGGAAGGTATCGTGGTAGAGCACCAGGGAAAGAATGGAAAGGATGAACGCGTATTTCATAAATCCTCCTTACTTCAGGAGCGCTTCGAAATCTTTGTCCCCGTGGAGCCAGAGGAAATGGTCCTGGGTGGCGGCCTCGGGCCGTACATTCTGCGGGTCCAGGGACAGGGCTTTTTTCAGGTATTCCAGGGCCCTGGCCTTATCCCGTTTGTCCGCATAGTTGGTGGCGATCCCATAGTAGGACCAGGTATTCTGCGGGTCTTTGGCAATGACCTTCTGGAAATACCGGATGGATTCATCATAATGCTTCGAGAGCTTCTGAGCCATGGCCATGTCGAAAAAAGCCTGGGTATAGTCCGGATGGATGGCAAGGGATTTCTTTATAGTTTCTATCCCTTTTTCCGGGGAGCTGTCAAAGGCCTCAATGATTCCCTTGAGGGAGAGGGCTTTGTAATTTTCACGGTCTTTGGAAAGAGCCTCCTCCGCCAGCTTCAGGGCTGTCTTATGATCTCCGCTTCCATAGGCGGAGAGAGCTTTTTGATAGATTTCCACCGATTCTTTAGCAATTTCATGGATTTGGGGCGCCGGGGCAGAAGAAGCGGCCGGCGGCGGAGCCGGCTTTTCCTCTTTGCCGCAACCGGAGAAAATGAGGGCCGATGACAGCATGAGCACAATGGGCAGGTATTTCATGAGTGACTCCTTTTCCCCTGTGACAGGGAATTGAAATTGGGTATAATAAAAATATATTTCCTATTATTATAGCAGAAGGAGAATGAAATGAGTCATTTTGCATTCATCACAGGGGCTACCAGCGGGATTGGTCTCGCTTCGGCAAAAGCCTTGGCAGAAAAAGGATATGATCTGGTCCTGGCAGCGAGAAATGAAGAAAAGCTGGCACAGGTGAAAAAAGAAATAGAAGAGAAGGAAAAGGTTTCCGTCACCACTTATAAACTGGACGTACGGAATCCGGAGGAAATCCATGACGTCACCTCCTGGTGCCTCAAGGAAGTGGGAACGCCTTATATCCTCCTGAATGATGCAGGCCTTGCGAGGGGTCTGGAACCCTATGGGGAAACGGATGAGGCCGATATCCTCCAGATGGTGGAAACAAACATAAAAGGCCTTTTCCTCATGACCCGCGCCTTCCTGCCGTCCATGCTCAAAGCCAATAAAGGGCATATCATCAATATGGGTTCTACGGCAGGCCTTTATGCTTACGCAGGAGCCGCCGTATATTGTGCGACGAAGGCAGCCGTAAAAACTTTCAGTGACGGTGTCCGGATTGATGTAATTGACAGTAATATTAAAGTGACTACGATTCAGCCGGGAATCGTGGAAACTCCGTTCAGTGAAGTTCGTTTCCATGGAGATAAAAAGAGGGCTGCTTCCGTTTATGAAGGTGTGGATGCGCTGCAGGCAGAAGATATTGCCAATATTATTGCTTTCGTGGCAGATCAGCCGAAACGGGTACAGATTTCCGATGTGGTTATCATGGCAAATCAGCAAGCTACAGGTTTCATGGTGAGCAAGAAGAAAAAATAATGGTGGTTCCTCTGTCCATAACCGGCGGTTGGTGAAGGGAAAGACATCCGGCGTTTTCAAGAGGAAAATATCATTAAAAATGTAGAAGAAATTTAAAATTTCATTTGCTTTTTGGCGCCGTTTCCTGTATAATAATTAAGCTTGCTATTTGGCAAGAAACTTCCTGGCCCGCAGAGAGTGCGGGACATAGGTCCGAAAAGGAGGCGAATTTCGTGAAAAAGTATGAAGTTATGTTCATTGTGAATGCAGCTAATGATGAAGTAATCAAAGCTGCTGTTAAGCTGGTGCAGGATACCATTACCAGAATTGGCGGCACCATCGACAACACGGATGAATGGGGCAAACGTCATCTTGCGTACGAAGTCAAGCATCAGAGTGAAGGATACTACGTAGTAGTAGATTTCCAGGCTGACCCGGCGCAGATTAAAGAACTTGACCGCGTTATCAAGATTCATGAAGAAATTATCCGTCATATCATTGTTAAACAGGATGACTAAGAGGCAGCACTATGAATTCAGTTCAGATTATGGGTAACCTGGCTCGGGATCCGGTTGTTCGCGCTACAAAGACCGGCCGTGCCGTAGCATCCTTTACGGTTGCAGTGAATCGCAATTTCACCAATCCCCAGGGCGAACAGAGGGAGATTACTGACTGGATCAACGTTGTTGCTTGGGGTCCCTGGGCAGAAGCTGCGGGAAACCAGCTGAGAAAAGGAACCCGGGTCTTTGTTGAAGGTCGTTACACTACCCGTTCCTATGAAGCACAGGATGGTACCAAACGGTATGTGACCGAAGTGAATGCAAACCTGATTGCCATTCCTTTGAGCATAGCCGGCGGTTCTTCCTATGGACAGCAGCCTCAGGGCAATTCCTACGGCGGAAATAATGGCTACAACGGAAATAATAATTTCGGCGGAAATGGCGGTTTCGGTGGAAACGGCGGCTTCGGCGGAAATAACAATTTCGGAAATAATGGCAGCTTTGGGGCTGCCGGCCAGAATAACCAGCCGAAAGGTGATTTTGGTCAGTTCGGACCTTCTTCCAAGGATGAAGACATTCCGTTCTGAAAAACATCGATTTTGGAGGACAATAAAGCATGATCAGAAGAGATAGAGTAAGAAGACCGAGAAGAAAGGTCTGCCAGTGCTGCGTAGATCACGTAGACACCATTGATTACAAAAATGTCGCCGCACTGCGTCGTTTCGTTTCCGAAAGAGGCAAGATTCTGCCCCGTCGCGTAACCGGAACCTGCGCAAAACATCAGCGCAAAATCAACCTCGCTATCAAGAGAGCAAGAGCCATCGCCCTGCTTCCCTTCAGCGCTGACTGATTACAATCAAAACCGTGAAGTCCTATGGCTTCACGGTTTTTTGATGCCTGAAATGACATCGCGGTCGGGAAGGCCAGTCATTACACAAATGTAGAATTGCCGGAAATGATAAAGTGATCAGTTCCTGGTGATCAGTGCAGGAGATCTGCTGTAGACTGGATGGCGGGCCAATTCTGTATTTCAATGAAAATGAAATATAATAGCTGCATCTCTATCTTAATGCGGACAGGGACACGGTTAACGGCTAACGGCTAAATGCTAACCATATTTCCAGTTGAAAGTATCCATGTTTCTGTATCTCGCCAGCTTTCTTTCTCTGCAGCTGGCCATTGCTTCGGGCGGCCAAACCCTCGCACTATTTTCGCCGGCGGCATGATTCATGATTTCAAGTAATGATTATTTCTATATCCAGTCATAATAATCATATTGGTTGACACTCTGAAACGGCAGGGCTATACTTTAGTTAAGTAAACAGACCGAGCAAAGAAACTCCTGGCTGCCATGGGGCAGCGCAGGATTTTTTTGTTACCGGGATGGACCGGCAAGAGTGGAACGGAAGGGTACCGTTTCATGACTTCGGTCTTTTTTGTTTTGGGGGTGAAAGTATGAATCAATCAGAGGGGATCGGTAAGAAAATCGGCTTGTGGGTTGCGCTGGCGGCCATGATCATCGTCTGGCTGTTCCCGACGCCTGTCGATTTGCCTACCCAGGGTCACAGGCTCATCGGAATTCTTGCATTTGCAGTCATCATCTGGATGACCGAAGGCGTGACTTACCCGGTCAGCGCATTCATCATCATGGTGCTGATGGCATTTTCACTGGGCACGGCGCCTAATCCGGCCAAACCGACAGCCATCCTGGGAACGGCCAATGCCATGAAGATGGCCCTGGGGGGATTTTCAACGACAGCCTGGGCACTGGTGGCAGGGGCCATGTTCCTGTCGGCGGGCATGATGATCACAGGGCTGGATAAACGAATCGCCCTGGTGGTTATGTCCCATATCGGCGTGAAATCCAACCACCTTGTCATCGGCGTTATTTTCGTAGGTTTCCTGCTTTCCTTCTTTGTACCATCCACCACGGCCCGTGTATCCTGCATGGTTCCGATCGTAGTCGGAATTATCAGGGCCTTTGGGCTGAAAGAGGGTTCTCCCTTTGCCGCCGTACTGATGATGGCCGTGGCTCAGGCAGACTCCCTGTGGAATATCGGTATCAAGACGGCAGCTGCCCAGAATATGGTGGCCATCGGCTTTATCCAGCAGGTGCTGGGCCAGGATATTTCCTGGATTGAATGGTTCATCGCCGCTGCTCCCTATGCGGCTATTATGTCCGTGGTCCTGTACTTCCTCCTGATTTATACCATTCCGCCAGAAATCAAGGAAATGCCCGGCGGCCGGGAAGCGCTGGAAAAGATGTTGAAAGAAATGGGACCGGTTTCCCTGGGGGAAAAGAAACTGCTCATTGTTTCCTTCCTCCTCCTGTTCTTCTGGGTCACGGAAAAGAAACTTCATCCCTTTGATACCACGACTGTGACCGTAGCGGGGATTATGATCATGATGATGCCGAAGATCGGCGTCATGACCTGGAAACAGGCTGTACCTCATATCAACTGGGGCACCGTCCTTCTCTTCGGCGTAGGCATCAGCCTTGGCACGGCTCTCCTGAAATCGGGGGCTGCCATCTGGCTGGCCCACCATTTCGTGGCTCTCTTCGGTATGGAAACCATGACTCCTCTCGTCATCCTGGCTATACTCGCTTTCTTCCTTACCGTTATTCATCTGGGCTTTGCGAGCGCCACGGGCCTTGCTTCGGCCATGATTCCAATCGTCATTGCCGTGCTGCAGAGCGTTAAGACGCCGGGAATCAATGTGCTCTACATGACCATGATCCTGCAGTTCACTGTTTCCTATGGCTATATCCTGCCGGTCAACGCGCCGCAGAACATGATTGCCTACAGTACCGGTTATATTACGTCCAAAGATTTCCTGATTACCGGTATTCCCTTCACCATCCTTTCCCTGATCGCCATCCTGATCTTCTCTGCCACCTACTGGCACTGGCTGGGATATGTGGGATGAAAGGGGACTGTACCCTGATCGATATTCTCTTTTGAAACGTTTGGAAATAGAGTTATCAGTGATTAGTTATCAGTTCTCAGTGGTTGTGGCCGCCTTCACACATGTGAGGCGGCCTTTTTATATATAATTTTTACATTTTCAATGAAGACCACCCTTTCACTGATCACTATGAACTGAGAACTGATCACTTTATCATTTCAGCCATTCATCCTGATTATGAGCCATTGTATTTCTTTTTTATTTATTGTGAATTTGCTTTAAAAGTGCCCGAAAGTCTTGACAAGGCGGGGCATGAATGATATTCTAGTATCGTAAGTTAGCACTCAAAGCTAATGAGTGCTAATAACAAGGTGATAACATGGCAGCACGAAGAGCAAAAAATGAGGGCGACCATCTGGGCGCCAATGAATTGAATGAAAGAAAAAGAAAAGTCCTCTGGGCAGTCGTTCAGGATTATGCCGATACGGCAGAACCCGTCGGATCCCGGACCATTGCCAGGAAATACGATTTAGGCGTCAGCAGCGCCACTATTCGTAACGAAATGCAGGATCTGGAGGACGAAGGCTATCTGGAACAGCCCCATACTTCCGCAGGACGTATCCCTTCCATCAAGGGATATCGTTTTTACGTTGACTGGCTCATGCAGCCTTCCCCGGTCACCAGCGAAGAGGAATCCATGATTGACCATATGCTGCTCAACCATGTGACAAGGGTGGATGAAATCTTCCGGAACATGGCCAAAGCCGTGGCAGCCCTGACTCATAACCTGTCGGTGGCCACTTCAGCGGGGGCAAAGAAGAAATTCAATTACATCCGTTTCCTGCCGCTGGACGGCATCCGGGCCATTCTTCTCGTCGTTTCCGATCAGGGAGACGTGTCAAATGCAGTCGTAGAAATTCCCAAAGGGACGACCTTCGATGAAATGCAGCTCCTAGCGGACAAGATGAACCATTTCCTCCATGACCGGGAAATCGGGACTATGGACGAAAGGGCCATCCTTTCCTTTCAGAAGGAAATAGAAAAAGACCTGAGCCCCTATGTGAATGTGTTCAAAGCGCTCCAACAGGCCCTGACCCCGCCGAAAGAAGTCTATTCCGGCGGCGCCTCCCAGCTGATCGAACAGCCGGAATTTAAGAATGTGGAAAAAATGCAGGATATCCTGAACCTCCTCGAACAGAGAGATATGCTGCAGAGCATGCTTCTTTCCAGTTCCGACCAGCCCATTGCCGTGCATATCGGTACAGAAAATACAGTGAAATCCCTCTCGGACCTCTCTATCGTCCGTGCCCAGTTCTCCTCGAACGGCCGGGTGATCGGGTCTGTGGCCGTCCTTGGGCCCACACGAATGCAGTACAGCCGGATTATCGGCATGATGCGTTTCATGCAGCAGAGACTGGATACACTTCTGAAGAATAAAGAATAATAGGAGGAACCCGATGAAAGACGAGAAAGTCAAAGTCGACGTAAAAGTAGAGGTTAACCAGAAAGCGTCTTCCGGTGAAGCGCCGAAGGCTGAACCGAGACAGGAAACAAAAGAAATCCCGAAGCCCACGGCAGAAGAACTGCAGCAGCAGGTCATTTTCCTGACAAAGCAGGCCGCCGAAGCCCAGAAACGGGCCAACGAAGCAGAAAGTAAAGTGAAAGCAGGAGACGCAAAGCTGCAGGCAGCCCTTTCCCAGTATGTGAGACTGCAGGCGGATTTCGACAATTTCCGCCGCCGTACGAGAGAAAACGATGCCAAAGCGGCAGACATCTACAAGTCCGAAACGTTGAAGAATTTCCTGCCCATCCTGGACAACTGCGAACTGGCCCTGAAGCATATGAAGAAACAGGAAGGCAGCGAAGCCTATGCAAAGGGCTTCGAACTTCTCCAGAAACAGCTTCTGAAGATCATGAATGACTTCGGAGTCACCGAAATGGAGGCAGAGGGCAAGCCCTTTGATCCCCATTTCCATGAAGCCGTCATGATGGTGGAATCCGATGAAAAAGAAGATGAAACAGTAGCCAACGTATTCCAGAAAGGCTATATGTACAAAGATACGGTATTACGTCCTGCCAGAGTCCAGGTTGTGAAGAACAACTGACCTTGGCAGCATATATAAAAAATCCAAATTAGTAAAATATAACGAAAGGGGACATTTTGAAATGTCAAAAGTAATTGGTATTGATTTAGGTACAACCAACTCCGTAGTCGCTGTCATGGAAGGCGGCGAACCGGTCGTTATCCCGAACGCAGAAGGCTCCAGACTCACTCCTTCCGTAGTCGGCTTCTCCAAGAAAACCGGTGAAAGACTGGTAGGCCAGCTGGCAAAGCGCCAGGCTGTTTCCAACCCCCATCGCACCGTGGTTTCCATTAAACGTCACATGGGCAGCGATTACAAAGTCACTATCGATGACAAATCCTACACCCCACAGGAAATTTCTGCCATGATCCTTCAGAAACTGAAAGTCGACGCAGAAGCTTACCTGGGTGAAAAAGTCACCGAAGCTGTCATTACCTGCCCGGCTTACTTCACCGACAGCCAGCGTCAGGCCACCAAAGATGCCGGCGCCATCGCAGGACTGAAAGTCCTCCGTATCATTAACGAACCGACCGCATCGGCTCTCGCATATGGCCTGGACAAGATCAAAGACGGCAAAGAACACAGATTCCTGGTCTATGACCTGGGCGGCGGTACATTCGATGTTTCCATCCTGGACCTCGCTGACGGAGTATTTGAAGTAGAAGCTTCTTCCGGCAACGGTCATCTGGGCGGCGATGATTTCGATGCCCGTGTGATGGACTGGATTGCAGATACCTTCCAGAAACAGAATGGTTTCCCGCTGAAACGTGACCCCATGACCAACCAGCGCCTCAAGGAAGCCGGCGAAAAAGCAAAGATCGAACTCTCCAGCATGATGTCCACCGAAATCAACCTGCCCTTCCTCACAGTCGATGAAGACGGCACCCCGGTTCACTTCGAAGGGACCCTGACCCGTGCAGAATTTGACCGTATCACCGAAGACCTCGTACAGGCAACTGTAGAACCTATGGACCGTGCTATGAAAGATGCAGGTCTCTCCATTGGCGATATCGACAAGATTCTTCTCGTCGGCGGTTCTTCCCGTATCCCGGCCGTTCAGACCCTCATTAGAAATAAATTCGGTAAAGAACCATCCAAGGGAGTCAACCCGGATGAATCTGTAGCTGTAGGTGCAGCTATTCAGGCAGGTGTACTCAAAGGTGAAGTCAAAGACGTACTTCTCCTTGACGTTACTCCTCTGTCCCTGGGCATTGAAACCCTGGGCGGCGTCTTCACCACCATGATCAAGAGAAATACCACCATCCCGACCTCCAAGACCCAGGTATTCTCCACCGCAGTGGATAACCAGCCCTCTGTAGACATTCACGTACTCCAGGGCGAAAGACCGATGGCAGCCGACAACAAGACCCTTGGCCGCTTCGAACTCTCCGACATTCCTCCGGCTCCGCGGGGAATTCCTCAGATTCAGGTCACCTTTGATATCGATGCCAACGGCATTGTCCATGTTTCCGCAAAAGATCTCGGCACCGGCAAAGAACAGAAGATCGACATTACCTCCTCCTCCGGCCTCTCTGATGAAGAAATCAAGAGAATGCAGGACGACGCAAAGGCCCATGAAGCAGAAGACAAGAAACGCAAAGAAGCCATCACCGCAAAGAATAACGCCGAAGCCCTGATTTACCAGGCTGAAAAGACCATCAAAGAACTGGGCGACAAAGCAGACCAGGCAAAAGTCAAAGAAGTCAATGACGCCATTGCCAAACTGAAAGAAACCCTCAAAGGCGACGACACCGAAAAAATCAAAGCTGATGCCGAAGCCCTCACCAAACCGCTCCACGAACTGACCGAAAAACTGTACCAGCAGGCTCAGCAGGCCCAGCAAGCCCAGCAGCAGGCCCAGAATGCCCAGGGCGCACAGCAGGGACCCCAGGGCGGAGCCAAAAAAGACAAAGACAATGTAGTAGATGCTGATTATAAAGTCGTTGACGACGACAAATAATCAGGAATAGAGATTTCTAAATGGCAGACAGCAAGGATTACTATGATATCCTGGGCGTCAACAAAAACGCCTCGGACGACGAAATCAAAAAAGCATATAGAAGACTTGCCCGCAAGTACCATCCGGATCTGAACAAAGACAACCCCAAAGCGGCAGAAGAAAAATTCAAGGAAGTCAACGAAGCTTACCATGTACTCTCCGATGCCGACAAAAGAGCCCAGTATGACCAGCTCGGCCACGATGCCTTCACCCAGGCATCCCGGGGCGGAGCAGGAGCCGGGGCGGGGGGATTCGGAGGATTCGGACAGGGCGGCTTCAATGGACAGGGATTCGACTTCGGCGGATTCGATATGGGAGACATCTTCGACATGTTCACCGGAGGAAGCCGCAGAAGAAATAATGGACCCGAACAGGGCGCAGACCTTCGCTATGATATGACCATCACCCTTCGTGAAGCCTTCACGGGAGTGAAGAAGAAATTCTCCGTCACGAAAAATGAAGTCTGCGACCACTGCCATGGAAATGGCGCTGAACCGGGTTCCTCCGTAGACACCTGCCCGGCCTGCCATGGCACGGGACAGCAGAGAGTCGTCAGAAACGGTCCCTTCGGCCAGATGGTGAATATCGTCACCTGTAACGAATGTCACGGCACCGGTAAAATTATCAGAAACAAATGCCATAAATGCCATGGCAGCGGCACCGTAAGAGCCTCCAAAACCATCGAAGTCAATATTCCCGCCGGCGCCGACAGCGGCGTACGGATGAGAATAGCCGGCGAAGGCGAACCGGGCAAACGGGGAGGACCAAAGGGAGACCTTTACGTCTATATCTTCGTCAAAGACGATCCTGACTTTGAAAGAGAAGGAGACGACCTCTACAGAATGGTCGACATCTCCTATCCCGTAGCCGCCTTAGGTTCCACCATCAAAGTCAGGACCATCGACAAAGAAGTAGAGCTCAAGATCCCCGCCGGTACCCAGAATGGGACAAGATTCCGCATCTCCGGCGAAGGCATGCCCCATCTCCAGTCCGCCCGCAAAGGCGATCTATACGTCGAAGTCCGCGTCGTCGTACCGAAACGGCTCAACGAAAACCAGAAAAACGCCCTCCTCCATTATGCCAATGAAATGGGCGAAGACTGTAACCAGTATAAAGGCAAGAGCTCCTTCTTGGACAAGATCATTGATGCATTCAAATAAAGGAAATAGAAAAGCATGGAAACCAATTCGTCTCCATGCTTTTTATTGCATAAAATTTCCTGGTCTCTGAGTTCTCATCATTGCTATATTTTTTGCAGCGTTGAACTAACAATTTTTATCGAGAATGTAAACCCTGCGGGACTCGGGGCGGTGGAGCGCAGATTCATTGACGTCATGTTTTGTGTAAAAAAAAGACGGAGAGCAAGAAGCAAGAAGGTGGTGGACAGCAAATTGAAAAGTTTGCAATTTGGTAATTTGACTTTGGGCGGCATGGTCGACCAGGGAAATTTACTGGTGAAAGTGCAGTTTGGCCTTTTGGATGAATTAGAAATTGGGGAACAGGGGAGGTGTGATGCAAATTCGTGAGCGCCGAATTTTTGGATTTGGCTTTCGGAGGGCATGTTCGAATAGAAAGTTTACGGTCCTAAGTGCAGTTTCTTTCAAACTTTGCCCTTTCAGGCCTTTTAGGTCAACTTCTCTAAAGGGAGGCCCTTTTGTTTTGGGGTTGAGACTGTCTCGATTTGTACCTCTAAAACACCTATCTATCTGCTTCACAGATTGTCCCATCCGGGGAAAAGTGGGGATTGGCGATCGGCAGCATGATGATGAATGAGTATTGATATTTTCTCTGGCCGGGATTTCTTTATTATTAGGTATAATAAAAAAGCTGAGGCTTTGCCTCAGCTTTTTCTGTTTCTCTATTACTTGGAGTACAGTTCGACGATGTTGGTTTCGTTGACTTCGTCTTTGTAGGGGAGTTCGTCTCTCTGTGGGAATCTGGTCAGGGTTGCGGTCCAGTTTTCGAAGGATTTTTCGAGGTAGGGGAGGTCGAAGGATTTCAGTTCCTGGAAGGACTGCTTGAACATTTCGTTGGTTCTGTAAGCGTCTTTCAGGGAAATGACCTGGCCTGCGCGTACCGGGTAGGACGGGATGTCGACTCTCTTACCGTCGACGGTGATGAGTCCGTGGGTTACCATCTGGCGTGCCTGACGGATGGAGCGTGCAAAGCCTGCACGGTATACAAGGTTGTCCAGTCTGGTTTCGAGCAGGAACAGCAGGTTTTCGCCTACGACGCCGGACATTCTCCTTGCTTTATCATAATAGCGGTAGAACTGCCTTTCCAGCAGGTTGTACATCGCTTTCACTTTCTGTTTTTCTGCGAGCTGAACGCCGTATTCAGACTGTTTTTTCTGATGAGCGTCTGCTACCTGCCGTTTTAACGCTTTCGGATGGCCGTATACGTTTACGCCGAAACGTCTGCTTGTCTTAAAACGGAGATT
>NZ_JAZASU010000032.1:0-16965 GCF_036343215.1 Dialister sp.
AAGCGCTTATTGTCTTATAGCGGTATCCTATCACCGTTTGCGAAAAGCCTTACTGAGAGATGATGTTGTTAATTCAGAGACCTATCTGCTGTTTCTCATTTGAGTTACAATTCAACTTTACACAGTCTATTGTACACTCCCGCGCACATATAAAAAGCGCGCCTTTTATATGTTAAGCACTATCATTTCCGATAAATAGTATTAATCCATGGGCAGGGCCAGAGGCCCGTGCGCGAAGCGCACTCTATATGATTGGTTTTCCGAAGGAAAACCATATCCTTCACGGACCACGATTCACGAGCCACGAACCACGATAAGCTCCAATTGAGTCAATCCCTGATTCCCACTATGTTATTCCTTCTTAAACGTCCAGTACCGGGGCACGAAGATATCTTCAAAGAGGTTGATGGCGAAATTATCGGTAAGCCCGGAAATATAGTCTGTAGCCGCCAGGGAAACATTGCCTCCCGCGAGGCGCAGCTGTTTTTCCGGCAGGCGTCCGGGGAAATAGTTTCCTTTTTCGTCTTTTTCAGTGTACCAGGAATAGAGCATCTTCACCACATTGCTTCCCCGTTTCCTGTCGGGAATGAGGTTTTTGGACATATAGACTTCATCAAACATGAATTTTCTGAATTTGAGGAGAATCCGGTCCCCTTCCGGGCACATATGGATGCCGTCTTTTTCATCCTGCATGGAATGTTCCACTACATCGGTCACCATGGCGGTAATCATGGAGGAATGGGTCGTACCAATTCGTTTCTTCACATCCTCCGGTAAATCGGCGGGTCCGATGAGGCCCATATTTTCCGCATCATCATAATCATGGCAGAGGTAGGCAATCCGGTCAGCATATTTAATGATAGCCCCTTCCAGGGTATGGGCCCTGAGGGAGCCGCAATGATTGAGAATGCCGTCTTTCACTTCTTTCGTGAGGTTCAGGCCCTCCCCTTCTTTTTCCAGTTTCTCCACAATCCGGACGCTCTGTTCATTGTGTTCGAAATGGCCCGTCACTTCCTGAAGAGCCTGCTCTCCCACATGTCCGAAAGGCGTATGGCCCAGATCATGGCCCAATGCAATGGCTTCCACCAGATCTTCATTGAGGGAAAGGGCCCTGGCCATGGTCCGGCCGATCTGGGCTACTTCCAGGGTATGGGTCATACGGGTCCTGTAATGGTCTCCCATGGGAGCAATATAGACCTGGGTCTTATGCTTCAGGCGCCGGAAAGAATTGCTGTGAAGAATCCGGTCCCGATCCCGCTGGAAATCAGTGCGCAGCGGGTCCCTCTTCTCTTCCCTGTCCCGCCTGGCATTGGCGGAAAGAGCAGCCCGGCTGCACAGAATTTTCTTCTCTAATTCCTCGCTCCGTTCACGGACAAGCATAGGTGCCTCCTTATCAATCGAAAATCGTAGTTCTTATATCTATTTTAGCATGGATGGGAGCGTTTGTATTCAATCTTGAGGAAATTGGATGGTGTCATTTGGGAAGAATCGTTCTTCGTTGCTCGTTAAGGATATCGTTTCCCTCGGAAGTCAATCATATAAATGAAATTGGCTCACATAGAGCTATCCGTTCTTCGTTGTTCGTGATTCGTTGTTCGTTAAGGATATGGTTTGCTGCGCAAACCAATTTTATAGAGCCGGCTTCGCCGACGGCCTTCGGCTCTCATCTTCATAAAAAATCGGATCTTACGCCTGTGCACACTCCCCATATAAAATCCGCGGCCCGTCAGGGCCGCCACATTCACGAAGAACGAACAACGAATCACGAAGAACGATTTCTCGAAATCTCTTCCACGCAAAAGGACCCGCCCAATGGGCGGGTCCGGGATCAAGCCAAAATCAAATCAATATTTATCCCCATACACTTCTTTATTTCTCTGCACGATGGACATGATCCTGCTGGCAGTTTCTTCGATGGCCTTGTTGGATACATCAATCACGAGGCAGTGAAGCTGGCGCATGACTTCTTTCGCATAGGACAGTTCATCTTCAATCCGGGCGATGTCGGTATAGTTGGCGGTACCGGAGAAGCCCAGGGCTTTCATTCGTTCGCTGCGGATGGTATTCAGCTTGTAGGGATCGATGATGAGGCCAATGATGCGATAGGGCGGCACATGGAATATTTCTTCCGGCAGCGGCACTTCCGGTACCAGGGGAAGGTTGGCTACCTTGAATTTCTTGTGGGCCATGTACATGGAAAGAGGTGTCTTGGAGGTGCGGGAAACACCGATCAGGACCACATCGGCTTTTTCAAAGCCTGCCGGGTTCTTGCCATCGTCATATTTCACCGCAAATTCAATGGCTGCCACTTTCTTGAAATATTCTTCGTCCAGTTTGTGGATGATACCCGGTTTCATGCGGGGTTTCGTGGAGGAAATGGTACCCACCATATTCATCATGGGGCCCAGGATGTCCACATAGCGCACATTCTTTTCTCTGGCGATTTTTTCGAAGGTCTGGCGGAGTTCCGGGCTCACCAGGGTGTGGCAGACCACGGCATGATGGGCAGACGCTTCTTCCAGCACTTTCTGTACCTGTTCCCCGTGGCGGATAAAGGGGACTCTCACGATATCGATGTCTTCATCAAACTGGCTGATGGTGGCCTTGGCCACACTTTCCGCCGTTTCCCCCAGGGAGTCGGAGACTACATACACTTCCGGAATCTTAGTCAATGGGGTCACTCCTTATCTGTCCCTGCCTTTTCCCAGTTCCAGGAAGAGACGGGTAATATTTGTTTTGGAAATACGTCCTTTGAGTTTGAATTTCTTTTCTCCCCTGACGTCATGGAAGACGCCTACCGGGAGGCAGTCGATTTCATAATCCATGAGTTTCTGGGCAATGGAAACCATGTCTTCATCCGGTTCCGCATAAATCATCTTGGAACGGGAGGTCATGACCATGGAAATAGGAACCTTGGTCATATCTTCGCGGCCCATGGCGGTTTTCAGGAGATCTTTTCTGGAAACCACGCCCAGGACATCATCTTCCGTCCCCACGAAAAGGGTCCCTATGTCTTCTGTGAAAAGGAGGACTGCCGCATCATAGGCATTGGAGTCCGCATGGACCAGGACGGGCCGGGACATGCAGGCTTCGGCAGTGCAGGAACGGATTTCTGCTGCTGCCGGGTCTTCTCCCCCACCCAGATAGTAATAGCCCAGTCTTCTCCTGGCTGCAATCACTTCTCCGGAAAGAAGGACGGCCAGGTCTCCTCGAAGGGCGCTTCTGGTAACGTGCAGTCGGTCTGCTATCATTTCTCCCGTAATGGGCCCGTTTTCACGGACGATACGGGTGATTTCCTTCTGACGGCTGGTAAGCTGCATCTTTACTCCTTCCTTGGTATATCCGGGTTTTTCCCTGAAATCAAGGCAAACCGGGACTGCTTTCGCAGCCCCGGTTGCCGGAATTGTTCAAATCACGGGCGTACCGGAGGCAAAGACTACCTGATTACCATTTGTAGTCTTCTGCTTCTTTCAGTCCTCTGCCGGTAGCTGCATCAAGCATGATTCTCTGTTCAATGCGTGCTACGTTTCTCTTGGTAGCTTTGACCATATCCGGGTTTACGGATACGAAATCGATGCCGCTCTTGACCAGGAATTCGGTGAAGTCCGGGTATACGGACGGTGCCTGACCGCAGATGGAAACGGTCTTGCCGTCTTTGTGGGCGGTTTCGATGAGATGGCGGACAGCTCTCTTGATGGCCAGGTTGCGTTCATCGAAGAGAGCGGAAACGGTATCATTGTTTCTGTCGCAGCCGAGGATCAGCATTGTTAAATCGTTGGAGCCGATGGAGTAGCCGTCTACATACTGATTGAATTTGTCAGCCAGGATGATGTTGGACGGAATTTCTGCCATCAGGAACAGTTTGAAGTCCGGACCTCTTTCCAGTCCTTCTTCTTTCATGATTGCGGTGACTTTAGCTGCTTCATCTACGGTTCTGCAGAACGGAATCATGCAGTTCAGGTTCTTCAGGCCGAATTCTTCACGGACTTTCTTTACAGCTTTCAGTTCGAGACGGAATGCAGCGGTGTATTTCGGATCATAGTAACGGGAAGCGCCTCTCCAGCCGAGGAGATCTGCCGGTTCCACCGGTTCAAATTTGTCGCCGCCCTTGAGGTTTCTATATTCGCCGGATTTGAAGTCGGAGAAACGGAGTACGACCGGACGCGGAGAAAGGGCACGGCATACTTTGGCAATGCCTTCTGCCAGCATATCGATGACTTTTTCCGGTTTGCCCTGTTCGATGAGGTACAGCGGGTGTTCATGAATGAAAGTAGTCCAGATGAATTCTTCACGCATCAGGCCGATGCCGTCGCAGGGCAGGGATGCGTATTTATCAGCCAGGTCCGGATCGCCCAGGTTCATGAGGACGCCGGTGCCGGTAGGAGCAAAATATTCAGCAGCTACGACAGTCTGTGCAGCAGGAGTACCGGCAGACTGAGCTGCTTCCGGTTTCTTTACAAGGTCAGCCACGATGCCTTCATAAACGATACCGTTCTGGGCATCGATGGTGATATCCTGGCCGGATTTCAGAACTTTGGTTGCTTCCACGCTGCGGCTCTTGGTGCCTACTACGCAGGGAATGCCCAGTTCTCTGGATACGATGGATGCATGGCAGGTCATGCCGCCTGCATCGGTAACGATGGCAACTGCTTTTTTCATAGCCGGTACCCAGTCCGGGCTGGTCATGGTAGTAACGAGAACTTCGCCTTCCTGGAATTCATCGATATCTTTCGGGTCGGTGATGACATGGCATTTGCCTGCAGCCATTCCCGGGGAAGCCGGAAGACCTTTAACAAGTACTTTATGATCAGTTGTCATTTTCACTTCTCCATTACCTGCTTTCTTTTCCTTATTCTTCTTGGACCATACGGTTTCCGGACGAGCCTGGAGAATCCAGATGCGGTCCTTGTGATCGACTGCCCATTCCATATCCATGTAGCAGCCGTAATGCTTTTCAATGGCCTTTGCATAGGAAGCCAGTTCTACGACCTGGTCATCGGAGAGAGCCTGGGATTTTGCTCTTTCTTCCGGAACTTTTCTTTCTTCTACATCGCCGCCTTCTTTACGAACCAGTTCGATGGCTTTTTCATTGACGATGCGGGAACGGATGGTGAGATCTTCTTTGTTGACGATGAAGTTATCCGGGGTTACGGTACCCTGAACGACATATTCGCCAAGGCCCCAGGAGCCTTCAATCATGACGCAGGAATCATCGCCATTGGCAATGTTTACGGTAAACATAACGCCGGCCACTTTGGAATCAGCCATCATCTGGACAGCTGCGGAAAGAGCCACGTTTTCATGGTCGAAATTCTTCTTTGCCCGGTAGTAAACGGCACGGTCGGTGAAAGTGGAAGCATAGCATTCCTTTACTTTTCTGATGACCATATCGCGGCCGGTGATATTGAGGTATGTATCCTGCTGGCCGGCAAAGGATGCATCCGGCAGGTCTTCAGCGGTAGCGGAAGAGCGGACAGCGACATAGGGATTTTCTTCTCCCACTTTCCTGGCCAGTTCTTCATAAGCGTCGCCAATCTGCTGTGCCAGATCTTCCGGCATATCAGCGGAAACGATGCTTTCGCGGATCTTCGTGCAGACTTCATGCAGTTCTACGGAATCTTCCACATCATCCAGGCCCTGCAGCAGTTCATGAATCTTCTTGTTCTGGCCGGTAGCTTCCATGAAATAACGGTATGCATGCGCGGTGGTAGCATAGCCGTAAGGAACCGGAACATGGGTGGAAGTGGTCAGTTCACCAAGGGAAGAAGATTTACCGCCAACCAGATTGACGTCCTTCCTGTGGAGTTCATCAAACCATAAAACATAAGCATTCTCTCTTGCGTCCATCATAGCCCTCCTTAAGGTATGAAGATTGAAATAAAAAACAAATTCTTGTACACTTTTTCGGTTCAGCAAATTTATAGTATACCTTTAAGTGTAAAAAGTCAAGGAAACAGAGTGCAAAGAGTGTGCTATTTTATGGAAATAAACATATCCTTTATTAGAGACAGCCTGTTTTATCAGGAAATATGAGCCATTTAAAGGGATATAAAAATACTCTCACAGAGGGGGAAGGGAGATTCTATAAGGAATCAGTCTCGTACGTGCCGGGTTCGATTCCTGTCAGAGGGGCGGTACCGGGAAGATGGCCTCATGTTTTCCCGGTATCGTTCATTGAGACCCGGTCCATTGCCCCGCGTGTGATTTCTTATTCCCGATTCCCTCCGGAATTTCCCACTGAAAAAGCCCCGCAAAGGCGGGGCTTTCATTTCAGACCGGATGTCTGTTGCTGACGAGGATTCTTTTGACTTCCATAATGGTCCGTACGGCGGACACCACATCATCTTCCGATATTTCATCCATTTCATCGCTGAGCCAGTCACGGAACTGGGTGATGTATTTATCATAGTATTTTTCTCCCAGTTTCGTCAGTTCCAGATGATACACTCTTTTATCTTCCGTGCTTCTTGTCTTCACGAGGACCTTCATTTCACAGAGTTCGTTCACCAGCTTGGTGATGGAAGGAAGGGTTCCTCCCATTTCCGAAGCCACGTCGCTTACCCGGACGATTCCATTTTTCTCCTGCAGCGTATGCACCGCATCCACTACCCTCACGTGTCTTGGCTTCATCTTCTTCGGCAGTGGCGGAAGAAGTTCGCAGATTTTCTTTGCCTCCTGGCAGGAAAGCAGGAATTCGCGAATCAGGTCTTTATCCATTTCATTTCTCCTTTAACTGTTGAGGATTATCACATGGAAATAATAGCACATATTTTAATTTTCTGCTTAAGAGTTTTTTTATGACTGTTAATAAAAAAAGAGACACCGCAGGGTCTCTTTTTTTTGAATTATTTATGATATTTTCCATATACATAGAAAAGACGGTCTGCCATAAATCCGATGGGCTCGGCACCTTCCAGGATATCGGCCCAGTAGCGGGGCATGAACGCCTCTCCAAACCGGGCCCCTTCGATGGCTCCGGTAACGAAAGCAGTCGTATTGCTCCTTCCGCCGTGATTGGCGGAAATGATCAGGGCATCTGTGGGGTCGTCCAATGCCAGGCATGCATAAACGGCAATGGCCAGGGCTTCATTGGCTTCCCGGCCGCTTCCCAGGGAAGAAATGCTGTCGATGTGATCCCAGGTCCCTGATTTCCCGGCCGGACGGTTGTTTGCCTGGGCTTCTGCCGCGCTCAAAAGGGAAATAATGGGATCCGTCTTGTGAAGCTTGCCCAGAAGTTCCTCCGCCCGCTGAAGGGCTTTCGGAAGGGTCCAGCCATCGGAGATGCAGGAAATAATAACGGCCAGTGCTCCGGCGGAATAATAGGACAGGGGATTGGAATGGGAGAGGGCTGCCGCTTTCACAGCCTGGTCAAAAGCCGTTTTGCTGTCCCCCGTATAGAGCAGGCCCACCGGTACGGCCCGGGAAAGGGAGGCTGCCCCTTTGCTGTCGTTTATTTTCACCCTGACAGACCCGCGGAAATCTTTGGAAAAAGCGGAAAGCACGCCATCTTCCGGATTCCTTCTGGCATGCATGAATTTTTCGCGGAGCAGACAGAATTCCCTCTCATGAGGCTGCCTTCTCATCCAGGTCCGCTGGCCCCTTTTCGGTTCCTCTCCGGTCTGGCTGTAATACCAGCGCATGAAACCGCGGTAAATGCCATCCAGCACATCCAGTTTCTTGGCATCTGCCCATAGTATGCCATCAATGGCAGCCAGGACCATCTGGGTATTATCCGTGACCGGCGCCTTCCGTCCATTCTTGACATCCCGCACCAGGGTACGCAGGCCGAAAGGCCCGAAACGGTGCTGGATACGGGCGACGGAGAAATTCTGCAGAGGATATCCCAGCGCGTCACCGCAGGCGCCTCCCAGCAGTGCTCCACGAAACTTTTTTATGTCCGCCATGGCTTCCTCCTTCTCTCTGATGCTTCCGGGCCATTTCCGTTTCCGGAAAATAAAAGTTTCTGCATATACACAATGTACAGAAACTCATCAACCATCAGGGCTCTTCCCCATCTATAAACACTTTTCCTTATGGTTCTATTATAGCATATTCCGGAACAAACAAAGAAAATTTTATCTCCTCAAACTCAAAAAAATGTTGTATACTAATTATTTTACACCTGCTTTTTCAAAGGTAAACCATCCTCCCATAAGCTTTTGAACCGGGCGCCGGAAATCCGGGGCGGACCATTTCCCTGTGGAAATCATGCCCCTTCAAAATCCCGATTCTCCTTTCCCCTGATGGTCTGTCTGCTGCCGATTCCCGATGTGAAGCCCGTCCCAATCTTTACCCGATTCTCTCTTACAGGGTATACTAAGGGAAGACGAGGTAATCATCATGAAATATAAACCCATCCTGCTGGCTGCACTTTCATTTCTCCTCATGCCTCTTTGTGGAGAAGCCGGTGATATTTCCACCATTTCCATATGGAGGAACGGGACCTTCGAAGACCTCCCCGTTCCCCCGCCGCCGGAGGATCCGGAAATCATCATCCCGAAGAAAATCAAAAAGCACACATCCAGGCCTTCCGAAGACCCGCTGCTCCAAAACGCCCTCCTTGCCTGTTTCGAAGGAGCCGGCCAGGATCGGGACAGTCTATCCTACGCCTGGAACGAAGCCGATCTGGACGGCGGAGAAAAAGAAGCCCTGGTACTGGTGACAGGAAACGAAATCGACAAGTCCGGACGGCCCCTGCTTCTTATTTTTACCAAAGGAAAAGAGGGCTGGACAGAAGGACAGATCCTCACCGGCATGGAGTATCCCATCCTCATCCCGAAAAGAGATAAAAAGAGGAAAGCGGGGAGCCTCACGCCTTTTTATTTCCTCTCCGTCGATGACGAAGGGAAAGGCCGTCTCCTGAAGCTGTCACCGGAAAACGGGGCCTATCCTTCCGCCGCCGGCGGGGAAGAAGCGGGGATAGAGGAAATCAAAAAACTCAAAGGGGACGCCTTCTTCTGCAGCGCTGACAGAAAGAAGACATCCATCACCTGGTTTCCCCTTGCCGGCCGCCATCAGGAATAAGCATGGCGGGCAGCGGCCCGCCGCGGAGGAACATTATGGAATACATCTTTATATATATACTCATCATCAATATTCTTGCCTTCTGCCTTTACGGGATTGATAAATGGAAAGCCGTCCGCGGAGCCTGGCGCCTGTCGGAAATGACCCTCCTCCTCGCAGCCTTTCTTGGCGGAGCCGCCGGAGCCTTTCTCGGCATGCGCATCTTTCACCATAAGACGAGACACTGGAAATTCAAAATCCTCGTGCCCCTCTTCCTGATCCTGGAAATACTGGGACTGGGGTATCTATACTTCATCTTCTGAAAAAAGCCCGGGCTGCCGGGCTTTTCATATGGGAGTGGATGGCTGATGGGGAATAGCTGATGGGGAATCGATGGCCTGGGCTGAACCCATTTTCTGCAGGAAGCTGTACATGGGGGAATAAAGTGTTCCTGAAGCTTCAAGGTGGAAGGAAACTGTTTAGTGAAAAGCCCCGCATTGGGGTTAACAGGTTCATGGGTTCATCGGCGAGTCACCATATCCTCATCCTTCAGAAAGAATTTTCCGTGGGAGAATAGCTAACGACAGAAAATGCAGGCCAAAGGCCCTATAAAAAAACGCGGCCGTCAGGCCGCCACCTTCACGAACCACGAATCACGAAGTTTCGAACATGTCTATACCGGTCCACGTCCCTTTCAAGGCTGACCCACGAATACCGCAGCTGACTCAACCCATTGTATCTGCCAGTTGACTCCAACAATCCCATATATACTCCGCGGCCCGCCAGGGCCGCCACCTTCACGAACCACGAATCACGAAGTTTCGAACCTGTCTATACCGGTCCACGTCCCTTTCAAGGCTAACTCACGAATACCGTAACTGACTCAGCTCACAGTAACTGCCCAATGACTCCACCCCACTATTCACCCTCTATAAAAAAATTCCATACCCCGCCTGTCAGGTACCGGTAAAAAAAGAAAATCCCCATTTTACGCACTTTTTTCAACATGACTGCATGCCTCCTGCACCGAACGTTTCATTAGAAATGAAAATGACCCCTTTGGGGGTATTCCATTTTTCCTGAAATTGTTGTATGATATCTCACGTCACAAGATATTGTGCCTGCAATTTGAAATCCAACCAATATTTAGTATAATTGGATGAAATAGCAACAATGCCGATTTTATGGAGAAAATCGGCTTATTTATTGAGGAGAGTGCGAAAAATGGAGAGCGTTGAAGAAATTCATGTAAAAACGAATGTAATAAAGCGTAACGGCCAGGAAGTAACCTTTGATATTTCCAAAATCGTAAATGCGATTACCAAGGCCAATAAGGAAGTGGAACCGGTTCACCAGATGAACGTATTCCAGATCCGCGCCGTAGCCGATACGATTGCCAAGAAAATCGCCTCCTATCCCCATGCGGTGAATGTGGAAGATATCCAGGATATGGTAGAACGGGGCATCATGGAAATGAGAGGCTATGAAGTGGCCCAGAAATATGTCCGCTACCGTTACAAGAGAGAAATCTCCCGCAAGAGCAATACCACCGATGACGGCATCCTTTCCCTCATCGATCTCTCCAATGAAGAAGTGAAGCAGGAAAATTCCAACAAGAATCCTGTCATCAATTCCACCCAGCGTGACTACATGGCCGGCGAAGTATCCAAGGATCTCACCCGCCGCCTGCTGCTGCCGGAAGATATCGTAAAGGCTCATGACGAAGGAATCATCCATTTCCATGATGCCGACTATTTCGCCCAGCGTGAACACAACTGCGATCTCATCAATCTGGAAGATATGCTGCAGAATGGCACCGTCATCAGCCAGACCATGATTGAAAAACCCCATTCCTTCTTCACTGCCTGCAACGTGACCACCCAGATCGTGGCCCAGGTGGCTTCCAACCAGTATGGCGGCCAGTCCTTTACCCTGGCACACCTGGCTCCATTCGTCGATATTTCCCGCAAAAAGATTACAAAGGAAGTCATTGCGGAAAGAGAAGAAACCGGGGAAGTGCTGGATGATGAAATCATCAGCAAGATCGTGGCCCGCCGCCTGAAGGAAGAAATCAAATCCGGCATCCAGACCATCCAGTACCAGCTCATTACCCTGATGACCTGCAATGGTCAGGCACCCTTCGTCACCATGTTCATGTACCTGGACGAAGTACCGGAAGGGCAGACCAGAAAAGATCTGGCCATGATCATCGAAGAAGTCCTCCGTCAGCGCATGCAGGGCGTAAAGAATGAAAAAGGCGTATGGATCACCCCGGCCTTCCCGAAACTCATCTATGTCCTCGATGAAGACAATATTCACGAAGACTCTCCCTACTACTACCTCACGAAGCTGTCTGCCGAATGCACTGCCAAGCGCATGGTGCCGGACTATATTTCCGCAAAGATCATGAAGGAATACAAAAACGGCGATATTTATCCCTGCATGGGCTGCCGCTCCTTCCTCACCCCGGATATCGAAGGTCTCGGTGAAGGCGGAAAGCATAAATACTATGGCCGTTTCAATCAGGGCGTAGTCACCATCAATCTGGTAGACGTGGCCTGCTCCTCCGGCGGAGACATGGATAAATTCTGGAAGATTTTCGAAGAAAGACTGGAACTCTGCCACAGAGCCCTCCGCTGCCGTCATGAAAGACTCCTGGGCACCGTTTCCGACGTAGCCCCGATTCTCTGGCAGTACGGTGCCCTGGCCCGTCTGAAGAAGGGAGAAACCATCGATAAGCTCCTCTTCAACAATTACTCCACCATTTCCCTGGGCTATGCAGGCCTCTATGAAATGTGCGTCCGCATGCTGGGCGTTTCCCACACCACCGAAGAAGGCAGGAAATTCGGTCTCGCCGTCATGCAGAAACTGAACGACAAATGCGCCGAATGGAGAAAAGCGGAAAATATTTCCTACTCCGTCTACGGCACTCCTATGGAATCCACCACCTACAAATTCGCCAAATGCCTCCAGAAACGGTGGGGCATCATTCCGGGAGTCACCGATAAGAATTACATCACCAACAGCTACCATGTCCATGTGGCTGAAAAGATCGATGCCTTCCATAAGCTGAAATTCGAATCCGAATTCCAGAGACTCTCCCCGGGCGGCGCCATCTCCTACATCGAAGTGCCGAACATGCAGACCAATATCCCTGCAGTTCTTACCGTCATGAAATATATCTATGAAAATATCATGTACGCAGAACTGAATACCAAGAGCGATTACTGCATGGTCTGCGGTTACGATGGAGAAATCAAAATCGTGGAAGATGACAATGGCAAACTGGTCTGGGAATGCCCGAACTGCGGCAATCGTGACCAGCATAAAATGAGCGTAGCCAGAAGAACCTGCGGATACATCGGCACCCAGTTCTGGAACCAGGGAAGAACCCAGGAAATCAAGGACAGAGTGCTTCACCTGTAATTTTGAGAAATAGAAATACAAAAAGAGCTGTGCCCGGGCACAGCTCTTTTTTCGTGGGGAAAATTCGTGATTCGTTGTTCGTTACTCATGATCCGTGATACACCATTTGCTATCGGCCATTAGCCGTTAGCAATCAGCCATCAGTGATTGACCATATATCCTCAGCAGCACCTTCCCCGGAATCAATCAGGGAAGGTGGATGAATCATTTTCCTTTATGTTTCCCGAGGAATTCCAGCAGCTTTTCTTCCAGCAGCCGTTTACGGGGATAGGTCACAAGCCATTTCTCTGCCAGCTTCACAGCCTCCTCTTTTCCGCCTTTGAACTGACTGATGTGTTCCAGCTGGCAGATCAGATCTTCATAATCTGCCCGTTTTTTAGCCGTGAGGACATCAGCCTCCGCATGATCGATGTAAGCCTGAAAGATTTCTTCGGCATAATCCTTCTTCAGCATCCTGGCATAGGCCCCTATTTCATAAAGGTCAGGCATGCCGGAATGGGCGGTTTTTTTGAAAATCATCTCATAGAGGGCTGTCTTATCACTTTCCTCCGAAAGGAGCCCCAGCTGTTCGCTGCGGTATTCAAAGGAGGGAAGCATTTTGTCCCGGTAAACCGGCCATTCCTCTTTGCTGAGAAGTTTCCCGATCCGGTGATATATATCTCTTTTCCCCTCGTGAGACTCATGATGGAACCGGTCCAGAAGTTCATCTGCCACCTTTTTCCGGTCTCCCGCTTCCTCATAAAGCTTGAGCAGACGGTCCGAATATTCCTTCACCAGGAGAGGATTGGCTGCATCCAGTTTCCTGCTTTCTTCAAGGATGGAAATGACCTTCTTCTTGTCGCCCCTGTTTTCCGCTTTATTCATACATATATCCCGGACATCGGCAAACTGCCAGTGCTCATGACACCAGGCATCCACTTCTTCCTCTCCCGCCCCCAGTTCTTCCATGAGGCCGATTCTCTTTCTTACCTTTGGCCGGTGGAGAAAGGTTTCCGAAACCGGCGCCTTTCCATGCTCTTTTTCGAAAAGTTCCAAAGTTCGGTCAATCTCTTTCAGTTCTTCCCGCCAGTCATCAGGAGTAGTCAGTTCTTCATCCAGAAAATCCTCCATGGTTTCATAAAGAATTTCCCTTATGCTGTCATCATTCATCCGGGCTTTGAGCCAGCTTTTGACGAGATTTTTTCCATCCGTTCCCGGAAGGCGGATCATCTTTTTCCAGATGTCCATGCAGGAATCCATAATGGATTCGATATCACTGAAATCATCATAAATGACATCATTGAGTCTCAGGAAAACATCGGTGGACAGCCGGAATGCTTCTTCATAGCTTTTCCTGTTCCACAGCTCCTCTGCCGTGTCCTCCAGCAGGGAACACACATTTCGCTGAAAGACGCAGGACTCTATGGCGTTCAGGAAGGAATGGTCCCTGTAAGGTTCAAAGAATTCGTCCATCATCCGACTGACTTTTTTCAGCTGCGCTTCGGGACTGCGGGCAGAATAGAGGAAAGCAATCCGGTTGGCCGTATATTCATCCTTTGCAAGGTCAAGGACCAGATTCATCAGCTCATCCCGTGAAAGGTCCCTGATATAGCTGGAAACGTCCAGATGAGAAACAGGTCTTTCTTTTTCTTCTGCTGCCAGAAGGACCGCCGCCATGTGTTTGCAGTGATTTCCGTCTGCCGCATCCATACAGCCGCAGAACATAGTCTTCGGCAGGCCATCTTTCATCAGGATATTCACCCGATAATTCCAGGTACCGCCCACCAGGGCTGAAATCCGGTCTCCCTGTATATCCAGTTGACTGATGGCGCCCTCTTCCCAGTACGCCTTTCCCTCTTCCAGTGTTATATCCCTGAATTTCTTTCTCCAGTTTTTGTCAATCATAAGAATTCCCCCAGTGCTCCCCAGATACCCATCGACAGCGGCCGATTCATTATTTCCGGTCAAAAGGCCCAAATCGTTTTTCTGTCAGTGTAACAGGCCTCTTGTTATCCGGACAGAAGACTCAGAAAAGAGTCCCATCCTCCGCGATTTCTATTTCCTTATTCTTTTTCAGATAATTTTCCATTTCGCTGACCAGGAGTTTTCTAGTAGGATACGCAGCCATCCATTCTTTTGCCAGCTTCCGGGCCAGCGCTTTTCCGCCTTTGTACTGCTGCAGCCTGTAAAGGCAGGAAATAAGGACCGAATAGGCATACCGGCTGCGGGAATCGGCCGCATAGGCGTCCAGATATTTTTCATATCGCTGAAGGATTTCACGGTCATATTTCCCGGAGAGAAATGGACCATAGGTATGAATGAAGTCCATGTCATTGTCCTTCATGATTTCCCGGTACAGTTCCTCTTGCAGGCCTTCCTCTGCCAGGATCTCACACCTTGTTTTCCCGTCCCTCACATGGGCAATGAGCTCACCTCGGGAGGATTCCCATTTCTCCTTCGGGCAGAGATTTTTGATTTCCCTGAATTCTTCGAGGCTGTTATAGGAACTATGGAGGAAGAGGAGGACCCGGTTTTCCAGTTCCTTTTCCCTGTTTCCTGTCTCATGGTAAGCTTTCACCAGTTCCCTGGCGATGCTTTCCAGGTCATAGTCCCTGGCGGCTCCCCCCTTGTCCTCTTCCAGGAGGGGAATCAGGCCCTCCCAGTCCTTCCCCAGTTCCAGTTTCCACTTGTAGTGGTCCCTGACTTCTTTATAGGAAATATGGGCTCTCTCATAGTCCGCAATTTCCTTTGGCGCCATGGAAAGCCGCTCCATGAGGAGAATCCTGTCCATCATCATGACGCCAAGAGACCCATAGGAAGAGCCGGTCGGAGGCTTTCCCCCGTTTTGGATGCCGATATCGATTTCCCGGTCCAGCTTTTTCAGGGCTTCCCTGTTTTCCTCTTCCGACCAGAGTTCTTCTTCTATAAAGTTTGAAATCAGGTCCTGCAGGTATTCATCGGTGGAATCCTTCTTTGCGATTTTCAGGAGCCTTTCCCTGATGGCCTTTTTCTCCATATCAGAACAGGCACCCACAATTTCTTTCCAGATATCCATGCACCGGTCATAGGAGCCTTCCATGTCGGAGTCCACATATTCTTCCGAATCACTCAACGCAAAGAAGACGTAGAGGGAGAGCTCGAAGGCATCCATGTAATGCCCCTCACTCACAAGAGTCTCCACCCGCTCATCCAGAAAGTGATCGATATCCGCGAAAAAAACGTCGGCTTCCATATAATCGACATATTCACTGCCAAATTCATCGAAAATATCATCGGCCTCCTTTTTCAGCTTCTTCATCAGGGCATCAGAAATTTTGGGGGAAAAGCGGACGAGGAAATCGTTGGCCAGCTCCTCATGATTCCTGATGACCTCAAGGGCCCAGGCATTCAGCTTTTCCCTGGGCATTTCCTTTACGATTTCTTCCAGTTCATCCCTGCTCCCGGCACCATCCTTCCTTTCCTCCGCCTTGAAGAGGACGGCCGCCATGTGTTTGCAGTAATTTCCTTCCACAGCATAGGGGCAGGAGCAGCGCAGGGAATCGGGGAATCCATCTTTCAGCTCAATCGTCACCCGGTAATCGTAATTCCCGCTCACCACGGCACTGATCCGATCATTCTGTATTTTTAAATCTTTTACCGCGCCATTGTCCGCATAGTCTTCTCCCTTTTCCAGAATAGAATCGGGAAATAAATGGGTCCAGTTCTTTTTCGTCATAAAAATCCCTCCAGTTGAACGTTGAGAAGCCTTCTTCCGGGCCGCTGATTCATCCATTTTTCTGCCAGTTTCCTGGCCAGGTCCCGCCCGCCATTGAATTTCGTCAGCCTGTACAGCTCCCGGATCAGGACCTCATAGGCCTTGCGGCCCCCGGCGTCTTCTGCCATGGTATCCAGAAGGCAGGCATAAGCGGAAAGAAACGCTTTTCCATCCACTTTTTCCAGCATGTATCCGTACCGGTTCAGTGTGGAAAGGTCCGGCTCCTTCATGACTTCCTGATAAAGTTCCTCTGTCATGCCCTCTTCTTCGAATATTTCCAGACGGATACCTCCGACAGTTTTACCGAGAAGTTTTTCCTTCACCGACGGCCAGTCAGCCGCCGGAGAGAGCTGCCGAATCCGTTTGTAATCGGCGATGGTCCGCGACGGATCTTCCGCAAAAAGGGCCATGCGCTCTGCCATTTCCTCTTTGGCAAGGCCCGATGCGCAGTACAGATCCGCCAGTTTTCTTCTATAGGAAAGGCGGGGGCTGCGGATTCCTCCATTTTTCTCTGCCTCTATCCCCTCTTTCAGGAGGGAAATCAGCTTTTCCGTATTTCTGCTTTCTTCGGACTCCTTCATATAGGCTTCCCGGATCACCCGGAAATGGCGATGAGCGTAACGCCACTTTTCTATTTCCTCATCGCCCGCCCCGAGGCGTTTCATGATTTCCATCCGTTTCGACACCCCGTCGGAGGTGGTTATGGTGGAAATATCCCGCACATAGGGACTTTCCGTCCGATGGGCATAAGCGTCAATCCGGTCATCCAGCACGAGAAGCTGCCGGCGGAGTTCTTCCTCCGT
>NZ_JAZASU010000033.1:0-16959 GCF_036343215.1 Dialister sp.
ATTAGAAGGCTAATTTTCATCTAATAAACCTAAAAATCCACAATATTAGATTTTTGATGTCCTTATTTTGTTGCCATTACCCTGACCAGGGGGGCTTGGTGGGCCCAAAGGGCCTGAAAGGGCAGAATCGATTCGAAGAATCGATCATCCTGAAAAACAAATCAAGGCCTGCGATTCCGACTTGAACGAGAGGCAGTTTCCTGCTTTCCATTGCGGTATACCGGGAACCGGAATCAGGGTGTCCTGTTAAAGGCTTGCGCCATTCGAGAGGAGTATCTGTGGTGCAGATTTCAGACTGAACCGTTTGCCCGCTATGGATTTTCCCCTGCCTGTGCAAAATCCCCATAAAAATACGGGCTGCATCCGCAGCCAATCCTTCCCGAATCCCGAGCCCCGAAATCTCGAAATGGTCTATATCGGGGCGTGCCCTGGTGAGGCTAAGACCCGAAAACCGCGCCTGACACAAACCGTAGTCTTTGCCAGTTGTCTATATCTTCTCTCTTCTCTCGCTCATCACAAAGTACTGGTCCCGTACCTTAATTTTCCAGATTCCATCCATTTTGACGAGCCCATCTTCGTACCGCAGGTAATGATCGTAGAAATAGTCTTTCCCGTTCATGGAAATAAGAAGCACTGTCCGGCAATAATGGATATCCGAAGCGGTATTTCCATGAATTTCAATGACCTGCTGGCCGTTCATATGATGGGAAGCTTTGACGGCAGCGGCAAATCCCGAAAATTTCCGGACCATTTCTTCTCTTCCCTTCATTTCCATGGTCACTTTCCCGCCGGCATGGATGCGGATACAGCAGTCTTCGGTAAAGAATTCACTCTGCTTTTTCACGTCGCATTCCAGATTGGAAAAGCGGTCCATAAGTTCACGGATAGCCTCCTTTTCTTCCAGTATTTCAAGGGACATGGGATGCTCCTTTCCCGGCAATACCGGTAATACCTTTTGCTTCCATCAGATTGCACAGTAGCAGTAAAAAGTTATCAGTTATCAGTTCTTAGTGATCAGTGAAGGATGGCCCGCAAAAATCCGATAGCGGGCCATTTTATATGGATGACTGTTATTCTCTAATAAAAAAAACGGTTGTATGATTTTAAGGAAAAAGTTTTTCCCCCGCCTGAGCACATTCCCCATACATACTCGGCGGCCATCAGGCCGCCACCTTCACGAAGAACGAACAACGAATCACGAATCACGAAAATCGCTTCTGACTCAAACCGCAGGATTCAACCGTAGGATTCAAAATATGCCTCCAATCAGCAAATCCTCGGCAGCCCTTCTCCCCGTAAGGGCATGATCTTCCTTCTTCCCCCATAGGGCGTGACGAGGATGACTCCTTCGCCTTCGGTCACTTTACCTGCAAGGACCGCTTTTTCTCCGTACCGGCAGGAGCGGATGATTTCGAGGGCTTTTTCTGCGCTTTCTGACGGCAGGGCGATCAGCATTTTTCCTTCGTTCCCCATAGTCAGAGGGTCCAGACCGAGAATGCCGGTCAGAGCGCGGACGCCTTCGGAGACGGGAAGTTTCTCTTCGGACAGTTCGATTCTGACCTTTGAGGATTGGGAAAGTTCATTGGCCACAGTGGCGAGGCCTCCGCGGGTGATATCACGGATGGTGTGGATGGGAAGATTTTGTTCTATCAGTGCGGAAACGATGCCATTTAAGGGGGCGCAGTCGCTCTGCAGACTGGTTTTCATCCTGAGCCGCTGCGTCAGAATGGTGGCATGGTGGTCTCCCAGAGTTCCGGTGAGAAGGATCGTATCCCCCGGCTGCAGGGCGGAGGCGGAAATCCGGGAAGATTCCGGTCTTTCCCCGATGCCGGCGGTATTGATATAAAGGCCTCCTTTTCCTTCGATGACTTTCGTATCCCCTGCCACGATCCGGATTCCCGCTTCCCGGGCCGTTTCTGCCATGGAGGAAACTACTTTTTCAAGAGTTTCCATTTCCAGTCCTGTTTCCAGGATAAAAGAAGCGGTGAGATACAGAGGTTTTGCTCCCATGGAAGCAAGGTCATTCACCGTGCCGCAGATGGAAAGGCGGCCAATATTTCCTCCGGGGAAAAAGAGGGGTTCCACCACGAAGGAATCGGAGGTGAAGACGGGATTTCCCGAAATCGGCGGGAGCACCGCTCCGTCTTCCATCCGGTCCAGGATGGGATTTTTGAAATATTTCTCAAACAGGCTTCCGATGAGGCGGCCCGTTTCTTCGCCGCCCGCCCCGTGGCGCAGTTCTATTTTCATAAGTCCTCCTCACAGGAGATGGTAAAAGAGGATGATATCCTCGTAGGTTCCGTCGTGTTTCAGAAATCCGCCCGGCACGGTGCCGAGTCTCGTAAATCCCAGCCGGTCATAGAGATGAAGAGCATGGATATTGTCCGCCACCACCGCATTGAACTGCAGAATCCGGAATCCCCGCTTTTTCCCTTCGGTGAGGGAATGGAGCACCAGTTTCTCCCCGATGTGCCCTCCCCGGAGGGAGCTTTTCACGGCATAGCTGGTATTGGCGATATGTCCGCAGCGGCCCACATTGTTGGGATGAAGGATGTAAAGGCCCAGGATTTCTCCTTTTTCATCCTCTGCCACGCCGGTATAGCTCATGGACTGGAAGAACCGGTCCGCTTCGCCCTTTTCCAGCGGTTCCATCTGGGGGAAAGAATCGGTCTTTTCCACCACTTCATTCCAGATGGCCCGGCACGATTCTTCATCTGCCGGATGATAGGCGCGAATTTTAATTTCCATATTAACCTCCCCGGTAGGTAATGCAGCAGGCCCCTTCGGAAGAAACCATGCAGGCCCCCACGGGATGGTCCGGGGTGCAGGCTTTTCCAAAGCAGGGACATTTTTCAGGGGTAATCCTGCCGGTCAATACCATCGCGCAGCAGCAGCCCTTCGGCATTTTATCTGCCGTCAGGCCAGAGCTTCCTGCGTCCAGGTCTTTATATTTTTCGGAAATATAGAGTCCCGAACCTTTGATATTTCCCAGTCCCCGCCAGACCGCATCGCCTTCGGTGAAAACGTCATTCATCAGGTCTTTGGCGATGGGATTTCCTTCGGGAGTGACCACCATGGGATATTCGTTCCATAGTCCCCCCTGATGATGAGAGGTTTCCAGGGTAAGCCGGGACAGGGCACGAAGAAGGAGGGGCGCGGTAAAGCCGCCAATCACCATGGGTTTTTGGGAAATATCAGCCAGTTTCCGGAAAGGTTCGCTTCCCGTAATCACGGCCACGTGACCGGGGCATAAAAATCCGTCCACCCGTCCGCTTTCGGCAAGGATTCTCATGGCTTCCGGCATCGTTTTCAATGCGGTAAGGAAGCGGATATTTCTGATTTTTTCATCAAAGGTCCTTTTGATGAGGCTTGCCCAGACGGGAGCAGTCGTTTCAAATCCTACCGCTGCAAGGATATAGGTGATTTCAGGATTTGCGGCAGCAATTTCAAATATTTCCTCCGGATTATAGAAGAAATCCACCTGTCCTCCCAGGTCCCGGGCTCCTGCGAGGGACATTTCGCTTCCCGGAACGGCTAAAAGGTCCCCGAAAGCCATGACTTTATGGCCCGGCTGTAAAGCATAGGAAATCAGTTGATCGATATAAGCCGTGGGCGTCACGCAGACGGGACAGCCGGGACCCGAAAGGAGGGTGATTTTCTTCGAAAGAAGCTGGCGGATGCCCGTCCGGTACAGGGAAGACGTATGAGTGCCGCAGACTTCCATCAGTTTCACGGGCGGCCCGTCGTAGGAAGAAAGGTAACGGGCCAGTTCTTTTTCTTTCATTTGCTCTCCTCTTCGATTTCCCTGAACAGATTGATCCAGTCAATGGCTTCGTCTTTTTTCACAATCTGGATGGCCATACCTGCATGGACGAGGACATAATCCCCGATTTTTGCCCGCACCATGGCCAGATTCACAGGAACTTCGGTCCCTGAAAAATCAACCATGCCATGGGTGCCATGAATGGACATGACCCGTCCCGGATACGCTACACACATAGGTCCTCCTTATTTCGCAAGTCCCCAGAAGGCCTGGCCGAGGGCAATCCCTCCGTCGCCGCAGGGGACTTTTTCATTGCCATACACACGGAATCCTTCCTTTTCCAGCGCCTCTTCCGCAAGGGTCCAGAGAAGGCTGTTATGGAAACAGCCGCCGGAAAGGAGGATATCCTGAATCTGGAAATATTTCGCGCTCTCTGCGATCATGCGGGCAATGGCCTCATGAAAGCCGAGGGCTTTTTCTTTTATTGTACCATCTTTGAAAAGAAGGTCATGAATGAGGGCTTTTCTCCCCCAGAGGAGCTCCCCATTCCTGATTTCCTTTGTGAAATACAGTTTCGTCCCGATGCATCCTTCCTCTCTGGCTTCCGTGGCGAGTTTTTCAAGAGCCATGGCACATTCCCCTTTGAAGCGGTTTTCACTGCAGATGCCAAGGATGGCGGAAACAGAATCAAAGAGCCGTCCCATGGCGGAATCTTCGATGACATTTATTTTAGCTTCGAGGGCTGCTTTCACTAAGGGATAGCGGGGGTCGGTGAGTGAGGACTTGGGGATTGGGGCTTGGGGATTGGGGGCGCTTGGACCTGCTTCCTCATTTTCCCTTGTACCGATCGTACAACCCCTCAGTCGCCCTTGGCGACAGCTCCCCAAGCTTGGGGGGCCTTGGGGGATAGCGATTTTTTCGGCTGCGTCACTCATTTCGAAGTTCGATATCCTTGACGCTTTTGAGTCAATTTGTCCCTTGTACCGATAGAACAACCCCTTCCCCTCCACTCGCTCGCTTTGCTCGCTCGCTCCGGGACCTCCCCAGGCTCGGGGAGGTGGGGACGTTTCGATGTTTTCGGTAGAGACACTATTTTTGAAATCCGATACGCTTGAAGTGATTTCCTCATTTTCCCGCGTACTGGTAGAACAACCCCTCAGGCCGCTTTGCGGCCAGCTCCCCAAGCTTGGGGGGCCTTGGGCGATAGAGATTTTTTCGAGAGGGCCATCAATGCCAGCGAAATGTAAATCGCAGAGGGCGGTTTTCCAGGCTTGTTTCATGGAATTGTCTCCGGAGAGGAGGGGAAGGCTTTCGAGATGGCCCATCCGTTTCATTTGTTTCCCTTCGCAGAGGAGGATTTCGCCGCCCCAGATGGTTCCGTCATTTCCATAGCCGGTGCCATCGAAAATGAAGGCCAGGGCCGGGCCTTTCAGGCCATGTTCTGCCATGACGGAAAGGGCATGGGCATGGTGGTGCTGGATCTTCGTGAGGGGGATGGCTCTTTTTTGTACTATTTTTTCGGCCAGATTCTCAGAGATGTAGCCCGGATGAAGGTCGCAGAGGATTTTTTCCGGGGAAATGCCCAGCATGTGTTCCCAGTCCTTTTCCAGGTCAAGCAGCGCTTCTTCGGAACCTTCTTCGGTCAGTTCACAGGGCATTTCGCCGGGGTACACATAGCCCCCGCCGGTGAGGCAGATGGATGGTTCCATATCCGCCCCCAAAGCAAGGAGATTTCCTTTGGGTCCCTTTCGGATGACCGGTTCGGGGAGGAATCCCCTGGTCCTCCGGATGAAATCCACGTGATTTCCCACGGCTTTGAGTACGGAATCATCGGCGGGGCGCAGGATTTCCCGGTTGTTTGTGAAAAGGGCGGGGATGTCATGGGTTTCGAAGAAATGCTCCGCTTCCTGATCTTTATATAGAATGGGACTTCCGCTGGTATTGCAGGAGGTCACGATGAGAGGGGCTCCCGCATTTTCGGTGAGAAGGGTATAAAAGGCGGAAGGAGGCAGAAAGAGTCCCAGCCGGGGCACGTTTTCCGCCACTCCTTTGAATTGCACTTTGGGCCGGCAGAGGACGATGGGTCTCGATGGCGAGGCGAGAAGTTTCTTTTCCTTCCCCGATAGAACTGCCAGTTCCCCTGCTTTTTCAAGACCGGAAACCATGAGGGCAAAAGGCTTGCCTTCCCGGTGTTTCAGGGTGCGAAGTTTTCGTACACTTTCAGGAAAATCGGCCCGGACCGCCAGATTGAAACCGCCGATGGATTTCGTCATGATGATGGCCCCTTTTCGTACCATTTCGATGGCTTTATTCATGGCTTCTTCCTTATACAGGGTCTTTTCCCCTTTGATGATGCCTTTCAGGACCGGTCCGCAGTTTTCACAGCAGATCGTTTCCCCATGGCAGCGCCGGTTTTTCAGGTCTCTGTATTCTTTTTCACAGTCTCCGCAGAGGGGAAATTCCTCCATGGTCGTCAAAGGACGATCATAGGGCAGTTTCCGGATAATCGTATATCTCGGTCCGCAGGCGGTGCAGGAGAGGAAAGGATAATGGAAATGCCGGTCCTTTTCATCATGAAGCTCTTTTTCGCAGTCCGGGCAGATGGCGATATCCGCCGGAAAAAGAGGAGCCCTGGGCTTCCCGCTGCTTTCTATGGCCTGGAAATCCGGAAAACTTTCCAAAGGCAGTTCCTCTATTTCCAGCTTTTCCACTTCTATGGGGTAAGGAGCCTCTCTCAGCGCCTGTTCCATTTTTAAAAAGGACGAAGCTTCCCCGGATGCCCGTATTTCCACGATGCCTCCCAGGTTCTTCACCCATCCCGTAAGAGATAGCGATTTGGCCAGGCGCACCACAAAAGGACGGAATCCCACCCCCTGGACACGGCCCGCAGCGATGAGACGAATCGTTTTCATAGTGCACCTCCTTTGAACGCAGCAGCTATATTTCCATTTTTACCGAAAAACCGAAGTATGAGTTCACAGTGATCAGAACCCAAAAGCATAAAACAGCCGATGTATCTCACAAAAATTCCGTCCTGCCTGCCAGGTAAAGGGGCAGGTTTGTAAATTTCCCGTCTTTCCGGTAGTTTCTCAAGGAATATCGCACAGCCCTTGCCGGTTCATATTTCTCCAGATACCAGCGGAAGCTGGCCGCCTGTTTCATATGGCCCGATTTCACTTCTACCGGAATAATTTCTCCCTGATGCTGCAGCAGAAAATCGATTTCATGCTGAGAATCAGGCGAAAAATAATGAGGCGCAGCAGGAAGGGTTCCCAGAAACTGCTGAAGCACGAAATTTTCCGTCATAGCGCCTTTGAAAGCAAAAGGCTTATCAAAAAGGATTGCCTCATTTTCCACTTCCCCCATGGTCTTCAAAAGGCCCACATCCAGGAGGAAAAGTTTGAAATGACTCGCCTCTTCCAGGGATTTCAATGGATAACCCGGAGCTGTCACATTAAACATGCGGTGAACGATGCCTGAGGAAACAAGCCATTCCACAGCCTCCTCGAATTCCCGTCCCCGAGCTCCCTTTTTCACGAGACCATAGGCAAATTTCTCATTTTCCCTGGATAACTGGGAAATCAGGCTCCGATACACCATGAGTACCCGGGCCGCATTAATCCGGCTGTTATGCTTTGAAAAATCATTTTCATAAAGAGCAAGGATATCCCGCTGCAGCTCCCCCACCCGGTTTGGACTTTTTTCAGCGCTCCAGGAAGAAACACATTCCGGCATACCCCCGATAATCATATAGGTCCGATACGCATCCAGAAGGCGATTATGAAAAAGCTCCGGTATTTCCTCATCAGGCCGAAGGGATTCATAAATTTTAGAAACATTTTCATCGACAGCGCCCAGGAATTCCCGGAAAGTCAGCGGATACAGATGGAGGATATCCACCTGTCCCACGGGATAGGAATAAGGTTCTGCCAGATAAGTTCCCAGAAGACTTCCTGCCGCCATGATATGGACCCCTCCCGCCTGCTCGCGGAAATATTTCAGGGAATTCAAAGCATCCGGACATTCCTGAATCTCATCAAAAATCAAGAGCGTCTTCCCCTCACGGATCGGTTCTCCATGAAGCAGGGAAAGCAGGTCAAGCAGCCTTTTCGGATCCTTTGTCCTGGCAAAGAAAGACTTCAGGTCCTCCTCTTCATCAAAGTTGAAATAGACTGTATTCTCATAGTACCTTCTTCCGAATTCCTTCATGAGCCAGGTCTTCCCCACCTGACGGGCACCCTTCAGCACCAGAGGTTTCCGGTCCGCCCGATTTTTCCAGTCCAGAAGCGCCTTCATCGCACTCCGCTCCATAGGGTCCTCCTTTGATTAGAAATAAATTTACACATTTTATTGGCCTTTTTCGCTTAAATTTACACATATTATAGCATTATTTTTTGAAATTTTACACATTTTATAGTTCCGGAAATCAATCCCCCTGGGGAGACTGTACAGTCGACAAAGCTCCGTGATGACCATTCCTGTCGTACATGCCCGCCGAAGGCAAATAAAATGCGGCGCCCATGAATTAGCGCCGCACCTCCCCTAATTCCCGGTTCCTAATCCCCAATGCCTCTCTGCACTACCGGAGCCGCTCCAAATGTATACCTGAGGCAAAATCAAAAACCTGCGCCCGAAGGGCGCCACCTTCGGGGCAGCCCCGATACCCCCGACACCCCCGAATCAAAAGCTTTCCATCCTGAAATCTCCATATAAAAAATGGGCGCCTCTATCATTTCAAGGGCGCCCACTTTTTACTAACTGCTAACTGCTAACGGCCAACGGCTAACTGCTAACTGCTAACTGCTAACGGCTCATCACTCATGATGATGATGTTCATCATCGTATTCTCCCGGATGGGTCAGTTTTTCTTCGGCTGCTTTTTCGATCCATTCGGCGGCTTCCTGATAGCCTTCTCCTGTCTTGCCGGAAACTTTGAAGACCGGCGCTTTTTTATTGAGATGGCGGAGGCCTTTCATGAAGAAATCTTCATCGAAATCAAGGTAGGGAGCGAGGTCGATTTTATTCAGCAGGATGATATCCGCCTTTTCGAAGGCCAGCGGATATTTGTAGGGTTTATCGCTGCCGTCGGTGACGGATACGATGAGGAGTTTGATATTTTCCCCGATCACCATTTCAGCCGGGCATACGAGGTTTCCTACATTTTCAATGAAAAGGATGCCGGGCTGGGAAAAATCCATGGCATGGATGGCATTGTGAACCAGGGGCGCATCGAGATGGCAGGCACCGAAGGTATTGATCTGGGCCGCGGAGACATGCTGTTTCCGGAGTCTTTCGGTATCGATATCGGACTCGATATCCCCTTCAATGACGTAAATTTTCGATTTCATATATTTCATGAGGTTTTCCAGGGATGTGGTTTTACCGGTCCCCGGAGCCCCCATGACATTGATGGTGTAAATATTCCGCTCCATCATATATTCACGGACATGCTGGGCGATGTGATTGTTATGGGCGTAAATGTCTTCCATTACGCCGGCTTTCACCATATGCATTCAATTGACCTCCAGATCGACGGATTCTATATAAAATTCCTTGCCCACTTCCGTGGGGGAGCCGTCTCCCCCGCAGTAAGGGCAGGAAAAGGAAAAGCGTTTCCGTTCAAAGAGTTTCCCGCAGGAGTCGCATTTCATCATGGGTTTCACGTCTTTGATGGTAAGCTGCGCCCCTTCGCAAAGGGTGCCTTCAGAAATGACGTCGAAATACATCTGGATCGATTCCCCGATGAATCCCGAATCTTCCCCTACTACGAGATGGATGGCCCGGACTTTACCGCCTTTTTCGCGGGCTGTCTTTTCGGCAATCCGCACGATTTCCAGGGTAACGGGATACTCATGCATGGAGCTTCCTCGGAGGCTTCTGCAGCGTGAGGACGAGGTCCTTCGGTTCCCCTTCGCCAAATTCTTCTTCCATGGTCAGGGCCTTGACGGGGCAATTGTCCACACAGATGCCGCAGGTCACGCATTTTTCCCGGTCAATGGTCCAGGTCTTGTTCTTCCGGTCGATGGAAATGGCATGCATGG
This sequence comes from Dialister sp., assembly GCF_036343215.1. Classification (GTDB taxonomy): domain Bacteria; phylum Bacillota; class Negativicutes; order Veillonellales; family Dialisteraceae; genus Dialister. The sequence continues at coordinate 9,805 of NZ_JAZASU010000033.1, forward strand.
GACAGCCATGTTCGCATTTTCCGCAGAGGACGCATTTTTCAATCGCATTCCGTACATGGTATGGATTGGTGGCGAGCTCTTTGTCTTCATTGGAAATAACAGGTTCCGGCTTCGGTTCTTCTGCTTTTGGGGCCGGTTTCGGCGCGGGAGCCGGGCGGCTCGGACGGTTCGGACGGTTCAGCTTTTTCCCCTGAAGGGTGAGGACGAGGTCTTTCGGTTCATTTTCGCCGAATTCCTCTTCCATGGTGAGGGCTTTCACGGGACAATTGTCCACGCAGATCCCGCAGGTGACACATTTTTCCCGGTCAATGGTCCAGGTGCGGTTCTTTCGGTCAATGGAAATGGCATGCATGGGGCAGCCGTGTTCACATTTCCCGCAGAGGATGCATTTTTCGATGGCGTTCTTCACATGCCAGGGATTGGTGGCCAGTTCTTTGTCTTCATCCGGTTTGGATTCCGAAATTCCGGGAGAAGGAATCGGAGCCGGAATGATGGGTTCTGCTTTGGGCGTTTCAACTTTCGGAGTTTCCACTTTCGGAGCTTCCGCCTTCGGGGAAGCTGCCGGTTTGGATGCCGGACGGGGTCTGGCCGGCCGCTGGGGTTTCGGAATGGTAAAGGAAGCAGGACTGACTTTCTTTTCATCCGCTCCATATTCGTCTTCCATAGAGAGGCAGTGAGCCGGGCAGCCGTCTACACAGACTCCGCAGGTCACGCATTTTTCCCGGTCGATGGTCCAGGTGCGGGTTTTCCGGTCAATCGTAATCGCTTCCATGGGGCAGTTATGCGCGCATTTTCCGCAGAGGAGACATTTTTCCGGAGCGATTTTTACATGCATGTCGTTCAGGTCCGGATTTTCTTCCTGCTGGGGCGTTGTTTTTATTTCTTCCGGAGCTGGAACTGTGGGTTCTGCTTTCGGGGTTTCCGGGGCAGGAGCCGGCGGCCGGTGTTCCGGTTTTTCCGTGAGGATGATGCCTTTGAAAGTCGGTCTGGCTTCTTTCCTTTCCCCTTCTTCATAGGTTTCTGCCATGGTAAGGCAGGATGCGGGGCAGTTATCTACGCAGACTCCGCAGGTCACGCACTTTTCCCGGTCAATGGTCCAGGTCTTGTTTTCTGCATCCACGGTAATGGCGGAAACAGGACAATTTTCTGCACAGGTTCCGCAGAAAAGGCAGTTCGAAGCGTCAATCCGCACATGGCGGTCATTGAGGACCAGGGAAGGTTCTTCCGTTTTATAGGTCGGAATCGGAGATGGCGCTTTCGGTACGGAAGGCTTTGCCTTGCGGTGGACCGGTTTTGGCGCATGCATGAGGATATCGGTCCGGTTTCCAAGGTAGCAGCCCAGGGACAGACATTTTCTCGGACAGTTGTCGATACAGGTTCCGCAGTTGATGCAGGCATCCAGATTGATTCGCCAGGTCCGGTTCGCCCGGTCCACCGTAATGGCTCCGGCAGGACAGTTCCGCTGGCACTGTCCGCAGAAAATACATTTCAGAATATTGTTGACGATATGACTCCGGTCATCCATGGATGCCTGGGCCATATTGACAGCAGCCACAGTCCGTTTTCCTTTGGCCGCCGTACTTGTTTCCTTGACCTGAAGGATGATTTCCGATTTTTCCACATCCGGATCCGTGGCATGGGGATCCATGTGGAGGCATTTTTTCGGACAGTTTTCCACGCACCCCGCACACTGGACGCAGGAGAAAGGATTGATTTTCCAGGTCCCGTTTTTACGGTCCACCGTAATGGCTCCGGCGGGGCAGGTTTTTTCGCACATGCCGCAGAGAATGCATTTGGACGCATCATTGATGACACGGCCCCGGTCATGGGGTTTGAATTCTTTCGGTTTAATCGGATAATCCGTAGTCACCGGAGGTTTGAACAGGTTGGAAAGGGCCTGTTTCATGTAAATCAGAAAGCTCATGGCGCCCCTCCTTATCGTTCACAGCAGCTGATACAGGGATCGATGGTGAGAATCAGGTTTCCTACGTCTGCCAGGTCGCAGCCTTCGAGCATTTTCACGAGGGCCGGGATATTGACATTCGTCGGCGTACGGAGGCGGAAACGTTCCAGATTCTTCGTGCCATTTCCTTTCACGTAGTAGAAAGCTTCGCCTCTCGGCTGTTCCACACGGGTGAAATATTCGCCCACCGGCGGATTTCCTTTCACCGGCACTTCGATATTTCCATCCGGAAGATTTTCCAGGACCGCCTGGATGATATCGATGGACTGATTCAGTTCTCCCAGCCGCACGCGGACACGGGCCAGGCAGTCTCCTGCCGTATCGGTGACGGGCCGGAAATGAAGTTCTTTGTAGGCTCCTTCATCATCAGCCATCCGGTAATCCAGCGGTACTCCGCTGGCCCGGGCCATAGGTCCTACGCAGCCCAGATCCATGGCATCATCCATGGAAAGGACTCCCACTCCTTCCAGACGGTACTGGATGGTATTGTCATAGAGGAAAGTCATCCCCATTTCGCGGATTTCCTTCCTTAAAATTTTCAGTTTTCCCAGAATCATTTTCCGCTGGTCATCGGAAATATCACGGCGCACGCCGCCCACTTTGCAGACCGAGAAAATGACGCGGCCTCCCGTGGTTTCCTCGAAAATATCGAGCACGATTTCGCGGATCCGCCAGGCATTCATGAAAAGGCTTTCAAAACCCAGGGCATCGGCGGCAAGGCCAAACCATAAAAGATGGCTGTGCATGCGGGAAAGTTCATGCCAGAACGTGCGAAGGTAGCTCGCCCGTCTCGGTATTTCTATATCCATGAGGCCTTCCACGGCTTTCGTATATCCCCAGCCATGACCGAAGGAACAGATGCCGCAGACCCGTTCCGCCACATAGACGAACTGTTTGAAATCCCGTTTTTCCACCAGTTTTTCAAGGCCCCGGTGGATATAGCCGATGGAGGGCACGGCACGGACCACTTTTTCATCTTTCAATTCCAGATCCAGATGGATCGGTTCCGGAAGGACCGGATGCTGGGGTCCGAAGGGGACTGTCGTTATTTCTGCCATCAGTTACCCTCCTTTTTTGTAACAGAAGCATCAATGCCAAGGCCGCTCCTGAGGTTGACCTTGATGGCCTTTTTCGCGTGAACCGCTCCGGACAGATCATGCCAGGGCGTTTTCTGGGCCAGATGATAGAAATGGCCCCCATAGTCCACTTCCGGTGCGATGAAACGGACATCCAGGCCGAAAAGGTCATGGATTTCATTTTCCCAGACGAAAGCATACCAGTACAGACTCGTAATGCTCATAATGGAACCGGAAAGAGGTACAATGATGCGGAGATTATAAAGGAAATAATTCTTATCGAAACTGTAAGTCAGCTCATAGCCTTCTTCCACCCGGGTACAGAGGATCTGCACAAGCCGGCAGCCTTCGCGTTTGAAACGGGCCGTCTGCTCCAGCAGTTCTTCGGGCCGTTTCACCATTACCTGCTGTTTCATGCTTTTTCCTCCTTTACATTCTCAAAGGGAAGGGGCTCTTCCTTCGGCGGTACATAGAGCTCTCCGGTGGATTTCAGTTTTTTATGTTTTTCTTCAAGGATAGCCAGACCCTTTACGACGCCGGCAATAATCGATTCCGGCCGGGCCGCACAGCCCGGAACATAGACATCCACCGGAATGGCTTTATCCATGCCGCCGAGCATATTGTAACATTCCCGGAAAACCCCGCCCGTGCAGGCGCAGGTTCCTACGGCAATGACTACTTTGGGTTCTGCCATCTGTTCATAAATCTGGCGGACTACCGGGAGATTCTGCGCATTCACACCCCCGGTGACGAGGAAAATGTCGGCATGCTTCGGATCCCCCGTATTCACGATGCCAAACCGTTCCACATCATAAAGCGGAGTCAGGCATGCCAGCACTTCGATATCGCATCCGTTGCAGGAAGAGCCGTCATAATGAATCAGCCAGGGCGATTTCTTTTCAAATGCCATTTTGCCCCTCCTTATTTGAAATACATGAGAAATGCCACGTTGATGAATCCCAGGAGGAACGAGAAAAGCCAGGTAGAAGCCAGCATCCGTTCCCATTTGATTCGGCCGCAGCTGTTATCAATGAGAATATCCAGGAAGAAAGTGAGGAAACATACCCCAAGGCCGATGAGGGAAGTCCACCAGTCAGCGCTTATAAAGAAAAGAAGCACCAGTCCCAGGAGGAATACATCTTCATACCATTCAGCCAGTTCCACCATACCCAGGGTCCGGCCGGAAAGTTCCGTCTTTACCCCGCCGATCAGTTCCTGATGGGCTTCATGGGACATGGAAATATCGAAAGGAGACTTCCGGAATTTAATGAGGAGAATATAGCAGAGCCCCAGGAAAATGCCGGGCATGCGGAGGAAATTCATGGTTTCCGATTCCATAATGTCCCCGATATTGAAAGACCCGCAGGAAAGGTAGAAACCAAGAGCCACCATAAGAAGCATCGGTTCATAGGCCATAGTCTGGACCAGTTCTCTTTCCGCCCCCACCTGGGCATAGGGAGAAGCCGATGCATAAGCAGCAATAATCAGACAGACACTGGCCATAGTCAAAGTGAAAACGACCAGAAGGATATCTCCCCGGGCGAAGAAGAAAGTGCCCGAAAGAAGGACGAAAATGAGGAAACCCAGCACATAGAAACCTTCCGCCTTATTGATGGCGATGGGCTGCTTGGACCAGAGTTTCAGGAAATCATAGAAAGGCTGGAAAAGCGGAGGTCCCACACGCCGCTGCATGCGGGCGGAAATTTTACGATCCAGCCCGTGAATGAGACCGCCGATGAAAGGTCCCAGGATGAGGAAGAGGATGGCTCCCAGGCCGCTTGCGATGTAATCGGAGAAATCAGACATGGAACACACCTCCTGCCGCAAGAGATAACTCCATCAGGAGGCAGGCCACGCAGGCCGTGTACCCCCAGAGCTGCATTTTTCTTTCACTAAACCAGGTCTCCATATACCAGTTCCGGAGAGTGACCGGAACCACCCGGCCTGCTGCCCCGCGGTAAGCCACATCTTCACCCAGATTTTCACCGGCCAGATTCGTAATGACCATCTTCTTCGATTTCCTTCCCTTGCCAAAACGGAGAGGCAGGAGAACGAGGAGGAAAACCATGAGAGACATGATCCACAGATTGCTTTGGGCAATGACATCATCGATGCTTCTATAAATATGAGCCAGGTACGGAATGACCATGTACTGGGAAATCAGCGGGAAAAGAACGCACACCACCAGAGTCAGGGATGCCAGCGATTTCAGGGCCGTCCACTGGACACCCAGGATCCCCTTCTCCCGGTTTTCATTGGTCGGTATATACGTCGTGATTTTTCCGAGCCACTTGGTCCAGTAGAAAAGAGTGGTGGCCGAACCATAAACCAGAGCCAGGAGCAAAAGAGGCTGTCCTGCATCGACGAAAGCTTTCATGGCAGCCCATTTGGAAATCAGCATGCCGAAAGGCGCCAGGAACATACCGCAGATCCCGATTACCATGCACAGAGAAAGCCGCGGCATGGCATTGAAAATACCATCGAAACTTTCCAGATTCCGGCTGCCCAGCTGCTGTTCTGCCGTCCCCACCGTAAGGAAAAGCAGGGATTTTGCCACCGCATGGAAAATAACGATCATGATAGCCGTCCAGGCTGCTTCATAAGAACCGGTCCCCGCACAGCATACGATCAGTCCCAGATTGGAAATCGTGGAATAAGCCAGCACCTTTTTCCCGTCAGACTGGGAAATAGCGGCGCAGGATGCAAAGAAGAAAGTAATCCCCCCGACCAGCATAGCCATGACACCGGGATGATTATTTCCAAGAACAGGACAAAGCTTGATAATCAGAAATACCCCCGCCTTAACCATGGTCGAAGAATGAAGGAGAGCAGAAGTCGGAGTCGGAGCCACCATAGCGCCAAGAAGCCAGCCCGAAAACGGCATCATAGCGGATTTCGTGAAACCGCAGAAAACAAGTAAAGCCACAATCGGTTCTACAGGCATGGACTGGATTCCCAGATTCACCAGCTGAGAAAGCTCCAGCGTATAGAACTTCGACCCCAGCCATACGATAGCCAGCGCAAATGCAAGACCACCCAGAAGATTCATCCAGAGCGCCTTGAAAGAATTATGAATGGCCTCATTCGTCTGCGTATACCCGATGAGGAGGAAAGAACAGAGCGACGTGATTTCCCAGAACGTATACATATAAAGCAGATTATTGGCCATCACCAGACCGAACATGGCTGCCAGGAACAGGAAAACCACGAAAAAGAAAAACGGCCGCCGGTCCTCGATATCCGTATGCTTCCTGTGGAAAACCGCCATATATCCCAGAGAATACACGGCAATGAGGCCCCCGATAATTCCGGCAATCAGAATCATAATGATGGCCAGATTATCGATATTGAAATCCCACACCGAACGGGCATAACTCCCCGCATGGAACTCAAAAGCCACAATCAGCACAAACTGGACAATCCCGAGAAGAGCGACCAGGTACCGTTTATACTTCATACAGTAATACAGGACCGTCAAAGCTGCCAGACCATCTACAGCCGTCATAGTCAGCCGGAGAGCCTCCGAATCAATCCCGACCTTGAAAGGATGTCCAAAATAAAGGAACCCCGTAGTTACGGAAAGAACCATCATCAGAAAAGCCGAAGCCTTCACGATATGATTCCGCAGCGACGAAGACCGGACACCCAGCATAATCAGGGCCGTTACAAAAGGCACCGCAAAAAGTAAAACCGGTATAACCATAACATTCTCCCCTTCCCTATTCATGCATCTCAAATCTCACAGGAAGTCCCATATGTATACACTTAATGCTCTTATGGATGTACACATTATTTTGGGGTATAGTAATTTATTATTATACTTTATCGCAAATAAGCTATTCCTGCAAGAGATGAAAATATATTTTTTTGTAATATTTGTAAGAAACGGGATTTTCCCCGTACGATCATCGGGATTCCTCGGGGTGGTCGGGAAGGTGGGGCTGTACAATAATGAGCAATCATTTTGTGCAGCCTTTTTTGCATCTCGGCTACCTGAGGTAAAAAGCCCCCCAATGGGCTAAAACATCAAAAAAAGGGCATAAAGCCCCCTTTCCCCCAGATTGTTGAGTCTGTTGGATTTATGCCCGTGCCTGGTTTCTCTGTTCTTTTCGCCGC
>NZ_JAZASU010000034.1:0-16879 GCF_036343215.1 Dialister sp.
GAAACATTCTCTGGGAAAATGTGACAATCGGTCCGCGAGCAGGCTTCCCCCCGGGGAAGCTGGCCCGAAGGGCCTGAAAGGGCAGGGAAAGTAATCCCGGCGGCCGAAGGCCGCCAGATGGTCAACCTTCCCTGGATAGGGAAGGTGCCCCGCAGGGGCGGATGGGATGATTAATGTTTACCCTGCACTACCCATGCAAGACGCATATGAGGAAAAAGTCCCGCGAGCAGGCTTCCCCCCGGGGAAGCTGGCCCAAAGGGCCTGAAAGGGCAAGGAATAGGATCCCGGCGGCCACAGGCCGCCTGATGGTCAACCTTCCCTGGATAGGGAAGGTGCCCGCAGGGCGGATGGGATGATTAATGTTTGCCCTGCACTACCCATGCAAGACGTATATGAGGAAAAAGTCCCGCGAGCAGGCTTCCCCCCGGGGAAGCTGGCCCGAAGGGCCTGAAAGGGCAGGGAAAGTAATCCCGGCGGCCACAGGCCGCCTGATGGTCAACCTTCCCTGGATAGGGAAGGTGCCCGCAGGGCGGATAGGATGATTAATGTTTATCCTGCACTACCCATGCAAGACGTATATGAGGAAAAAGCCCCGCGAATTGGCTTCCCCCCCCCGGGAAGCTGGCCCAAAGGGCCTGAAAGGGCAAGGAATAGGATCCCGGCGGCCGAAGGCCGCCAGATGGTCAACCTTCCCTGGATAGGGAAGGTGCCCGCAGGGCGGATGGGATGATTAATGTTTACCCTGCACTACCCATGCAAGACGCATATGAGGAAAAAGTCCAGCGAGCAGGCTTCCCCCCGGGGAAGCTGGCCCGAAGGGCCTGAAAGGGCAAGGGATGGAATCCCGGCGGCCGAAGGCCGCTGAGGGAATTCTCGAAACCCGGAACTTCCATGCAAGCCACATAAAAAATGGCGCCCCTTATTTCAAAAGGCGCCACCTTCACTGCGAACTGATAACTTTTCGCTTACAGCCGCAGTTTTTCATTGATTTTCAGCCAAATGACGAAACGGCTATTTCACCACCGTCTCCGGCGTAGGAGCTATGGTAAAGAGCAGATTATAATCATCGGGAGTAAGTTCCAGCACGCATTTCTTATCACCTACAAAAGAAGCGGCCACATAGATATATTTCTTCCGTCCCCCAAAGAATGCGCCCAAGGCAAATCCGAGAGGTCCGAGCAGGATGGCTCCCAGGGCGCCCCAGCCGAGGGTAGCCCCGATTTTCTGCTTATTCTCCTCCGTAATCCGCGACCACTGGATGAGATCATTCCGGACGCTCAGCTCCTGACGGTTCAAAATCCCCTCGGACCAGGAAATGACCAGATCCCCGTCCATTTCCTCAATCTCCGCACTGTCCGAGAAATTCGCCTTCTTCACTTCTGACATGGTTCCACCTCACTGGTATATTGGAAATAGAAATCAAAGAGACCTCACGCATCGATGGTGGTCCCGAAAACCTTGTAATGCTTCCGAAGCTCCTTCTGCAGACTTTCCGCCATAGTCCCCATAGTGACATACGTAATTCCACCCGAGAGGACCGCTCCCAGAAGAGGAATCGCCTTCGCTACGGTTTTGCTGAAAAGCTGCTTATTGATCTGCACTCCCAGGACTTTCAGAGCCTGCTTCACGATCGGATACAGAGCCCCCTTCGTCAGAGCCTGCTCGATCAATGCCTTCTCACAATGCTCCGCCACCTGTTTCATGATTTCCACGATGGCCTTATTTGCCTGGGAAACCCCAAACATGACGCCCAGGAAAAGGGCCAGTTTCATCTTGCCCTCCTCCTGCAGCACCTTTCCCTCATAAAGACTGCTCCAGCCATACAGGTAAGCCAGCATCTGGGCAAGCCGCATGGCATGAGCAAAAGTCTGCACCCCATCCGCCATCATAGCCGGAATCATGGTCAGACCCCCGGGAATTCCTGCCGCCGCCGAAAGTACAGTACTTCTCATCCGTTCCGAAGAAATACAGGATTCCGCCAGCTCATCGATCACATCCCGCGAAATCCCTGCCCGCGCGGGATTTCCCCGGATCGCATCCTCCACCTGGCACGAATCGCACCTCTTCCCCAAAGTCTCCCGAAGAAAAACCTCCCGGTCCACAATAGCCCCCGGCAGCCCCTGCGCCATATCCAGCACAGAATCAAAAGAAATACGATCCGCCATAACAAAGACTCCTTTTGCATGCCACTGTTTTCAGGTAATCAAATTCCTTCATTCATCTTATACATTTTTCAGAAGATTTTCCAGCAGTAAAGCATAATGAAAAGCCCGCCTGGGCATTCCGGCCTGCAGGGAGTCTTTGGCAGTCTGGTAAACAGCTTCAATCATCCTAACGTTTTTTCTTGTGATGACATTATCGCTCAGAATCATTGAAATAACCCTGCTTCCAAGATAGTTCTTCTCCAAAAAGTCCAGATAATCATGTACAGCTTTCATACTGAGTTCGAAATCGCTCATACCGGATCACTTCACATTCTGCAGAATCTTAGATAGGATTTTTGCATCTTCAGTTGTCAGAGTTCTGCTCTGATCCAAAGCCTTGTTTAATGCATCCAATGTACCCTGCTGAGCTTTGCCTGCTTTCTGATTTTCTGCCTGAATTACATTTACGAAATTCTCCAAATTTTTCGGAATGGAAGACAAGTTCTGCAGGGAATCGGAAGAGTCCTCGATTTGCGTTTTTATACTTTTCAGCATATCAAGATTTTCTGTATTTTCACGAATTACTTTCTGATATTTATTTGCCTGCGTTAATTCATCCTGAATGCTCTGCGCATTGATCCCTTCGCCGGCAGACTGGAAGAACTTATACATTGGCCGGAGATCATCATCGATGTTCCCCAGGAATTCAAGGCTTTTCTTTTGCTCATCGAGTACAGCATGAAGTTTGTTAATATTTTCATTAATTGTCTTATCATTGTTGGACTGTTCATTCTTGATATCGTCCAAAGCGGATTGTGCATGACCGAAATCTTTATGCAAATCATCCAGTTTTTCACCCAGTTCTGTACCATTAGCAGTCTGAGACTCCTTAATTTCTGCCAATATGGAATGCACATCCTTAACTGTAGTAATCAATTCACCCAGCTTTTCATTCAGGGCCTGGACGCTGGAAGCCTGTTTTTCCTGAATATTTCCAAGAGCAGTTTGCGTATTGCAAAAATCTTCATGCAGATGATCCAGTTTTTCATTCACCGTATTCCCCATGGAGGACTGCCCGGCCTGAATGGTATACAGGGCTTCAAGCAGCTTACCCTGGTTTCCATCCACCTTCTGATTTTGATCATTCATCTGGGCTATACACTGTTTCAGCAGCTCATTCTGTGCCTGCCCCGTCTTAAGGCTTTCTTCCAAAGCAGCCGACAGCTTATCATTGAAAGCTTTTCCTTCAACCGCATTGGTATTCCGGCAACCCAGTTCCTGCCAAACAAGAATCGCCGCAATGAGCAGGCAGCAGACGGCTCCGGGAAATGCATAGGGATAGTTCTGCATACTTCCCAGGATAGCCAGTCCGGCCAGTGCAAAAATACAGGAAATTCTGATTTCAGAACTCATATACGACTACTCCTCTCTCTTTTAGCCAGCTCATCATGAATGGCATGGATGCTATCAAATAAAACCCGATAGCACTCTTTTTCACAAAAGGACTGATACTTTTCCAAAAATTTCATATCTATTTTGTTCAGCTTATGCTGCTGGTTTGCGATGACATTTTTATAATCCATGTCATTTTCTATGCGAAGCCGTGACCAGGCCTCGGATAATCCGGAAGGCATCTGCATATATTTGTCATAACGGGCTTCCAGTTCTTTCCTGAACGCGTTGACCAGTTCCTTTTGATTGGTAACGACAGGTGTATCCATCTGTTCTTCAAAGCATTTGACGAACGGATCAAAGCCCTTAGACGAATTCTTCAGATAATCCCGGCCGGCTGATTTATATCGGTCCCATAAAGATGAATCGTTTTGACGATTGACGGTGTCAAAATCAGTAATCCGCTGGCGTACTGTAAGCCCAAGCCCATCAGCACCCTGCAGGAAATCCGCATTTTCAGCCATGAAGCTGTGTTTCTCATCTTTTTCAGCACTTTGGACCCATTCCTCCATATGCTGCAGTTCCTGTTGTATGTACTGATGCCAGTAAGAAAAGCCAAATAAATTTCCCGTACCGCCAGGATGCGTCGAGAATAAACCACTGACATCATTCTGATTCTGAATGCACAAAAATGGTATTTTTCTCTCCTGTAAACTCTTTTTTGCCCGTTTCAGTGACGCCTCAGGCGATTCTATATCCGTTGCAGCAACAGCCATTGGCGGATTATACAGAATCATAAGGACAGTCCACCCCATTATTTGCCTGGCATCCTCTGCCATATCCCGGATACTCTGTTCCTGAAAAGGCGGACCATCACAGATACAGAACCGGCCGGATTCCCTGTATTCCTTATAATAATCCGCTTCAGGTTCATAAAAATCAAAGCGTTCCATCTGCTCCGGAAAAATCAATTCCATTTCATAGGGAAGAAATGGCGTATAGATCAGTCTTCCATCAGCCTCTTTGACTATATGTGCCGTTCTTCCATAACGGACACGGATCTTTTCTTCTGTAGTGTTCAAATCCGGGACGGCAAATTCCGGATGCACCGGCAGGAGAGATTTCAGGATGAAATCTGCCGCATTTCTTTCTCCTGCCATAATCCAATGGGTAGAAACAGGAAATTCAAAGGGCTTTCCCATGCATCATTCCCCCTATGCCTGAATAGCCTTAAGCTTCTCCACCAGCATGCAGATTTTCTCTGCTCTTGCCCTGATTTCATCGGGAGATGCAGAATCCAGTGATTCGAGAGCCTCTTTCTGCTGACGGATCCGCTCGTAGAAAAGGCGGAACCTTTGCGCCTGATACTGCTGTAACCGTTTGGGCATTTCTGAAAGATAGGCTTTGCCAAAATCACTGATTACTTCACTAAGCCGGCTTTCATAATAAGTGATACAGCTCTTATACCACTTGTCTCTGGCTTCTCTGGCCGCTGCCCTTCTGATGGAATCCTCCCTTTTGAGGAGTTCATTGCGGGCATTTTTTTCTTCCTCTTTCAGAAGCTCAAGCCTTCTCTGTCTTTTTTCTTCCCTGCTTTTCAGGAGACCATATTCCTCTTCACGCCGGAATCTTTCTTCAGCTGCCCGTTTTTTCTCCTCTTCAAGCTTTCTTTTTTCAGCCTGATATTCGGCCTCGTATGCCCTGTCAATATCATACCGGGGAGGTTCATCAAAGCAGGACCCCACTTTCTCACCCCAGTATTCCAGGGTAAGGTAATCGAGAATACTCGGGTCCTCTGATTTCCGGGCAATTTCCTTCATCGTATTGATGGTTTCTGCAGCCTCTTTGGCATGTTTACTGATATTCTCTGCAGTGAGGACCGTATTGGCTGTTTTCTTTGCAGCCTTGGCTGCTTTTGAAATCTGTCTGCCAAGTTTTGCATTCTTTTCCAGTTTAAGCAGAACTTTTGCCACATTCGTTCCTTTAACGACTTTTTGTCCGACACGAAGCGCTTTATGTGTCGCTGCAACGGATTTTGCCGCTTTTCCGACTGCCTTTCCTGCTTTTGCGGCAGCCCCTGCTTTTCCTGCCGGAGTGGGAAGGAAGAGCATAGCCAAATCCAGAACTGCGCCTACCCCTTTTCCGATCTGGCTTCCGGTCGTACTTCCGGGGCTGACCATAATCTTTCTTGGAACATAGGGGTCTCTTGCATCATAGGCACGTATAGCCTCCTGCAAAGCATTCTCCCGCTCTTCCAGTTCTGCTTTTTTACTGCTTAAATCCACCGTATCCTGAGACAATGCCTGCTGCTGTGTGTGGATATTTTCCAGAAGTTCTTTCAGTCTCTCACAGGCTGCGTCCTGGGTTTGAACGACTTCTTCATAGCTCTCTGCTTCAGGCATATCCTCTATCGATAATGATTCATCCGGGACCGGCATACTGCCGTTAATCGTCTCCAGCACAGGATTCAAGGTAGAATTCATATGCCGCTGGATATCATTTAATGCATTTTTCCATTCCAGCTGCATAAAATTCTGCACTTCAGCCGGACTGAGCAAAGTATCCCCATGATTAAGTCTGCAACTAAGCTGATCCACAGATTTCCGGACAGCATTCCGCAATTCCGTATCAAACTCGTGACGGGCAGATTGAATTTCTTTTTCCAGTTCCTTCTGGTGTCTTTCCAGAGACTGTTCCAAGCCGGAAATTCCATCTTCCAGTTTCTGGCGGCGCATGGTTAATGCCTCGGCATCATTATGGGCCCGAGCCTGAAGAGTCTGATACACATCCTCCATTTTCGGAAGGATTATAGAAACCACCGCATTCAGTCTCTGGCTGGTATCTTCTTCCATAGAAACTTTTACATCTTCGCCTTTCTGCGTCAGGAATGTCCGGATGCCGTTGATATTGCCAAACCAGGGGGAATCCGGAAGATTGGAAATATGAAAAAGTTCTCCTTCCTTCAGATGAACGCCGCAATCGCTCAGCGTTACTCTGTCTTTCTCCATGGTTTCCGTCGGATTTTCTTCGGAGGACTGGATTTCGTCAAAATGGGTGCGGACGTAGGAAACCGGAATCCCCATATCCTGCAGCATCAAAAGTTTTTCGATATCCACACTGCTGGGAGCTCCCTGGGAAACGTAAATCACATGAGAGGAAGCTTTAAGAGCATAGGCAAGCAGCAGTTCATGTCTTTCAATCATCGTATTGACGCCGGGAGTATCAAGGAGTACCAGACCTTTTTTCAGGAGAGGCGCATCGAGATGAATATCCAAACTGTATGCATCCTCCAGATTCCAGTCATCTATAGAATCCTGCTGGGAGATATTTTTGATTTCTTCCAGCGAGAGGGGGCGGCTTTCTCCATTCTTATAATGAAGCTGCGCACCTTCTTCCTCCCCTTCCTGCGTTCCGCTGATAAACGTCAGCACCGCAGTCGTTTCCTGTCTTCCATGGGGAAGGATATCCCGTCCCAGGATATTATTCAGAAGGGAGCTTTTGCCGGCAGAAAACTGTCCAATCAGAGCGATACAATACATTCCCCGGTCATATCGTTCCTTGACGGCCCAGACATCTTCGGCCAGATCCATCCGTTTCAATTCAGCAGCGCTTTGTGCGAGCGCAGTAAATATTTCATCCGTCATCTGTCCATTCATCCTTTCTTAAGGAATTACTTTTTGTTCTCGATCGTATCAGGCTTAATCTGCTTCAATTCGGTTTCAATAGCAGCTTCCTTCTGAAGCAGGTCTGTCAGTATCTTATTTCTTCCTTCAGCTCCTTGAAGCTTCTGATCCCGTTCCTTATCAGAAGCCTCCATAGCTGCAATCAAACTATTGAGCCTGCCCTGTTTTTCTTCCAGTTCTTTATGAATCGTCGTGACAGCCAGGGCACGGACTGCAGAAATATAGTTCTCCTTCTGATTTTCCAAACCTTCTTCCATGGTCCTTTTCAGAATGAGAATCGTATCATCCACATAATCGCCGATATCCCTGCGCAGTTTCCTGTTTGCCCTGTCAGCTTCTTCCTGAAGCTGTTTGGTTGCGTTCTCTCTGTATCTCTGCAGATTTCCTTCCAGTTCCCTGATACGCCGGTCGATTTGTCCTGCTTTGATAGACAGGGTATCACTATCGATGAAATCGGTATCTATTTCATTTTTCTGGGTCTCGACCTCTTTGATGCCTGCTTTCATCTCTTTTATATTTTCTTCTTTAGTCCTTACATCTTCATCATGAGCCGTGCTGTCTTTTACAGTGACGTCTTCCGTATATTCTTTCTGACCCAAAAGCAGCTGGGCAATAGATCCGACAATCCCTCTCCGGTCCCTGAAGCCATGCCTCGTTTCTACATTCGTCTGTACTTCCCGGGGATTGAAATTAATTTCGTAATTTCTCAAATCCCGACGTCTTTGATTCAGCTCCTCTTTGAGGCTTTCAATCTGCCGTTCCTTTTTTCTGGCTTTGGCAGCACTCAATTCGGTCTGATCTTTTTCATCGTAGAGTCTTTCATATTCCTTTTCTTTCGCTTCCAGTTCCTGATTTATTTTTTCCAGATTCTTGCCGATGACGGCTTCCGTAATGGAAATAGAAGGCACTTCCATCTGAAGGGTAAGTCCGGGAATTCCCTTCAGGGAATCATAGGCTTCCCTCAATTGATCGGTGCAGTACAATTCTGCCACTTCTATCATTTTTTTGCGCAGATCCCCAGCAAATTCTCTGCCCAAACGATTTGCATTCTGCCGCAGCTGGTCAGGAAGATCCTGTGCATACGCATAGACCTCATCCGGGGAATCATAATCATCAGCCCGATTCTTCATCCGTTCTCCCAGCTGGGTCAGCCGATGTGTCAGCTGCTTCTCCAAATCGTCCATGGCATTCCTGACATCGCCATTTATTGTCTTTGCCTGTTCACTTTCTTTTTTCTTCAGTACATGGATGGCATCTTCCAGTTTTTCTTTCTTGTCATTGATTTCCGCCGGGCTCGTTGTCTTTTGAAGCAGCTCTATCAGACCATCATTGACTTTTTTCTCCTGTTTCAGCTGCATGGCAATTTTCTGTACAGGCAGCAGCATTTGATCCTTTGTCCGTTCCCCCTGCGTCAGGTAACGCCACAAACGGTTTTCAAAAAGGCCAAAGCGAGATTCCTTTTCAAGCTGTTCTGATGATTTATTGCCTTGCTTATCCGAATGTTCCGGATCTCTTGCCCAAAGAGCAAACCTTGCAGAAATCGGATAAATTTCCGGCAGCTCTTCGTCAGGGAAAAATTCATGATACTTGTTTTTCAGCTTCTGTACCATTTCTTCCGGAGTTTCGTTTTCAGAGTCCTGAATAAGATCAATTTTGTTAAGCAGGATAAAAATGCGCGGGCATTTCCCCTTCAGTTCATTTAAATACTGGAAATCTGACTTGGATCCCGGGTGATCGGAGGAAAACATGAAAATACTGGCATGGGACTGTTCCATCTGTCTTTCAGTAATATCCGCCAATCCTTCAGCTACGCCATTCAGACCTGGGCTGTCAACGAGCATGACCCCATCCTTCAGAAACTTATTATCCAGGAACAGGTCAACCCGCTCTACCAGCTTTGTAATTCCCGTACCGTTTTTACCTTGTGTGCTGACATAATCCTTCAACGTTTTGCTGTCGAGATGATCCAGCTTTTCCGTAGTCCCATCCTTGTAGTAAACGATTCCTGCTTCCCCGTTTGGCGCACGATCTTTGGACCGCAGGAAATTGACAGTCGCTGTGGTTTCATCAGACCAGGATGGCAGGATTTTCTGCCCCATCATGGCATTCAGGAATGAAGATTTTCCTGCACTGAATTCACCAATCAGGACGATACTGAAAAGCTGATTTTCCACATTTTTCTTTAATTCCGACAAAGCCTCCGCATGACCGGCTGCTTCCTTCTTTTCTTCTTCTGAAACAGTTTCATTCTTTTCAATATCCTTCATGTATTGAATCGTCTGCTCAATCAATTCCAGAATCCGCTTTTTACGATTTGCATATTCCTGCTGATACTGATTCATGCCAAACCAGCCTCCATTTCTTTGACCAGGGCCGTTATCGATTCTTTTTGAGCTTTGATTGCATTGACCTGCTTTTTCAGGTTATCTGCACTGGTACCGATATCCCGGATTTCATCATCCAGAACCTTACGATAAAGTTTCAGAGCTTCTTCCGTCTGTGCCTTTTCTTCCTCCTTAATCTCGCCCTTCAGGTAATCCATCATCTTTCTAATCTGCCCGGAGGATTCATCATTGAAGTAGGCTGCGATACTCTCCCGAATCGTATTTCTACAATTATTCAGATAATTTTTCTTAGCCACTCGTTCCTCTTTTTCATATAATGCTTTTTTCGAGTTTAGTTGTCTATAGAGCCTTGTTCTCTCTTCCTCAAGCTGTTCTTTTCTGTCTTTATTCTCTCTAACAGAGTAACGGGCATTCCCTAATTCGCGATTGACTTCCCTAAGCTGATTTTTAAGCCTCGTTTCCTCTTGAACTCTTTCATTATGAATACGTGTTCTTTCGTTTTCCCATTCCTTTACATTGCTGTCATCCGTTGACCAATATCCTGAAGACTTCCAGAACTGATACCATTTTTTATGTGAATCATGCCATACTTCTTTCGGATCCGGCCGGCCTCCCAGGCGAGCAAGCCGTGCCCTTTCAATAGCCCCTATATCATCTAACTGGGATTTTATAGACCTTTGATTAGACTCATAACTCCACACTTTACCCTGGCTGCTCTCCCATGCGCTCTCTGCTCTATCTATTTCTCTTTGTTTTGCATCAATTTGATCCTGTATCCATTTCATACCAGACCAATCCATGGAAAAAGCCTGCTCCGGCAAAGTGATCCGGGCTGTCCGGATAGGCATATTGCTTTGAAGGGCTTCCAGATTCTGTGAAGTATACCTTTCAATCCGGTTAAGAATAAGAGAATGGAGTTCCTGGAAGGACTGTCCCACATACCGGTCTATAGTCAGCGACCATCCATCGATTTCCCGTTTCAGAATAATCGGAACTTCCTTCTGATAAGCCTTTACCGAATCCAGTGTACTTAACTGATCAATTCTTTCCTTCTGCTTATTTACGCATTGTTCTGCCCACTTGGCCATTTGATCATTGCAGACTTCCAGAATCTTATCGCATACATTTTCTACGCATCCGCTAAGAGCTTCTTCTTGCTCCTTTTTAGCTTTTTCGAGTCCATTCTTACGCTCGGTCAGGTTTTTCAGATTCTGGGCCTCCTGGCTCATTTCCCAAGCCTTCTCTTTCTTTTCAAGTTTACCGTGAACCAGGTCCCTGATTTCCCGTGCCAGGCTGCAAACAGCTTCCGCGGTATCCCGATACTTGATCTGAATCAGTTTATCTCCGCTGAAATCTTTGCTGAGGATGTCGCGGAATGAAGAAAAGCCTGATGATTTCCTGAGCTGCAGCCTTTCTTCGGTCGTAAGATCATGATCAGCATTCTGATACAGGCGGGTAATACCTGCATCCTTACCTGCCAGTTCCTGAAGTGCGGATACTCCGCATACTTTCCAGTAATTCGTATTCTTTTCGCCAAAGACATTCTGCTGAAGACTCTCCTTCAGTTTTTTCAGTTTGGACTCCGGTGTCTCTCCTTCTGAGGAATGAATATCATCCATAAAGCCCTGCACGAAAATAAAACTGTGCTGGTAATCCCTGATAAACTTCAAATAATCCAGATCTTTTTCCGAGAGGCCTCTTGCCTGGAAGAGATAAATGCAGGCATTTGCTTCACGGACCAGATCATTCGTAATGGTTTCGAGGCCAGAAGTCCCATTCAACCCTGGGGTATCGACGAGAATAAGAGGTGTACCATCAGGGATAAAAGGAACATAAAGCTCCACAAGCCTGATTTCTTTGGCAACTTCATAAGTCGTACTGGATTTGGTTGTATATGTTTTTAGCTGAGAAAAATCATCAAGCTTCTTCTCCGTCCCATTCTGGAAACGTATGATGCCGGTATTGGCCCGCGGATCATCCGCTTTTACATTGATAATCCTTGTAATGGCTGCCGTCGTTTCATCCAGCGCATGAGACAGGATATCCTTCCCGATAATGGCATTAATAAATGTGGATTTACCGGAACTGAACTGGCCCACAACAGCCAGACGGAATTCATTATCCGTCAGGCGATTTGCCAATTGTTTAAATATCGGATCATAATACCCGTCCAGATGGGCTTCGTCAGTCAACTTTTTTAACTGATCAAGAGCCTTCTTCCAGAACTCCACATACTGCCTTTCCTTTTTCATTTCCAATGATTCATCCTGCATTTTTACACCTGTTTCCTTCTGCTCTTCCATTTTCTTTTTGGGCTTTTTCATTTTTAAGGAAATACTACTTTTGCCTGTATGCTCAATGATCGGGCCTTCCTTTGCCCCGTTTTGAGCAACGTCAGAGCGATCTACTTTTTCTGCTGCATTTTTTACAGTCTTCCGATCGCTTCCCTTTTTGGTTCGTTTGACTGCGGCTTCTGATTGAATTCCTTCGGAAACTTCGCTCTGCTTTATTTCCTTTTCAGACAATAATCTTTTCCCCGGAGCTTTGGCCTTCAAAGATTCCGGTTTTTTCTTTTTTGTTTCCTCATAACGTCTAATCAGATCTCTGAATTCCTGTTTCACCGGATCAGGCATTGCTTCCGGGACTAGGCCATGCTCCATACATAACAAAAGAGCTTTTTCGAGGGAATGCACCAATTCATTCCTTTTATTGCGTTTAACTAGCCTGCAAATAGGAATAAGAGCAAAATTCGGTAAGCCGGCAGAGGTAAGCTTTCGGAAAAGTTTAGGAGAGACATGTAACAGTATGTCCTTATTTAAATGAGACTCGGCAACATTTCCTTTTCTACAGTGGAATACCCCGATTTCGTTACCCAAACTGTTTTCTATACTTAAAATATAGGAAGAAGCATATGGGATATAACCATAATTGACGAAACTGAATACCAATTCTTCCCAATCCGGAGTCTCAAATTTAAATCCGCCAAAACGCATTATTTCTTTTATCGATTTCTCCATCTGATCGATTCCGCGTTTTGGCCCATAAATAATATACTGATCTCCAATCGGATAAAGGGCCAGCAGATTGGTGTTCAGCCCCAAATCCTTTCCCTCTATAAACCAAAAAGATTCCCGGGAAAAAGGACTCGACTGACACTGTTTTACAATTTCTTTTAAGCCTGTTTTTACAGAATGATCTAACCGATCCTCGCCAAGGGTGGAATCAATCAGCCGCCTGAACGCTACCTTATCTTTTAACGATAAATCTCCAGGAATCATTTCCCATTTCAAAAATACCCGAAGTGCGCGCTCTATATCATTAACGGTATTATTCTGATAATATGATTCTTTATAATCTCTATTTATAATAGGCGTGGAGAGACTTGTATCAATGACTGAGCCATCATTTCCATCTATCTTCCAGTAACGTGATTTCGCAAACGGCTTCCCGAAAATGCGATTTGCCATATCGCGTAATTTTTCATCAATAGCTGTTGCAGCTTCTTTGGCAGTCTGATCATCGGGGGCAAAAAAACGGTCGACTGACTGAACGCGGTCCGTCGTCAGGGCTTTTTCTTTTCTGTTTTCCTTATTTTGGTAAGAATTTTTTATACTCGTCATTGACTTGCACCCCAATATTTCCAAATTTATCTGTACTGATCCATTTTGCTTGTAAAGTCCCTGTAGTTGATAAAGGCTGAGGCAGCTGCAGCTGTCTGTGGAATCTTACCAGAAATTCCGGAAGGTATATTTCCCAAATTCAGGTTGTTAATTTTATAATATTGACAGCAATCCACACAGGAGCCTCCTTTCAGTACACAGGAGACTCCTTTCTACTTTGCATTCTTCGCCAGTACTTTTCCATTGATCTTGATATGTAGAGGCCTTACTTTTAAATCTTTCATTTTTTATAACGTTTTATTAATTCCTTGAGTTTTACTTTCGCATCATAAGGCATTTTTTCCGGTACAAGGCCGTATTTCAGGCATACTCGCAAAAGGTTTTCCAACTGATTGTCCGTTTCTTCATTTTCGCTCAGATCCAGGCGGCAGATAGGAATCAAAGCATAAGAGCAATCCCCTTCATCTCTAATCTTCTCCCAAAGTTTGCCAGAGATGTTTTCTATTGCTATAACGTCGATGTACTCATAAGCCTCTCCCTGCGCAGGAAACAGACGTATCCGTCCACTTCCACTGTCTATATATGGATTTTCCCAGGTTTTACTAAAGCTGCTTTTTATTTCTTCCTCTGTAGGAACCTCAAATTCAAATCCTTTGATATCCCTTGTTTGCTTTTTTACTAATTCCTGATAATCATGATCGCCAGGCTGAGTGTAAACGACGTACTCATCCCCAACGGGATAAAGAGCCATTAATTTTGTATCCAGTACTAATTCCGAATTGGGTTTTTCCATATTCCAAAAACGAAGCTGATGAAAAGTATTAGAAAATTGATGACATTTCTTTGCGACAATCTCGATATCTTTTCCAAAAGACGAAATTTCCATGTTCATGACGTATTCCCTCCCTAATATTTCTAAATTTATCTGTACTGATCCATTTTGCTTGTAAAGTCCCGACAGCTGGTGAAGGCGGGTCGTTCGATGCCTTTCTTTGTGCACATGTTTCTGGCGGACTGGTCGTATTGCCAGGTGCCGGTTCTGGGGAACCTGGGGCGGATGCAGGCATTGGTGGGATCGTACCAGTACTTACAGAAGGCGCATTTTTTCCACATCGGGCTGTTCAGCTTGATGTTTACGAGGGTCCACATTGGGTTTCCTTCTTTCTTTGGGAAATAAACAGGTAAGGGAGTGAGGAGAGCGGAAATATTTTCCGCTCTCCTCTGATTCACTGGTCCCTGAGATTCAAATTTAATCGAAATTACAGTTTCTTCAGTTCTTCCGCGGCATCTTCCTGTCCGTTTTCAGCTGCTTTCTGAAGGAGTTCTCTGGCTTTGTCCAGATCTTTCGGTACGCCGAGGCCTTCTTTGTAAAGCATGCCCAGGTGGTACTGGCCTCCCGGATTATCGGAATCAGCGGCTTCCTTGTAAAAGTCAGCGGCTTTTTCTTCGTCTTTCTCTACGCCAAATCCGTTTTCATAGAGGATTCCCAAACGCCATTTGGCATCCATGTCATCCTGGGCAGCCGCTTTTTCGAACCATTCTCTGGCTTTTTCATCGTCCTGTTCCACGCCTTTTCCAAAAAGGTAGAGGTCTCCGATGGATGTCTGTGCATCCGGGTAATTCTGCCCGGCTGCCTTTTGATACCATTCCATGGCTTTGGACAGATCTTCTTCCACTCCAGCGCCACATTCATACATGGCGCCTACAGAGTATTCTCCAGTTGGGTTGCCTGCTTCTGCTGCTTTCATATACCATTCGAAAGCTTTGGGAAGATCCTTTTCAACGCCATAGCCGTTAGAATACATCCATCCGAGGCTTGCCTGAGCTTCATCGTCATCCTGTTCTGCTGCTTTCTGATACCATGCAAAGGCTGCAGCATAATTCTGATCTACGCCGGCTCCGTATCGATACATATCACCGAGTTTATCCTGCGCTTCTGCATGTCCCTGGGCTGCTGCCATTTCATACCATTCTCTTGCTATGCGGAGGTCCTTGTCCACACCATATCCATTTTCATAAAGGAAGCCCATACTCCGCTGGCCTTCCGGATTCTCCTGATCAGCGGCTTTCAAGTACCATTCCCGCGCTTTTTTGTAATCGATATCTACTCCATCACCAAAAGCGTAAATGTCTCCCAAAGCAATCTGGGCTTCAGCATTTCCCTGCTCCGCAGCCTTTTCATATAACGCAATGGCTTTTTCGATATCCTTTTCCACCACGCGTCCATACTGATAGAAGGTACCCAGTTTGAACTGCGCATCCGGATTGTCCTGAGCAGCAGCTTTTTCGAGCCATTCCATGGCTTTTTCATCGTCTTCATCTACACCCCGGCCACGGAAATACATATCCGCTACATTTTCCTGACCATTGGGATTATCCGCTTCTGCCGATTTCATATACCATTCCATAGCCTTTTCGTAATCCGGATCGGAAACACGACCGGATTCATAGAAGGTCCCCAATTTCCACTGGGCATCCGGGTTTCCTCCCAGGGCTGCCTTTTCAAGCCATTCCATGGCTTTCGGCCAATCCCGGTCCACGCCCTCACCGACAAAGTACATATCCCCCAGGGTTTCCTGGGCATCCAAATCGCCTTCTTCTGCCAGTTTCAAGAGTTTGGGATATGCTTCATCATACTTTTCATCTCCCAAAAGCTGTTTAATTTCTTCAGTCAGTGCATCTTCGTTCATGATAGTTCATCCTTCGTGGGAATCATAAATGGAAATAAAAAAGCCTGCTTCAGGACGTAATGGTTCTAAAGCAGGTCAGGATGATTGATATGGAATTATTTGCAAGGCGGCTGGGCGCATTACCCCCCCGTTTGGCAGTTGACAATAAAGCAGGCTGCAAGGCCTGATTTTCATCATTTGTCCATCGGGTTGGTTCTGTCATCATGCATTCCCCCTTACTGGGATACTTACTTGTAATTATACCATGCCCTGCGTGAAAGGGGGCATGGGGAAATGGGATTTACTCACACTCTCCGTTCTATTTTTTTATATTTTTTTGAAGTTTTCCCCTGCTTTTTCATCATCCTGGCTTATTGTAGCAGATGGGGACGTCAGAAATTGACGGGATGATTCGTTAGCAGTCAGCTTTTAGCCGTTAGCAGTTAGTCCTGGCAGGAGTCAATGGCGGGGAAGGATATCTGATGCCTGACTGAATGTAAAATCATGTCGATGCAGCATACTGTAAAGTAGTCGCATCGTGATTTCAGATCTGGTCAGCTGATGAAATCCCGGCGGCGATTGTCCGATGCTTAGCAGTCAGTGTGGGGGCGAAGATAAAGTTCAGCATCGAAAAGAGCTGTCGGAAGCATAGTGATTATCATGCTGTTCTTTTTTCGCTGATACAGCCTTGAAACGTTTCGACTTGATCGCTGCCCACCGCTTCGCGGAGCCCCCTGCACTTCGGGGGGCTCGCATTTACCGATTTCCTCATTAGTCCCGGGTACCTTTTATCAGTTAGCCTTATATGTGCCATGTGCCGAACCCTGCGCTTGTATCTTTTTAGCTCATTTTCGTCATGTACCTGCTTGACATCCCCCCACCGCATTCGCGGAGGGCAGATTGTCAAGTCTAGTGCAACATTTCTTCAACAAATTCTATTGGAGTCATCCAATCCATTCCTTTTCTAGGTCTATTGTTAATATAGTCTACTGCCTGTTGAACTTCATCATCTGTCACCTTCCGGAA
>NZ_JAZASU010000035.1:0-16817 GCF_036343215.1 Dialister sp.
ATCCAAATTTCCACTAACCATATGTGATTCGCGTCCCCCAACGGGGGAAGCTCCCGCGTAGCGGGTGAAGGGGGCTATCTATCGTTAGAATGCCATCTGACTCCAAAACTCCATGCGTTACGCAATAACGCTCGCATAGAAGTTCCCGGTTTCCAGACTCCCATCAGGGGCTGTAAGTGTTGAAACTTTGAGTTCTCAGCTGTCTTCGAAACTGTAGGTCGTTCGGGAATCGGGACTCGGGAAGGTGGCGGCACACAATTCATATAGTGCCGCCTTTTTATATTTCCCATAATTCCTCGCATAGAAGTTCCCGGTTCCCGGAGCCCATCCGGGGCTCGCATGGAAGTTCTGGGTTCCGAGTGTCCCATCAGGGGCTGGATTCTTTGCAGCTTTGCATTTTCAGCTGTCTTCGAAACTTCGCATCGATCGGGATTCGGGAATTGGGACTCGGGGCGGTGGCGCGGCAACAGCAGAAGGCCGCGCCTTTTTTATATTTGGACCCCCATAAAACTTACCGGTTCCCGGAAATCCCATAAGAAATTCCATTTCCGTCCCCTGGTGGACTGTGAAAGCTGTACGCATATTTTGGTGTTTCTCTTTTGGGCAAGGGAATAATCTCTGATTTCATGATATATTTAATATAAGAAAATGAAACGAAAACCGTTCAGAATTAATTTGCAGGAAAGGACGATGCGCATGCCAATTGATGAGGGAAAACTGAAAACGATACTGGATGTATACAAACAGCATTTTAAAAGCCATGAACAGGATGTAGGCGTCTGGTGGGATAATGAAAATGATAAGTGGAAGGCAGTCAATATTTTTCAGAAAAATTGGAATGTAGACACAGATGATTTTGGGACTATGTTCGATAAAGCCATGCCCAAAGGGTTTAATGATACGAGCTTTAAATTGGATATTTCATCATTTGATCGTCCCTGGAAAGGACTTACATATCTGATTGAAAAAGGTAGAGCAAAGGAAATACAGGCTCAGTTTAAAAATCTTTTTAATGAAAATGATGAGATTGACAAACGCATTGATGATTTTCGAGAAAATGTTAATGCAATGCTGGACGAAGAGAGGAGTAGGGATCCAGAGAAAAATACAAGCGGATTTAACCAGAACCTGCGTGTTATTTCAATGTATCTGATTCTCAGATATCCTGAAAAATATTATGCTTACAAACGTGATCTGTACCAGTACAAAGTAACTGAGATGGTTGATGGAGTAGAAAAAGAAAGTAAAGTAATAATTCCATTAAATCAATTGGTTCAATACTTGGATGCGGGGCCCGATATTAAAAGTAATGGGAATGGAAAAACGTATTTAGATGCTGCTGTTTTTTACGATAAGCTTTGCAAGGGAATCAGTAAAGATGAACAGTTGATTCAAATGGTAAATAATGCCATTAAAAAGAAAAATGAATCCGATCCGGGTATTTACTATGAAGATCCGAAACATCATATGCTTGTTCAGGATATTGGCTACTTTTATGGCACACATGATAAATTGTTTACTAATCAATCGGTTCAGACGCCCCCACCAGGTGGTCTTGGCGGACAGGGACATCATGGTCCGGAGATAGATTCTGATTCCTACGATGAAAATGATTTTGTCCATGACGTTTTTATGGATAAAAAGCAGCTCAAAGCTATTCTTTCTGTCCTGAAACACAAGAATAATATCATCCTCCAGGGCCCGCCCGGTGTGGGAAAGACTTTTGCAGCCAAAAAACTGGCTTATGTAATGATGGGAAAGGAAGATGATTCCCATATCCGGCAGATTCAGTTCCATCAGAGCTATACATATGAAAATTTCATTCGTGGCTATCAGCCAACGGAGGATGGAAAATTCAAACTGGAAGATGGGATTTTCCTCGACCTGTGTAATGACGCTAAAAAGAAGCCAGATGAGAAATATTTCCTGATTATTGACGAAATCAATCGCGGAAATTTGAGCAAGATTTTTGGCGAACTCATGATGTGCATCGAGTCCAAATATAGAAATACAGAAGTAACTTTGGCTTATCGCAGGAAGGGAGAAAAGTCTTTCTTTGTGCCGGATAATGTATATCTCATCGGTACAATGAATACGGCCGATCGCAGTCTGGCCATTATCGATTATGCTCTCCGCCGCAGATTTGCTTTCATTACCATGGAACCGCAACTGGAAAATGAAAAATTTATTGAAAATGTCAAAACCGGCTGGCCTGAAGGTAAGGATCCGCAGCCATTACTCCGCCTGATTGATGCAGTCAACAAACTGAACAAGGAAAAAATCCTGACAGATGATTCCCTGGGAAAAGGTTTCTATATTGGCCACAGCTATTTCGTCAAAGATGAAGATGAAAAGAAAGATATAGATCCGGAAGCATTGGCCAATGAAATTGTAGACTTTGAAATTGCCCCATTGCTTGATGAATACTGGTTTGATGAAACAGGTAAAGCTGAAGCAGAAGTACAAAAATTGAAAAATGGAATTGATGGTACATCATCAACAGAATCTGGACAGGAACAGACAGTTCCGGCGGGGGAAACTGTAACAGGAGACTCAAATGATTGAAGACAAAGGAATTCCTATCAGGAATGTCTTCATCATGCTTGCTTATTCTCTTATGTATGGAAAGGAAAAACAGTGGAATAATCAGAAACTTTCCGATGAAGAATTTGATCATCCCTGGACGATTCTTGCATACCTGATTTACAACATACTGAATAAGCAGCTGAAACGTGGGCTTTATCGGAAATATCGGGAAGAACAGGAGGATATGGCTTCACCCCGCGGACGAATCGATGCCTATGGTTCCATCCGTCTGATGGCCCGTCATCAGCAGAAATTGTCCGTCTATCATGAAGACCTTTCTGAAAACAACCTGCAGAACCAGATTATTAAAACCACAATCTATGAACTCCTGCACACGGGTGATGATCTTGCCAGTATGGAAAAAGCCGAGTTGGATAGCAAAAAAGCAGATCTGAAAAAACTGTTACCCTATTTCTCAGAAGTAGACCTGATCAATCCCTCGGCCATTCCGTGGACAACCATACCGACGGACCGGAACTATAGAGATTATGAGATTCTTATCAATCTCTGCCGGATCGCATTGGAATGTCACATTTTATCCAATGATGGCAGTCGTTACCGCCTTCGTGGATTTACTCCAAAGAATGAGCATAAAATATACGAAGCTTTCCTGCGAAACTATTTCCGACGCCATCATCATCTGGATGCTTTGGCTAAAACGATGCAATGGGTCCATGATGGGGGAGAAACATTACTTTTTGGAAATCATTCACCTGAACATGTACCGGAAATGGAAACGGATATCACCCTGACGAAAAAGATAGGAGCAGAAACCCGCGTCCTTATTATCGATGCCAAATATTATGCACAGATTCTGAACAACCCAAAACGATCCAACGAAGGAGAAGGAATCTATAAAAAGGATAAATTCCGTTCGGGTCATATGTACCAGATTCTTAGTTATGTGAAATCAAAAGAAGCGGAACTTACCAGAGACCGTACCCTTCATAAAGTGGCCGGCCTTCTGATGTATGCAAAAACAAGCAAAGAGGAAATAAAATCCGTATCATGGTCTATTGACGGAAATGAAATAGGGATTATGGCATTGGATTTGTCGAAGGAATTTGTGGAAATAAGAAAAACGTTGGATGATTTGGTGGACAGATATTTTAAATGAAAACGAACCCTCGAGAGAAGCGTGTCTCGAGGGCTTTTTCTTACACCTGAATAGTTGTAATGACTTAATTCATAAATTCTACCCTGGCAAATATGGTAAAATAATATTAAAGTACTCTATCAAGCTAAAGTCATACAGCAGGCCGTGTTTTCACAGAAGACGGGGGCGTCCCTTATGGAATCATTTGATAACAGGACAAAAATTGTTTTTGATGATTTACAAAAGACGATCAAAGAGGGAAGCGTCGTTTCTGTAGCTGCGGCCTGTTTTTCTATGTATGCCTATGAGAAGCTGAAGTCCCAGCTGGACAAGGTGGAGAAGTTTAATTTTATTTATACTTCTCCCACTTTTATTGAGCAGAAAGCACAGAAAGAAGAACGGGAATTTTATATTCATCGTCTCAATCGGGAGAAAAGTCTCTATGGGACGGAGTTTGAAATCCGTCTGCGCAATGAGTTGAAACAGAAATCCATCGGTCGTGAATGCGCGAAGTGGATCAGGGAGAAAGCCTGCTTTAAATCGAATCAGACCAATGAGGGCATCACGAAGCTGATGACGATTAAAGATGGGAAGAATTTATATTGCTACATGCCCTTTGAAGAGTTTACTATGGTAGGCCTTGGCTGTGAGCGTGGCAATAATCTGATGAATGCAGTGGTACGGACGGACAGGGATATCAGTCAGACGTTTCAGATGATGTTTGACTCTGTCTGGAATAATTCCGAAAAGCTGACAGATGTGACGGATTCTATCATCGAAATGATTTCCAGTGTCTATAAGGAGAATCCTGCCCAGCTGATTTATTTCATGACACTTTATAACATTTTCAGTGAATTTCTCGATGATATTTCTGAGGATGTGCTGCCTAATGAAGCCACCGGTTTCAAAGATAGCGAAATCTGGAAGAAACTTTACAATTTCCAGAAAGATGCAGTTCTGGCCATCATCAATAAACTGGAACAGTATAATGGCTGCATTCTGGCCGACAGCGTCGGTCTGGGCAAGACTTTTTCCGCTCTGGCAGTCATTAAGTATTATGAAGGTAGAAATAAAAATGTCCTTGTCCTCTGCCCGAAGAAATTGTCTGATAACTGGATGACCTATCGGAGCAATGTAGTCAATAATCCTCTGAGTAAAGATCGATTCCGTTACGATGTACTGTATCATACCGATTTATCCCGCACTTCAGGAATGTCGGCCTGCAATATCCCCCTGGATCGTATCAACTGGGGCAACTATGATCTTGTGGTGATTGATGAATCCCATAATTTCAGAAATGGCATCGGCACCCATAGTAAACAGGGAGAAAAAGAAAACCGGTACCTTCGCCTCATGAATAAAGTCATTAAACCGGGAGTCAAGACGAAAGTCCTCATGCTTTCTGCTACTCCTGTCAATAACCGGTTCAATGATTTGAAAAATCAGCTGGCCCTGGCCTATGAAGGAGAAGCGGACAATTTAAATAATAAACTGAATATT
Source organism: Dialister sp. (assembly GCF_036343215.1). GTDB lineage: Bacteria > Bacillota > Negativicutes > Veillonellales > Dialisteraceae > Dialister. The sequence continues at coordinate 5,183 of NZ_JAZASU010000035.1, forward strand.
GATTCTGATATTGATACCATCTTCCGGCGGGCCCAGAGTGTATACAATAATTGGTCCAAACTGCCCGAAAGCCAGCGTACTACGGCCAATCTCCTGAATCAGCTTGATTTTGATTTCTTCGAAATCCTGGACAGCGTAACCATTGCCCGTTCCAGGAAACACATTCAGAAATACTATGATATGGCGGATATCGGTACGTTCCCGAAAAGAAATAAGCCTATCAGCCTGCGCCCGAAATTGACCAACCTTCCCGGTGCCATCAATTACAGGGAAATCTTTGACATGCTGAGCATGCTTCATCTGACCATTTATACACCGATTGCCTTTATTCATCCCAGCAAGATGGACAAGTATCTTTCTGAGGATGAATCGGAAAATATGAAGAAAGGTCGTGAACAGGGCATTCAGCGTCTCATGAGCATCAATCTTCTGAAACGTATGGAAAGCTCTGTCCATTCATTCCTTCTGACGGTACAGAAAGTCTATGATTACCTCCAGGCAACTGACGAAATCATCAAGAAATTTGAAACCGGACAGAATGTGAATCTGGGTACCATGACCGATTATTCGAATACGCCTGACATAGATGACGAAGATGATCAGGAAGAATTATTCACGGTGGGCAAGAAAATCCAGATCGATTTACGGGATATGGACTATATTTCCTGGCAGCGGGAAATCGAAGAAGACCTGGATAACCTGACGCCGATTATTTCCATGGTGAAAGAAATCACACCGGAATACGATTATAAATTGAATGAATTGCTCGACCTGATTCGAAAGAAAGTGGAGCATCCCATCAATTCGGGAAATAAGAAGCTTCTCATCTTTACCGCTTTTGCGGATACTGCGGAATATCTCTATGACCATGTCAGTCGTTTTGCCAAAGAAAAACTTGGCCTGAATACGGCTTTAGTTACAGGAACCATTGAAGGCCGGACGACGATTCCAAATTTCAAGCCTGAAATGAATCACATCCTGACCTGTTTCTCCCCGATTTCAAAGGAAAGAGACCTCACAAGTCCGGGAGATACAAACAATATCGATATTCTCATCGGCACCGACTGTATTTCCGAAGGACAAAACCTGCAGGACTGCGATTATTGTGTAAATTACGATATTCACTGGAATCCGGTCCGCATTATTCAGAGATTCGGACGAATCGACCGTATCGGCAGTAAAAATGCCTGCATCCAGCTGGTCAATTTCTGGCCTGATCTGGACCTGGATGAATACATCAATCTGAAAGCAAGGGTCGAGACGAAAATGAAAATTTCCGTCATGACTTCCACTGGCGATGATGATCCTATCAATCAGGAAGAAAAAGGAGATTTGGAATACCGCCGGGCTCAGCTGAAAAAGCTGCAGGAAGAAGTGGTGGACCTGGAAGATATGTCCTCCAGCATTTCCATCATGGATCTGGGACTCAATGATTTCCGCATGGATCTTCTGGGATACATGAAATCCCATCCGGATATCGACCATGTGCCCCATGGCATTCATACCGTGGTACATGGAGAAAAACCGGGCTGTATCTTTGTCCTGAAAAATGTGAATCCGAAGGTGAATATCAATAAGCAGAACCGCCTGCATCCTTTCTACCTGGTCTATGTGGGTATGGATGGAGAAGTGATCACGAATCATCTCCAGCCGAAAGAAACCCTGGACCTCATGCGGCTCCTGGCGAAAGGAAAGATAGAACCGGATACAGATGCCTGCCGCATTTTCAATAAACAGACTAAAGATGGCAGAAATATGAAAAAAATCTCCCAGCTTCTGGAAGACGGCATCGGTTCCATTATCGATGCGAAAGAAGAGGAAGATATAGACAGTTTATTTACGACCGGGGCTACGACTTTCCTTTCCAAAGGATTCTCCGGACTTGATGATTTCGAACTGATTTGCTTTATGGTGGTGATTCCATGATTTCTTTTCCCGGTACCCTTCGGGTACATAAAAAACTCCCCAAAGAAGCTTTTTACAAGCGTCTGACTCTTACGGCGGCGGCAAAAAAGCGCTTTGTCTCCGATATCGATGAAATATACATGGAATGGGTCCTCAGTAAAGATGGCCTTCATCTGGATCAGAAAGGAACCATAGGGGAAATCGACATCCTTCTGATTACCCTGAAGACAAAAGCCTATGCGCCTTCCGTACCCGAAGCCCTGGCCCGCGGGATTCCCCATAAACTGCTCTTTATCATGAAATATGAAGATGAAGTGCAGCCGGCCATTCATTATGGTCATCTCTATGCGGGTCCCTGGCGGAAAGAAGAAGAAATAGACCTGAAAGCAGAAGGCCTTTCGATTGATGAAATCTGGCAGAACTTCATGAAGCGGATCATCCTCACCGATTTGCCGGAGGAACACCAGGAAGATTCACTGAAAGACAAAGTGGCTCTTCAGAATAAAATCACGGAATTGAAGAAAACCATAGATAAACTGGAAAAGGCTGTATGGAAAGAAGAACAGCCAAAGAAGAAATTTGAAATTTATACCAAGTTGGAAGCAAAGAAAAAAGAACTGGAGGCATTGATTCATGGATAAGCTGAAAATGCATACATCTGATATCGCCGATGAAAACTATAGAAAGCTGGCAGACCTCTTTCCGGATGCTATTACCGAAACTACGGATGAAGACGGAAATATAGTCCGTGCCATCGATGCAGATGTCCTTATGCAGGAAATTAACAGATCCGTTGTCAAAGGAGATCAGCAGCGTTACCAGTTCACCTGGCCCGATAAACGGAAAGCTTTGAACTTGGCCAATACGCCTACCACCAAAACCCTTCGCTTTCTTAAAGAAAAATCCGTCGGCCGGGATGGCACACCAGGTGGGACAGACTCGGAGAATATCTATATTGAAGGGGATAACCTGGATGCACTGAAGTTGCTTCGTGAAACTTATCTTGGTAAGGTAAAGATGATTTATATCGATCCACCATATAATACAGGTACGGATTTTATATATAAGGATGATTTCACTAAAAAAGTTGAAAACTATAAAGAGTCAAGTGGACAATATGCTGATGACGGAAACAGGCTAATTCAGAATATGGAAACGAATGGGCGTTACCATACTGACTGGCTTAACATGATTTATCCGAGATTGAAATTGGCAAAGGATTTTTTGACGGATGATGGAGTAATATTTATTTCAATTGATGAGGGAGAAGCTTCGAATCTTAAGAAAATTTGCGACGAAATTTTTGGTGGACAAAATTTTGTGTCTAATCTAATTTGGCAATCAAGAACATCTATATCCAATGACTTTGAGGTGTCTTTGAATCATAATCAGACTTTAATTTATTCTAAAAACAGATTAGAACTTAAATTTGGCGGAGATCCTATTGATGAATCCGATTACTCTAATCCGGATAATGATCCAAGAGGCCCCTGGAAACTTGTCCCCTTGGATGCTAATCATGCTGGTGGAAATACTGTGTATCCGATTCGGAATCCAAAAACAGGAAAAGATTATTTTCCGCCCAATGGTAGAATTTGGTGCTACAACCAAAAGGACATGATGAAATTAATGGCTGATGGACGCATAAAGTTTGGGCTAACTGATGACTCTTCACCTAAACGCAAACTTTATTTAAATGAACGTCTTGAAAAAGGGGATAAAAAGACGCCCAGTTCATTATTGTTGGATGCAGGCACGACAAAGGATGGAACTGCTGAAATAATGAATCTTTTTGATGGGTTGAAAGTATTTGATTATCCCAAATCAGTAGGATTGCTTGAAAGATTGATTCGTTATGGCGCTCCTTCTGGTGGTATTGTTTTTGATTTCTTTTCAGGTTCTGGGACAACAGCTCAGGCTGTATTGAAACTTTCATCTGAAAATTATCCTGATTTAAAGTATATCCTTGTGCAGCTGCCTGAGAATTTAGATGAATCAGTTAAAAAGGCATCCAGTAAAGCTAAAAAAACTCTTGGAAATGCCATTCAAGTTTTAGACAGTCTGCATAGTCCTCATTTGCTGAGCAATATTTCAGAAGAAAGAATTAAACGTGCAGGCAATGTTATTAAGAATAAGAACAATGCGGATATAGACTATGGGTTCCGGTGCTTTAAAGTCGATTCTTCGAACATGAAGAATGTTTATTATATACCAAGTCAATATGATCAGAGCTTATTTGAGCGTTTGGCCGATAACATTAAAGAGGATAGAACTCCGGAAGATTTGCTTATACAGGTTATGTTAGATTTGGGTATTGAATTGTCTTTTAAAGTAGAAAAAACAAATATTGAAGGCAAAGAAGTCTTCTCAGTAGCCGATGGATATATGTTGGCCTGCTTCGATAAAGATGTTACCGATGAAGTGGTCAAAACGATTGCAGAAAGGCACCCATTCTATGCTGTTTTCCGGGATAACAGTATGGCAACAGACAGTGTGGCTGTAAACTTCGACCAGATTTTCAATACATACAGTCCGAAGACGATCAGAAAGGTACTTTAATAATTTTATCTTGTGAGGATTATGATGGATAAGCTTAAAATGCATTCAGCAGATATAGCTGATGAAAAGTTCAGGAAACTGGCGGCCTTATTTCCTGAAGCAGTTACGGAAACTGTAGATAGTGATGGTAATGTGATTAGGGCAATCGATAAAGATGTACTCATGGAAGAAATCAATCGTACAGTAGTGGATGGCCTTCAGGAACGGTATCAGTTTACCTGGCCGGACAAGAGAAAAGCCCGTAACCTGGCCAATACTCCGACTACAAAGACACTGCGTCTGATCAAAGAAAAATCAGTCGGCCGTGACGGAAAAATTGGGGGGGGTAGACTCGGGGAATATTTATATTGAAGGGGATAACCTCGATGCCTTAAAAATTCTCCGGGAAACCTATCTGGGTAAGGTGAAGATGATCTATATCGATCCACCTTATAATACTGGTCATGATTTTATTTATGAGGATGATTTTTCTCAGAATGCTGATCAATATAATCAATCCAGTGGACAATTGGATGAAAATGGTTATCGTATGTTTGAGAATATAGAAAGTAATGGTCGTATTCATACAGATTGGTTGAATATGATTTATCCTCGACTAAAGATTTGTAAGGATTTTCTTTCTGATGATGGAGCAATATTCATAAGTATAGATGAAAATGAACAGGCTACTTTAAAGAACGTATGTGATGAAATATTTGGAGAAAAGAATTTTGTGGCCGGCATGATATGGAGCGGCGGCAGAAAAAATGATTCGAAATATATTTCTGTATCACATGAGTATATTCTTTGTTATTTTAAGAATATCGATTATATAAAAAAGAATAAGATAATTTGGCGAGAGAAAAAACATGGGCTAGAACCCATCTACAAGGAATATGCATTTTTAAAGAAAACCTATAAAAATGACTATGAAACTATGACCAGAGAGTTACGTAAATGGTATAAACAGCTTCCTGATGAAAGTCCTTCTAAGGAACATGCACATTATAAAAGTATTTATGAGAATGGCATCTATTTTCCTTCTGATATTTCTTGGCCTGGGGGTGGGGGACCGAAATATGAAATCCTTCATCCAGTAACTAAATTACCAGTGAAAATTCCATCTCGTGGATGGATAACCGGTAAGACAACTTTAGAGAAATGGATAGAGGAAGGTAAGGTTGCCTTTGGAGAAGATGAGACTAAAGTGCCAACACTCAAGTCTTATCTTAAAGATAGTGAATATACAGTTCCATATAGTGTCATATATAAAGACGGTCGTGCTGCGTCTAAAAGATTAGCAAATCTTATGGGGGATAAGGTATTTGAAAATCCAAAGGACGAGGAAATTCTTGCTAAAATCATTCAGTTTTGCGGGGTTGAAGATGATGATATAGTTTTCGATTTTTTCTCAGGATCGGGTACAACTGCTCATGCAGTAATGATTTCAAATCTACAGAGAAGCAAACATGTTAAATATATACTTGTTCAAATTCCAGAAATAATAGATCCTTCGAAGGCTAAATCTGAAAAAAGCAAAAAAGTGGCGAAAAATGCTTTATCTTTGCTAAATAGCTTAAATTTACCAAATAATATTTGTTCGATAGCAGAAGAACGTATAAAGCGTGCGGGACAAGCTTTAAGGAGCCAAACTGGTGTAAATACTGATTATGGATTCCGTTGTTTTAAAGTAGATACATCGAACATGAAAAATGTTTATTATATGCCAAGTCAGTATAATCAGAACCTTTTTGAGGAGTTGGCTGATAATATTAAAAATGATCGAACCGCATTAGATTTACTTATACAGGTAATGCTGGATTTAGGGATTGATTTATCTTCGAAAATAGAAAAAATTACTATTTCAGGGAAACAAGTATTTAAGGTTGCAGACAATTATCTCTATGCATGTTTTGATAAAGATATCACAGGCGAAGTGGTTAAGAAAATTGCGGAAAAGCATCCATACTATGCGGTATTCCGCGATTACAGCATGGCAACTGACAGTGTGGCCGTTAATTTTGATCAAATTTTCAATACCTATAGTCCAAAGACGATAAGAAAGGTGTTGTGACATGGCAGATATGAAATTTAAATTTACCATACAGAAGTACCAGACCGATGCGGTGAACAGCGTAGTTCGCGTGTTTACGGGGCAGCCTTTTCATAATGGCCTGAAGTATCGTATGGATATCGGTAAGCAGAAGCCGGATGTCAGTCTTTTTGAGGATGATACGGCTTATGCCAATCGGCCTATTGAGCTCAATGATATCGAACTTCTGGAGAATATCCAGGAAGTGCAGATGGAGAATAATATCCAGCAGTCCGGGACGAAACTGGCAAAGCATCTGGGCCGCTGCTCTCTGGATATTGAGATGGAAACCGGTACAGGCAAGACCTACGTCTATATCAAGACCATGTTTGAACTGAACAAGCATTATGGCTGGAGTAAGTTTATCGTGGTCGTCCCATCTATTGCGATTCGTGAAGGGGTCCGGAAAAGCTTCGAAACCATGCAGGATCACTTCATGGAGCATTATGGGAAAAAGGCCCGTTTCTTTGTCTATAATTCAGGCAATCTGACGGATATCGATAATTTTTCCTCCTCCGCAGACCTTTCCGTCATGATCATCAATGTGCAGGCTTTCAATGCCCGAGGGGAAAAAGCAAGAATTATCCGCTCGGAACAGGATAGTTTCGGCAGCCGCCGTCCAATCGATGTCATTCAGGCAAACCGGCCGATTATCATCCTTGATGAACCGCAGAAAATGGGCGGGGCCAAGACCCAGGAATCACTGAAGGAATTCAATCCGCTTTTCACGCTCAATTACTCCGCTACCCATAAGGAACATCATGATTTGGTCTATGTCCTCGATGCAGTAGACGCTTACCAGATGAAACTGGTCAAGAGAATCGAAGTCAAAGGCTTTGAAATCAAGAATCTTCGCGGGACCGATGGATATATGTTCCTCTCCGGCATCATCCTGGCAAAGGATAAGCCGCCTATGGCCAGGCTTGAGTTTGAAATCAGCTACAATAAGTCCATCAACCGTGAGACCAGAATCGTCGGAGTGGGTGATGACCTGTATGCGCTTTCCAAATTTATGGAACAGTATAAAGGTTATGTCATCAATGAAGTGAATCCTTTTACGAATAAAATCACTTTCACCAATGGTGTAGAAATCAGCGTAGGAGAAGTTCTGGGGGATGTGGCAGAAAAGGATATCCGGCGGATTCAGATCCGTGAGACCATCCGCTCCCATTTCGAAAAGGAAAGAGAACTTTTCAGAAAAGGCATCAAGACGCTTTCCCTTTTCTTTATTGATAAAGTCGAAAACTATCGCAAGTACAATGATGCAGGGGAAGAAGTCAATTCCGAATACGGAAAGATGTTTGAGGAAGAATACAATGGTATTCTTGGCGAAAATTTGACACTGGATCTGAACCCGGAAGACCGTCCTTATCTGAAATATCTGGCCGGTATCGATACCCATGCCACCCATGCAGGCTATTTCAGCATTGATAAGAAAGGCCATAAAGTGGACAGCCATGTGGGACGGGGCAGCGATATTTCCGATGATGAATCGGCCTATGATCTCATTCTGAAAGACAAGGAAAAACTTCTTTCCCTGGATAATCCGGTCCGTTTTATTTTCTCCCATTCTGCCCTTCGGGAAGGCTGGGATAATCCGAATGTCTTCCAAATCTGCACTCTGAAACATGGCGGGGACAGCTCCACCAATAAACGGCAGGAAGTAGGCCGGGGACTAAGAATCTGCGTCAATCAGCAGGGGGACCGTATGGATGAATCCGTATTGGGACCTTCCGTACAGGATGTCAATCTGCTTACCGTTATCGCCAGTGAAGGGTATAAGGATTTCGTTGCTTCCCTCCAGAAGGAAGTTCAGAGTGAACTTTATGAAAGACCGACAAAGATTTCCATCGGCTATTTCACGGACAAGAGATTCGAAGTCGATGGCGAAATCCATGCAATTACCGCAAAGGAAGACAGGGTCATTTATAACTATCTCATAAAGCATGATTATATCGATGATGATGGCAAAGTCACCGATACGTATCGGAATGCGGTACAGAACAAGCAATTTGCCGCATTGCCTGAAGTAGTGAAAGATTTGGCCCCCATAATCCATCCAATGATTCAGCGTGTCTATAACCCTGATGTGGATATTCCAGGTATGATTGGCAATGCCCATCAACCGGTCATTAAAGAAAATAAACTGAACGAGAATTTCTACAGAAAAGAATTCCAGAAACTCTGGAATTATATCAATCACAAGTATACCTATACCGTTGAATTTGACAGCAATGAACTGATCCGTAAAGCAGTGGAATCCATCGATAAGAACCTTTTCGTCTCTCATCTCCAGTACACAGTGACAAAAGGGAAACAGGGAGAAGACTGGTCCACGGATAAAGTCAAAGAAGGGTCCGGCTTCATGGCTGAAAAATCGAAAACCTACCAGGTGGGCGGCATCTCAGGCAGCCAGGTAGAGTATGATCTTATCGGTAAAGTGAGGGAAGGAACCCATCTCACAAGAAAGACAGTGGCGAAGATTCTGGGTCAGATTTCCGCGCCGAAATTCAATCTCTTCAGAGAGAATCCGGAAGAATTCATCGTGAAAGTGTCCCGGCTCATCAATGAACAGAAAGCTACCATGATCGTCAATGACATTACCTATAACGAAACCGACGATACTTACGATTCCGAAATTTTCACTGCTGAGAAAAACAAAGACTTCACCAAAGCCTATCAGGGTAAAAAGAACGTACAGGACTACGTCTTCACCGACGGCTATGCAGAACAGTCCGTAGAAAGGAAATTTGCTGAAAACATGGACCTGGATGAAAAAGTCCTCGTCTATGCAAAACTACCTAGAGGTTTCCAGATTCCCACACCCGTAGGAAATTACGCCCCCGACTGGGCCATCGTTTTTAAAAAAGGAACCGTCAAGCATATTTACTTTGTAGCTGAAACAAAAGGCACCATGGAAAGCCTGAATCTGAAACCCATCGAACAGGCAAAGATCAGCTGCGCAAAGAAACTCTTCAGTAAACTTTCCTCAAAAGATGTGGTTTATCATGAAGTCGATACCTATCAGCATCTCATGGATATCATGAATCAATTGTAAAAGGGAAAATGAAAAAGCTCGGAAGTGCGATGACACTCTCGGGCTTTTTGTTTGGAAAGATCCCTGGCAACTGGCAACTTTAATGGGGGAGAAAGGAAAATATAAAAGGGCGCGCTTCCACTGTTGACGCGCGCCCACCGCCCCGAGTCCCAAGTCCCGATCAATTCGAAGTTGCTGAAAAAAGCTGTTATTTCAAAGTTTAAACACCTTCAGCCCCTGAAGAGAGTCTCGGAACTCGGAACTTCTATGCGAGTAATTATGGGACCGCTGGGAACTGGGAACAGGGAACTTATATGTAACCCATCCTTTTCCGGGCTTTTCATGTGGGTCGAATCACTGGCAGCTTGAATGGAAGAAATATAAAAGGGCGCGCGGCCCGTGCTGATGCGCGCCCACCGCCCCGAGTCCCGTTTCCCGATTCCCGAACGATGCAAAGTTTCGAAGACAACTGTTATTTCAAAGTTTCAAAGAATTCAGTCCCTGGTGGGACCCCCTCGGAACTGGGAACTTCTATGCGAGTAATTATGGGACCTCTGGGAACTGGGAACTGACAGCTTCCATGGGCCAAACACTGACATTTCCTGTCCCATCCATTTGTTACAATACAGTCGGGAAGTGAGTTGCTTCTCCCGGGGAGGGTCTATGGATGACAGAAAGTTTGTAAACGGTCATTGGGGAAGGGATGAGGAAATGTATGACAGGTGGGAGAAGGAATGGGAGGCTCGTATGCGGCTGGCAAACCGGATGGACTTGTGCATGAATGAGGGTTTGACTTTTGATGAAATCAGGCCGCCGCTTCCGGAGAAATATCGGGAAGAATACGACAAGAATAAAAAGTTGCTTGAGGAACTTAAGAAGAAAGATTTTACAAAAGAGGAGCGGTTGATGGGCTTTTTTGAGTTCAAAAAGCTGGTGGAGGAGTATCTGGGGGAGGACTATTACCGTTACACCGATGAGGAAAGGGCGGTTTTCGTGGAGGCCAATCTGTATATTCTGCGAAGGCGGTATCTTCTGGGCCTCCTTGCATACAGGAAAAGCGGAGATATGGATGATATCCATTGGGAATTGGGCCGCACAGTGGAGGATCTGAAGTTCATTATCGATAGATGGTTTCTGGATCATCCGACCTGTAGGGAATAAAATACCTGCCCGCCAGCTGCCTGCCCGGGGAAGGTTGACTATCAGGGAGCCTTTGGCCGCCGGTCGGGACACAGGGAACTTCTATGAAACCAATATAAAAGGCGGGCTTCCTGAATTTTTGCCCGCCACCACCCCGATTCCCGGTATACCGTAATGGTACGCGAAGTAAAGCCTCTCCCATTCAAGTCGAAGTCATAGGCCCTGATGCCCACTCGGAACTCGGAACTTCCATGCGAGTTATTATGGAAGTCTGGCAACCGGAACTTCTATGCGGGCGTTATTGGGTAACGCATGGGAATGCAGAGTCATCCGGCATTCTTACCATATGCAGCCCCCTTCACCCGCTTCGCGGGAGCTTCCCCCGTTGGGGGACGCAAATCGTGTATGGTTAGTGGAAATTTGGATGGAAATGGGTTCGATTTCAAGCGTCAGTCATCCCATCCGTCGACTTCGTCGACACCTTCCCTATCTAGGGAAGGCTTTTCTTTTTACGTAACGCATGGAGTTTTGGAGTCAGATGGCATTCTAACGATAGATAGCCCCCTTCACCCGCTTCGCGGGAGCTTCCCCCGTTGGGGGACGCAAATCGCGTATGGTTAGTGGAAATTTGGATGGAAATGGAATCGATTTCAAGCATCAGTCATCCCATCCGTCGACTTCGTCGACACCTTCCCTATCTAGGGAAGGTTGACCATCTGGCGGCCTTTGGCCGCCGGGCGGGACTCTGGGAACTCGGAACTTATATGTGAGTCCCTGATGTGAGCCAAAATATAAAAAGGGCGCTGCTATACGAATTGTGCAGCGTGAATCTTACCCTTTGTCAAATAATCGGAATTCGAGTTTTTAGAAATGCGGTCAATTTTTATACAGTTGCCCTGGCCTGGGGATTTTATCAGATTTAC
>NZ_JAZASU010000036.1:0-16416 GCF_036343215.1 Dialister sp.
CGGCACCTTACTATGTCTCACGAGAAGCATACGCCCATTACGATTTCTGCTGCCGATTGATCAGTATGTCCCGGAATTCTGGGAACCCGGCTCTATCCTCCAGTCCTTCATTTACAGGAGGACTTGTTTTCGTGCTCAAAAAGCCGTCTGTCACCATTCGTGGCAGGCGGCTTTTTGCGTTAGTTATCAGTTCTCAGTGAATGAATTCTTCGGGACTTTGAAAAATCAGCTGTCTTTGAAACTTTACATCGATCGGGACTCGGGACATCGGGCAGGTGGCCGCCAAAATGACAGGGCGGCCTTTTTTTCTGCACTACACTCACGATGCGCATATAAGGAAAAAGCAAAGCATGATACCGGGCCCCACCTTCCCTGGATGGACAGCCTGCGGAGCAGGCGGATAGGTGTTTTAGCGCCGCTTGTCGAAAATGACTCAAACCATCGAAAGTGTCTCTACGGCATGCCCTGCGAATGGGAAAGGCTCCCCCCGGGTATTTCGCTTTCCAATCCGCTCAATTTCGACATGTATGATAGTCCCCCTGCCCGCTTCGCTCGCTGCCTCCTGACCAGGGGCAGGTGTTTTTTTCGACTTGTATGAGCTTTTCACACTCACCTGTGCACAATCCCCCTATGTATTCTGCGGCGGAGAGCGCCGCCGCCTTCCCGACAGCCCCGGGATTCCCGAAACTAAACCCGACAGCCCCGATTCAAAAGTCATTAAAGAACCATTTCCCCAATAAAAAACAGGCACCTTTCCAATTTCAAGGTGCCCATTTTCACTAATCACTAAAAATTAACTGCCAACCACTAACTGCTCAAATTATTTAATATACGCCGTAGCTTTCAGCATGAGCATATCATCCATCTTGCGTCCGCCCATGTCTTTTGCGTTGAAGCCGTATTCTGCTTCGAGGAGGAGGCCTTTCATGGGAACGAAGCCTGCTTTGGCGAGGAAGAATTTGGCACCGCCGTAGTTGTGCTTATTGGATTCTTCTGCGCCGAGAGCCGCAATTCCGTCAATCTTGTCTGCGAAGTAGGCCGGTACGTTCTTCATGCCATTCCAGTTTCTGTAGACGTGGCCCATGTACTGGTCGGTAATGGCATCGGAGGAGCCGCCGAAATAGGTGCCTGCCTGGCTGTATACATAGTCCAGGCCAATCTGGTAGGAGCCTTTCTGGAGAATATTGGTGGTGCCGTAATGGAGACCATAGTTGAAGGAGTATGGCTTTTCATTGTTCAGCGGGAGTTTCCGCAGGTTCTTGACGTATTCACCCTGGATATGCCATTTCGGGGTGATGTAGTAAGCGCCGGCAAAGCCATAAGCTTTGCAGATATTTCCTACCGGTCCGTTGGCTTTCATGGCATAGGCGTGGAATTCCCAGTTCATCGGCTTTTTGTAAATATAGGATGCGTAGGTAACCGGTACGTCTTCATCTTCGCCCCAGCCCATCACAGTATCGGAGCCCATGGGGTAAAGAATTCCATCCTGAACATAGCCGAGGCTTCCCATATTTCCAAGAGCCTTCAGCTGGGTGCTGATGCTCATGACATCTTTCGGTGTAAGTACACCGGCTGCCAGCATTTTCTTTGCTGCACCGGAAACAACGGCATTCAGCTGGTCTGTAGTCTGAGTGCTTTCGATGCCTGTCTTGATGGCATTGAGCTGGGCTGCCATGGCAGGATTAGCAGCAATTGCAGCAGCAACTTTATCACTGTTCATCAGCCGGTTCAGGATCTGGCCTTTGGCGATATCATTGACCCGAATCCCTCTCATCATGGGTCCGGTATAGTTATAGTTGATATCGGTGGCACGGCCGTGGGCGATGGTGAATCTTCCGCCTTTCTGATAATCGCCGAAGGAGATGGAGGCGCCTTTGAACTGTCCGTCATAGGTATAGCCGGTGACGCCCATTTTGACCGGGAACTGGCCGATACCGATGAGGTTTTTGGAGGGTCCGAAGGGAAGCTTGGAGGTATCCTGTTTCTTGCCGAAGTGATAGGTAGCCCACAGACGGTTCATGTGCATTTCGCTGTCTCCGTGCCCGCCTCTGATGGAATCATCGTCTTCGGATTTCCAGTTGTACATGTTCGGATCAAAGACGTCTTTGCCATTCAGGCTGGTGAAGGATTCGAGCTGGCCATACACGGTGGAACGGGGATTCACATTGGCCATGACGTTCACACGGGTGCGGAGGGAGAGTTCGTCGTATTTTTCTTTATTCGATTTGAAAATATTGGAGTATCTCGGCACGTCCTGTACGCGGAGTTCGGTGATGACGGAAAGATTTCCTGTCTTCTTTTCCAGTTCGGAAACCCGTACTCCCAGGCTGGTCAGTTCGTCCGCATATTCAGCGGAGAGTTTCTGCACCGTTTCTTTCTGGGAATCGGAAAGGTCCTGTTTCTGCATGAGGCGGGCGATGATCTGGGCCAGTTCATAGCGGCTTACATTCTTGTCGCCCCGGAAGGTACCATCCGGATATCCTTCGATCACATTTTCTTCGGACAACTGGGCTACGGCTTTGTAGGCCCAGGAAGATTCATCCACGTCGGCAAACGGATTGGCTGCGGAAACGTTCCATACTGCGCAGGTCATCAAAGCTGCTGCTGCGATTTTCAGAAGGCTGTGCTTCATTTTTCTCTCCTTTGGGGCTTCTGCTCTCTTATGAAATCTTATACCCCTGTAATTTGTAAAACGATATTTGATTTTTGAATAACTTTTACGTCCTGAAACTAAAACATTATAACCATAGTTCGTAAGACTTGTCAATAGGATTTAGCACCTGATGATAATTTGTTATGGAAACAGGGCGAATCTCTCTTTTTGCGGAATGTGTAAGAAATCCGGCGATCAGGCATCTGTTCGCAGCTTTCAGCGGATTCCCATCTGTGAAAGACACTGGCTTTATCGAAGAAATATGCGTTTTGACCCACCGGGGGCGAGCCCATTTTGAGGGAAATTTCAGCAGTCCCTTTCCAGCCTACCAAAACTAAAAGCTGCTCTTTCTTTTGTAAATAAAACGAAAACCCGTAAAGTGATTTACTTTACGGGTTTTTATCTAAAACTGCTTTTTTATTTCCAAACTGATTTCAATTTCAAAGTGCTTTGTAAAAACCAGCCCGCCTTTTCACCGCCCGGTTTTCTGAGAACTGCGAACTGATCACTGATAACTTCCAACCAGAGCCGTCCTTACGAAAAGTTTCCTTTCGGCAGAGAGTCACAGGCACTTCCGATATATTTCCAGAATATCCTCTTTCCTGAGCGGCACGAATCCCTGTACCACGCCCTCCTGTCCTTTCCAGGAAATGACGCCCTCCGCCATTCTTTCGAAGAGGGTATCATCGATGGAGAGTTCGGAAAGTCTGGAAGGCAGCTGAAGGGTTTCGCGGAGGAATTTCGTGAGCTTTTTGATGCCTTTCTTTGCCACTTTTTCCCGGTCCCCCTTATTTTTGACGCCCATGACATTTATGGCAAACTGACAGAGCCTCGGGAGTGTTTCCTCTCTCAGGGCAAAGCGGAGGAAGGCCGGCGTAAGAATGGCCAGGCCCAGTCCGTGGGGAATATCGTAAAAAGCGGAAAGTTCGTGTTCCATGCCATGGCAGCTCCAGGCTGTATGATGGCCCGATTCTGTGAGATCATTGATGGCCCATACCGAATCCCACATGAGATTGGCCCTGGCTTCTTCGTTATTTCCTTCTTCCATGGCCAGGGGAGCCCAGCGGATGACCGAACGCATCATGGCTTCCATATACCCATCGATGGAATCAAAACCTTCTTCCTGATTCAGGTAGACTTCCAGAAGATGGGACAGGATGTCCGCGCTCCCGCAGGCCGTCTGGAATGGGGAAACGGAATAGGTATTTTCAGGGCAGAGGAAGGAAACCCGGGGCCGCAGGACTTCCGCGGACCAGCCGTATTTCTGATGGGTTACGGGATTTGTAATGACGGCACAGTCATTCATTTCCGAACCTGTAGCTGCCATGGTAGGAACCGTTATCAGCGGAATGGCCCGGTCCGGCCGGACTTTTTCCACCACCAGATCCCAGGGACTTCCTTCATACAGGGCGCTTCCTGCCATCACTTTGGCTGAATCGATGACCGATCCGCCTCCGCAGGCAAGGATGAGATCCACACCCTTTTCCCGGCAGAGTTTCGCGCCCCTTGCCGCCAGAGGCACTTCGGGATTCGGTTTCACTCCGGAAATTTCATACCCCGAAAGACCGGCTTTATCTATTTCCTCCACGATTTTGTCATAGAGACCGTTCTTCCTGATCGAACCGCCCCCGTAGACCAGAAGCACCCGAGTGCCCCATCTGGCCAGTTCCTCATGGAGATGGTCCAGCTCTCCATTCCCGAAATAAATCTTTGTGCGATTGTAGTATACAAATGGTTGTACCATGATGATGTCCTCCTTGATTCCTTTTTATTATAAGCAATCGGGAATGATGAAAAAAGGGGGAAAACAGAAGAAGTCCTTATCAGTGATGATTTTGGCCTGCGTCTTTGGAAGCGGTACGGTGCACCCGCGTCCCTCATCCGGGCCTGAACCGGCAGCTGCCCATTTTCCCCGTATTTCCATGATTCCGGATGCGTTTTTTCTTACGAACCATATCCTTTCACGCTCTTTTTCCTTCACGTCGTGCCCTATGATATAATTTCACGCCTCTATGCCCTGTTGATACAGGGTGGACAGATTAATAGGCCTGTAAAGTTCTTTATAAAAATGTTATAATTAAGATGTATTAATGTCTATTTTATACTTTATATATAAAAATGGGGTTGTCTTTATGGCCTATGTAAAAAAACGCCTGCTGCTGGCCGGCATTCCCGGCTTTCTGGCAGAGGAGTTGAAGGAAGTATTTGAGAAAGAGGACTGGCTCGTCTACGTTCCGGAAGGAGATCTTTCGGGCAGGGCCCTGTCTGATTTTTTTGCCGAAAAGCTTCCCAATGCCCTGATTTACAGGCTGGAGCCGGAGCGGGATGACTGCATCGCCCGTCTGGACCGGCTTCTTTCCTATGCCATGAAGGTGAAGGTTTCCCGAATCCTTCTCCTGGAGGAGTCCGGCATTTTCCTCTCCGGTCTCCATGAAACGGATCCGGGGGAGCCTTTCAACCAGAGGGACCGCCGTCTGCGCCGTATGGAATCGCTGGCTTCCATCTGGCGGACCAATGAAAAGCTTTCCATTACCCTTGTGCCGGTTCCCGCCCTGTACGGGAAAGGGCAGAAGCCGGGCGATGGCCTCCCCGGTTTCATTCTGGACGATGCCTTCCGGGAAGAAAAGAGTCCCATCCTTGAAGCGGGGGCCCAGTACTTCCTCTCTGCCAGGGATGCGGCCTATGGTCTTCTTCAGTGCATCCTCCGCGGAGAAAATCCGGCAATCCTTCCCCTTGGGCCGGGCACTTCCTTCACCTGGAATGAATTTTCCGCCCTGGTTTCTCCTCTCCTTCCGAAGGGAATCACGCTCCCCGAAACCCTGGCGCCCGTCAGGCTTCCGGAATCGGACCTGGACAAGTATCCTGTCTACGGAAGCGCTCCCCTGGATGGAAGTGCTGCCCAAAAGGAACTGGGCTGGTCTTCCCGGGCCGATGACCGGGAAGGTCTGAAAAATACAGTGGAGGAAATCATCGGTCTTCGCGAAAAATTGCGGGCGGAGGAAAAAGCGCTCCAGGAAAAGGCGGAAAGGAAAGCCCGTCTGGAACGGTTCGTTCCTTTTGTGGAAAATATAGCAGGCTTCCTCATCATGTCCATCATCCTGGGAGTGCGTATCCTTACCGGCTCCCGTTCTCCCTTCGACTTTAATTATCTCTACATCGGCACCATGGGCCTTCTTTATGGAAAACAGCAGTCCTTTATTTCCTTCGTCCTTTCCATGATCCTCCTGATTGCCGAAATGGTACTGACCGGCCGGGATCCTTTCTCCATACTTTACGATCCCATGAGCTTCCTGCACCTGATTTCCTATTTCTTCGTTGCCGTCCTCACCGGCTATTTTGCGGACCGGAAAACCTATGAAAAAGAGGCGGCCGGCTGGAGGGAAGCCCGGGACAGGGCACAGATTTCCCTGCTCCGGAATCTCCTGGATGACAGCCTGAAAGTCCGGGATAAATTGTACCACCATATCGTGAATTCCGAAGACAGTATCGGTCATATCTACCGGATCATCCGGCAGCTGGACAGTGTGGAAGAAGAACAGATTTACACAAAAGCCGCTTCCGTGACAGCCGAGCTTCTGGGTGTCCGGGACCTGGCCATTTATGTCACCGGGAAACAGAGTCATTTCCTGCGCCGCAAAGTCCGTATGGGCAAAAGAGCGGCCGCCCGTCCGGCTTCCCTGGATATCGAAAAACACCCTTACCTTTCTGAACTGATGAAGACAGGAACGGTCTTCATGAACCGGGATTTCATGAATGATTCCCCGGATCTGGCCGCTCCGGTCATGATTGGTGATCAGATCATTGCGGTCATCGAAATTTACGGTCTTTCCTTCGAGCAGTGGAGTTACCACGAAGAAAATCTTCTTTCCCTCACTTCCCGCCTCATCGCCACAGCCCTTTCCCGGGCCGCCCGCTGGGAAGAAATGGAAGCAGGGAAGAAATACCTGCCGGGCACCCGGATCCTCCGGGAGGAACCTTTTATGCGGACCATCGAAACTCTCCGCGCCCGCCATCAGGAACTTCACGATTCCCCTGCCCGTCTGCTCGTTCTGGGGAATATGGACCTTCCCCTTTCTTCGCTGAATGAAAGGGTGGACCACTGCATCCGGAGCAAAGATTTCGCCGGCGTTTATAAAAATAGCTATGCCCTCCTTTTCCCCGATACCCCCGAGTCTGCGCTTCCGATTATAGAAGAGCGGCTGAAAAAAGCCGGCCTTTCCATCGCCCGGTCGGAAGAGGTGATGTAGTATGGAAATAGAATATTTCTACATCCATCTGGCCGTCACCCTTCTCTATTTTCTTCTGGTCCGGCGGAAAGAAAACGCCTGGCAGGCGGGAGCGGAAGCCATCCTTGTCCTCTGCCTTCCGGTGATCGGTTTCTTTTCCCTCCTCACCTGGCATATGGTTTCTGACTTAAAAGGGTACCGGAAGGTCCGCGAGGAAAACCTCGTGAAAATCAATCCGCCCTCTGCCCGGGGCCGCATGACCTATCAGTCCGATATCATGTCCCTCCCCGATATGCAGCTCATGGGCGATGAACATTTGAAACGCCGCCTCTTCCGGACGATCATTACCCAGGAAGTGGTGGACAATCCGGAAATTCTCCGGGAAGCCGTCCATGATGAGGACCGGGAAATCTCCTATTATGCCGTTTCCCTCATCACCGCCCGGGCGGAAAATATCACTTCCGCCATTTTCGAGCTGGAAAAAAAGCTGCGGCAGGAAAGGGACAGTGAAAAGGAAGCAGAACTGCTGGAAACCTACGCCGGAAAGCTGCAGGAATTCATTCGCGGCGGCTATGGCGATGAAAACCAGCGGGAGGAACGAAAAAAGGACCTCCTCAAAGTCCTGGAAAAACTGGCAGATAAGCTCCCGGAAAAACCCGTCTACCGGGAAGAATCCATCCGGCTCGCCATTTCCCTTCAGGACTTTGACCATGCTGAGGCCCTCCTCACCCTGGCCGGGGAAAAGGGCCGGTCATCGGAAACTTTCCTCCGCCTGTCCCTTGAGCTTGCAATAGCCCGCCGGGACAGGGAAGGGACCCTGTCGGCCATCCGCCGGCTGAAAGCCTTTCCGGGCCGTCTTTCTCCGGAATCCCTGACGGCCATTCGTTACTGGGGAGGCGCTGCATGAACAGAAAAAGTATCGCCGTCCTCATTTTCATCGCCCTTCTCATGGGCTGCTTTTTCCAGTATACCCGCATGGGCGGTTTCCTTCATATGGGTTCCCTCACCAATGCCCTTCAGCAGCGTGAGGAAGCGGCCAGGCCCTGGGCCGATGCGGAATCCATTCCAAGGGATCATTACTATATCCTTTATGATCCCGACAGTGTCACTTCCATGTATGCCGCCCACAATACGGAAGTCATGCTGAAAAAGCAGAAAAAATCTTTTGAAGCCCATGTGGCCTCCGAAGAAATCCCTCCCATTCAGGACAAAGTGCAGGGCATTTTCCTGGCCACCACCCGCCCGGGACAGGTGAAATCCCTGCCTGTCCTCAAAGATTATGTTTCCTCCGGCGGGACGGTCATCCTTCTCCAGCGCATCCAGCCTTCCGACTCTTCTGCCGTTTCCGGTGAATGGAAAGAAGCCCTCGGCATCGCCCGTCTCGGCTCCCTGGCCTGGCGGAACGGACTGGAAATGAAAACTTCCTTCCTCCCGGGGGAAAAGGGGAAAATTTTCGCCTCGAATGAAGTTTTCCAGGCCGAAGGAAATGATGTTTTCCAGACCGAAGGAAATGATGTCACCCTGAGCGCTGATTCCACCGTGGAAATTTCCACCCCGGACGGAATGCCGGTGATCTGGACCCACCCCTTCGGAAAGGGAAGATTCATCGTTTTCAACAGCAATGAACGGCTGGACAAATCGAATGCCGGTTTCCTTGCCTCCCTCATCGCCCATGCCGGGGAAGATTCCATTTATCCCGTAGTGGGAGTAAAAATTTTCTTCCTGGACGATTTCCCCGCCCCGGTGCCGAAAATCATCGTCCCGAAACTCCAGCGGGAAACCGGGCTCAATATGGCTGAATTCTACCGCCAGGAATGGTGGCCTTTCATGACAGCCCTGGCAAAGAAATACAATCTCCGCTACACCGCAGGCATGATTGAGTCCTATAATAATGATGTGGATGGAGATTTCCCGGGACCCGATACATCGGTCCGGGAAACCTTCATCGCCCAGGGAAGGGAACTTCTCGCCATCGGGGGAGAACTGGGCCTTCATGGCTACAATCACCAGCCCCTCACCCTGGAAGAAATTTCCGGAACCGGGTATACCCCCTGGCCCGATGAAACAGTCATGGCCTCCTCCCTCCGGGAACTGTACCGCTATGCGAAATCCCTCTATCCCGATTATGATTTCCGCGTCTACATTCCGCCGTCCAATATCCTGAGTGAGGAAGGGCAGAAAGCGGTCACCGAAGCACTGCCCGATATCAGGGTATTCAGCTCCCTTTACAACGTACCGAAAGACAGTGCCCAGAGGATGCAGGATTTCTCCAGGAAAGACGGATTCTACTCGATTCCCCGTATTTCTGCAGGCTTTATGCCCGGTGAACTGCAGGGGATCACCGTTTTCTCCGCCATTCAGGAAATGGGAGTCTTCTCCCATTTCGTCCATCCCGATGAAATTCTCTACGACGAAAGCAGGGACCATTCCTGGAAAGATATGCAGGGAGGACTTTCTTCCTTCGTGGGAGAAATCTCCGCCCGCTTCCCCTGGCTCACTCCGGTCACCGTATCGGAAAGCATTCCTTATTTCGATGATTATTTTGACCTGGATTACCGGATCATCAGGAATCCTCATTTCGTGGAAATCCACGCCTGGAATTTCAAGAATGAAGCCCGTTTCCTCCTCCATACCTCCCATACCCTGGATCACGCGGACGGGGCGGAAGCAAGGCCAATCGATGAGGGCACCTGGTACATCCGCATGAAAAATCCCGAGGCCCGTCTGTACTGGAAGGAGAATCCATGAAAATCTGTCTTCTCACCGAAGGCTCCTACCCCTATATCGTAGGCGGCGTTTCCGCCTGGGTACATATGCTCATGGAAGGCCTTCCGGAATTTGAATTCCAGATTTATTCCATCGGCGCCTTCAAAAAGGACCGGGGTCATTTCAAGTATAAAATCCCGGAAAACTGCACCGCCATTCAGGAAGTCTTCCTGGATGAAATCCTCTCCGAAAAATCGACGGGCCTCCAGAAATCTGTCCTCACCCCGTCCCAGCGGGAAACGCTGATCGACCTGGTCCGCGGGGAATCGGATATCGATATCGAAGAACTCGCCCATATTTTCCGGCATCATCAATGGAAAAGTCCCCTGGATGTCTTCATGTCCGGCGATTTCTTTGATATCATTGAATCGGTATACAAAGAAAAATACAGCTACCTTCCCTTTACCGACTATTTCTGGACCATGCGGTCCATGCTCCTTCCCCTTTTCTACCTCCTCCAGCAGGAAATTCCGAAGGCCCATGTGTATCACAGTGTGGCCGCCGGCTACTGTGCCGTCATCGGAAGTATGGGGGCCCGGCTTTACAAAAAGCCCTTCCTCCTCACGGAACACGGCATTTATGCCAGGGAAAGGGAAGCGGAAATCATCAAGAGCGCCTGGGCCAAAGGGGATTTCAAAGCCCTGTGGATTCATTATTTCTATACCCTCGCCCGCCTTTCCTACAAAGAAGCGGACCATGTCTATACCCTTTTCGAACACAATGGGGAAATCGAAAAGGAAATCGGCTGCGACCCCGCAAAAATTTCCATCATCCCCAACGGGGTCCACATGGATCGGTTTGCCCATATTTCCGAACTCTCCGATCACAAGGGGCCGATTACCATAGGAGCCGTGGTCCGGGTAGTCCCGATTAAAGATATCATCACCCTCATCCATGCCTTTTACCGGGTGCAGCAGGAAATGCCGGACGCCGAATTCTACATCATGGGAAATACGGAAGAAGATCCGGAATACGCCCACCTCTGCCGTCATACGGTGGAAGTGATGGGCCTTCGGAACTGTCATTTCACCGGCACCATCCGGGTCCCGGATTACCTTCCGAAAATGGATATCCTGGTACTTTCCAGTATTTCCGAAGGCCAGCCACTCTGCGTACTGGAAGGATTCTCCGCCCATCGTCCCTATGTGACCACGGATGTGGGCTGCTGCCGGGAACTGATTTATGGAGACAGCGGGGATCATCTGGGGCCCGCAGGCTCCGTGGTCCCGCCCCTGGATGACCGGGCCCTCTCCCATGAAATCCTGCGGCTTGCCAGGGATTATCCCCTCCGGAAGAAAATGGCCGCCGTGGGCTATGAACGGACAAAAAAAGGCTATACCTACGAATATTTCATTAATTCTTATCGTGAAGTTTACAGCAGTCTGGAAAGAAAGATGAAGAAATGGCAGGAGTCGGCTTCGAACTGAAAAAGCTCTTTACCGCCCGTACGGCCCTGGGCCATATCAAAGCCTATACCTATTCGGCCATCGTCACTTCAGGCCCTTTTCTGCTCCTCACCGGCATGATGCTCGGCGTGCAGCTCCTTTTCCGGATTCACGGTGTCTCCCTGGAAGAGCGGAATCTTTTCCTGGCTCCCGTGGTCTACTCCTTTATTTTCTCCCAGATTTTCACCAGTCCTTTCACCATGGTCCTTACCCGGTACCTGGCAGACTGCCTGACCACCAGTTTTTTGCGGGATGTGACTTCCTCCCTCTTTGGCATGGGTTCCCTCCTGGTCCTTCCGGCAGGAATTCTGGCCGCCTTTTTCCTGAAAGACAGCCCCATCCCCCTCCTTTCGAAATCCCTTTCCGTCCTCTTTTTCCTGGAACTCACCCTCATCTGGGTGGAAATCCTCTACCTTTCTGCAGTGAAACGGTATAAACGGCTGATCAGCGGATTTTCAGCCGGAGTCCTCGCGGCCATCCTGCTCTGCGCCCTCCTCCTTCAGCTGGATTTCCTTTCCCCCCCATGATTCTGCCCTTCTTTCCCTGTGCCTGGGCATGTCCGTCCTGATGACCACATTTTTCATCCACATCACCAGCGTATTCGGACGGCCGCGGAATGGTCTCCTCTTTGGTTTCCTTCCCTATTTCGAAAAGCACTGGAAAATTTCCCTGGGCTATATGGGCTACAATCTGGGCCTCTACATACCGAATTTCCTCATCTGGTTCGGTCCCTGGGGCATGGTGGTGGCCGATACCTACCGGTTTTCACCCCTTTATGACGGACTCACTTTCTTTGCCTTCCTTTCCATCCTGCCCCTTATGACCCTTTTCGTGGTTTCAGTGGAAACGAATTTTTATGAGAAATATGCAGGCTACTTCGAAGCCATCGCCCGCAAAGGAAACCTGCAGGAAATCGATGACGCCCGGCACGATCTGCTCTATACCCTGTGGTTCGAACTCCGTCAGGTAGTAGAATTCCAGTTCCTCTTCACCCTCCTTTTCCTTGCCTTCGGAAGCGCCATTCTTTCCGCGGTCAGCATTCCGGGCAATGAAATCAATATGTTCGACGTGCTCCTCTTTGGCGTCTTTTTTACCGGAGTGATGCAGCTTTTATACATCCTTCTCACCTATTTCGACCTTCAGGGCGCCGTCCTTCACACGGGACTTTCCTTTACCTTCCTGAACCTCGCCGCAGGCCTCCTGGGAACCCATTTCTGGGGCGTGGAATCCTATGGATTCACTTTTTTCCTGGCCGCCCTCCTGACCCTCGTCATTGCCTGGCTGGAACTTTCCCGCTTTACCTCCCATATGAGTTACTATGTGTACTGCGCCCAGCCCGTTTTCTACCGGCCCCCCAGCGGTCCCCTCACGAAGCTGGCCCAGAAAATCAGCGGCGGAAGGATTGTAGACCTCCTCCGGCTGGGTCCGGGAGAAGGGAGGAAATACTCATGACTTTCAGGAAATATTTCCACTCTAAAAAAAGGATACGGCTGGCTTTGGCCCTTCTCCTCCTGACAGTTCCTTCCATTTCCGAAGCCTATTACCATGACCCCGTCACCGATGCATCGCCCTCCGTCCGGGCCCTTCAGGAAATGCGGAAACAGATCGATTCCATCCGCGAAGCTCATGGAAACCTCAGGGACGCCAGAAACAATGCAGTTCAGGCGGAAAACAGCCTGACCGAAGCGAAACAATCCGTCATCACTTCCGAAAAAGATGAAAAGAGGGCAGAAAAAGACCTCGCTGATGCCCGCTCTGCCCTCTCTTCGGCCGAAAAAGGCCTCTCCGAAGCCAAAGCGCGGTCCGCCCACGCGGAAATCCTTCTGGAAAATGCCCGGGAAAACCTGGAAAAACAGCAGCAGGAAACCGCCGAAAAAGAAGCGGCCCTCCGGAATATAGAAACCATCCTGGATACCCGGGAATCCGGAGCATCCGGCAGCAGCCGCGCCGAAGCCGTAAGAAGGGCCGTGGAAGAAGTGAATTTCCAGCAGAACCGGATGGAAGAAGCCATCCGGCTCGCCGGACTCTACAGCGCAGGCCTTCCCTCCGATGCCAGCCCGGAAGAGGCAGAAAAAGCCCTCCGTGCCATGGAACAGAAAAAGAGCGAAGCCGGCGCTGCCTATGAAGGAACAAAACAGGCCTATGAACAGGCCGCCTCCCTCCTTCCATCCCTCCAGGCCTCCTACCGGGATGCCGTCAAAGAACGGTCCGATTCCCTCTCCGCCCAGGCGGATACCCAGAAATGGTACGACGATACGGTGGCCTGGGTCAGAGAAGGAGAAAATAACCTCACCCGGGCGAAAGAAAATATCATTTCCTCCAAAAACTGGGTCATCGAAGCGGAAAAGAGCCTGGACAACTCCCTTTCCGCCAGAAAACTCATAGCCGAAAACGTATGGGATATGGGAAACGGGGAAAGCTTTGGCACCTCCATGACCTACCGTCACTGGAAAAACGGTCCTTACCCGGGGCACCAGCTTTACCATTCCATTTCCTGGTACCAGGCCTTCTACAGGGACGAATACCCGGGAGAAGAAAAAGTCAGCGATAAAGACTGGCCGAAAGGAAACTCCCATAAAGGCTTCGAACTGGGCCTGGAAGCGGGACGCCTCGAATCAGACACCGGCGCCTGGCATGGAAAATCATCGGGCTTCACCGATACCACCTTATATGTGCGCTATCATAATGACCATCCCGTAAACAGCCTGCGGTATGGAATGATCCTCGTCCTTCCCACGGGAGAAAATAAATACGATCAGAATGCCTACGTGCCGAAAGGCCTCGGTCTTTTCCAGGACTTCGGAGGAGGCTGGCAGATCCAGCCCGAAATCGAAGCCATCCACCGGCTTTCCGAAGAAGACCGGATTTCCGCGAAACTTTCCTACGACATCAAAGGAAGCTACGCCTACTCAAAAGAAGACCCGGGCTTCAAAGTAGATCCGGGCAACGAGACAAGACTGGATATTTCCTACGAACACAGCGAAAAAAACAGGCAGTACAAAGGCTGGATTTCCCACACCAACAAGCAGAAAACCTGGCAGGATATAAGCTATGGAAATATCTCCCGGCGAATCCGCTATACCGACGGAGACGCCTGGGAAATCGGGGCTGCCGGAAACTGGCAGATCCGTCCGAAAGACGAACTGGGCGCCTATATCCTGTACGGATACACCGGCGATACCGAAGGAGAAATGAAGACCGACTCCCTTTCGGAAAAAGAAATCCTCCTCTCCTATACCCACAATATCCGGGAAGACCTCTCCTGGCAGACCTGGCTTTCCTGGTATCACTCCACCCTGAACTACGATCCCCTCTACCGTTCCGAATCCATTCAGGACGGCTGGGCAAGAAAAGGAATCGGATTCCGCATGGACTGGCAGCAATCCCCCGATAACCGCTGGTCAATTGCCCTTGAACGATACATCCGCACCCAGAAAGGCGCCCCAGACGCCCAGGGATACGGACTCTCCCTCTGGTATGCAAGAATCCTGTAATCGTCCTGAGGCCCTGATCCGGGAAGGAAACCGTAAGACGAGAACCTTTTATATCGGGATACCCGGGGATATCGGGATGGATATGGTTTCCTTCGGAAACCAATCTTATACAGAACCTTATAAAGTGCGATTCGCGCACCTTTTCATACCAATTGACACAATCGCGGCCCGGAAAGGCTCCCCTCTCAGGCCCCCGAAGTTCGGGGGGCTGTCCTCAAGGCGACTGGGGGGATGTACGATCGTACAAGCCGAAAATGAGCTTGAAGGAAAACATATCCCCGGGGATCTCCCGCGAAGCGGGTGAGGGGGAACTGCACTTTCGACTGTAAACTTCCCCGGTACTTTCGAAAAGCGTCCCCCATCGGGGGAAGCTCCGCCGAAGGCGGTGAAGGGGGCTATCTATCGTTCAAGTCGGGAATGAGAAAAAAGCCAGTCCCGTACCGCCCCTGATCCCCAATCCCTTTTTCTCATGATTTCACCAACCGCTAACTGCTGATTTTCCTCCCGAGGTACCCATGACCCTGAAAAAATTTGCTGCTCACCTGGCTGCCGGCATTCTTGGCATCGGCCTTACCGCTTTTCCCTGGCCATCAGACGCCCGGTTTACCCCGGAAGAAGCCATGGTGGACCTCTCCTCATCCATCCATGAATACGCCAAAGCAAAAAATCCCGATTTCCAGCTCCTTGGAAACGGCGCCATCGGCCTTCTGGAAGTGACAAAAGACGAAAGCGAAAAATCCGTGGAAAAGCTCCTTTCCTCCCTGGACGGCTTTCTGGGAGAAAGCATCTTTTATATCCCGAAAGATGGAAAAATGGTTCCCCAGGACAAAGACGTCCTCACCTACCTGGATGTGATGCTGGAAAAGCCAAAAGCCAGAGGCCTTCCCGTCTGGACCCTGGATTACGTTTCCGGGGACCTGGCTGAAAAAGACAGGAAACAGGGCGAAAACCGTTCCTATATTTCCATGACCAGCAGGACCGCAAATCTGGACGAAATCCCCGAAAACGGGCCCCGGGCAAATAAAAAAGACATCAGCACGCTGAAAGACGCGGAAAATTTCCTCATCCTCAACAATCCCATGAAATTTGGAAATAAAAAAGACTACCTTTCCGCCCTTGCCGCTTCCCCTTACGATGTCATCATCATCGACCCGTATTATGGAGGAAACCTTCTCACCGGAGAAGACCTTTCTTCCCTCAAAATAAAACCGCTCGGCGGAAAACGGCTCCTTCTCGCCTACCTCAGTCTGGGCGAAGCCGCCGACTACCGGCCTTACTGGGATATTTCCTGGAATGACGAAAACTCCCGCCCCGCCTGGATAGAAAAAGAAAATCCCGCCTGGAAGGGCGCTTACCGCGTCCGCTACTGGACAAAAGCCTGGAAAACCATCCTCTATGGAAATCCGGATTCCTCCCTGGACCAGATCCTCTCCGCCGGATTTGACGGGGCCCTGCTGGACGTCATGGACGCCTGGCAGACATTTAAATGAGATATCAGTAATCAGAAAGACCGGATTCTTTGAAACCTTGAAGAGTCTGTTTTCTTCGAGACTTTGCATCGTTCGGGAATCGGACAGGCGGCCGCCAAATTGACAGGGCGGCCTTTTTATTTTTCTTACCGGCAGATACAAAGCACATATGAGACTAACAGACGAAAAGTACCCGGGACCAGCGACTCTATCGGTAAACAAGTGGGGCTGTACAATAATTACACAATATGTGGAAATACCGGAAGTGATAAAGTTATCAGTTATCAGTTCATAGTAATCAGTGCAGGAGGCCCGCATCAAACTGGATGGCGGGCCATTTTTATACACAATTCTCCTGGAGAA
>NZ_JAZASU010000037.1:0-16020 GCF_036343215.1 Dialister sp.
CCGGCATAGATGCGCTCCTTTATATATTTGTTTTTTAGCCGATTCAATTATAGCAAAGGGCACGGCATCTGTGCCTTTTTATTGCCTGAAATATTGAGTTTTCAAGGTTCAGCACACCTTTTATGTGTGGGAAGTTTTAGTTAATGAGGTTACCTTTTCTTATCAGGGCCGACCGATTTGTAAACTCGATGGTACAGAATTGAATCAGTTCTTTGTATACACGGAGAACAAGAAAATGTCATTTTTTAAGGTCGTTACTTCTGTACTTGATCATCGCAGGAGAGAGGAGACTGATCTAGCAGTATCAGAAGGCTGGAACGGAGTACTTGTTCGCTCTAATACCAAAAGGGTAGTGACTTGTTTTACGGAAATTGAAATGAAATTTATAGAGACGACAGAATCTTGATTTTTTAGGTGGCAGTGCAGTGAAGGAACCTGTCTTTTTACTTTTTAAGCGTTGGTGATGGTGTGGCTCTGGGAAGGAAAGCAAGAAAACCTATTTATATGAAGGCTACTATGAAACAACATCTGGCTTTTTGGAAAAATATTTTTTACACAGGATATCGAGACATAAAGGTGGAATCAAAATGGATAGGATAATGGATGGAGTTCCCGTTTTTATTTTCGGAGCCGGAAAAATTGGACGGGAATATTTCAGTACTATTAATCATTTTTATAATTTCGTTGCCTTTGTGGATAATGATGAGGATAAACAATCACGCGGTTATCTGGGACAGGCTGTCTTTCATCCGCAGGCGCTGACTAATTATTTTGATAAAAGGCCTCTAATTTTGATAGCCGCATCGCCGCAGCATCAGAAAGAAATTATTACTCAACTTGGAGAAATGGGGTTTGAATACGGACGGGATGTAAAAGGTCTTTTCACATTTGTCACGCATGAATTGGCAGAGGAAGTTTTTAGACGAGAGGAGCAGGTATTTAATCGTTTATGTCAGATATCACTCACTGAGCGCTGCAGTCTGAAATGCAAGAAGTGCGCCCATGCCTGCAATCTGGTCCCGAATACGAGAAAGGATTTGACACTGGCACAGGCCATATCCAGCGCAGATCATTTTTTTGACATCGTGGATTATAGTCAGGAATTTGTTCTGATTGGCGGCGAACCACTGTTATATAAAGAACTGGATCAAATCATTGAATATATAGGGGAGAAGTACAGGGAAAAGATTAATATTTTTTCCATTACGACAAACGGTACGATTCTTCCCAACGAAAAAATCCTTGAGAACTGTAAGAAATATCAGGTGACATTTCGGATTTCAAATTATTCGAAATCCATTCCGAGATTGAAAGAACAGTATAAAAAATTGATGGAGCTTCTGGACAAATGGGATATGAAGTATCTCATCTCGGATGAGCAGGTCTTCTGGGACTATGGATTTGACTGGGTCGATCATCATATGGATGAGGCTATTCTGAAGCAAACGTTTGAAATGTGCAAGACCCCCTGCCGGGAAGTTCAGGAAAACAGATATTATTTTTGCGTCATGGCACATACGGTTTCAAATAATATGTATGACGGAAAGATCGGACAGGGTGATTATCTGAATCTGGATTCCCTGAAAGGACCTGAAGGCAGAAAAGCTTTCTTTGAATTTGAGCAGGGACAGCTGAAAAAGGGCTACCTTGACATGTGCAACCACTGCAACGGGATTGAAAGCCAGAAGTATGTGCTGCCGGCGGGGGAGCAGTAACGCCCAAAAAAGGACTTTGAAGATGATATCTGGACTCAGTTTGAATGCATTTGTTTCATTATAGGAGCATTTCATGGGTATCTACTTGAACCCCGGCTCAGGAAAATTTAAGGAGGCATTGGATTCCGAAATCTATGTGGACAAAAGCGGGCTCATTGCCTATACCAACAAGGTTTTCGGGACAAAGCAGAAGTATGTCTGTGTCAGCCGCCCGCGGCGCTTTGGGAAGTCCATGGCGGCGGACATGCTCTCGGCGTACTATGACAGAAGCGTTGATACGTCCGGATTTTTTGAGAATCTGGTGATTTCTCAGGATACTTCTTATGACACATATCGAAATCAGTATGATGTCATCAAGGTCAATATGCAGGAATTCCTGAGCCGGACGAAGTCGATGACTGAATTCCTGGAACGTTTGAGTCGATTCCTGCTGAAAGAACTTTTTCGCGCTTATCCGGATCTTGATTATCTGGATGAAACGGATCTCGCCCAATCGATGGGGGATATTTGTTCACAAACCGGGCAGAAGTTCGTGTTCATCATTGATGAGTGGGATTGTATTTTCCGGGAATACAAGGAAGACCATAAGGCCCAGGAACAGTATCTGGATTTTCTGAGGGATTGGATGAAAGACAAGGATTACATTGGCCTTGCTTACATGACGGGTATTCTGCCAATCAAGAAAAACGGGACCCATTCTGCCCTCAACATGTTCATGGAGTTTTCCATGGAAAATCCAAAGGTACTGTCAGATTTTGTGGGCTTTACAGAGGGGGAAGTAAAACCGCTTTGCGAAAAATATCATATGGATTATGAGGAATGCAGGGCATGGTATAATGGTTATTATTTTCAGAATACCGGTCATGTCTATAGCCCGAATTCTATTGTTTCTGCCATGCTTTCCCATCAGTTTGATGATTACTGGAACCAGACAGAAACATATGATGCCTTGCGTATTTATATCGATATGAACTTCGACGGCCTTCGGGATTCCATCCTGAAGCTGATGGCAGGGGGTCGGCAGGTAATCGATACCGGCAGTTTCCAGAATGATATGACGACCTTTGCCAATGCGGATGACGTCATGACCCTGCTCATTCATCTTGGTTATCTGGGCTATGATTTTGAAACGAAGAAAGTTTTTATTCCCAATAAAGAAATCATGCAGGAATTCGTTACGGCAACGACGGCAAAGAATTCCTGGGACGAGGTCATGAAGTCGGTCAAGCATTCGGATGAGCTCCTCAAAGCTGTCTGGTCAGGAGATGAAGAAATGGCTGCGGCTTATATCGAAAATGCCCATCTTGAGACCAGTCACATCCAGTACAACGACGAGAATGCCTTATCCTACACAATCTCCCTGGCTTTCTATGCAGCGCGGCAATATTATACTGTCATCCGGGAACTGCCGACGGGGAAGGGCTTTGCAGACATGGCATTTGTCCCCAGGAAGAAATATGCGGACAAGCCGGCCATGGTGGTCGAGCTCAAGTGGAATCGGGATGCAGATACGGCTTTGAAGCAAATCAAGGAAAAGAACTACCCTGCCGGGCTCTCGGAATACAAGAATAATATGCTTCTTGTCGGCATCGACTATGACCGGGAGACCAGGAAGCATGAGTGCCATATAGAAAAGTTTAAAGAATGAACTTGCGAAAAATGCATTTGAACAGAGTAGGCAGAGTTCGGAGGCCGCCTATGCGAAAACGTCTTGGCGTCGGCATCGATCTTTTTTCGGTGCTACGGGAAAACAACTGCTACTATGTGGACAAGACCGATTTCGTTCGGCAAGTGGCAGAGAATATGGGTTCTGTACTTCTCTATACCCGTCCTCGCCGCTTCGGCAAGACGCTTGCTATGAGCACGTTGAAGGAGTTCTTTCGGATCGGGGCAGAACCAGCTCTGTTTGAGGGACTGAAGGTTGCCGAGGACAAAGCTTTCTGTGAGAAGTACTTTGGAAAGTATCCTGTTATTTTTATATCTCTTAAGGGAGTAGATGGCCTGACATACGAATCCGCATTCAACGCTTTCACGACAGTAATTGGTAGAGAAGCTGACCGGTTTTCGTTTCTTACAGAAAGTGATCGACTGAGCAATGAAGAAAAAAAGGACTACCTTGCTCTCACTGAAAGAGATGAAACAAAGAAAACAATCTATGGAATGTCGCAAGATGTTCTTATGGGCAGTTTGAAAACATTGACTGGATTGCTTGAAAAGCATTATGGGCAAAAGCCGGTCGTACTGATTGACGAATACGACGTTCCTCTGGACAAGGCTTACATCCATGGCTATTACGATCAGATGGTGTCCCTCATACGGAATCTTTTCCATAATGCTTTCAAGACGAATGAAAATCTGGCTTTTGCTGTCATGACCGGCTGCTTGCGCGTTTCGAAGGAGAGCATTTTTACCGGTTTAAACAATCTCAAGGTGAATACCATTGCCTCCCCGCGTGGCGGCGAATACTTCGGATTCACGGATTCGGAAGTCAAAGACCTTCTTTCCTACTTTGATCTTTCAGGCTGCAAGGATAATGTAAAAGCCTGGTATGACGGCTACCGTTTCGGGAATGCGGAAATCTACTGTCCCTGGGATGTCATCAATTATGTCGATGACGTGTTGCAGGGCGGCGGGACGGAACCTGCCAACTATTGGGCAAATTCCAGTGGAAATGATTTGGTTCGCCGCTTCGTCGACCTTGCCACGGAGCAGACATCGGATGAACTCGAGTCTTTGGTTCAGGGAGAAACCGTTAAGAAGAAAATCTCTGAAACGCTGACTTACCGCGAATTGGAAGATTCAATTGACAATGTCTGGAGTGTTCTCTATACCACCGGATATCTGACAGGATGCTCGGAAGGTGATGGGATGTTTAAGCTCTGGATTCCGAACAGCGAGGTCCGGCAGATCTTTGAGGACGACATTATCTCCTGGTTCCATAGCAAAGTGAAACAGGATACGAAATCCGGAGCGCGTTTTTACAATGCGGCAATGTCCGGGAATCCCCGGGAAATGGAAATAGTCTTAAATCAATTATTATTCTCATCTGTCAGCATCCGCGATACTTACGCCAGGAAAGGGCTTCGGGAGACTTTCTACCATGGCTTTGTACTGGGACTTTTGAGCCAGTTTCAAGGGGTTCGGAGCAATTCGGAGGCAGGGAATGGCTACTCGGATATAATTCTTTCTAATGTAAAGGAAAGCACGGCAGCAATTCTTGAACTGAAATACGCCGATTCCGATGATGTAAAAATAATGGAAAAAGCCTGCCAAGGCGGTCTTCAGCAGATTGAGGAGAAAAAGTATGATGTCGATATTCTCCGTTCCGGCGTTGCAACCACTATTTACAAATACGGGATTTCTTTTCACAAGAAGTTCAGCTGTGTGAGGTTGGCAGGTGCTTCTCTTCTATAAAATGGAAACCGGAATGACAATAGAGAAAACAACACAAAATGAATATTTTAAAAGTATCTGCTCTTCAGTGCCTAATATTCTGCAAGGGAAATCTCATGTTGCAAATATTTCCGAGGGGAAAAGTGAGGCGTGGGAACACGCTACTGCATCGGGAAGAAAAGTGATTTCATATGAAGACGCCGATTATTCTTTACTTGCACGGTATTTCGCTCAATTATTGGAAAAGGTAAACGAAAATTCAACCAAGCGATTTTCTGTCAGCGAATTGGATTCTCTGTTATGGTACGGTTACAGGAGTGACCCGGTCCGGCAGGAGATGGCGAGGGCGTTGGCGAAAATCATTTGATTGCAGGAGTATATAGATGCCTAGAGAGAGGAATGAGTTCAATGCAAATAGTGATTTTTGGGGCAGGGAAAAAGGTTGAGACAGTGTTGTCCTGTCTCAAGAAAGATATTAAAGTGGTTTGCATTGTGGATCATGACTCTGAGAAAATTGGGGGAAAATATAAAGATTCTATTGAAATCAAGGACCCGAGGAAGCTTTCTGAAATTGATTTTGATGCAATTGTTGTTTCTGTTATGAGAGATGAGACTATAGAAGAGGAACTGCGTGCAACAGGATTGATTGAAAGAACGGTCTTTTTTTGGAGAGATGAACAAAATTTACTGTCTAAGAAAATTTTCAAAAATCGAATAAAGATTGCATTTGAAGAAGCGGAACTTTTTCAAGCTAGACTGGATAGTGCTCCATATGAATGGGGCCTCAAAGAGTCTCCTCATATTTTGGACGGAGAGATATTATTGAAAAAGATGATATCTGATTATAGTTCCCTTTGCCGTTATGGTGACGGTGAGTTTGAAATAATGATGAATCGGGATCGGGCTTGGTATCAAAAGAAGGATAAGGTCTTAAGCCAAAGATTGAGAGAGATAATCACCTGTAGCTCTGACAAAATCAATATAGCTATAGCACAGGATTTTATTTTAGAACGATATACAGAATCTGCAGCGGATGGAATTCGGATATATATGTGCGGAGAGATCCGAAAACAAATTCTTCAAATGCTTTCCGATGATTGCAAATATTATGATGCTTTTGTCAGCAGGCCATATTTACTCTATCGGAACAGGGAAAATGCGGATCGTATTTTTCCACTCTTTAAGGAACTGTGGGAAAATAGGAAAGTGTGTATTGTCGAGGGAATATTAGGACGTTTCGGAATAGGAAGCAATTTGCTGGATGGTGCATTTGATGTGGTAAGAGTTGCGTGCCCTGCAACAGGTGCCTGGGATTGTTATGATAGAATCAGGAATTACATTGAACAGAATATTTCCAAAGACTATTTGATATTGATATCACTCGGCCCTGCTGCAACTGTTATGGCTTATGACCTTGCAAATGAAGGCTATCAGGCAGTGGATATCGGTCAGCTAGATAATGAGTATGATTGGTATTTGCGGGGGGCAAAGCGGCAAATCCCTATTTCGGGAAAAATGGTTGCAGAATATAATTTCTCACTTGATGAAGTTCAACAGGACGATGCTGTCGACAAAACCTACAAAGAGCAGTTAATCAAGGTGATAGATGGTAATGAAATATGAAAGATAAGCTGATAATTTATGGCGCCGGCCACAATTGCCAATACTTCCTGCGAGCAAAAGTATTTTCCCGCCCATTTGAAATTATCGCCATTGTTGACTCTAATGAGGCGATTCAAGGCAATAATGTGGAGGGCATACCGGTTTCTTCTCCGGCAAGTATAAAAACCAGCGTTTATGATTTCATCCTGATTACACCGGACAAGTGTGAAGGCATTCGGGACTGGCTGGTAAGCGATGGGGGGGTGAATCCAGATTAGATTCTTTACTTCCGGGACTTGAAGAAAAATCTGCTTGAAATATTGAAGAAGGAGTATGGCAGCTGCAATAATGAAGAAATACAGGAGTTTCTAGTATCTGCCTATGATGAGAAAAGTCAGCAGTTTCATATTTTTGGCGCTTATTCTCCTTCCGATACTTATGATTCTGTCCATTGGGACGAAGACGGATTCCCGTATATTTTTTTTGAACAGAAATACAGGATGTACTTTCCAAAGGATTTTTCATTTGCCCATCGGGACGGCAGGCCCTATGTGATGAATCTGCTCTGGGAGCAGCAGGCAGATTCTCCTCATCTCTATGTAGACGGACCGATTTCAGGAAATGTTTTGATTGACGCAGGTACCTGTGAGGGGAATTTTGCACTACGCTTTGTGGATTCTTTTCAGCAGCTCTATCTGATTGAAGGGGACTCAAGGTGGGCGGAGGTGCTGCGAAAAACTTTTTCTCCATTTGGCGACCGGGTCCATATCATCGATAAATTTCTTTCACGTTACGATACAGACGATTCAATCCGTCTTGATTCGCTGCCGATTTCATCAGTCGATTTTCTGAAGATGGATATTGAGGGCGCAGAAGTGGATGCCTTGCTCGGTGGGAAAAGGCTTCTTCAAAGAAGTCATGGCCACGCAGCTATCTGTGCCTATCACCGGAAAAATGATGAGGAAAACATTCGTTTTATCCTGAGAAAGTACGGATATCAAACGAATACATCAAATGGATACATGTGCTTTGTCTATGATCAGGATGGTATTGCGGAACTGAGACGTGGCATTGTATATGCAGAGAAAATAGATAAAGTAGACGATAGCCTATGAAACGAATATGTATTTATGTCACATATGATTCGAAACAGAAAGTGGCCGATTATATCGGCTACTTTCTCTATGCTCTGCGTCAATCTGTTACAACGTTGGTGGTGGTGTGTAATTATACAGAAATTTTTTTCGGTGAAGAAAACTTATCCTGTGCAGATCAAGTGTTTTTTAGGAAAAATATCGGATTTGACGCAGGAGCTTATAAAGATGTCTTCTGTAATTTACTTGGATGGGAGGAGATTGACCAATATGAGGAACTTCTGCTGATTAATGATTCATTTTATGGGCCTTTTTCTGACCTTAACGAATATTTTACACAGGCAGAAAATACAGAGGGAGATTTTTGGGGCGCCATCGAACACGGAGAATTGGCATCTGATGACCAGGGAAACTTTATTCCTCGCCATTTACAATCTTTTTTCCTTGCGATAAGGCAGCCAATGCTATCATCTCATGAATTTCATGAATACTGGGAATCACTTCCATATTTCAATAGATTTGGAGATGTAGTTAAAGGATTCGAGTTGGATTTTACAGAACATTTCAGTAAGCTGGGTTACCGCCATTTTTCTATGGCCAATACGGCTGCTAATGATTCTGAAAATGGGCATAATTACCCACAATATATTTATTTATCTCATGAGTTGATCACACGCAGAAATTTTCCATTCTTAAAACGTCAGCAGCTTATGTATCATAAACTAAAAGCAGCTACGCAGGAAAATGATATTCGCGCTCTTCAAT
Organism: Dialister sp.; assembly: GCF_036343215.1. Classification (GTDB taxonomy): domain Bacteria; phylum Bacillota; class Negativicutes; order Veillonellales; family Dialisteraceae; genus Dialister. Next base: position 8,570 of record NZ_JAZASU010000037.1, read on the forward strand.
ATATTGATCAGAATACAGATTATGACAGTAATCTCATATGGTCTGATTTGATAGCGCATCATGATTTAAATACAATCTATCGTTCTTTGTGTTTGAACTATATTATTTCAGAAAACAAGGGATGTGATTTCGTCAATCTTTCAGATAGTTGCATCATTTTATTGGCAAAATATCAGAATGCAGTGGATGATGTCTTCAGGTATTTAAATTCTTTGCAAGATAGTATCCATCTCTATGTATTAGCGGATACTCCTCTTATTGCTGAAACTTATCAAAAGGCGGGATACTCCAGAGTTCTTTCCATACAGGACTCTGCTTGGATCTGTGAAAATAAAATAATAGAAATTTCCTCTGGGTATCAATATGTTTGCATGTTGATGGACAATGATCTTTCATCGGAGTATGTTCCAAGTTACGATGGGAAATCGCTCTTTTATAGCCGGTTTGAAAATCTTTTAGGAAATGGGCCTGACTATATCGAGAGGATAACAAAGTCTTTTGAAGACCACAAGTATATTGGCGTGTTATTTTATCCGATGCCGGATTTTGGATCACACTTTGCGTCAGCTGATGTGATTGATGATATTCCTTATTCAACAGATGGATTTTGGATTCGGGCAGAGGTTTTAAAGCAGGTATTATCAAATCATGAAGTTATTGATTTGACAGGTGGAGTGCTGAATCCCGTCCTGAAAAGTAACGGCTATTGCTATGGTACAGTTGAATCGGATCACTATGCCGCCATGGATTCCGTGAATGAAAAATTTTATCTTCAGGAGCTAAAAAGTCTTGTTTACAAGCAGATGGGCAAATTCCATTCGTTTACAGAGATGAAAAAAAATATATTTTGCTATTCTGTAAAAGAGTACATTAGAAAGCATAGGGTTATATATATTTATGGTACCGGTGGAGTAATGAGAGAATATCTGCCATATGTTCCTAGGTTTGATGCTTTTGTTGAAAGTACAAAGAACATGAATTCTTTTATGGGGAAACCGGTGCTGACACTTAATGAGCTTCAATATTCTTCTGATGTCGGTATTATTGTTTGCATGAATCGGAAAAATCAGGCACAAGTATTGCCTTTGCTTGAAAAGGCTGGTTTTTCGGATGCTTTGTGCATAGATTAGTGTGGACTATGATGGAAAGGGAAAAATATTACTTATACGGTACGAATCGCGTTGCCAAGGATTTTCTGTATATTTTTGATACGCTGGATATCGTTGGTGTGATTCCGGAGGCAGGATGTACGGAAGACGTCTGGTTGGGCATTCCGGTCGTGACGCTTTCTGATGCACTTTCCGACAGGACCGCAAAGATCATTGTCTGCGGTTTTGCAAAAGCGGAAAAGGAGCAGGAGCTGATCTCCCATGGCCTCGTCCGGGGAAAAGATTATTTTTTCGAAGAAGATTTCTTTGGGCAGCTCGACAGCTTTCATGTTCCGACAGACCGAAAAATCGCTGTCTGGGGCGCCGGCCAGGTGGCAGGTGAGTTTCTGCCGGATTGCCCGGTGAAGGTTTCCCTCATCATCAATACAAACAAGGCAGAAGAGGCCTTTCATGGTATTCCGGAAGTCAGGCCGGATGAGGTGGCTGACTGGAAAGAGTACTTTGTCATCATCGCCGTATTCCGACAGGATGAGATTCGGGAGAAACTGAACAGCTTGGGGCTGAAAGAAGATATTGACTATACGGATTTTCAGACAATCAATGGGCAGCCGTCGGCTATGCTCCGGAAGACAATTTTTAACCGGACCTGCTGCAAACTGGCCTGTGAGACGATGCTGAATCACCTGGAAATCTTTCATGACGGGAATACCCGTTGCTGTTGCACGACTTTTGTGAAGCAGAACCTTTCCTCCGTTATGAAGTGTTCCGAAGAGGACCTGTGGCATTCGGCACTCCATAAAGTATTAGCACTTTCCTGTGTGAACCATACCTATACATTCTGCGACCATTCCATGTGTCCGCTTTTTGTGGGTACGTCTGATTTGACCGTCTCGGATACGCATGTGCCGGGCGTCCCTTACGATTCTATTACTGAACATCCGGAAACATTGGCACTGGGACATGACTTTACCTGCAATCTGGCCTGCATCACCTGTCGGGAGGGTTTCTGCATAGCAAAGGGAAAAGAAAAAGAAAGGATTCATGAGGTAACTGAAAAAATCCGGCAGGACTATTTAAAGAACTGCCTGTTTCTGATCCTTGCAGGAGACGGGGAAGTCTTTTTGAGCGAGGAATACAAGAGTATTTATACAGACCCCGCCTGTGACCCGGACTACATCCGGATTCTGTCCAATGGCATGCTGTTTAATGAAAAAAACTGGACGGCGCTGACTGCCGGAAAGCATGCCAAGATCATGATGACGGTTTCCATCGATGCAGCTTCGCCTGAGACCTATGCCAAGATCCGCCGGGGCGGAAATTTTGAAGTCCTGCAAAAAAATATGCAGTATGCTTCCGAACTGAAGAAGTCCGGTGCCCTCAGATATCTTCGCTTTAATTTCGTCGTGCAGAGAGAAAACTATCAGGAGATGCCGGCTTTTGTGGAATGGGGAGAGCGTCTCGACGTTGACGAAATTTTCTTTACAAAGATCTTAAACTGGGGAACTTATACGGATGAGGAATTCCAAAAGATCAGTATGATGGAAGAGGACGGAATCACGCCGAAGAAAGAACTGCTTGATGTATTGAGTAGTCCTGTGATTCAGAACAGCTCTATTGTCGATCTCGGAACCATTCAATATTCCCATAAAGATGACAAAAAAGGTTTTGTCAAAAACTATTATATGTGGGAGCTTGAAAAAAGAGGCGGGAAAATATTTTCCTGAGGAAACCATGCAGGAGAAGCAGCCATCCATCAGTGTGATTGTCACTGCGTACAATTGTGAACGTTATATTAAGGAGTGTCTGGCTGGCATCCAGAAGCAGACCTTTTCTGATTTCGAATGCATTATTGTAAATGACGGTTCAACGGATCGGACAGAGGAATTTTGCAAGTCTTTTTGCAAAGAGGACGGGCGTTTTTCCCTCATTTCCCAGATGAATCAGGGTGCCTTTGCTGCCCGAAGATCCGGTATTGAGGCGGCCAGTGGGAAATACGTTTTTGTCTTTGACGGAGATGATTTCATCCGGAAAGATATGTTTGAGGCAATGTTTGAGGCGGTCACCCGGGACGGGTCTGATGCGGCTGTTTGCCTGAAGTGTATCTATGATGAAAAAAAGAAATATTCGGCGGATGAACCTGCCGTTTTGCCGGACGGAAAATACGAAAAATCCGATGGAAAAGTTCAGGCCTCACTATTTTATTCCGACACCGGAGCTGACGGCCTGAGTATCAATCTCATCGACAAGCTGATCCGGCGCGAAAAGCTGTTGGCTGCTTATTCAGGCGCAGAAAGCAGGCTTCATTATTTTGAAGATGCTGCGGTCTCTATTCCGGTACTTTTGGATGCGGCAGCTGTTTCAATTGTAAATCAGCCCTTTTATGTTTACAGGCAGCATGGGGATTCCATCTGCCATAAGCAGGATGACCGGTATTTAGAGCAGCTCAATATTTTTTATTCGTACATGAAAACTATTCTGCTCGATAGAGGAGCAGGAAATGTCCTTCCCAAGCTGGAACGTTTTTTCATCGGGCATGTCTTCTGGGGCCTTAATTACATGATGGGACTGCAGGTCAGAATCCCTTATTATGTTCCTGATCTGGCTGCCTTTCAGCCGGACGAAAAACTTCTGATTTACGGAGCCGGCATGGTCGGAAAAGATTATTATCACTTCATGAAGCTTTTCTGTCCGGAGAGAATCGCCGGGTGGGCTGACCGGCGGGCAGGCGAGCTGCAAAAGGAAGGCTTTCCGGTGATTCATCCGGATCAGATAGCTGCCTGCCCATACGACAAAATTCTTCTTGCCGTGATGTTTGAGGACGGGGCCGAAAAAATTAAAAGAGATCTGGTGGGGATGGGCATTCCCGGAGAGAGAATTGTCTGGTATCCAATGAAGACGATCGTGGATGAGCTATGAGCGAAAAGAAGTCGGATTACTTTCAAAGCAGGGCCAATCAATACGAGGACTATTATCATCTGCTGAACCACTGGCTGGAGGCAAAAAACTACGGCGCTTCTGCAGCTGAATATTTTGAAGCCAACGGGTGGAAAAACATTGCCATATACGGAATGGGAGACCTGGCCAACCGTCTGATGGAGGATCTGGAGGGAACATCTGTCAGGGTTTCTTACGGAATTGACAGAGATACGGCAGGTACTGTCGCAAGAATTGCGGAGGTGTATTCTCCGGGACAGAAGCTCCCGTCTGCAGATGCAGTTGTGGTGACTCCCTTTTATTCGTTTGACGCCATAAAAGAAACGCTTGGGAAACAGGTAACCTGTCCGATTGTTTCTCTTGAAAATGTCATATGGAGTATCTGATGCAATGAAGTATTTGGCGTTTTACCTTCCACAGTTCCATGAGATTCCTGAGAACAATGATGCCTGGGGACACGGATTTACCGAATGGACGAATGTGAGAAAAAGCGTTCCTCTTTTTGTCGGACACAGGCAGCCGAGAATTCCCCTGAACAAAAATTATTATGATCTTTCGAATCCGGAGGTCATGGCCTGGCAGGCAGGACTTGCACAAAAGTATGGAGTTGACGGATTTGTGTGCTACCACTACTGGTTCAACGGCAGACTGGTATTGGAAAAACCGACTTTAAATCTTCTTTCTCATCCGGAAATACCATTTCATTTCTGCTTTGCCTGGGCAAATGAGCCCTGGACCAAAACCTGGCACGGGGCCGGTGGAGACAAGGAAATTCTGATTGCCCAAACCTACGGCAGGGAGGACGAATGGGAAAAGCATTACCTCTATTTCAGACAGTTCTTCCTTGATGAGAGGTATCTGAAGCGGGAAAACAAACCCATTCTTTTGATCTACCGCCTGAGAAATATTCCGGAATTCAACCGGATGATCCGGTACTGGAAGGCAAGGGCTGTAGAAGACGGCTTTGACGGAATCTTTCTGCTGTCGATGAACGCCTCTCGCGAGCATGTCGGGCAGAGCATGTATGTGGACGGGACCGTGGATTTCGAACCCAACTATACGAAATATACCATGGCTCCGGTTTCCGGCGGTTTGAAACCCAAGGCAAAAGAAACCGTCCTGTGGAACCGCTTTGCTTTGAACAGCATCCGTTATGATGAAATCTATCAGAGGATGCTGCAGCAGGTTCATGGAAAAGGCCAGTATCGGACGGCTTTTGCGGATTATGATGATTCTCCCAGAAGGCATGAACGCGCCATCGTGACCCAAGGCAGCTCGCCTTCCAGGTTCGGAAAATATTTGAAAGAGCTGACGGAAAAAAGCCTGGCAGAGGGAAATGATATGGTATTTCTCAATGCATGGAACGAGTGGGGAGAGGGCAATTATCTGGAGCCGGATGAAAAATATGGATTTACTTACCTGGAGCAGGTCAGAAAGATAAAGCAGCTGGGCTGAATCGCTTAAGCGGGATTTTTTGATGAGATGAAGAAAATATTATTCTACAATTGGGTTCCTTTCGATGAGACCGAACGCAAGGGCGGCGGTGTGACGGTATATACCCGCAATCTGATTGAGGAACTCTGTCAGCGGAAAGATGTGGAACTCTTTTTTTTAAGTTCCGGAAGGGCCTATGATCTCCTCCATACTGATGTCCGCATTGAGTCCACGGATAATATTTTCGGCCGGAGGGTTCATAGCTTTCAAATCGTCAATTCTCCGGTCTTTTCTTCTGCCCTGATTTCTTTTCCCTTTGTGGAGATCTACCTGAATGACGGTTTGCTGCTCCCGCTCCTAAAGTCTTTTTTGGAAGAAAAGGGACCGTTTGATGTCGTTCATTTTCAAAACTGGGAAGGATTGTCGGCAGCCTGTTTTCAGCTGAAGCAGTTCTTTCCCGGCACGAAATTCATCTATTCTCTGCATAATTATTATCCTTTCTGTCCGCATGTGAATCTGTGGAAGGCGGCGGAGAACTGCTCCTGCCGGGGAGACTGCGGAGAAGCCTGCATTTCCTGCATGCCAAAGGATGTCTTTGCAGACAAGGTCCGGATCAATCAATATGTAAACTATTTAAAAGCGGGAAAGCGGGAAGTTCCGGAAAAACTTCTCGCATTTCAGAAATCTGCTGGAGAATATTATTCTGAAGCAGGCGGGTTTCAAGACAAGTTTCGGGATCCGGAGCTCGCGGAAAAGTATGGGAGATTGTTTAAACGGTTTGCAGATGTAAACATTGCCGGTCTAAATAATGGCATGGACTATGTGCTTGCTGTATCTGAAAGAGTGAAGAAGATAGCTCATTTCCACGGCTTAAAGGCTGAAAAAACATTTGTCTCCTATATCGGTCATGCGATGGCGGAGCACAGGCAAAAGCCGAAGTCAATTGATTTGAGCCATCCTCTGCATATCGCGTATCTGGGCTACATGACAGAGCCGAAGGGCTTTTATTTCCTGCTATCTGCGCTGGAAAGCATGTCTGACAACATGGCAAGAAAATTGGAAGTGACCATCGCGGCACCTGGGAAAGATGCTGCTGCACTTGAAAGAGTTGAATCAATCAGACAGCGTTTCGCGGCTATTCATTATTATGACGGCTATACGAAAGAGAAGCTGCCGGGAATTCTGAAAACTGTCGATCTGGGGCTGGTGCCTGTCCTTTGGGAGGACAATCTTCCCCAGGTGGCAATCGAGATGAAGCTATCAGGAATCCCGGTGCTTTCCTCTGATATGGGCGGGGCGCAGGAACTCAGCGGAGATCCGGCCTTTGTGTTTCAGGCAGGGAACCGGGAGGATTTTCTGCAGCATCTTCTGTATCTGCAGAAAAACCGGGCGAAGCTCTTGGATTATTGGAAAGGCGGTGTGGTGACACCGACGATGGGGGAACATATTGATGAACTGTATCGGTACTACGGGTGGAACGAAGAGGGGAATCAGGTATGAATTACTACATCTTCGGCGCCCATTCCAGGGCGCGTACACTTGCGGAGTACCTGCGGCGCCTGCAGCCGGAAATGGCGCTCGCCGCCTATCTCTATGATAATGATGAGCCCAATGCGAATCAGCAGGACGGAGTATCGGTGATTTGTATGGGGGCGAGCGCCAGCGAGCCGGAAGCAAGGACCAAAGGCACAGAAACGGCTGCCATTGGGCTCGATACCGCCTGCCCTGTCTACCTTGCCACCCGTGGCGTTTTCCATGCGCATGCGACGGAAGTGTTGAAGTCACTCGGATTTACCGATATTCGCCCCGTCACGCCGGATCTGGACGCCAGCCTGCGGAATGCCTATGTGCAGGCGGTTTTCGCGGAGCAGGGGCTTTCTTTTAGGAAGCTGGCAGTTGATACTAATGACACGCAATGTGTACAAAATGATTTTCGCCTGGATTTACCCTGTGGGACAGATGAAAGCAGGACGA
>NZ_JAZASU010000038.1:0-15682 GCF_036343215.1 Dialister sp.
ATTTTCATTCTGGTTTTGTGGTAAAATAGAGTTCATGGCAAGGGCCTCCTTTAGGTATTGTTTTGTCTCCAACCTAATTTTACCTAAAACGGAAGGTCCTTGCTATTCTTTTTTAGAAAAAGACCGATATTATTTAGGAAAGCACAAGATTGTTAACTGCGAAGTTTGAGCTGATAACTGATAACTTTTTAAATTCAAGTTCATCCGGCTTTATTTGCCTGAAAGCTTTTAAATCCGGGAGATTACGCCCCTCCCAGCTGCTGCTGGTCATAGGCGAGAAGCGCATCATTGATCCTGTAAATATCGTAAACCCTTCGGGAGAGGAAATACCGCACGATGACATCCATCATCTGGCTTTTTGACAAACTGTAGCCTGCGTACTCCAGAAGCGCTTCCGTTTCTGCCGTAGTGAGCCTCAGACCTACGGCCAGGGCCAGGATGGTTTTCTTTTTCGGCACATACTTCGGATTCCGGATTTTTGAGAAAAGGCGGCGGTCGATATTGGCCGCTTTATATACTTCCGGATCCGTCATGCCTTTTTCATCGATGAGATTGGTGAGAGCTTTGGAAAACGGGATATCCAGCTCAAAGGGAAGATTTCCTGTCCTATCCTTTGGCGAAAGGAAACAGGATTTCCTCCGAAGCGGTGGCAGACTCCGGGGAGAAGACAGATCATCCACGGAACGGAGCAGCTCTTTTTCCGAAAGCGACCCGGATGCTTCCATTTCCTCACAGGCTTCGATGGCTTCCGATTCCAATTCTTCCATTTTCCCATCGGCCCGGGTCAGCATACCATTGGCAATCAGCCGCTGGATGCTGGGGAGACGGCGAAGCCGGGGTTTGGAAAGGAGCGTCAGGTACACCGTCATATCGAAGCTTGTTTCCTTCAGGAAATCAATGATCGTCTTCCGCGCGATTTCCCGGGCCTCTTTTTCCGGATATCCGTAAGCGCCGGCAGAAATCAGAGGAAATGCGATGGACTCCAGTTTCTTTTCCTCCGCCAGTTTCAGGGCAGAAGTATAACAGGAAGCAAGGAGCTCCGCATCCCGCTTTGCTCCTGTATACAGAGGTCCCGGCGTATGGATGACATATCTGGCCGGAAGTCTGAACCCCGGAGTGATGACTGCCTCTCCGGTAGGAACAGGAGAAACTTTCCCGCAGGCCCGGGTCATATCCTCGATCCCGGCAGCGCGGAAAATCGCCCCGCAGGCTCCCCCGCCAAAAGCCAGCTCATTATTGGCCGCATTCACAATGGCATCCACTTTCATGGTAGTAATATCTTTTACAATCGTAAAAAATGGCATGGAATCCCCTCCTTGTCCGTATTTCCTATATTATAGCATGAAGGAAAGACAGGAGATGTCGCATGCAAAGGGACTTTGGAAATAGATCTCAGCCGTTAGCAGTTAGCCGTTAGCCGTTAGTCGTTAGCTGTCAGCTTTCTATGAAGCAGGACCGTTTTTCTCTGCTCAGGGCCCCTGTTTTTTTAATCTGAAGCAATTATATCTGCAAAAAAGTGGACAAAGCCACTTTTTTGCAGATATAATACAGGAAATGATTTGATCAGGAGGTCCATATGGAAATCGAAAGACCACAGTATTTACAGAAACTGATCCGAAAGCAGTTTAACGGGAAGGTAAAAATCATTACCGGTATCCGGCGCTGCGGGAAATCCTATCTGCTTTTCCATCTTTTCAAGAATCATCTCCTTCAGTCGGGCGTGAAACAGGAGCAGATCATCGAAATCGCGCTGGATGAACTGGACAATACTCCCTATAGAAACCCTTTCAAACTGGACCGGTTCATCCGGGACCGCATGGTTTCCCCTGCCGTTAAATACTACGCCTTCATCGATGAAATCCAGTTTTCTTCTGCCATGAAGAATCCCTATACGGAAGAGGGAGAAAAAATCACCTTTGTCGATGCCCTTCTGGGACTCATGAAGCTGCCAAACCTGGATATTTACGTCACCGGCAGCAATTCCAGAATGCTTTCCAGTGATATCCTCACCCAGTTTCGTGACCGGGGCGATGAAATCCATATGAATCCCCTTTCCTTTGCCGAATTTTATGCCGCTGTGCCGGACAAAATTCATGCCTTTCGGGATTATTCCATCTTTGGAGGCATGCCCTATCTTCTGGAGCTTTCAGAACCGGAAGAAAAAATCAACTATTTGAAAACTCTGTTCACAGAGACCTATCTTCGGGACATCATTGAACGCAACCATCTGAAAAACTCTTCTGAAATTCTGGAAATCCTTCTCGACTTTATCTCTTCCGCTATCGGTTCTCTCACAAATACAGCAAAGTTGGAAAGTCGATTTCAATCAGAAAAACATATTTCCATCTCCCACACCACCCTTGCCCAGTACCTCACCTGGTTTGAGGAAGCCTATCTCATCAGCGGGGCCAAACGGTATGACATAAAAGGCTCCCGCTATTTCTCCACGCCCATGAAATACTACTTCACTGACATCGGTCTCCGGAATGCCAGACTGAACTTCCGCCAGGTGGAGCAGACCCATACTATGGAAAATATGATTTACAATGATCTCATCAGCCGCGGTTACAGCGTAGATGTGGGAGTGGTTCCTGTTCGAAGAAAAGAAGGAGACCGCCGGGTGAGCAGCCAGCTGGAAATCGATTTCATCGTCAACCGGGGAACCAGCCGATGCTATATCCAGTCGGCTCTGCGGGTGGACAGCAAAGAAAAACAGGCGCAAGAGACAGCCTCCCTCCGGGAAGTAAAAGACTCCTTCCGCAAAATCGTGGTTCTTGGCGATGATATCATTCCCTGGCACGATGAAAACGGTATCTACTATGTGGGAATTCAGGACTTCCTCCTCAAAGGACTGGAAGAAATATGATTTACATCTACAAAAAAGTGGACAACGCCACTTTTTTGTAGATGTAATCCCTGCCCCGCCGGCAGGGATTTTATTCTGACAGTAAAAGTTATGCGGCTGCCGAGCAGCTCCAAAAGAGCCGAGAAGATGTACTATCGTACAAGTCGAACAGGCACGCCAAAGACAATATCAAAATGGCGGCGCCCACAAATTTGCGCCGCACCGCCCCGACAATCCTGAAATGAACCCCGAGATTCCTGATACTCCCGATTCAAATGCCATTCCATCCTGAATTACCCATACAAAAATGAGCGCCAATATAACTTCAAGGCGCCCGCCTTCACGGACCACGGACCACGGATCACGAACCACGATCAGCACCAATGACCCTATCCATATCCCCATATAAAAAGGTGGGCTTCATCAATTTGATGCCCGCCACCTTCCCGATATCCCCGACAATCCCGATACTCCCGACACCCCCAAAACAAAAGTCATTTCACCTAAAAAAGCACATACAAAATGGGCACCTATATTTTCAAGGCGCCCACTTTCACGAAGAACGAACAACGAATCACGAAGAACGATCGCCCCAAATGACTCTATCCGTCAGAAGTGAATGATTTCTCTAATCACAGCTTCTCATCCAGCGTGAAGAACCAAATTTCATTATGCCGGTCCACGGGATCATTTTCCTTAAGTCCCAGCCGTACATTCCTGTGGACTTTGCCGTCTTTATAGATATATACCTTTTTGTCTGCATCGTAGGTATAGTCTTCCACATCTGTTTTCGGAACGGAGGGATCCATGACGTCTATGGAAATACCAAAGTCATTATCGTTCACTACGGCAATGGTCTTCCGGTCCGGGAGGAGGGTGAGGCCTTCGGCTTTTTCCAGTTTCCAGCCCGCTTTCCTCATGTCCAGGACCAGTTTCTTGGAAACCGGTTTTACATTCGGAAGGGTTCCCAGTTCGAGACGTCCATCATCAGGGATTTCCGTGGCTCCGGTGAGGTCGATTTCGTAAATCAGGTTCTGCATTTTCTTATTCTGCTTCCCCTGCTCGATGATGAGGAATTTATGATTTCCAAGGGGAGCGATATCGCCCAGCTTGGCCTTGCCGAAATCTTTATAGCCCCCGTCTACCTGATAAGCGTACATGGTCGTTTTTCCCGTTTCCGGATCGATGGTGAAAATGCGGCAGTACGGGCTTGTCTTCTTCGTTTTCTTTTCCACGTCCAGAGGAGACTGGACAAAGCCCACGAGAAGTCCGTTTTCATCGATGGTCAGGCCTTCGCTGCCCCGGTTCGGCACGCGGGAGGCCAGAATGGATGGAAGGCCGTTTCCCGGAGCCAGTTTCCGGATGATGCGCCCTGCCCGGTCTGCTTCGACGACAAATGGTCCATATTCATCGGAAATCCAGAAATGACCGATCCGGTCCACGGCAATGCCTTCCGTATCGAGACCATTGGGGTCCGTGCCCAGGTCTTTCAGGTTGAAATCAAAAGCCGTTTCCTTCGTGGAACCGACGGAACCCTTCGGGATGGCTTTTCCTGTAATTTTCTTTCCGTTAACCGTAAGGGGGATGGAATCGGTAATCACGGCTTTCGATAAATCCGCACTCACATGGAGGATGCCGATATTTGGATTGAAAGAGGGGGCCGGGAAAATTTTCCCCGATTTCTTCTTGTCCCCTTTGACATACTTCGGGATATCCCCGTTCGGTCCGCGGTCCGTGATGGTATAGAAATCCATGGACCCGTCTTCATTGACACTTTTCAGCGTCAGGGCTGAACCATAACCGGGGTACAGTTTGTGATGAAATATTTCTTCCTTCCCTGCGTAGGGGATGGGAAAAGCGCCCGTATCCACGATGGCATGGCGCACTTCGATCACATTGGCGGCATCTGTGAATGAAATCGGCGAGAGGCAGAGGACTGCAAGAAAGGCAGCTGAGAGTTTTCCGGAAATAGACATGGCGACCTCCTTCAAAATGATGATTTGCTCTCAGTATAGCCTGCCATCGTCAGTTTGCATTCAAAAAGGCGTCTCCATTCCGTAAAATTTCTCAATACTTTTCCAATATCATTTTTGAAATAAATGATTTTCCCCAGCTGAAAGAGAATTGAATTTCCTGTACAATAAGGAAAAGCGGGTCCTTATTTCATGGTCCCGCATCCTTTCCGAAAGGAGACCGACATGAAACGAAAAAAGCTGAAAGTAACAAGGACACAATTGAAGGAGTACCAGGGCTACCTGAAATCCCCCTTATGGGCCAGAATCAGGAAATCCATCCTGGAGCGTGACAACCGCCAGTGTCAGCTCTGTGGAAGCCGGGAAAATCCTGAAGTCCATCACATCAGATATCCAAAGAATTTCGAGTTTGGAACCGAACCGGGTGAGGATCTCATCACTCTCTGTCACAATTGCCATCGGAAAGTCCATGATAAAAACGATCCGGACAGGAAATATCTGATTGCCGTGCTTAAGGCCCGCCGCCATTACATGCGTCATATGGCTGAAAAAGGGAAGAAAATGGCTGAAGTTGAGATTGACCCCGATCAGAAGAAGAAAATATGGCTTCAGCAGACCTTTCAGATTGCCGGCGTCATCCGTCGGAGTGACATCATTTTCCAGCCCAATGGAAATGGAAAAAAGGCTTCCGTCACCGGCATGATTACCACGAAAGAACAGCTTGACCAGATTGAAAATGAATATTTTGCCACCCATCCCCAGGCCGACCGACGGATTGGATGGGACCGGGAAGAAGTGGAACATGAACTGGAACTCGCCCATCGTGCTTTCATCCTGCGTCTGATTTACCTTAAAGGCAGAACCCCCGACGCCGCAGCCAGACAAGTCCACGTCGAAGAATCAGTAGTCAAAAATATCATTGAAAAGCAGAATGAACCCATTCCCATCAAACCCCTCACCCATTTCTTCCATATCTGAATCTTTCAGTTTTAAATCAAAAGAGACTCCTATCCGTAAAAAGGAGTCTCTTTTATTGTTCCATTTCAAAGAATTGGTGCTGATTCATACAGAGCATACATAAGTCTGACTGACGAAACATTCCAGGGAAATATAAGACGATTAGAAAACAAGCAGGCCCTCCCCGGCAGGGCTCCGGCGCAGCGGGGAGGACGAACTGCCCATTGTCAGATAATCAAATCGCGGAAAATTGTCCAGCGTCCCCCTACGGGGGAAGCTCCCGCAAAGCGGGTGAAGGGGGCTGCATATCATAAGAATGACAACCGACAAAAACGCCCCAGGCATTACGTAATAATGAAACCACCGGGAAATGGGAACTTTTATGGAAAAATCAAAATTGTGGCGCCCACGAATTTGCGCCGCACCACCTGGGCAGCCCCGATAACCCCGACATCCCCGAAACAAAAGTCATTTCATCCTAAATTTCCCATATAAAATAGGAGCCCATACGATTTTCAGGCGCCCACCTTCACGGACCACGGACCACGGACCATGATCAGCACAAATGACCCTATCCATATCCCCATATAAAAAGGCGGGCTTCATAATTTTTATGCCCGCCACCTTCCCGACAGCCCCGACAATCCCGACCTTCCCGACATCCCCGAAACAAAAGCCATTCCATCTTAAATTTCCCATACAAAAAGGGCGCCCATACGATTTCAAGGCGCCCACCGACCCGCAGTCCGAAATCCGAAATTCTCACGCCCGGTTCAGCCGGCTGTCCATAAAGATTCCGCAGAGAATGATGGCAAATCCGGCAAGTACTTCCGGATTCGGATACAGTCCCAGGAAAAGGGCCACCCAGAGGGGCCCCAGAATCATTTCCCAAAGGGCCAGGACCGACGCTTTCCGGGCGGAAATCCGCTGGATGCCCAGATTGAAGAAGCCATAGCCTCCTGCCACCTGGACAGTTCCCAGAATCAGCATAATCACCCAGTCCTGCCCGGTCATCAGAGGAAGACCTTCACGGACAGATGGAACGAGGACAAAAAGAAGGCCCGCAATGAAAATATTTCCCAAAGCCGTGAGGCCCAGGGCATTTTCCGAAGTGGCCCGGGAGGAAGCGATACTCATGCCGGCAAAGAAAATTCCTTCCGTGAGAGCAATCATATTTCCTTCCGTATCCGAATCCCCGCTTCCGCCGGAACCCATAAAGAAAAGGACCCCCGCCATAATGACCGCAATGGGCAGAAATAGATGGGAATTGAAATGTTTCGTGTGAAACGTCACCAGGAGGAAAAGCCAGATGGAAGCGGTATACTGCATTCCTACCGCTATAGCCGCACTGGTCATGGTGAGGGAAATAATCACCGAAAGGCAGAGTCCCAGATAGCATACGCAGTAAAGAGCCAGCCACCCGTTCCAGTGAATTTTCTTCGGCCGGAGAAATGGCAGAAGGACCATCGATGCGATGAGAGACCGGAGGGCGCAGATGAGAATGGGGTCCAGGGTCAGGGATTTCACAAAAGGAGAATTCAGACTCCAGCAGATGGCCCCCAGAAGGACGAGAAAGGAACCGGAGATTTTTGGTAATTTCATCTGCTTCACCTCCGTCAAAATACTTTTGAGAAAAGGAATTGGGGATTGGGGATTGGGGATTGGGGGTTAGGGATTAGGGAAGGTGGCGCACATCAGAATTTGATGGTGCGCCTTTTTGTAAAAAATGCTCTCACCAGACAGGAACTAACCACTAACGGCTAACCGCTAAAGGCTGACTGCTAAGCTCTGTTTCAATTTTTCATTTTTTCAATCGAGATTATTTTATACTCGCGATTATTATATAATCATGATTATTTTTTATTTGCCCCCATTATAAGTTGTATAATAAAGAAAGTCAATCATCATGATTAGAAACAGGAGGATTTCATGGGAACGGAGACGAAGGAAGAAAAACTCACCATCCGGCAGCGGCGGATCATGGCTTTCTTTGTGGAGGCTACGGAAAAAATCCTGAAAGAAGACGGCCTTGCGGGAGCCAGCATCCGTCGCATTGCCTCGGAAGCGGGCTATAACAGCGCCACGCTCTACAATTATTTCCCGGATCTGGAAAACCTCATCCTCTATGGCTCCGTAGGGTATCTGTGCGAATACAATCTGCTCCTGGGGAAATCCCTCAAACCCTCCATGAATGCAAAAGAGCGGTACGAAACGGTGTACCGCTGCTTCAATCATTTTGCTTTCCGGGACCCGGAAATTTTCTACAATATGTTCTTCGGCCGATACAGTGAAGAACTGCCCGACGTCATCCGGACCTACTACATGGAGCTTTTTCCGGATGAACTGGAAGGCCTTCCCGAAGACATGCAGCACATGGTGATCCGGGGAACTCTCTCCGACCGGGACCGGATCGTCATGGAAAGTCTGGTGAAAGAAGGATTCGTGGCCAGAGAAAAAGCCGAACCCACCCTCTCCATCATCGTAGCCCTCCACGAAAGCTTCATCCATAAAGCCTGCCTCACAGGAAGCCGGAAAGAGCGGGAGGAACTCAATCAGAAATTTATGGAAATATTCGAATATGTGCTTGCTAACGCAAAATAGAAACTGAAATCAGATGGATTGTATTTAACAAAAAGCGGAAGTTATCAGTTATCAGTTCATAGTTATCAGTGAAGAAAGCCCGCATCCAATTGGATGGCGGGCCATTTTTATACATAAATTTCATTGAAAACGGTTAGATTTTATATAAAAAGGCCGCCTCTTCTATGTAAAGGCGGCCACCATAACTGAGAACTGATAACTAAGAACTGAGAACTCTGCCCAAAAGTCTCCCTGAACAGGGTCTGGCTTTTCGTTTCTCAGTTTACTTATAAATAATCAGTCCCATGAGGACGAGGTCTTCGTCCCCGATATTTTCGATTCCATGGAAATGGCCGCTATAGCAGTAAGCCGCATCTCCCGGGCCCATTTCGTAAGTTTTGTCATCATCCGTATAGAGTCCTTTTCCGGAGAGGATGTAGTAGCATTCTCCGTCTCCTTTATGCTGATGAACACCCATGGAGCAGCCTTTCGGGATGATCACATGAGCATAGAGCCGGCATTTGTCTCCCAGCTGCTCTTTGGAGAGAATCGGTTCGATTACGAGATGTCCTTTGCCGCCATTGGCGTGTTCCATGATGATTGGTTCCAGTTTCGGAAGCATGATATTTCCTTCTTTCTTTAATTTTTAAGTGAACCGTTGTGTTTAAAGTTATCAGTTAATAGTTAATAGTTATCAGTTGCATTGTACACAGGCGGGCGATGGGACTTTCAGCTCATGTACCCTATCCGCGGGAAATGAAACTAATTACCCATTACCTGTTTAACGCCAGCCTGCGTGACAGGTTTTCCATACTGCAGTCAGGCCACTGATTTCTGCGAACTGAGAACTAATGCTATATGTATAAAGACAAGGCTTTCTCAAGATTTCGAATCTAAGTTATCAGTTATCAGTTCATAGTTATCAGTTGCATTGTACTCAGGCGAGCGATGAAACTTTTGTTGAATTTAGTCCATCTGGTATATCCTGAAATACTATTAAAGCTCTTAGACCAGACTGCGTGATAAGCTTTAGGAATAAAAGCGGGGCCACTGATCACTGCGAACTGAGAACTGATCACTTTTTAAAAACGGTTTTCCAAAATACGTATTTCTAACGTTCACGAATTTAGTCCTTATTCACCCACCCGTGAAGACGAAGATCACCGCCGCTTACATTTCCGATGCGTACATGACGAAGGTATTTCTTTGCCGTTTCCCCAAAGGAGACGAGGGTGGAAATATAGGTGGCTTCCCGGTCGGTCATTTTGAAATGGGGGAAGAAACGGGTGATGTGGAGAGGGATTTCGGGATCGATATCGGCAATCCATTTGACCATTTCTTCAAACTGGCACAGGTTGTCATTTTCACCGGGAATGACTAGATTTGTCAGTTCCACATGGGAAACTTTCGCACAGGTTTTGATGGTGGCAAGGACGGCATCCCGGTTTCCTCCGCAGATGGAGCTGTAAAAGGCGGGATCCCAGGCTTTGAGGTCGATATTCCAGGCGGAAATATAGGGGAGCAGGGTTTCCAGCGGTTTCGGATTGATATAACCGTTGGTAACCATGACATTGACCATTCCTGCTTCCTGAATCAGGGGTGCCGTATCGCGGATAAATTCATAGGAGAGCGTCGGTTCATTGTAAGTCCAGGCGACGCCGATATTTCCTTCGGCATAAAGGGAACGGGCGAGGCGGACGATCTGCCGGGGCGTGAAAGGTCTCATATCCGGGTCCGACTGGGAAAGTTCCCAGTTCTGACAGAAACTGCAGCAGAAATTGCAGCCTGCGCTTCCCAGGGAGAGGATCATGGAACCGGGATGGAAATAAGCCAGGGGCTTTTTCTCGATGGGGTCCAGGGCCAGGGAGCTGAAAAGACCATGGGTCACGGTTTTCAGTTCGCCGTGGTCATTTTTTCTCGTCCGGCACCAGCCCGTCCCGGAGGGAGGGATCCGGCAGCGATGGGGACAGAGTTCACAGACCGCCGTGCCATCGGATAATTTCATGTAAAATGCGCTTTCCATGATGTCTCCTTTCGTTAATATATATTGAGGGATAAAACTGTTTTGCCATTCAGGATTAAAGTTATCAGTTCATAGTTATCAGTTATCAGTTGCATTGTGCTCAGGCAGGCGAGGGAATGATTGCCCCATCCGTTCTACCCGCTTTAATTTGATGTACCAATAAGGGTTCGAATCCGGATGCGTGACAGGCCTTACGAACAAAAGTCAGGCTACTGATAACTGCGAACTAACGGCTATATATAAGGGTAAAACTTTCTCACCATTCCGTGAGTAAGTTAGCAGTTCTCAATTATCAGTGAATGCGTCCGCAGCAAACAGGGAAATGGACTTTTTCAGCATATCGGTTCCTGTCCTGTTTAAGATTCTGTGAACTGATAACTGCGAACTGATAACTGATAACTTCTCCTCTCAGCTTTTCTTACTGCTTGAGACACAGCTAACGGCTAAAAATACCTTTTCACCGTAAACCGGTACAGTTTGACCGGTTCGCTCCGGGGGATTCCTGCTTTCCGTTTGGAAATGGAAATCTGCTGAGCGACTGTATCCACGCCTTCGAGGTCCGGAAGGAGGAGCCCTCGCCGGCCTCCCCGTTCCACGATGACTCCATATTTCTTCGGGTCCAGTCCCTTTTCATCAGTCGGTTCCGGCTCCGAGAGGACGTCTACGGAAATCGTGAGATCTTCCAGTTCGTAAGATTCCAGTTCAGGAAATCTCGGGTCATCGATGGCAGCGGCTTTGGCATTATGGATGATTTCTTCGGCCAGATTATCATAGCAGGGGAGAAATGTGCCGATGCACCCGCGGAGGGCCCCGAATTCATGCAGGGAAACGAAAGCGCCATGACGTTCTTTCATTTCCGGAGGCAGATCCTTCGGCGTCTTCATGACTTTTCCCTTTTCCAGATAATACCGGATGCTTTCCCTGGCCAGGAGCACTTTCGGGTCGTGCGGCCTTTCCCCGGCGGATTCCGTTTCCGGAAGGTAAAGACACACGCCGTACCCTACGCCGAAAGGTCCTTCATGAGAAGTGACGGGCCTTTCCGCTTTCCGGTCTCCCAGGGCGCCAAAGAGGAAATACACCGACGGCAGACCGCACATGCCTATTTCATCGATAAATTCTTCAGACATGGAGGTCAGGGGTTTCAAATCCCTGCGGGTCAGGGCATCCATGACGGCATTATCGAAAACGATGCCATTGGGCGTATAGCCATTGGGCGAATTTTTCGAAAGCTTGTGGGAAAGGTCGCCGGAGGCGATGATGCCGATTTTCCGTCCCAGCTTCGAAGCCGCCCGCTCCACCACGGAACCGAGGATTTTATTCAGCTCATAATTGGAAAAACAGGGAGAAAGGAGGACCACTTTCCCTTTGAAACCGGCTTTGATGAGATAGTACAGAGGGACGAAAGTACCCCAGTCCACATAGAGGGTTTTGTTGTATTTCCGCGCTTCGGCCCGATCCACCCGGTGAAGGGGAATGACCGGAGACGCTTCTTTCACGATGGCTTCGGAAAGCATGCGGTCTATTTCCAAATCCATGGAAATATCGCTCCGTCCGAAAGCGGCAAGACTCCCGGAAATCACATCATCGATGAAAATGGCAGGAGCATCGTAAAAGCACAGATTGTGGGGCGAAATGACGACGGCGGTCTCAATGCCTTTTTCCACGATTTTCTGCATGGCTTCTTTTTCACTCGTAATGGTTTTTGCCATTTTCAGAAGCTCCCCTCCGCCGATTTCCGGAATCATAATGGGCGGATGAGGAAACAGTCCTGCTGCCAGGCAGGTGGAAATTCTTGCACGATCCATAGGAAACACATCCTTTCCTCTTTATCTTTAGTGTAGATGTTTCGCGAAAGGCTGTAAAGGGAGAATTTTTTGATAGGAAACCATTCAGAATCCGGTGCCCCGCAGGCATAGGAAATATTGATTACCCTGCTTTAGTATTGTAAATAACTATCCTGTAATCCCCCCTCCCCCCCATATTTCATAAAAGTGCTATAATAAGGGTTAACACATACAGACACCTTCATTTACCGGCCCCGCGGGCCGTATTTCCAAAGGGGGAAACATTATGGCACTGAAAGAATATGAATTTGGTTTTGGCAGGACCACCCAGAAAGTCATGCTTCCGGAAGAACACATCCTCGATGTACTCGAAGGAAATCCTGTACCGGCCTGTGATGTGGAAAAAGCAACCATCGACTGTATGAGACATCCGATCGGCGGAAAACCGCTCCAGGAAACCGTTTCCAAAGGTGACAAAGTCTGCATCATATGCGCAGATATTACCCGTACCTGGAACCATTCCAACCAGTTTGTCATTTATATCGTCAACGAACTGAACCTGGCCGGCATTCCGGATGAAGACATCTGCATCCTTTTCGCCCAGGGCACCCATCGTGAACAGACTCCGGAAGAAGATATCGTCGTAGTCGGAGAAGAAGTGGCAAAGAGAATCAAAATGTACCAGCATCATTCCCTGAACAAGGACGAACTGGTCCATGTAGGCGACACAAAACTCGGCACTCCGGTATGGCTGAATAAACATGCCGTAGAAGCCGACAAAATCATCGTAGTCGACGGAATCACCACCCACCTCTTTGCAGGCTATGGCGGCGGAAGAAAACTCATTCTTCCGGGCGTAGCCGGCGATGAAACCATTCAGATCAATCACTGCCATGCGCTGGGCGAAAAATTCGGCTCCGGCATCAATCCGAAGACCCGCTCCACCCTGCTCGATGACAACCCCGTATCCGACGATATGCAGGAAGCCTCCGACATGGTGAAACCCTGCTTCCTCGTTCACTCCGTCACCAACTCCGAAGGAAAAATCTGCCGTATGGTAGGCGGCGACCCCTATGAAGCATGGCTCGAAGGGACCAAAGAAGTCTATAAGATTCAGAAAGTTCCCTACACCGAAAAATGTGATGTATGCTTCGCCTGCGCCGGCGGCTATCCGAAAGACGTATCCCTCTATCAGGGCTGCAAATGCTATGATCCTTCCGATGTAGTTACCAAAGAAGGCGGCATCATTATCGCCATTATGGAAGCCAGCGATATCCATGAACCGCCGGCCTACCTGGGAAGCTTCAAATATGAAACCGAAGCAGACATGGAAAAAGCCCTCCGTGAACACTTCACCATCCCCTTCTTCGTAGCCTTCAATCTTTTCTGCATGACCCATCGTTACCACATCATCCTGGTCACCAGGCCGGAAAACTTCGAAGAAGTGAAGAAGACCAACCAGACCCCGGTCGGCACCGTAGCCGAAGCCTGGGAACTGGCCCAGAAGATCCTCAAAGAAGAAGGCAAAGAAGACTACACCATCACCCTCTGCCCCCACTGCGCATCCATCGTTCCCTTCAAAGACTGATTTTTGGAAATAGAAATAAAAGCTCCCTTTCGAGGGGGCTTTTTTATTGTTTCACACATTTCGAAAAACTGAATATCCATGAAAGCGGAAAAGTTATCAGTTATCAGTTCGCAGTTCTCAGAGAAGGAGGTGCCCTTCGGGCGCAATTTTTATAATTTCCCGCAGCACGATATGGCTGCCATTCGAAATGCCTCAAGACCCAAAGCCTCTAACCGAAGGCAAATCCCCCCATTCCGCTATCGGTCAAAGTCGAACTGCCTCAAAACCCTCCATGCCAGTATCGGCAGGCAATTCCCCCCATTCCGCCAACCTTTCAAGCCGATTTGCCTCTACCCCAAAGCCCAATATCGGAAGGCAATCCCCCCATTCTGCCAACCTTTCAAAGCCGAAACGCCTTTAAACCCAGGCTCAATATCCGCAGGCAATTCCCCCCATTCCGCCAACCTTTCAAAGCCGATTTGCCTCTACCCCAAAGCTCAATATCGGAAGGCAATTCCCCCCATTCCGCCAATCTTCCAAAGCCGATTTGCCTCTACCCCAAAGCTCAATATCGGAAGGCAATTCCCCCCATTCCGCTAACCTTCCAAAGCCGAATTGCCTCTATCCCCAGGCTCAATATCGGCAGGCAATCCCCCCATTCCGCCAATCTTCCAAAGCCGTATTGCCTCTACCCCCAAAGCTCAATATCGGCATGCAATTGTGCATTTCCCGCTGACAAAAAGATTTGACATAATCTCTATTTCCGACTACACTAAAAATGTACGAGCCAAAATCGAAAGGAGGGAGCGGCCATGCTGAAAGCTTACAAGCACAACGAAAATCACCTGCTCTGTGAGGTCCCGCTGGAGCAGCTGGAAAAAGGATCCTGGATCAACTGCGCCGCCCCCGACCTGAACGAACTGAAAAAGCTCAATGAGCTCACGAACATCCCCGTGGACTCCCTCCAGACCGCACTGGATAGAGAAGAAAGGTCCCACGTGGAATTGGAAGATGACTATATTTTTGTCGTAGTCAATACCCCTGTCGTATTGGAAACCGATGCCTATGATGCTTTGCCGCTTGGTATCTTCATCACCCGGCAGTACTTCATCACCGTATGCCTGGAAAAAAACATGGTCATCCAGAAATTCCTGGCCAACTCCTTCACCTCCTTCCAGACCTACAAAAAGACAAGATTCCTCTTCCAGATCCTCTCCCAGGCCTCTTCCTCCTTCCTTTTCTACCTGCAGCAAATCTACAAAAAGACCGACGTCATTGAAACCCAGGTTCGTAAATCCCTGCAGAACAAAGAACTCTTCCGCATGCTGGAACTCCAGAAATCCCTGACCTACTTCAATTTCGCCCTCCATGCCAATGAAAACGTGATGGAACGGCTCATGCGTCTCCGGAACAGTCCCCTTCACTCGCTCCTGAAAATGTATGAAGAAGACGAAGATTTGCTGGAAGACGTCATCATTGAAAACAAACAGGCATTGGAAATGGCCGAAATCTATACAAACATTCTGGCCTCCATGATGGATTCCTTCTCCTCCATCGTATCCAACCGCCTTTCCCAGATCATGAAATTTTTGACCTCCGTTACCATTATCCTGGCTATTCCCACATTGATCTTCTCCCTCTGGGGAATCAACGTCCCCGTCCCCTGGCAGGAAGCAGCCATCGGATTCTGGGCAGTCATCGGAATCGGAATTCTCGCAACCCTCATCGTATCCTTCGTACTGTATAAGAAAGATATGCTTTGAAATAAAGAAATATCCATCTGTGGTGAAAAGTGATCAGTTCTCAGTGAATGTGGGGCTGTACAATAATTACACAATATGTGGAAATACCGGAAGTGATAAAGTTATCAGTTATCAGTTCATAGTAATCAGTGCAGGAGGCCCGCATCAAACTGGATGGCGGGCCATTTTTATACACAATTCTCCTGGAGAA
>NZ_JAZASU010000039.1:0-15681 GCF_036343215.1 Dialister sp.
CAACCTTGTAAACGGGAAAGCTGTACAGCAGAAAACCTTTTACATGTAAGCATCCCCGCTTTTCCATCATCCCGGGTATTGATGGACTTGGGCGGTTCTGCTTTGGCCTTTTCGGTTTTCCATGGGTATAGTAGCAAAAAATGCGATTTGTATCATTAGAATTTTATTAAACTTTCGCCTTTTGGAAAATCTTTGGGATTTGTAATGGCATTTCGCCTGAGAAGCTGTACATTGGGGTTAACGGGTAATCGGCCCGGGATTTCTGAAATAATCCCCGATCCCCCGGCACTCCCGATTCCACTGCTTTTGAAAGAGAAAGTTCTTGATTTCCGGATAAAAAAATGGGCGCCCTGTGAATTCGGCGCCCACTTTTCACTTTTCACTGACCACTTGACCAGGCCATTTCCATTTCAAAGGAAAGTCAGGTTTCTGAAACGAATCAGTTCATCCCGCAGGCTTCATGGAGCTTGTCCAGGAAGAATTTTACATTGTCCGTGAGGTTCGGTCCTTCTGTCTGGAGGGCTCCGCCTACGAGGAAAATGGTATCCGGTCCATAGACCTGGTACATCTGTTTAAAGAGCTGCCAGCGCATGCCGCCGGAAGGTACGGGGAAGCTGGGGCGGAGGTAAGCCATCTTTTCCATGGTGCCTTCGCAGATTTTCTGGCAGGTATCGGTGGAGAAGGAGAAGCGTCCTCCAAAGCTTGTGAAAATGACAGCATCGGCGCCGGCAAGGCGGGAAAGCTGTCCGTAATAGCAGAAAGGAGAAATACCGGAATTTTCATCCAGCACGAGAGAGCCGGAGAAGCAGGGGTGGAGGAAAATCGGCAGGTTGAAATCAGGGTCTTTTGCCAGGTCGCGGATCATGGTAAACCCGGTAATGGCTGGAGCTGCCATAATGCCATCAGCGCCGATTTCTTTTGCCTTGTAGGCCCGGTCCAGGAACTGGAGTCCGTCGGCGGTACAGTTGGCGATATACATGGATTTCTTTCCGGTCTGTTCTTTGGCATCAGCCAGGGCCATGACGCACTGGAGCACTCTTTCTTCAAACCGGGCATAGCTCTGATTCATAAGGCTGTGATCATCTTTGATAATCGGGCAGCCGCCAAGGGCCAGGTCATACACCATTTGGGAGAGTTCCTTCGGAGTCCGTCCCAGCGGTTTGATGGCAGACATGAGAATGGGTCCTCTCGGCACACCGCAGAGATCCCGGAGGCCTACACGGCCAAATCTCGGTCCGGGATAATTGTCATACATGCCTTCCGGCAGTTCGAAGCTCATGAGTTTCACGCCGGGCTGAAGGCTTGTATTTCCAAAGAGCATATTGAGAAGTTCTGCCATTTCATCGCCTACGGCTTCGGGATCATAGGAAATGGTGGCATAGTAGGCGCCCGGTTCCGGTGCTTTTTTGATTTCTTCCACCTGCCCCACAATGGATTCCCCAATGGGAGTGCCCTTCACCAGTTCATAGGGGCATTCCACCGTCTGTTCCACGGCAATATCGAAAGCCAGCTTCTTTGCCTCCTCATAATCGGAAGCCACGATGCGGTAAGTAGCGGTAAAACGGGAAGATACCTTCAAATCTTCACTGAGTTCTGCAAAAAGTTCACTCTGAAAAAATGGAATATCACTCATATTTCTATCCTTTCACTATAGCTTTTGTATAACTGGAGAGCACAACATGAAATAAAACTTTTGTGCCTGCAGTTATCAGTTATCAGTTTTTGGTTTCTTAAGTGCCGGCAAACCGGAAAGTAAATCAGTTGGCTTTCCTTCACTGAGAACTGTGAACTGATAACTGATAACTTTTATAACGTAAGCCGTTTTATATTTTTATAATTATGGCAGCGTTTGATTTCATTCTTCATGGGTCTCCCTGTAAGGATTTCCTTCATGGCCTGCGGTATCATCAGAGAGCCAGTAGAGCGGACGGTTTCTTGTTTCCTCAAAAACATGGCCCAGGTATTCACCAATAATGCCAAGGCACATCAGGTTCAGTCCGCCAAAGATGGAAATCAGGATGGTCATGGTTGCCCAGCCCGGTACGGCTTCTCCCATGAGAACGCACCAGAGCACATGGAGAATGACCAGGAATCCTGCAAAGCCTGCCAGAAGACCGATGTAGAAAGCCATGCGGAGAGGGACCGTGGAATTTGTAATGATGCCGTCCATGGCAAAATGAAGCATTTTTTTCATGGAAAATTTGGAAACACCCGCATGACGGGCAGGGGCGGTGAATTCGATGCTGGTCTGTCTGAAGCCCAGACCGCCCACGATTCCCCGGATGAAACGGGAATGTTCGCGGAATTTCAGGAACGCATTGAGGGCTTTCCGGTCCATGAGCCGGAAATCAGAGCCCCCCGGGACCACGGGAGAATTGGAAATGGAATTAATCACCGCATAGTAACCGGAAGAAGTCAGTTTCTTCACAAATCCTGCATCTTCCGTAGCAGTCCGGATGGTCTGCACGATGTCGTACCCTTCCTGCCACTTTTCGATGAGTTTCGGAATCAGGGCAGGCGGATGCTGCATATCTCCATCCATGGTAATCACTGCATCTCCCCGGGCAAAATCCATACCGCAGGTGATGGCGATCTGATGGCCGAAATTCCGGGCAAAAGTGAGGGCCCGTACATGAGGATCATGGGAAGCAAGCTGATGAATGAGAAGGTCCGTCTTATCCCTGGAACCATCATTGACATAAATCAGTTCATAGTCCATTCCCTGTTTTTCCATGACTTTTGTTACTTCGTCATGGAAGAAGACCACATTATCTTCTTCATTGTATACGGGTGTCACGATTGAAATCATATATAATCCTCCCAGATTGGCTCTGTGCCAATGTATATTATAGCACATATGCAGGCGGCGGACCGCATTGATTAAAGATTGGCAGTCAGCTGTCAATCAGTCTGACCATTGGCTTTCGCTATCATAACTTTGGAAAGTGCATTTCCTTTGAAGGATTTCTAAACTTTTCTTAAATCAAAAAAGGGCCCGGGCCCCTTTTCTGCATCTGAAATTTTTATTTCTTGTCAATAGCCTGGGGAACGACGTCTTTATTTCCCTGCTCTCTGGCCTCCTTCAGGGCGATCCGGTAATCCCTTCCTGCTGCAGGAGATTCATTACTCCGGGCTTCCGCGGCAAAAGCTGTATTTCCCAGGGTCAGGATTCCTGTGCCCAGGGCCAGAATGGAGAGTGTATAGAGAAGGTGTTTCTTCAGGTTTCTCATAATCATAGACTCCTTTTTGAAGCAAATTTCATGATTTTCGTCTATTTCAGTGTATGTTAAAAGCAGCAGATCCAAATGGTCAGTTTTGATTGAATATTTTCAATTTACTGAAAGGCTGCAATGGATACCATCTCTATCTCTCACAGCTCCCGCCTGGAATCTGCTGCCTGTTAAAAGTCCATATTTCTTTCAAGTCAGATCAGATCTGGTGCCAGGTGATGCCGTCTTCGTCTTCCTTGTTTCTTCCGTTGTCCGGCTTGCCTTTCTTTGCATCCCTTTCTCTGAATTCCGGATGCTGTTCATAATACTTTTCTTCCCAGGGTTTCAGCTTGCGCTGTGGTCCCTGCTGCTCGACTTTCTGGTCATCCTTTTTCTGCTTTTTAAGGGCTTTTTCCTTCTTGAGAGCTTCCTTCTGTGCTTTCTTTTCTCTCTTCAGGGCTTCTTTCTGCGCCTTCTTTTCGGCTTTGGTCAGCTTCTGCTGTTCCTGTTTGACCTGGTTACCCTGATCAGCAGCGGAAACAGGCTGGGCATAGAATACGCCGCCGGAAAGAGTCAGGGCAGTCAGGGCTGCAATCACAAGGGTATTTAATTTCTTCATAAAATTTCCTCACTTTCTGCGGTCTTACGCAAAACATTCTATGCCTATTATACCAAATTGACCGTCAGTATAGATGAATTATTTATTTCCTTCTGTCTGATTTTCCTGTGAACGATTCATTCCCGGTCCCTGATGGTGACCATCATTCGGTCCCATCATGGTTCCCTGATGATCTCTGCTGTCATCAGGCCTTTTCATCGGTCCCCGGCGGTCCCGGTCATCTCTCGAATCCCTTTTAAATTCTTCCCGGTCCCGGCGGTCATCTTTCCTGCTGTTTCCTTTATCCTTTCGGAAATTTTCCATAATCCTCGGACCATTTTCGCTCATCCAGTGATGGTAGGCGGTAAGGTCATTCGTGAGGAAAGAAAAGATTCCGACCACCAGGCAGATGATGGAAAGGGAAATACTGATGATAATCTTTTTCATGAATCAGCACCATCCTTCCCGCCTTTGCCGGTGAGCCTGCTTTCGATGGCCAGGGCTCCTTCCCTTGCGATGAAGTAAATGGAAAGGGCGGAGAAAAGTCCAAAACCTCCTGCGCTCATGAGAGTCAGAGTGCTGAATCTCGGCAGCGGCGGCATACCATGGAAAGGAGTGAAATTGGCAGAAAGAAGGGCAATGACCAGAGCTGTGGCCGCTAAAATGATGACTCCTGTAAGAATTCCTGCTGCGGTTAAAAGTTTGGCTGTCAGTTTTGCCGTAGTTTCTGCGGCTTCCGGAAGATGGGGACTTACCCCGTCCCAGGCTTTTTCTGCTTTTTCCTGAGCCGTTTTTGCTGCGCTTACCGCCGTATCCTTCAGGGTATCGGATTTTTCATCGACCACCCCTTCGGACTGATAGGATTCATAAATATCTTTCGGGCTTCCCAGTTCTCTGGCGATTTCCTCTTCGGAAAGGCCCTGTTTCTTGCCTTCTTCAAAATGAGCTTCATAGTCGGAAAGGATTTCTTCCACTTCCGATTTCCTTGCATTCCGGAAATAGTACCGGAGCAGGTCTAAGAATTCTGTCTTATTCATGGAGATCGCCTCCTTCGGCTAAAATTTTTTTGACGGCCTTATTGAATTCCGTCCATTCTTTCAATGATTCTGTAAATTCTTCTCTACCCGTATCGGTGATGCGGTAGTACTTTCTCGGGGGACCATTGTGGGATTCTGCCAGGTACGTGGCTACGAGGCCGTCTTTCTTGAACCGGTTCAGGAGCGGGTAGATCGTCCCTTCCGACATTTCGATATATCTGGAAATATCGGTCACCAGTTCGTAGCCATAGTAGTCTTTCCTTCTGAGCATCGACAGAACCACGATCTCCATGACGCCTTTCTTCAGCTGGATATTCATGGCACGTCCTTTCTTCTGTGAAAATATATGAAAGAAATCTGTGGGAATTGACCACTGGTTGATTTCTGCTGGTAACAATATATCACAAAGTACTTTGTATTGCAAGGTACTAAATTAAATTTCATAGAAACTTTTGAGACAATCGTTTTAGTCAACTGTCATGAATCGTTCTTCGTGATTCGTTGTTCGTTCTTCGTGAAGGATATGGGGCTGTCCGAACCAATCATATAGTGTGCTGCGCGCACGATCTTCAAGCCGCAAAAGAAGAAGAAGGGAGGGAGCATTCCCATTTAAAGCTTCTGACCTCCGTCTGTGCAAAATTCCCATAAAAAATAGCGCCCCATCAGGGGCGCCACATTCACGAACAACGAAGAACGAAAAACGAAAAACGATTCAGACAATGACACAATCCATCAAATCAGGCCTGAGAGGAAAGCTTCACGATATTTCCATTCACGGAAGTATCTTTCTTCTCCAGAGATGCATATTTCCTCTTGTCCACTTCATTTCTCCAGCGGAGGAAGGTGGAAATCACGAAAGCCAGGGCCAGCATGCCGGCAAAAAGATGAAGGGTAGCAGAGTAGCCGCCGGTATTTTCCTTCATGAACGCAAGGATAAGAGGACCTGCCACGCCGGCAATGCCCCAGGCGGTCAGAATGGAACCATGAATGGAAGCCAGCTGCCGGACACCGAAAATATCGGAAAGGAAGGCCGGCATGCAGGAGAATCCGCCTCCATAGCAGGAAATGATGAGCAGAACCAGTGCCTGGAAAATGAGGCCTTCCGTAGTCATGGAAAGCTGGTAGAAAGCCCATACTTCAACGGCAAAGAAAACCATGTAAGTCACACCGCGGCCGATCCAGTCAGAAATCGTGGACCATACGATACGGCCCGCACCATTTACAATCCCGATAATTCCTACGAGAGAGGCTGCTTCAATCGGAGTCATTCCGATGACTTCCTGGGCCATGGGAGAAGCTACGGCAAGAAGTCCGATGCCGCAGGTAATATTGGTGAAGAAAATCCACCAGAGAGCATACCATTTCCAGGTATGCATCGCTTCTTTCCGGGTCATCTGGGGGCCCACCACGGTGCGTTTATGGCCTTTGGCCGCTTCTTTGCGAAGTACTTCTTCCAGCATCATGGGAATTTCGCCCTTTCTCGGCGGACGGAGATAGGATGCGGAAATGGAAATAATCAGGGCATAGACAATACCGACCACCAGGAAATTGGTGACAAGACCGTAATTATCGGTGAGGAAACGCATGAGAGGTCCTGCCACAAGAGCCGCAAAACCAAAACCCATGATAGCCAGGCCTGTCGCAAAACCCCGGTGCCGGGGGAACCATTTCACAAGGGTGGAAACAGGGGTGATATACCCGGTCCCAAGACCGATCCCTCCGATGCAGCCATAGAAAATATAGAGAAGAGCTGCCGAATGGAGATGAATAGCCAGCGCCGTCCCCAGAAGGCCGGTACCAAAGAAAGCGGCAGAAACAAGGCCGGACCGGGATGGTCCCAGTCTTTCCACGATGCTGCCCAGAAAACCGGCAGACATCCCCAGAAAGAGAATGGCAATAGAAAAAGCCCAGGTCGTTTCGGAAAGGGTAAGTCCCATTGTTTCCATCACCGGTTTCGTCAATACGCTCCATGCATAGACACTGCCGATACAAATGTGAACTCCGACTGCTGCCAGGGCAATCAACCATCGATTTTTCTTCATTTTCGAATCCCTCCACAAAGCCATGCTTTAAATGAAGGGAAACCGAGAGACGCAAAGACCGCCTGTTCAGGTTTCCCTGCCCAGACGGTCGGCCGAATCAGGAATCCCCGGTCCATGTGGTCAATTCCACAAATCCGTCAGTCCCGGGGGTCCTTTCAATTGTGCATTCACTATATCATGGAAATAGAGCTGGTGTCAAGAAAAAGTTTTTATAAAGTTTATCAATATATTGTGGTATAGAAAGATTCTTGTATACAAGATGAAGGCTATAGCTAATGGGTAATAGGTATCAGTTATCAGTTCGCAGAGGCCGTAATGCCATAAGTCGCGGGAAACTGAGCATTGGGGTTAATGGGGTTTCATCCGCGGACTTTCCGGTCATTCTTGTGGAAAAACTGTACATTGGGGTTAATGGAATCCGTCCACCTGACTTTCTTGCTATTCATTTGGGCAGCTGCACATTGAGGTTAATGGTTAATGACACCTATCGCAGCGTCAATATCCTCCCTGCCCCCTTGAGGAAGCTCCCGCCGCAGGCGGGGAAAGAAGTGTACTACCGGTATGCGGAAAATGTTGAAAAATAATCACCAATTGGAGTCAAACCATATACATGCCCGATGAGAGCCGAAGGCTCCATAAAAAACTGCGGCCAAAGGCCGCCACCTTCCCGACAGCCCCGACACTCCCGACAGTCTCGACACCCCCGATTCAAAAGTTTTCCCGCCTGCAGTTTCCCTTAAAAATCTTCGACTTCCCTTTCATGCTGTTCGAGAGCCGAAGGCTCCATAAAAAACTGCGGCCAAAGGCCGCCACCTTCACGAAGAACGAATCACGAATCACGAAGAACGATTCAGAAAAATGTACACTCTATTCCATTTCCCAGGAATGACACAGTATAGTATAATAAGAATAAAAGTTCGATGCCAGAATGGAGGCTTTTATGGATATCTGGGACAAGCTCAATGATCGTCAGAAAGAAGCAGTAACCACCACGGAAGGATATGTGCGGGTCATTGCGGGAGCCGGGTCGGGGAAGACCCGGGCCCTTTCTTACCGGTTTGCCTACCTGGTGGAGGAGCTGGGGATCCTTCCCGGCCACATTCTCTGCGTCACTTTCACGAATAAATCGGCCCGGGAAATGGCACGCCGCATCCATCAGCTCACGGGAGACGATGATACGGGCTATATCAATACGTTCCACGGATTCTGCGTTTCCGTGCTCCAGGAAGACAGCCATGCCGTATCCTACCCGAAAAATTTCCTGGTCATCGACAATTCTGATATCGATGACATGCTCCAGATGATTTATGAAGAAATGGGCCTCACCCTCCGGGACATGCCCTTCAACAAAGCCCGGGACATGATTGAAATGAAAAAATGCGTATGGCAGCCGGACTATTACAAAGACATGATCGCCATGCCCCTTTCGGTGCTCTATGAAAAGTACCACAAAGCCCTCACCGTGGAAGACGTCATTTTCTATGGCTACCTTTATCAGGAAAAGAAATGCTTTGCCCTGGACTATAACGATCTCATCAAATTCACCCTCTATATTTTTGAACAGAATGAAGAAATCAGACTGAAGTGGCAGAAGCGGCTGGAATACATCATGATCGATGAATTTCAGGATATCGATCCCCTCCAGTACAAACTGATGAAAGTCCTCTGCGGTTATCATCACAATCTTTTCGTGGTAGGCGACCCGGACCAGACCATTTATACCTGGCGGGGCGCGGATATCCGGTATCTTCTTCACTTTCACCGGGAATTTCCAAAGGTGAAGACCATCTTCATGAATGACAATTACCGGTCCACCCCGGAAATTCTTGATGCCGCCAATTCCCTCATCGATAAAAACGAAGCCCGCATGAAAAAGGACCTGATTTCCCATCAGGAAAAGGGCCCCGCCGTCACCTGTTTCCCCTGTGCCAATGCGGGAGAAGAGGCGAAGCGTATTTCTGAGGAAATCAAAAAACTTCACGAAGCAGGCACCCCCTACGGAGATATTTCCCTCCTCTACCGGGCCCATTACGTGACCCGGAATCTGGAAGAAGCGCTCCTCAAGGCAAAGGTCCCCTATACCATTTACAGCGGCACCCAGTTTTTTGACAGAATGGAAATCAAGGATGCCCTCTGCTACCTCCGGATGATTGCCTACAAAGATGACATGGCCTTCCGGCGCATCGTGAACCAGCCGAAAAGAAATATAGGCCGGACCCGCATGGAATTCCTCCAGCAGAAGGCAAAGGAAGAAAATCTCTCCCTCTATGAAACCCTGCAGAAATATATAGATGACCCCGTCTTCAAGCGAACAAAGGCCGGAGATTTCATCGAACTCATCGAATATTTCACCAAAGACAGCGTAGGCCGTCAGGTTTCCGAAGTCCTTTCCGCCATCCTGGACGAAAGCGGCTACGAAAAAATGCTCCGCACTGAAGGGAGCCAGGAAAGGCTGGACAATCTGGCAGAGCTGAAGCAGTCCATTTTTGAATACGAAACCACGGCCGGTGAAGAAACTTCCATTTCCGATTACCTCGAACACGCCGCCCTTTTCTCCAATATGGACCGCTCGCCGGGGGAAGACCGGGTCAAACTCATGACCATCCATACCGCCAAAGGTCTGGAATTTCCGGTAGTTTTCCTCTGCGCCATGAATGAAGGCATTTTCCCTTCCCGAAGGACAAAGACAAAACGGGCCATGGAAGAAGAGAGGCGCCTCGCCTTTGTCGCCCTCACCAGGGCACAGAAACGGCTCTACCTCACCGAAGCGGAAGGAACCAATCTGGACGGCACGCCCCGTTTCCCCTCCCGGTTCATTATGGATATAGACAGGAAATACCTCTCTTTTGACCCCGCCATCAATGAATCCCTCTACAAAGCAGGAAAAGCCTACGTAGACAGGACCGCCCAATACCTCAAAGACGATGAAGCGCCCTCCCATTTTGAAAAAGGCACCAGGGTGCGCCACCCCGTTTTCGGCCCGGGGACCATTGAAAACGTGGATGAAAGCGGAAACTCCTACTCCATCCGATTCGACAATATGAATACCACAAGAGACATCGCCTTCCGGGCAAGACTCTCGAAATTGTGAGAATAGCCGTTAGCAGTCAGTAATTAAAGAATGTGGGCCTGCATCAGAAATGACGCAGGCCCTTTTATATTGTATCTCTTCCAAAAGCTGAAAGTTCACAAGGAAACTCTATGCTTTCAAAGCTTTTGTTTCGGGGATATCGGGAATCATTTCGGGATTCCCGGGGCTATCGGGAAGGTCCGGCGCATCAGTAAATGAGCGCCGCAGAGTTTTATCTTCTATCATCATCGCAAGGCAGCATACAGAAGACGAGGTTAAAATATGAATTGGCGGACTTTATAAATTTTACGTCCGCCACCTTCCCTAATCCCCAAGCCCTAATCCCCAATTCCTCCTGCCCTGATAAGGCCAAACCAATCGGAAGCCAAAGGCCCCATATAAACTTGCGGCCAAAGGCCGCCACCTTCCCGCGCCCCGCATCCCGCACCCCGCACCCCGATAAACTGCACATTGAAGTTACTGGTTATCATGCCATTTGAGGATCGTCCCCATAAATACTCGTGCCGCGAAAGCGGCACACCTTCCCGAAATCCGAAATCCCAAGTCCGAAATCCGCTCTTTGGAACGTTTTCCATATTTCCAGAAAAATGAACGTCCTCCATCCTTGCCATGCCCCTTAAATCATGATATAGTAAACATATTATTGACCACAGGAGGAAGCCATGTCGTTCGAACGAGTGAAAGCATATTTTGAAACTTTTGGTATGGGCGATTGCTGCATCGACCTGAAAGATTCTTCAGCCACCGTAACGCTCGCAGCCCGGGCGCTGGGAACGGAAGAAGCCCGGATTGCAAAGACCATGTCTTTCCTCATCGATGACAAACCCCTGATTATCGTGGTAGCCGGAGATGCCAGGATTGATAACCACAAATATAAAGAAACTTTCCACAAAAAGGCAAAAATGATTCCCGGCGCAGACTGCGAAAAATACATCGGACACCGTCCCGGAGGAGTCTGCCCCTTCTGCCTGCCCGAAGGCACTCCCGTCTATCTGGACGTATCCCTGAAACGGTTCGATATCGTCTATCCTGCAGCCGGCACCGATCACAGTGCCGTGAGACTTCATGTAGAGGAACTGGCAAAATATGCAAAGTCCCTGGGCTGGGTAGATGTCTGCAAGAACTGGCAGACCGAAGAATAATTTCCCCTATTTCCACGGAGACAAAGAATGATCGTTGAACAATTCGGCGTAGAAGACTGGATGGACCGGTTCGAAGAAAACGCGACCTACAACATTACCGATACCTGTGCAAAGCCCCTGACGCTTCAGGAACTTTTCGACCTGGCCGGGGCCGACCGGAATGAATTCATGGAAAAATTCTTTCAGCGGGAACAGAGCTACGGCACCATTTGGGGCAGCGCTCTCGTAAAAGAAGAAATCGCAAAGCTCTATGACCATATTTCCCCGGAAAACATCCTCACCGAACACGGCGCTACCGGCGGAAACCAGCATATTTTCTTCTCCCTCATCCGTCCCGGAGACCGGGTCGTGGCCTTTACGCCAAGCTACCAGCAATTTTACTCCGCTCCCCGGTCCCTGGGCGCCCAGGTCACCGTGCTGCATCTGAAAAAAGAAAATCACTATATGCCGGATCTGGATGAACTCCGCCTGGCCTGTGCTCACGGAGTCAGAATGATTGCCCTGAACAATCCGAATAACCCCACGGGCTCCCTCATTTCGGAAGATATCATGAAAGAAATCGTGGAAATCGCCCGCGCATCCGGTGCCTATATTCTCTGCGATGAAGTGTATGCCGGTGTTTCCCAGGAAGATGAGGATACCTGCCCCTCCGTGGCCGACCTGTATGAAAAAGGAATTGCCACCGGTTCCATGTCCAAAGCCTTTTCTCTCGCCGGCCTTCGTCTCGGCTGGCTCGCGACCAGAGACAGACTGGCCCTCTCCCAGTTCAAACGGGTACGGGACTATGACCTTGTTTCCTGCGGACTTTTCGATGAAACCATTGCCGCCCTGGCCCTTCAGCATAAAGAAAAAATTCTGAAACGGAATCAGGAAATCGTCCGTCACAACCTGCCCATTCTGGAAGACTGGGTCAAAAACGAACCCCACGTATCCTTTGTGAAACCCAAAGCAGGGACTATGGCCCTCGTTTATTACGATATGTACATTCCCTCCCGCCTTTTCTGCCAGCGGATGTACTATGAAACAGGAGCCTTCAATGTGCCCGGAGACTGTTTCGACGAACCCCGCTCCATACGGGTCGGCTATGCCCACGATCCGGAAATCCTCAAAAAAGGACTCGCTGCGGTGAGCGAATTCTTCAAAATTCTGGAAAAAGAAGGAGTAGGAGTCGTTAACCGTTAGTTGTTCAGTTAGTTACCAGTTTTCAGTTCTCAGAATGAATACCATAGAAAGACCCGCTTCAGAAATGAAGCGGGCTTTTTAATAAGAAAATTGTCTGATTGATTCCCCAATACAGGCTTTTCACCCCGCCTGTGCAAAGTCCCCATAAAAAACAGCGCCCCATCAGGGGCTCCACCTTCCCGAACCCCGCACCCCGAAATCTCGATATTGTCAAGACAGGGGCGTGCCGAGGTGAGGCTAACTCCCGAAAACCGAATGTGACTCTACTCGCAGTAACTGCCAAAAGACTCATACCTTCAAGATTCATTTTCCTCTTGTATCTGCAGTACGACCCACCCGCCTTCGCTGCGCTCAGGCACCCTCCCAAGCCTGGGAGGGCTTTTACGTTTCGACTTGAGTGATCTCTACCATATGATTCCGGGAAGCGCCTGGCACTCATTTATCTCTGAACGGGCTTTTCAACCCCGCCTGTGCAAAGTCCCAATAAATAAGCGGCGGCGCATCAGCGCCGCCACCTTCACGAATCACGAACCACGAATCACGAAACTTCGAAATAGACAATATCGGGGCTCGCCGTGGTGAGGCTGACTCACGAATACCGTATGTGACTCAGGCCAAAGTAACTACCCAAAAACTCAAAGCCTCAGATTTTCTTCAGATCCTCATCGATAATCCTTGCTTTCAGGTCCTGCAGTTTTGGCGAGAGATTGATTTCCATGGCATGAGGCATGTAAAGTCTTGTGTATTCCGGCCAGAGGAGCTCCATCTGTTTATTGGCGTAATCCATCGTTTCCCCAAGCGTCGGAAGTTCGACGGCTTTACCATTCAGGATGACGGGCTTCAGCATTTCTTTGACTGTATAAGTCCCTTCTTCCAGAGTCTTTTTGCGCCATTTGGCCGCTTCGGTGACAAGGGTGAAATTGCCGGAGGGCACCGGTTCATCTTTCAGGCAGACGAGATCGGTAATCATCTTGCCCGTTTTCTTTTTATAGAAACGGTAAACTGTCTTGATGCCGGGGTTTGTCATCTTGCTGACGTCATTGGAAATTTTCATCACCGGTTCGAAGGTTCCATCCTTTTCGCGGGCACTCATTTTGAATACCCCGCCCAGGGCAGAAGTGCCGTCAGCCGTAATGATTTTTGTCCCTACGCCCCAGCTGGTGACGGTGCAGCCCTGTTCTTTCAGTGTCTGGATCAGGTATTCATCCAGATCATTGGAACCGGAAATAATGGCATCCGGGAAACCGGCTTCCGCAAACATGTGGGATGCTTCCTGGGAGAGGTAATTGAGATCCCCGCTGTCGATACGGATCCCGTATTTCTTCGGAAGCTTTCCTTTGGCCTTCAGTTCTTTGAATACCTGGATCGCATGGGGAACGCCCAGTTCCAGTACATTGTAGGTATCGGCCAGAAGGATCAGATTGTCATGGTACTGGCGCACATATTCTTCAAAAGCGTCCAGTTCATTTTCAAAGCTCATGACCCAGGAATGGGCCATGGTTCCGAGGACGGGAATATGGAAAAGTTTTCCTGCTTCCACATTGGAAGTGCCGTTGAAACCGCCAATCATGGCTGCCCGGGCACCCCAGAGTCCTGCGGAATGCCCCTGGGCCCGGCGAAGGCCAAATTCCATGAGCGCATCGTTTGGAGCCACGGTCCGAACGCGGCGGCATTTCGTGGCAATCAGGCTTTCATGGTTCATAATCATGGAAAGTCCGGTTTCCAGAATCATGGCTTCCACGGTCGTCCCTTCGAAACGGAGCAGCAGTTCTCCCGGGAAAGCCACGGTGCCTTCCGGCATGGCATAAATATTTCCTGTGAAATGGAAATTGGCAAGGTAATCCAGAAATTCCGGATAGAAAATGTTGAGACTCCGGAGGTAATCGATATCTTCTTTCGAATAGGTGAAATTCTTTACGAAATCCACCAGATGGGCCAAACCGGCTACGACGGTATAGCCGCCACTAAATGGATTCTGACGGTAAAAACGGTCAAATACCACCTTTCTCTCATGCATGCCCTTCTTGAAAAGCGCATTGGTCATGGTGAGCTGGTATAAATCGGTAATCAAACCATTCGCTGACATAATGTCCTCCCTTGATGATGATTCTATTTCATTGTCCGTTACTTACTGTCAAGACAATATATATGGGTATTATTATAACACGTCTTTATGGAAATAGTCAGGGTGAATTGGAGATTCAAAGCAAGACTGTTTTGAAAAAGATAACTTTAAAAGCCGGAAACTTTTGTCTCGGAAATATCGGGATTCGTTTCGGGGATATCGGGACTATCGGGGTGGTGCGGCGCAGCAGAAAAAAGCGGCAGCGTTTTATAATTTTTACACACGCCGACCCGCGCCATGTCCGTGTCGGCCCCATATATATTCGCCGCCCATCAGGGCGGCACCTTCCCGACAATCCCGACCATTCCCGGGATTCCCGACAATTCCCGGTACAAAAGTTTATCTTACTTACAGCTTCCTCCCCGCACCCTCAGCAGGTCGTCCTCTTGACACTCCCCTCAATCCTGTCTTTCAGCTGTACACTTCCGTCTTCCAGGGAGAAAACGGCCATTTCCTCTTCCGTAATGCCATAGAGGTCCCGGATATCGTCCCGGCAGGCTTTCCACATGGTGCGGACCATTTCGGAATCATCCGACTCGGAGAGTCTGCCGCGGATGGAAATCCAGGATTTATCCGGATGGAGAGCGGAAATTTCCACTCTCGGATTGACTTTGATTTCACGATAAAGCTCCGACGTTTTCCGCATGAAAAACCACAGTTTTCCCTCAGCCACGCAGACGCCGCTCATGGGACGCACCCGCGGGGTGAGTCCGGAAACGGTAGCCATATAAAAGACTTTACATTCCCTCAGGTATTCCAGAATTTTTTTCACGTCCAAAACAATCACTCCTTTGAAAACTAATTTTCCGATTGTTTCTTATCCTATTGTACAATGGATGACAAAGTTTGGGAAGAATGGAGATGGATTCCGCAAGAGTCCGGTTCTTGAAACGGAGTTTCA
Organism: Dialister sp.; assembly: GCF_036343215.1. GTDB lineage: Bacteria > Bacillota > Negativicutes > Veillonellales > Dialisteraceae > Dialister. The sequence goes on from NZ_JAZASU010000039.1 coordinate 15,328, forward strand.
TAGGCAGCTCTTTTTAAAAGTTTAATAAAATTCTAATGATACAAATCCCGTTTTTTGCTACTATACCGGTGGAGCGAATGAAAGGGCCCCTGAAGAAATCCCTCATCACCCGGATGTACACAATCGATCGAACCGGCGGAGAGATGGATTCAGATGATTTTCAGAAACTCCAATTACCGCGCGGTGAAATTTTTTCACAATATTTTACAACAGAACAAGTCCTCCTCAACCGAAAGGTCATGGAAATATCCGACCAATCAGCCACCCCGGCACCTTACTATGTCTCACGAGAAGCATACGCTCATTACGATTTCTGCTGCCGATTGATCAGTATGTCCCGGAATTCTGGGAACC
>NZ_JAZASU010000040.1:0-15560 GCF_036343215.1 Dialister sp.
ATTTCAATCCACGCCCCCTTGCGGGGGCGACGCAAATTGCACATGGGAAGAACCGCTGGAAGAAATTTCAATCCACGCCCCCTTGCGGGGGCGACTGTCAGACTGGACAGCTTGAGTTTTACAAGCGCTTCCGTCTTTTTTCGCGAAAGTCAGTTCACGGATCTCCCAAGCCCCATTTCCCGGTGCTTGTTCCTTCTGTTCGCTTCCCTCTCGCGCTTACAGCACCATGGGGGCCTCAGGGTCGTAGGTCCTCTTGGCTCCCAAGTGTTGGATTTTGTTCTGATAGGTGTTTCCCAGATTATAGAACCGCAGACTGTCGTGGTCTTTGTCGATGAGGGCCTCCAGTTCTCCTTTCAGAAGGACGAACTGGGCCTGGTCCAGCAGGCATTCGAATACGGAATTCTGCACTCTCTGTCCGTGGGCCACACAGCATTTGGCCACTTTCCGCAGCCGGGCTCTTCCAGCCGGAGTTCCGGTATTTACATCATACGTTACCAGGATCAGCATTGTTTCACTTCCCCAAAAATGCCGGATACCCATCCAGATCTTCTCTTAGCCATTTGGCCAGGAGCAGAGCCTGGACATAGGGGAAAAGTCCCCAGGGTATCTTTTCCTTCAAAAAGGGATGTTCCAATTTTTCCTGCTTCCGTTCCTGCCATCGGGTCAGGAAAATCTTTCTTCCCTCTTCACTCATCAGAACAGCACCGGTTTCCGTCTTTTTAAAGTGCTTTCCGGTAAGGCTCCGGGTGTTCACCAGGGAAAGGACGAACCGGTCAGCAGCCAGGGACCGGAATTCCTCCATCAGGTCCAAAGCCAGGGATTTTCTCCCGGGCCGGTCCCGATGGAGAAATCCCACACTGGCATCCATTCCCACTGCTTCCAGAGCATGGGCACAGTCGGCAGCCAGCAGGGTGTAGGCAAAGGAGAGCAGCGCATTCATGGGATCCAGAGGCGGCCGTTTGTTCCGTTCCCGGAAGAAAAAGGTCTTTTTGTCCCCCAGGATCAGCTGGTCAAACAGGGAAAAGTACACATGGGCGGCATTCCCTTCCACACCTCTCAGCTGGTCCCCGTCTTTGGCCTGCTGCAGATCACGAAGTGCCCCTTTCAGGATCTGGATGGCTTCCCTGAACTGTTCCCCGTTTACCGACAATGGATGGTCCCGGAGAAACCGCATCAGGGTAACCCTGGCATTCCAGATTTTCCCCGTCAGGAACCACTGGGCCAGTTGAAGACTTGCCTGCTCCTGATCACTCTTTCGGTACTGGGCCTTCCGCAGCAGCACATTCCCCTGCCCGGTTCCGCTGACCCGGGCAAGGAATTTCCCCTGGGGCGTTAGGAATGTAAAGTCGATGTTCTGTTCCGCACAGGCCCCCAGCAGAGCTGGTGAGGCTCCTTTATAGCCGAAGTAGAAGATGCTCTCCAGGTTCAGCAGAGGGATCCGCTGGACCACATTCCCCTCCCGCCAGGCTGTCAGGTTCTGGTTATCCAGGGACAGGTAGAGATCCTCCGACAGGATGAACAGGGTATTCAGCAGTCGTTTCATAGACCCTCCTCCTGGAACCGTCCGGCGTAGTAATCGGCTACCGTTCCTGCCTTCTGCAGTTTGGGCAGACACAGGTCTTTCAGAGAACAGCTGGTGCAGGCCCGGCTGGGCTTCACCCGGGGAATGTACCGCCGCTCATAGTATTGGTGCATCTCCGCAAACATATCCCGCACCTGCTGCCGCAGCTCTTCCGTAATGGGAATGTCCCGACGGTGCCGGATGGCATGGTAGTACAGACAGCCCTTTTCGATGGAGCAGCCCAGCATTTCTTCCAGACAGATCACCTGGGCAGCCAGCTGGAGGATGTCGCAGTCATCGGATTTGTCCTTTCCCCGCTTGTATTCCACCGGCAGAACTTTCCACAATCCCCGGTGGCCGGCCAGACGGGCGCCTTCTTCTCCCGGTTCCGTCTGGGTGAATTCCACCACATCGCAGATGCCCGAAGCTCCCAGGGTACGGGAACTGATCCGCAGCCCCCGTACCGTCATCACGCCTGCCCGTTTTTCCACAAACCGGTCATTGTGAGCATTTTTATGGATCAGCTGGCCTTCTGCAGTCAGCCGGTTTTCCGCCCACTGCTGTTCAATGTGGATCAGCGCCCACTGACGTCGGCAGAAGACGAAATGCTGGATCCCTGAGATCATCAGGTACTCCTCTTCCCTCCAGGTCATACCATTCTCTGGCAGGCAACCCCTTCCGGCAGATTTTCCGTATCCACGGTCACCTGGTAATCATGGTAGGAACGGGGGGCTTTCCGGGGATCCTTCTTCTCCACTTTCACCCGTTCAAACAGCTTGTAGGAAGGCGCATTGCCCAGTTCCGAGTCATGTTTGAACACAATCAGTTCCCGTACGGCCATATTGCCCCGGGCAGCGGAATGATCGTTTTCGAACATGTTGATGATGGCCTGCCACAGCAGCTGCAGATCTTCCTCGGAAAAGCCCGTGGATTTCCGGGCCAGGTTGGCGGATACATACCCTTCCACCCGGTACAGGCCGTAGGGAACGATGTATTTCCGTCCCATTTCCGTGCTCCGGCCTTCTTCCTGCCGCTTGGTCGTGGTGATGGCCACCCGGGTGATGGTGATTTCCTGGGGCATGATGGGATCGATGCTGTGGGCAAATCCCAGCTGTACAGGCCCCCGCACCTGGCCGCAGCTGAGAGCCCCTTTCACGAAGGTGGTCATCACAGCCCCAAAGGTACGGATATCATAGAAATTGCTGCACATAAAGTCCCGGATCTTCCGGTCCGCTTCCGGATCCTTCTTTTTGTCGATTTTCTTTACATCTTCCACGCCCAGATATTCCAGTGCCTTCTTGTCGTTCACTTCCAGAGGAACTGTTTCCCGCACATAGATCTGGTATCCGGGCTGGTCTTCTTTGGCTGCTTCCACATAATTGCGGATTTTCCGTTTCAGGCATACATCCGTCACCAGACCCAGCCCGGTTTCCGGGTCCACCCGGGGCATGTTCCCGGCATCCGGATCCCCATTGGGGTTGCCGTTTTCCACATCGAAAAGCACCACGAAATCATACCGGTTGCGAATTGCCTTGTTTTCTTCCATTATGCCTGTTCCTCCTTCTTGGTATAGCGTGCCTGGGTTTCCTGATAATACCCCAGGATGAACATCCCCTGTTCGTCCAGGGTCAGACGGCTGGGAATGGGATTTCCTTCATCGGGCACGGTGATTTTTTCCATCAGGCTGCCCAGCTTTTTCTGGGCGATCACCGCCAGACCCTTGTTGGTCCGGTTCAATTTGTTCAAATGGGCATTGGCCAGTTTCAACAGCACCGGAAACACCGCTCCCGGTGTGGCACAGGCCGCATTGAAATACCGGTCCTTGATGGTTGCGCTGACTTCGCTGGAATCTTGCTGCAGTCCTTCCAGCACGGCAAACATCCGGCCCAGCACATAAGGAACTGCCTTGCAGTTTTCATTGACGTTCATGGTAATTTCTCCACCCCACTTTTCCTGATGATTCTTCAACAGATAGGCTTTCACAAAGGCCGCTCTGGGATAACTGATCTTTCCGTCTCCGGAATCCGCCTTGATCCGCAGCAGGAACTGCCGGTACATGGCTTCCGGATAGGGCGTATCCTGGAGGATGCTCCGCAGCAGGCTCCCGGCCAGTAACGGGGAAGCCTGGCTTTTGGTGGCATTGGGATTCACCGATTCTTTCAGCAGCCGCCACAAGGGCAGAAATGAAGCCTGTTCCCAGGAAGGCTGGACAATTTCCAACCGTTTCTGATGCTTCTGGAGATGCTGCAGGGTGACCCCGAAGGTATTCTGCCAGAAGAACCGGACGGAAAGCCGGGCCGCATTGGGAGCCAGCCCCAGTACATAAAACGGTTCATCCGGCGAAAGGGTAATGCCGTCCACATCGGCGGCCACACCCTGGAGCATTTTGTCCAGCACCGCTTTTACGGTTTGTTCCCTGTTTTCCCCAGTTCCCGACGGATTCAGAAAATTCATGTACACCTGCTGATACAGCGGTTCGGCCGATTGGGCCCAGAATACCACCGTAGTATCCCCGCAAAGAAGACTGTTCCCCTCCCGGATCAGCTGGTTCAAGGCAGTGGTATAGGCAAAGGCCGCATATTCGCTGACCGGGGCATTCAGTCCCTGATCGTCAGCATGACCAAAAGATTCCAGAGACAGTGCATTGAAAGAAACCAGTGCCGCTCCGGAGGACTGAGCCCCTCTCACATTTTTGATGTTGGGATGGATCAGGGCGATTTCCGCCACCTTGCCCGTCACCAGGCATTGGCCAGTCTCTCCTTCTTTCTCTCCCCCCTGCTTGTAATCCTGCCAGCGCCGGCGGATCTCCGGATCCTGCTGGGCTTCCTGGCCATTGACGGCAAACACCAGCCCTGAAGCCCCCACAATCGCATCCTGATTTTGTTGGAACACCGGATTCTCTTCCGCCTTTTCCGGCTGCCAGCTGTCAAAGAATTTCAGGATTCCTCTGGCCACCGGCGAATCACACCCATCCAGCAGCTGATGATGGAAAGCCCGGGAAGCCTCAAAACACTGCAGGGACCGCTTGGGCTTTCCCTTGCCGTCCACACCGAAAAAATAGGAGGAATTGTCATACAGGAAATTGGGCCGCACGCCGCTGGACCGTTTGAACACTTCCGGAACCTGGAGCAGGGAATCAGCCAACACCGTCTTTTTCCCTCGCTGCACCTCATTCTGCAGAGAGAGGGCTCCCAGCAGTTTCCCATCCTCATCCAGCTGGATTTCCGCAGAGACCCGGGCCGCACTCCAGCCCGGTTCCTCCACCTTTCCCTGTTTCAACAGGGTTTCATAATATCTCACCAGTGCCTGCAGGATCATTGGTGCACCTCGCAGTTCCGGAGATCAAGGACTCCATTGACCAGTTTCGCCCGGAAAAACCGTGGGGTGATGTTCTGCAGATTCCGGTAATCCATGTCGTAGAGCATCAGTCCCAGATCCTGGGTAATGGGATAGGGCTGGATTTCCTCGTCATCCTCCACCAGCCGGAAAGAAGCTGGAAATTCCCGGGTGCCAAAATACGGCTGGTGGTAGCACTGGCCTTTCCGGGCCCGGCGGGTGAGCATTTCCCGGAATTTACCGGGATTGTCCGAAGCATTGGCTTTCTCCGTCATTTCAAAATGAAGGGTAATGCAGTAATGGACATTTTTCAGCACCGTGGAAGCCCGCTGCATAATGTCTTCATGGGTTGCCTGGACCAGCATTTTTCCGCCTCTGGCCCCGGCCAGGATGGTGCTTCCTAAAATCTTGCTTTTCAGTTCATTTCGCCGTACATTGGTAAACTGGATGGGGCTCAGCACATCGATTTCATCGATCACATACCGCAGCCCCGGATGCCAGAATATGGCTTCCACCAGTCCCCGGGCAGCTGAGGGAGTCATCACATCGTAACTCATCCGCTCCCCTTTCAGTTCCGGCCGGGTAAAACAGGCGTACTTCCCCCAGCAGTCGATTCTTACTCCATAACTCATGGAACCACCTCTGTTTCTCATTGATATCTGATCAGGAAAACAATCCCCGTCCTTCTTCCGCCTGATAGGTAAGACCGGTTGCTTCCTTATACACGGACAGATCCCTCAGCACCGCCATCTGTTCGTCCAAAGCCTCCGTGACCCCATCCGCCAGCATCTGTTCATACAATCCCGGCTGAGGACCGTTCTGGGACCATACGCTGACCATATAACGGCCAGCCTTCCGCAGCAGCTGCCGGGTACGGATACCGTACTGGAGCTGTTGGACAATCTCCTGGGCTTCCTCATTCCAGGGAATCAGGACATTTTTCGTATGGTCTTCGATCAGTTTGAACTGTTGACCGATGGTGGCATATTTCCCGTTGCCAGACAATTCAACAATTTTCTTCTTATCCAATATAGCATCTTTTGCATGATAAAGCCAGTCAAAGTACTTGGCAATGGCTTCCGGCGCTGCCAGATCCGGGAATTTCTGCTCCACCATATGGGTGCTCTGCCGTTCCTGTTCAAGAAAATGGGATTTCCGGCTGTTTTCCGTGGCGAAAATATGGACCAGGCTGTCCTCTGCTTGGCGCTTCCCTTCCCGGTTGCACCGGCCGGCCCCCTGGATCAGGGCGTCCACTCCGTTTTCCTCCACATAGACCACCGGGAAATCAATATCTACCCCCACGGAAATAATGCTGGTGGAAACCACCCGGCAGGGTTCTCCCCTTTTCAGTTTCTCCTTCATGGCATGGATCACCTGCTGCCGATGGGCCGGACACAGGTTGGTAGAAAGATAGAGATACTCTCCCCGGATCCGGCTGGCGATTTCCCGTGCCTCCCCTTTGGTCAGGCAGATGCACAGGCTCTGAGGCTGGGCATCCAAGGCTTCCGCCACCTGGTCATAGGACAGCAGCCCCTCGTTGACCAGTTGAGTCCGTTTGAAAAAATCATAGAGGCCGGGAATGTCTTCCATCAGCTCCTGGGGCTTTCCCTGCAGGAACTGGTCCAGCCTTGGCTGGGTGGCACTGCACAAAAGGGCCGAACAGGAAAAATGGCGGACCAGGGCTTCCAGACTCCGAAGCACCGGAATCATATACTCCACCGGGAACATCTGGGCTTCATCGAACAGCAGGATGCTGTTGGCCACATTGTGGAGCTTCCGACAACGGGAAGACCGGTTGGCAAAAAGGGATTCAAAGAACTGGACGTTGGTGGTCACAATCACCGGCGCGTCCCAGTTTTCCGTGGCCAGCCGCCGGGGGTCCATCTTTTCGTCCTTGTCTTCATATTCCACCTGACTGTGGTGTTCAATGACGTTTTCCTCCCCCAGGTAGGACCGGAGGATGTCCGCCGTCTGTTCGATGATGGACGTATAGGGAATCACATAAATGATATGCTGTTTCCCGCAGGTCCTGGCCTTTTCCAGGGCCCAGGCAAAGGCAGAAATGGTCTTGCCGCCCCCAGTGGGTACCGTCAAAGTATAGATCCGGTCTTCTTTATCCTTCCCCTTCTGGATGCACCGCTGGAGGATTTCGTACCGTTTCCGGTTCAATGCATTTTGCGGATGGAAGAATCCCTTTTCCTCCAGGGCGGAAAAGAACCGTTCATGGAGCTGCTCCAAAGAAGCAAAGCCGCCCCTCTGCACCGCGCCTCCCTGCATATAGGCTTCCGTATCCAGAAAATCTCCATCAACCAGACAGGAATACAGCATCCGCAGCCAGAGCCCGCAGCCAATGAAATCCATCTGCCCCTGGCTCCGGAAGTCAGAGATTGCCTGTTCGATTCCCTGGACGGGTTTGGGAGCCTCCAGTTCCTGCTGCCAGGCAGAACAATCCGGAACTTTTTTCTTCATTCGCGCCGAAAACGTATTCTCTCCCGGCAAATCCGTCGGTGAACCCAAATCCGACAGCCCTGCATGGTGTCCGGCGATGCAGAAAGCTTCCATAGAGGAAGTGAGATTTCCGTTCCCCGCCAAAAGCTGGGCCCCGGCTGTAGAATGATCCACCCGGCCATGTTTCTTCCCCAAAAGATAATTCTGGAAATCTGCAGAATACTTTCCCACATCATGAAGAAGCCCACACTGCCGGGCCGCTGCTTTCATTTCCGGAGTGGGAGCAAACTCCTCCGCCAGCCGGGACACCTGCCGGAGATGATCCAGCAGAAGCTGAGGATCCCGTTTTCCCTCCGGATCCAGGTGAGCCAGATAGATTGTTTTCGCCAAAAAATTCGTCAAATCCATCCCCTCCTTTTTCTCCCTCAACTATACCACACCAGCTATGTAAAAAAACTCCCAGTTTAAAAATAGTTCCTCAATCGTTGTATCCAATATCCGGCTCCAACGCCGTAGGGGCGCATCAAGACCGGCAAAGCCGTGTCGCCCGATGCGCCCGTTTCTGGACAAACTGACAAGCCCGCTCATCCGTTAATCCCACACCGCAAAATCCTCGAAAATCGTTATATCCAGCATCCAGTTTCAATGCCGTAGGGGCTGCACGCCGGGCAGCCCGCTCATCCGTTAATCCCACACCGCAAAATCCGCAAAATTTGAGGTCAGAAAATAGGTTTACCTCAAAAATCGCGATTTTTGAGGTTTGGCATTCTTGCACATATTTATATTATAAAGGCATCGCCCATAAATAACAATACAGAGGCCGGGACGGGCTCCCCTGCGGGAAGCTCCTACGCCGTCTCCGTCGAACTGAGGATAACAATGAGGTTCTCCGGTTCACCGGCAACCTCGTCCACTCGATTGAAGAAACGCCATCCGACCTCAACGCTGTAGGGGTGCGCCGCAGACACGCCCTTCCCGGCCACTGGCTGTTTTGATCCGACTGAAATTGGCGATTTTAACCCGACTCTAAGAAGGAGCCTGGTTCCATAACCACTTAGCCACCTAATCCCTTAACCACGTTCTTTCCCCTCGGAATCCCTGGGTGGCTCAATTTTTGGCAATCACGTGACTTGCTTTTTCGTTGACATTCACTTCTCACTTACCCTTCCTCCCAATCCCCCGCACCTTTTCCTTCTCCTCTGGGCTCATGGCTGTAACATACACCGTTACCCCGTAAAGCAGCGTATACCCTAGCACTTTAAGGAGGAATACAACTTTGCCAGAACCGGGAACCACATAATCCACACCATACCCAATAACCAGGCAAATCCCTACACGCAGAGTAATTTTACCAATTTCTTTCCAGAATTCCGGGATATCCAGACCAATATACTTTTTGTAGAAATAGTTCATTACCACCCCATTCCCCATGAGCATGGAAAATCCAGTGGCCACGGCACACCCGATGCCGCCGTACTTCATCCCCAAAGGAATGGCCAGCACCAGGTTCAGCACCCCGGTAAGAAAATAAATCTTTGCCCGGAAATCATAGCGGTTCATGGCCTGGAGAATGGCCAGGCCGATGTTCTGGATCAGGTCGATGGTAAAAGGCAGAATGATCAGGATGGTGATCCAATAAGAATCCTCAAACCCCTTACCGGCCCACAGCTGGATAAACTGCCGGCCGAAAATAATGAAACCGGTAGCCACCAGTGCCAGCAGATAATACTGCCAGCGGCCGATCTGAATAAATAAAGCAGACAGCTCCCTCATTGGTTTTCTCTGAGCCACCATTTCTGTAATATGGGGCAGATAGACACCGGAAATAGCTGTGGATAAAGCCATATAATTCATATAGATCAGGGAAGCGATGGAATACACAGCCACTGCCGCCGTCCCCTGCACAATCCCCAGGATGATCTGATTGGTCTTCCAGAACACCTGGTCGATGAGGCTGACACAGAAAACACTCAATGCCAGCTTCTTAAAATCACGGAACAGATCCTGGTTCCAGTAATGGAATCGGATGGTAATGTGCAGCCTGACAAAACAGTAGTAAATCCGTGCCAGGATCAGCCCTACATTCAGCGCCGTCTGGGCTACCGCCACCGCCATGGCTGTCGGATACTTCTGGAGAATCAGAATCACCAGTGCCGGCTGCAGGATTAATTGCACCGTTTCCAGTCCCTTCAGGAACAGGAACTTTTCATGGGCATTGATCACAGAACGGAACACCATGGTGGAAAGACTCACAGCAATATTGAACAGCAGCAGCAGAAACATATGCTTGGCTTCCAGCAGTTCCCCTGCTGTCATACTTGTCCCAAAGATGCTGTCCAGGTTCCAGTAGCAGATGACACCAACCAGGAGAGAAAGCCCCGTGGCCCCTCCATACCCATACAAAGAAATAGCCAGGATATTCTCCATCCCAATCTGATCTTTCAGCGCCTTGTACTTGGTATAAAACCGGGTAACGGCTGCCGTCAGGCCAAAATCCATAATGCTGAAATAAGCAATCAGGGACCCGATCAACTGGTAAAGACCGTATTCTGATTTGCCAATGTAATGCAGGAGAATAGGAACATAGAGAAAGCCTACAATGGCATGGAGAGCGATATTCAGATAGCTGAGTAAGATACCGATTTTACGTTCGTTCATTTTTATCTTTTATAACACACATTTTAAAATAAATATAATCCATAATTGTACAGTAAACTGTGGACGTAGCAATAACTGTCATAAATTGATCATCTATAAAAAGAAAAAATGGAATATATCCGAACCAGCCGTATAAAATCAATAAAATAGGTCGATTATTTCTTTTTAAATATTCATATATTCCAGTGATGATTATACCGCAAATTACCATAGCAGTGAGCATGCCTAACGTAGATAAATCCGTAATTTGCCTATAAAATACCGTATAAACATTGGTATCTATCTGTTCTTTTCCAGTAAATTTCACAAAAGGTAAAAAATCTTTTCCTGGAACTACATTAATACCCAATCGATTTAAATTTCCATAAATATTTTTTAAAATATTGGGTCCTATATTTTGATTTTCAACGCTAATTTCGTCTAAATATCTATCTAGCGCAGGAATAGAAAGACCCCCATAATGAGAAATAATGGTTAAGCGGTCTCTATTTTGGTTTACAACTTTTCCAGTTAAGTGACCTAAAAAAAAGTAAAAGCTAACAGATAAAACTCCCGCCACAACTAATATTTTTATCAGTTTTAAACGTGTGCTAACAGTATCTTTGTGTTTTCGTTGAAAAAGAATCCCATAGAAAATACAATACATAATGATAAAATGAACAAAACTACGCCTTCCAGTTGTGAGAATTAAAAATGGAATAAATGAAACTGCAGGTAAAGCTAAAATTAAATCATCTTTTTTACTTATTTTTCCTCGTTGAACTATATTATAAATTAGTAAATATGCACTTGTAGAACATATACTGGTAGCAACCAAATTACGATATGTCATCCATCGAGAAAACCGATAATTTCCTCTTTCTATGGCAAATCGTAGCGTTTTAATCATATTAGAAATTCCTTCATTATTTCCTAGTCTTATAGAGTCAATATAAGCTTCGTGACAACTAATTACAGCAAATAAACACATTATAATAAATCCAATGAGTATTACAGATTTTCTTATTTTATAAACAGCATTTTCGTTTTTTTCATAATTAAAATCAACAGATAAAGCTATATTATGAACTAAATACGACCCAATAAAAAAGAAAGTCACACCTAGAATAACAATAACTGTAGTATAGGATCCTACAAAAAGATTCCATTTTTCAATATTTAACACTTCCAATAGCATACTAACAGCAAAAGTTGTGTTAAAAATGCATGACGGCTGAAATACATCGAAATTGAAGTAAATAAGACTCAAGACTGTTATAAACGATAAAAAAAGTAGAAGAATAGATGAAAGGTTATATAACTCTACCATAATTTTTTCTAACACCATTTAAAGCAATAAATAATAAAGCAAGAATTTCGCCCATAAAGAAACCAATTAGTCCATACTTAAATAATATTCTGTTTTTAGAAACAGTAACTTCCTGAGGCATAGAAATAAAACTTCGTTCAATTTTAAAATGGTTTTCTGCATCTAAATGATTGATATAATTAATCCAACTATCTAAAATATCCCCTCCTCTTTCTTTTATATAATTTAGATTTTTAGGTTCAGATTGCATAATTTTAAACTGAATTTCCAATTTTCCATTGCCAAAATAAAAAACTTTAAAATGTTTGCGAAGCCACTCATCTTTTTGAAAATCACTTTTTCTTCCCCATCCGGGAGATAATTTTTCATAATCGATTTGTTTTTCTGTTTGTTTATAAAAGTTCATAATATTTGTTGTAGCCGTAATATACTCATTGTACTTTAAGTAATCCATTTTATCTTTTTTATTTTCGTTTGTAAGTATCTTGGTAACAATAATATCACCTGATTGAATGACAAAATTGCCTTCAAGGTTTCTCCCAATCATAAATAAACAAGCAAAAGCAATACCCACTAAAACAATAAACTTCCACTTATTCCGTATCTCCTCATTGATAACTCTCTTCATCTGAATATCGGTCATAACAGTCTCCTTTATTTATCAAATTTTATTCTTCAGCAACTGATTTTAATGGATAATATTTCATAAGCAGTATCTTTTCAATAATATTATCCAATTCATTACTTTCACATGAATCATTTATACAATACAAATCCGGATTAATTAAAGACAATACTATCAGACTCTTAATCTTTTTATCAACATAAAGACTATTAACTTTATATCTAAAAAGAAAAGATTTCATTTTCATCATTTTAGTGGTTTTAGCAATAATTTTCATGACAGCAGAGCCCTTATAAACCGCATGTATACTAAATAATATCCGATTTATATCTTTTTTAGATCTAAATCTTTCCTGGGACTGTTGAAATATAGGCTTATAATCATTCATCACTTCTTTGTACTCAGATTTCAAATATGCATCGAAATTATGATGCAATTCATATGGTATTACTCGGTTTATTTTCCAATATTTCATTAACATTTCCCAAGATTTAATTACAGATTTCCCCCAAAACCGAGTTTTTGAATAAACATCTTCTATATTTAATGTTGTCAATTCATAAGGAAAATCGTTGAATTTTTTTACTCTTACAATGGGTTTCCCTTGATTGGTAAAAAAATAATCTGGGGAAATTTCGCTACCAAAGAACGTATCATCATTCCCATAAATAAAATGTTCAGAGAGTCCAGGAATATTGGCTATATACCTTTCAATTACAGTTGAATTAAAGCAAGGTATCAACTCTTTTGGTAGTATTGTACTATGATCAATAATCGTAACTTTTTTACAATTGGAATTAAACCATTTAGGTTTTTGTCTATCTGTGACAATATAGACATGATGTATCCAGTTGGCATATTTTTCTACAGAACGCAAAGAATACTTTAATTCATCATTATCGAAGAATCTTTCCTTTCCATTGCTTTCAGTATTACATTCATTACTGTCAATATATCGTTTCTTTCTCTCTAAAAAATTTTTGTCCTTACCATCACACCATAAATAAACCAAATCTATATTATACATATAGAATCTCTCTTTCATTAATACTTAATAATACTCATATCTTACGATGACCGTGCGTTATATAGAAATTTTCTATTTTACGAATTTCATTTTGAATATCATATCCTGCGTTTGAAATTTCTTTCTCCATATTTTTTCTTTTCCCATTTTTACAAGTACATACGATGATTTCAACCCATTGTTTTGGAGAATTATTAAGTGGTTCAAAATATGCTAAAGATGTAATGCCTACTTCTCTTGTTATATTAGTCGAAAAGAGACAAGGCAAGCCAGCAGCTTGTGCCTCAATGCCCACTACAGGTAATCCTTCAAACCTAGATGGTAATACAAAACAATCCATGGCCTGCATCAATTGTGGTACATCATCACGCATTCCAAGGAACAATACCGCATCTTCTATTCCTAGTTTACGTACTTTTTCTTTGGTTTGATTCAAATAGGTTAAATCTTCCACAGCATCCCCGATAAGCATCAGAACAGAATTCTTTTGAATGCGATGAATTTCATTGAAAACATCAATTAAGAACGTATGGTTCTTTTGAAAAGTAAATCGCCCTACATGTCCAACTACAAAATGATCTTGAAGATTTAAATCAGCTCTTACCTTATTTCGTGTATCTTCATCAAATTTCAATTTATCGCAATCAATCGCATTTGGAATCACTGTGAAACGAGAATTGGGTCCAAACATCCACTGCCCAGCCAATTTTGAGCAGGCAAAATAATCAGTTGCCCCCCATTTCAGCAAAATGCGATTCATAGCCATTATTAATTTCTTGCCGATTCCAATTTTTTGTTCAAACCCTGAATTATGCGAATGCATAATGCGCATTGGAATGCCAAAAAATCTGGCAATGAAAATCGGGAACACATAAGTAATGCTATTTGAATTCAAAACAATAGCCTTATAGTCACCAGCTATCCTATGCAGCAGTTTGATCCACTGCCAATAATGCCGGATAGGATTGGAATGCCTGGAACGGACTCCATAGATTCTTCCACCAGCCTTTAAAATCTTATCTTTAAAAACAATTTCATATTCACTGGTAATGTTTACAAAGTCATAAATCACTTTGGATTTATCTAAATGATCAAATTGTTGCATCAAATAAGTCTCAAGTCCACCAATATTCTTAGTCATACCAATTTGTAAAACTCGTATCGGTTGTGATTCCATACTTTCCTTTCTTTATCGATTTCCTTAATGTTTGATTTTAGCAAATAAGATTGGGAAATCTCTGCGTATCTTTTGGATTAGCAAAATCATTTTTTTCAATTGCCATTTATTCTTATTCTTTAAAAAACGAACCAATATTTTCTGCTTGACCGACGAATTCGTAAACTCAGTAGAAAGAAATTCATTATATAAAGAATCTTTTTGAATACGCTCAATCATGTCATTCATTGTATCACGCTTGGAATCAGATAACAACGCATAAACAAAACGAACATACATCCAGAATATTTTTTGCCGTTCTGCATCCATTGGTTCTAATTTTTGGGGAGCAAAGTCCAATAATCCATGAATTTTCATCATTTGCACTTCATAAGCGTATGCCTGGTGCTGATTGGTCAAGCTTCCATTCATTCTTTTGGCGTAATGATACCCTATATTAGAACTGCAGCAAAGTTGCCGTACAAAGCGAAAAAATCTAATATTGAAATCAAAGTCTTCATTAACTTTCAATGTTTCATCCAGGAAAATCCCGTTCTCTAAAACAGTTTTCCGTTTATAGAAACCGTTCCACAAATACCCAAATAAGGGTATCGCTTCCATATCTATAATTTGATTATAGAGTTCATCTCCTGCTTGATATACTTTATGTTCTAAACAGCATTTCCTGGAATACTTCAATTTATTTGTTTGATCATAGTATTCCTCTTGCAATCCAAATTTCAAACAGTCATAATCATGTTTCTTCAAAATGTCATAGGCTGACTGAAATACATCAGGATCAATAGTATCATCGGAATCTACAAATCCAAGATAATGCCCCCTTGCAGCTTTGATTCCTAAATTGCGAGCTGCCGCTGCTCCGGAATTCACTGAAGTTCTCAGTTTTCTAACCCTAGAGTCCAACGCTGCAATTTGTTTACAAATCATCTCGCTTGAATCTGTAGAACAATCATTGATTAGTAGCAGCTCAAAATCGGTAAATGTCTGCGCTAGCACACTATCTATAGCTTTTTGAAGAAATTTTTCAGCATTATAGACTGGCATAATGATGCTGAAAAAGAATTTTTTACTTTGTTTTACACTATTTTCCACTTATTTATACCTCGATTGAGTGAAAATGATGCCCTTACCCTAAAATAGATGTCATTACTCCAGTTCTATTCAAAGAAAAAGCAATATGTCATTTCCTTTCTGAATACATTTCATTGTATTTATTCTGTAAACTTGTCCCTCAAAATTAAAAATGTGCTCTCAAAAAAGAAACATGATGTTCTTTCATATTTTTGAATGCTGAAGCTGTTTGTCAAGGCCGGGTTCAATTTGACCCATTTGGCCGGTTAAAAGTGACCCAATAAAACGGTAAATTCAATGTTTCTTCTGCCTTAGGGCCGGAAGTCCTTAAAGCCGGTTTTCCCAAGG
>NZ_JAZASU010000041.1:0-15324 GCF_036343215.1 Dialister sp.
AAGGCGGATCCGGGACAAGACCCACGTGCTCTTGAAGCTTTCAAATCCTCGAGGAAACAAATCGAGTTTCACCCTTATTTTTACAAAACAAAATAAACTCCCAACAAACGAGAAAGAAAATCTTCGGACCCGCGCCCCCCGCAACGTACCTAGTCACGAGATGACATATCCAGACGTGTGAATTTCTGCGGCCGATTGACAGGTAAGATCGGAAATCCGGACAACGAGAACATTCATCTCAAAAGGGAGTTTATTTTTGTACCCAAAAAAGGACAAGCTGCCAGTGCAGCTTGTCCTTTTTTTGTTTCTACAGCCTTTTCATTTCATTTAAACTCAAAATCCGATGGAAAATTCAACAGGAATACCTTTGACCGGGCATGATCCGGTTGAATGGCAGCACAGGAGAATTGACGCGGGCCGGTTCCAATATTACCGGGAACGGATCACACGGTCATTCCGTGCATTTTATCCATGTCCATGGCCGGAATGCGTTTCCGGTCACGCGGTATAGTCTTCCCGGTACCGACCTTCCTGATTCCTTTCATTGACAGTTTTCAGAAATTCCGCAAAAGGCTCCGGATGGTCGGATGCTGTTTCATCGGAAACCTCAAAAGCAAGCCCTTTCATGGTGACTTTCGGGCCATTGGAAATAGACTATTTCAGAGCGGAGATATAGATGTCCGCCCTGCCGGCCGGTTCGTCATCTTCATCAGACCACATCGAAGGGATTGTCTTTTGGCGGGAAAGGGACAGCGATTATTCCAAAAGCAGGAAAAGTCATAAAAAAAGAGGGCCCACTTCTTTCCGGATTTTCCGGTTTCCCGGTTCTGAAAAAATGTTTTTGAAAGCCTCTTTCCTGTTTTTTATAAAAAAGGAAGGAATTTCATGAAAATTTCCAATTTTTTGAACATAAAGAATACTTGACATTTTAGAGGCCTGATAGGGGTCCCGCTTTTTACCTATCTTAAGTAAAGACGGTCAAATTCAGAAATAGTATGGCCGGATTGCTTGACGGAGCATCCGGACGGGGGAACCCATTCCTCTTTCGAAGATGAGGGGGAGCTGCCTTTCGTCTGACTTCCGGAAATTATGGTACAATTTCAGTATAGGAAAAACTTTCATCCGGAGGCACGTATGAAAACGATTCAGGTAGTGGCAGCAGTCATCTGCCATAAAGACCGCATCTTTGCCGCAAGGCGGGGCTATGGCGAATTCAAGGACGGCTGGGAATTCCCCGGCGGGAAAGTGGAGATCGGGGAGACGGGAGAAGAAGCCCTGAAAAGGGAAATTAAAGAAGAACTGAACGGAGAAATAGAAGTAGGAGACCTCCTCACCACCGTGGAGTGCGATTACCCGAAATTTCACCTCTCTATGGCCTGCTGGCTCTGCACCTTGAAATCAGGCCATCTCATCCTCAAAGAACACGAAGATGCCAGGTGGCTGTCAATGGATGAGCTGGATACAGTTGCCTGGCTTCCGGCGGATTTGAGAGTGGTGGAAGCAATTAAAAAAATTAAGTAAAGTCAGCAGCCTCAATCGTACTGTTGATTCGCTGAAAATACAAAGGCTTATGTTACAATTTAAATTATAATGATGAATATTAATTTATAGCTTAATCCGGATTATGCATCCAGATGAGGCATCAGGGGAGGAAAGCTTTAAATATTCTATTCTTTCAATATGATTCGGGTCCTTGGTACAAAAAGTATGAACTTTATACTCCAGTTTATACAGCAGGAGGAAATATAGAATGGCGGAAGAAAAGAATTATCTCGATGAGTTTCAGAAGATTATGGATGGATGTAAAAGTTGGGATGAACTTCGCGACAAAATACTGGGTTTCCCAAAAGGTGATGAACGTTATGAGCTTTTAGGTATTTACTATGATAATTATGTCTCTCAGTTTATTTCAAACGGCTCATTTACATATGATCCTGAAAGCTTTGGTAAAGATAACCGGGAAATCGTTTACCCTAAAATAATAAAAGATTATCTTGATCTCATTCCACAACTTAGGGAAACGGAATACCAGCATCGGGCCATAGCTGCATTCCTTTCTGGTGATAAACAGGCCTGCTGGGGCTATCTTCGGAAGAATGTGAAGTCCATTAAATCGGAAAAAGATAAATATCTTAAAGCTTTTACTGAGAGGGACTTTATGGATTTCTTTAATGGCCCATTCGTTAATAGACTTCCCGGATTATATAAGTTCCTCGCAAAAGAAATGAAAGGATTCTGGTGTAATGAGGCGGTGGAAGCGATGCCTTCACTGATGGATCGCTACTATCAGCTGGAAAATCCGGACGATCGGATTCGTCTCCTGGAAGATTACCTCTTAAAATATCCGGAGACGAATGTACCCAGATTCTTCCTCTCCAATGAATATTTTAATGGGAAGCTTTGGGATAATGCCATTGCTGCTTATGAAAACATTGACATGGAACAGATTTCCTGGGGGGCAAGCGCATATATCGAATTTAATATGGCGGAGGCATACTACAAGCTTCGGGATTATAAGAATAATGAAAAGCATTACCGCCTTTGCCTTTCTTATGATACATCCTATCCATCTGCACGGAATAATCTTGGATATGCGCTGATCCGACAGAAGAAATATGAGGAAGCTTATCAGATTTTCAAAGACCTGGTGGATCATAAGGAGGATTTACCCTATTCTGCCAATAACTTCATCCGCTGCCTGATTGCTCTTGGAAGGAATAAGGATGCTCATGATTTTGTAAATTCCGGGGAATTTAAGATTCCCAAGTTCTATAGAGATAAAGTACAGAATCTGGACCATACGAACAAGAGGCTTTCAAAGAAAGCTAAAGAGCCGCCGGCCAATCCTGCCGCAGGATTGGATGACATGGAGGATGATGATTCGTCGGCCATTATGGAAACAGGCAGAAATAAGGCACCAAAGGGAACTTCAGCACAATTCACGAGAGAAGACAATCTGGAAAACGAGCTTGAAGCCCAGATTAAAAGGAATATTCCGGTTTTCGGCAGGAAATTGAAAATGTATCGGAGAAAAGGGATATATGGCAGGCAGTATCCAATTACTTCAGGTTATATTGACCTTCTTTGTGAGGATGATGAAGGAAATGTGTATGTCATAGAATTAAAGAAAGATTCCGGCTATGATGATCCCTATGAACAGACAGCAGCTTATCTTGAATGGTTTGAAAAGAATGATTTTGCCCATGGAAAGAAAATTTATGGAATTATCTGCCTGAATAATCCGACAAAGAAATTGATTGAGAAAGTCCGCAAGGATAAACGGATGAAGCTCTTTGAATATCAGATCAGCTACACGGAAATAAAATAAGGAATAAAAAATCTCACCCCGATGAACGATGGGGTGAGATTTTTTATTTTGACAGAAGGTGAAGAAATTTCCTTAAACAATCTAAAAAATCAAAAAAGAGCATTTCTGACAGGGATTTCAGAAATGCTCTTTTGTATAAAAAAATGGAGCGGGTGAAGGGAATCGAACCCTCGTAACCAGCTTGGAAGGCTGGCGCTCTACCATTGAGCTACACCCGCAAAGGAATGGTCGGAGCAGCAGGATTTGAACCTGCGACCCCTTGGTCCCGAACCAAGTGCGCTACCAAACTGCGCTATGCCCCGACAACGTAGATAAGTATATCATCACATCCCGAATCTGTCAAATGATTTTTCAAAAGTTTTTACGAGTTTTTTCTGCTTTTTTACGGGGATATTTGGGAAGTCCTATGTGCACCCCGGGGAGGCTTGTGTTAAGATAAATACATCCGGGAGGTTATTATGGCATACAGGGAATCGGATTTACTTCAAACGCTGGAAAAGGATATGGTCCGTCCGGACCTGCTTTTTACTAAAGAATATATCACAAATGACGGTGTGACGACGGATACGGAAAGGTTTTATGAATCCGTGGTGACGTCGTATCTTCTCTCCCATATTCCTGACCTTCAGAAGGGCATGGGGAGTGCGGCTTATCTCACGAAGGTGGAGCGGGCGTCGGAGGGAAGAAACCGTCAGGTCACCTCGGTCCTTACGGAGCAGCAGACTTTCGCCAGAGGTCTTTTGCTGGATATGGCAGTCACCGTAAAGGAGGGGGCTGGCGTATTTGGCCGTTTTGATTTTTCGGCCATTGACCGGTCGGGGAAGAAATTGACTTTATTTGCCGCTGAACCGGCAGGGACAAAGGAAAAACCGCTGGCCCGCCTTCTCCGTCTCTGGGCATGGAAGGAAGCGGTGAGCCGGCGCACGCTCACCAAAGAGCTGGGCCTTGAGGGACCCCTGGCACTTCAGGCAGTGCTTCTCTTTACGGGGGCTTCCAATGATCGTTACGGTATTTCCGCGCGGAAGCCGGTTGACCTGGAAATCAAACGGCTTTCGGCCATGCTGGGCATTTCTGAGCTGTATTTATTTCATGGAACTCATCTGGTACCGGTGAATCCGGGTCTCCCCATTCCGGGGCAGTATGAGAAGGATGAGCTTTTATCTCTCATAGAAAGAGACAGAATTTCTCCGGAGACTCTGTATCAGAAAAGTTATATGAGCCGGGAAGGAATTACGTCGGACACCGGGGAGCCTTATGTGAAGGCGCTTTCAGACTGGATTTCTGCCAATTTCGATTTGTGGCTCCGTCTCCAGGGCAGTTATCGGCTGGTGGAGGGGGCCTGGGCCGAAAGAAGCGGTGGAAACAGGATATTCCCCGTGGTTCGGAAGCAGCGGGTATTTCCACCCTTTGGAAAGGTGCTGGGGGACGATATAGAAGTCCTTACGGGAGAAGGCAGGCAGCTGGGAAGGCCTTCCGTGCTGCTCTATGATTCTTTTGAAAATCCGGCAGGAAATACGTCGATCCTTCGCATCGTGGAGACGCCGGAGACCAGTGACAGTCTGCTCACGGCCCTGCTCCGTCTCTTTACAAGGATGTCCCTCATCGATAAAAATAAACTGTTTAAAGATTTGAAGCTTTCTTCCAACACGCAGCTGGAGGGGCGGCTCCTTCTCGAAAAAGACAGCCGGGCTGCGGACCTGTTTCTTCGGGACCTTCCCTATCTTTCGGTGCTCATGAAGGCTATGGGAATCGGCCTTGCCATCATTGAGCGGGATTATGAAGCGCTGTGGTAATATTTCTTCTTTTCCTCCGCTTAAAAATATTTTATAATAAGGGAAATTCATTATAGTACAGGAAATATGTTTTCCGGCAAGGAGATTTCATGGGATTTTTTGACAAGAAACATGAAAAGGACAGCCCCATGGGGAACCTTCGGGCTCACATCGGCACATTCTTTTATTTCGTAAAGGTGGGCAAATCGAAGTTCAAGCACAAGGGACGGGTGGGCGAAATTTTCGCCGATATGGATAATACCCAGTTCCTTTTCCAGCAGGCCACAAGTGGCACCATGTATGACATGAAGAAGAAGCTGGACTATGCACTCTGGGATGCGGCGACTCATAAGTATACGGAAGATCTCCAGAACCTGAAAGCCGAGCTGCTGAAAGCTGTAGATGAAGGCGAAGAATCGGGCCATTTCGAAGAGGAAAAGAAGAAAGAGGAAGAAGAAGCCAGAAAGAAGGAAGAGGAAGAAAGGGCAAAGGAAGAGGAAGAACCGGCAGACTGGAGGTCCCATATCAAGGGCCAGATGAAGGAAGCCGAGGAAAAGGCAAAGCAGGAAGAAGAAGAACGGGCCAAAGAGGCCGAGACTCCTGTGGCCAAATCGGAAGATGAGACGCTGACCGAAGAGGATTGCCGGGAGCTGTGGCGCATTATCCAGGGCCTGGAACGGGAATATAAGGAAATGAACCATATCGCCGATGACTGGTTTGCGGTGCATGGCAAGAAAAACGGGTGCCTCGGGGCTCTCGTGGCATTGACGGTCATCCCCATCGGCGCGATTTACGGGCTTTATCAGATTCTGTAATCCCCGGGCCCTCTGCCTGAAGGGGAACCATAAAATTTGGGGATGAACCATATTTTACTTGTATTTCCCCTCTTTTCTATGGTATGATTATTTCAGCATAAATCATGTTTTTCAGGGAGGTGACATTATGTCCAAACACATCGTTACTATCAATCAGTCTTCTCTGCAGGACTCCATCAAGTTCGAAGGCTGCAGTGAATGTCAGACTTCCTGCCAGTCTGCCTGCAAGACGAGCTGCACCATTGGCAACCTGATCTGCACCACCCAGGAAGAAGCCAAGGAAGCAAGGAGAGCCTGATCGCACGGCCAGACCCCCGGCCCAGTGGCCGGGGGTTTTTATATGCTTTATGATTTGAGCAAAGCTCATTAAAGGAGTATTTCATGGATTATCATGTAAAGCCCATGATTCATCGTTTCCGTCAGAACGGCATGAATATCGTGATGGACGTTAATAGCGGTATCGTTCATGTGGTGGATGACGTGACATATAAGGTCCTGGAATTTTACAATGGCAAAAACCGGGACATGGTCCTTGCCAATCTTTCCAAAGACTATGAGGAAAAAGAGCTGAATGAGGTCATGGATGATCTCGATGAACTCATTAAAAAGGAAACCCTTTTTGCCCCCATGGACCCCAATTACAAGATGGCCATCGAGGACCGGCCCATCATTAAGGCGCTCTGCCTGAATATCGCCCATGACTGCAATCTTCGCTGCAAATACTGTTTTGCAGGTCAGGGCGGTTATGGCCAGTGGCGTATGCTTATGCCTTTCGATGTAGCCAGAAGGGGCGTGGATTTCCTCATCGCCCACAGCGGGCCGAGAGAACACTGCGAACTCGATTTCTTCGGCGGCGAACCGCTCATGAACTGGCATGTGGTGCAGCAGACCATTGATTATGTCCATACCCAGGAAAAGAAACATCACAAGAAAATCAAAATGTCCCTCACCACCAACGGCATGCTGCTGGATAAGGACAAGGTCAAATACCTGACGGACAATCACATCAGTCTCATCCTTTCTCTCGACGGCAGAAAGGAAATGCATGACCGCATGCGTCCCGGTGTCAATGGAGAGGGCACCTATGATCAGATTGTGAAGAACCTGCAGTACTGCGTGGCCCACAGAAATGGGGAAGAATACTATGTCCGCGGGACCTTCACGAAATATAATCTGGACTTTACCACCGACGTGGAAGATATGCTGAATCATGGATTCCCTGCCCTTTCCATGGAACCGGTAGTAGGGGAAGACACAGAAGAATATTCCATCAAAGAAGAAGATCTCCCGCGGGTGAAGGAAGAATACGACCGCCTGGCCAACCTCTTTATCAGGAGAGAAGAAGAGGGGAGACCTTTCTTCTTCTTCCATTTCAATATGGATCTCTGGAAGGGACCGTGTCTACCGAAGCGTCTCCGGGGCTGCGGGGCAGGTCATGAATATCTGGCCGTGGTCCCGAACGGGGATATTTATCCCTGCCACCAGTTTGTAGGCCGGGACGGCTATGTGCTGGGAAATGTGTATGAAGGCCTGAAAAATATGAAGATGATGCATGATTTCCGCACCAATCATGTCTTCACCAAGCCGGAATGCGTGGACTGCTGGGCGAAATTCTTCTGCTCCGGCGGCTGCCATGCGAATAATGAAGCCTTTGCCGGTAATATCCACAAGCCTTACTCCATCACCTGCGAAATCCAGAGAAAGCGCGTGGAATGCGCCATGATGATCCAGGCTTACAACCAGCTCAGGAAACCCAAAGTCATGGCCCAGCCTGGCACTTACGAAGCGAGAAAAGCGGCAGCTGAAGCGGAAAAATAATTTTTGAAATCAGTTCATAAATCCTGTAGTAAAAGGGGTTTCTGTTTGCACAGAGACCTCTTTTAATTTATAATATTCTTAGGTGTATGCAAAATTAATATAGGGCCATTGTCGGCTGAAATAGAAGGCTGATTTCATTTCTGTTTTTTCCGGCAGCAGCGATATTCAGATTCAAGAGAAGGATTTTCGCAAAAGGAGGATTCTTTGATGAAATTGAAAAGAATGGCAGTCTGCGCCATAGCGGCCTGCCTCATCGGATCCGGCGGACTTCTTCAGGCAAATGCTTTCAATCTGGGAAGCATCCTGGGCGGAGTAGTCAAAGTGGGCGGTATCGGATTCCTGGTAGATAAATATGGGGAATCCATTAATAAAGCCATCAATTCCGTCATGATGAAGGAAGGGGCCGGTACAAATTATGCGACCAAAGTGGTTCCGATCGTGAGTATAGGAAATAATGGCTATATCGGGGCTGCCCAGGTCATTGGCGATGCGGACCAGGTAGAAAAAGTTCAAGCTGTGGGCCAGCTGGAAGTGAGCTGGAACGACAAACTTTTCCGGATTAAAGGACTCATACCGATTGACAGCAAGAATCCGACGACTTCATTCTCGAGGGTGCAGGGCGTCGGCGTATCTGCGGTGATTGATGTAAAAGTATAACTGGGGGATGATTATATGATGAGAAAAGCTTTACTGGCAGCAGGAATTTCCCTGTTACTGACCATGCCGGCCTTTGCAGCAGAACCGGTTACTCTTTCCGATAGAATCGACCGGGTGGACGAAGTGATTTACGGCGCTGCCCAGAATGGATCTCTTCTGAACCGTGTGGACCGGGCGGACAATGTGATTTATGGCAACGGAAATACGTCTGCCAACGGCCTGGATGACCGGATTTCCAATCTTTATACCGATGTGGTGAAGAATGATAATGATGCCACTCCTTCCATTTCCACCAGAATCAATGCCATGGAATATTATCTGACCGATGAAATCCAAACCGATGGTGTGACTGCAAGAGTGGGAGACCTGGAAACAAAAGTATATGGCAGCTCCAAAACCGGCGCCCTGGACCAGCGCGTATCGAATCTGGAAAAATCGGTGTATGGCGATCAGCATTATGAAATGAAAAGCGTGGAACTGCCGGCTGATACGGTTTTCAAAATTTCCCTTAATGATGATGTAAGCAGCAAGACGAATGAAGTGGGAGATCCGGTCACCTTTACAGTTCAGGAAGATGTGATGGTCGGAGATGTTTTAGTCCTTCCGAGAGGTTCCCAGGGAAGCGGCGTGGTGACGAAAGTGACCCGGCCGAAGAGCTTTGGCCGCTCCGGTGCCCTGGATATTTCCTTTGACCAGGTATTCTCTGTAGATGATGATGCTATCCCTACAGTCCTGGGACCGGAAGCCAAAGAAAAGTTGAAAATGGAAGCAGCTGCCGTAGGTGCATCTACCATTGGTGCCCTGGCTCTGGGACCGATTGGCCTCGTGGGCGGATTCTTTGTCAAAGGTAAAGATGTAAGCCTTCCCGCAGGAACCAATCTTTATATTGAAACTCAGGAAGCGGTGACTACAAAAGGTCTCGTTCTTACAAATGGCGCCCCGAATGCAGTGATCCGCAAACGTATTTCCAGAAGTGCCGTGGCAGAAGATACGGCAAAAACTGTTGAAAACAGCGCTGAAAAATCCGAAGTCACTGTGACGGAAGGCACAAAGGAAGCTGAATCCGTGAAGGAAACTGCTGAGAAAGCAGTGAATGAAACCACTGAAAAAGCAGGAAATCTGAATGAAAAGGCAAAAGCGGAACTGGAAGCAGTCCGTGAAAAGGATTCCGTAAGCAAAGGCGCTGCAGAAGGAGAATCTTCCGCAAATGAAGAACCTTCCGTAGTGATCGTGAGAAATGACTGAACAATCAACGAAACTGCTGATCTCCCTGGCTCTGGCAGGACTTCTTGTATTTCCGGCCCGGGCAGAGGGACCCGACTTTTCTGACATGCCCGAGGAAAGCGGGACAACGACAAATATACTGCGGGGAAGCGGTGCCTCATCTCTCGTCCGGGATCTGACCCAGGCGGACAAGGGGGTCATGGTCCGTTCTTCAGATACGGTTTCGGATGGAGAATCGGAAGCTGTTCCTCAGAAGAAGAAAGACAGGAAGAAATCCAAAGTCAAAGGGGAAGAGGTAGAGGATACGGGGATTTCCAAAGAAAATCCCATGTATATTACCGCAGACCGGATGCGTGCCAATGATACGACCGGGGATATCGATGCCATGGGACAGGTCGTCATCAAACACATGATGGATACCTATCAGACGGAATATCTCTATGGAAATAAACTGGCTCAGAAATACGTCATTCCCGGCGAACTTCACTGGACCAGTCCCACTACCCGTCTCAAAGCGGACCGGGCCGATTATGATGCGGCCAAAGGTATCGGCCATTTTGAAAATCTGAATGGCTGGGATTCAGGACTCTATTATTTCCAGGGAAGTGACGGCGTATACGACCGGAATGCCAATAAACTGGTGGTGCAGAATGGGTATTTTACTACCCGTCATGCCGTGGCCAAAGTGCCGGATTACCGGATCGAAGCCGATTCCATTGATATTTACCCCGGTGACCATTACACGGCCCATAATGTGAAACTGAAGGCGAAAAATACCACTCTTATTACCCTGTCCAGCTACAGTGCATCCCTTGTTCATGATGAAGGAGCCATCAATCTCTGGACACTGATTCCGCGTCCTGTTTTCGACAGTGATAACGGATTTGGCCTTCATAATGAACTGCATATCCCGCTCGGAGGAGATCCGGATCTGGAATTTTATGTGAAAAACCGCTGGTATACGAAGGCAGGCTACAAGACGGATGTAGGCTTCAAATACCGTACACCTCTCGGTACAGCCAAATTTTTCTATGCGGAACAGGAAAGTACCACCAATGATGATGGCGGCATCTGGGTAAAGAAAAGACCTTCCTTCACCTTTGATACCAGGCATTTCTATCTTTTCGGCTCCCGTTTCTATGTGGGGGCAACCGGCGAAATCGGCTACTGGGATGAAGACCAGAAATGGAGAAATGCAAAGGGTACCTATAAAGGGTATGATCTTTATATTTCCGGAAATCCCTGGAAACTGGGTAAATTCATGAACTTCGGCTGGAAAGCGGGCTATGCGAAGGATTATTACGGATATACCGACAATATCCGCCGCAATGGCTATTATTCGCTCGGTCTTTCCGGCGGTTATGGGCCCATTTCTGCCTGGGTCGGATACACGGACCGCGATATCAAGGGATATACGCCTTACCGGTACGATTCCTACAGCAGTGAAAAACCGGCCAATCTCGGCTTCCGCTGGCAGGCAACCCATAATGATGCATTCAGTCTGTCCTGGACCATCGATACGGTGGACGGCCGTCTGGATCATCGTTACTGGACTTACTACAGGGACATGCATTCCTTCTATGCGTGGATCCGGTACGACGATATTGAAAAAGAAACGAAATTTATGTTAATGCCAAAAGATTTCAAGTTCTAACCATCAGGAATCCTGATGAAGGTGATCCTATGGACATCAGGGGAAAATGGATGATTCCTGCTGCCTGTGTGGCAGCAGCGATGTTCATCATATGGGGATTTACAGGAGAGGGCACTGCGAAAAAACTTCTGCCCGAAAAGGAACCTTCCCATGCGGCAGCGGTTTCCACAGACAGCACGCCGGCTGTTGGAGAAGACAGCGGAGCCGTGATGAAATATGATGCGGCCCGCTACCGCCGGGGGAAACCTCTGCAGGATCCTTTTCATGCCAAAGCCATAGCAGAGGCGAAAAAAGAGGATAAAAAGAAAGAAGTTTCTTCATCCGCCTTACAGCCGGTGGCAAAGAAGGAAGTTTCTTCCGGAAAAAGCAGGGAAACTGCCCGGCCGGAAATGAAGCATTCCGATATCCCCGAGCTGAAGGGCATTATGGCTTACCGGGATGACCGCAGGGCCATTATAGAACTTAATGGAGAAACCTTCGTCCTGAAAGAAGGAGAAAGGGCAGGCGTATGGACAGTTTCCGGTATATACGAGAAAAAAGTCATACTCTACGGCGCCCGGGGCACACTGGAGCTTGGCACCCGCTGAAAAAAGCGGGTACTCTGCTTTTCTGTGCCGCTTTTCTTTTATGGACCCCGTTTTCCGTGAGTGCAGAAACGGTTGGAAAACAGACTCTTGATATCGATTCGCCGGTCCATGAAACGGTGGAGGAAGAAATTTCCCGTTTGAATGCTGTTCCTTCTCCGCAAGAGGTGGAAATTGAAGTAGTCAGGACCGAGGGTAAAGGCGATTTTTCCCTTCATGTGGCTCGTGCGCCGGCAGAGGATATTCTCTGGAGCCTTGCGGAAATGACGGGAAGAAATATTATTTTTTCCGGCAGCCTTTCTGAAACGGTAACAGCCAGCCTTGACCATGTGACTCCGGAAGAAGCGCTCCGCTCCATTCTGGCATCCTGCGGACTGACGGCGAGAACCGAAGGAAATACGATGATCGTATTCAACCAGAAACTGACAAAAAATGCAGGCATGTCCACCAGGGCCTATCGCCTTTCCTATGCAGAGGCAAAAGAAGTGGCCGAAGGGCTCCGGCATGTGGCGGAAAAAGGAAAGGTTACTTACAGTCCTTCATCCAATACGGTGATCGTCAGCGGCACGCCTCAGGAACTCATGCAGGCGGAAAGTATTATTTCCACTCTGGATATCCCTGAAAAGCAGGTCAAAGTAGAAGCAGAAGTGATAGCTGTCAATAAAACTTATGCCAAGGATCTGGGCATCGACTGGGATTTCAGAAGTCTTACGGGAAGCGCGAGATATGAAAGGGACAGCTGGAGTGAGCAGCATTACGTGACCGACGATTCGGGAAATGTCCTGTACGATGATGATGGAAAT
Source organism: Dialister sp. (assembly GCF_036343215.1). GTDB lineage: Bacteria > Bacillota > Negativicutes > Veillonellales > Dialisteraceae > Dialister. Next base: position 12,656 of record NZ_JAZASU010000041.1, read on the forward strand.
CCGCGGGTGAGAAATATAGAAAAAGATGGCTGGGATGTAACGATTCCCGACGGTTATGCCGGAATTTCCTATGGCCGCTCCGTGGCCGGCCATCCGTATACCTTTTTCTTCCAGGCCAAACTCAATGCCCTTGTGACAAAGGGGAAAGCCAAAGTCCTGGCAAGGCCGAATGTGGTCACCATGAATGGAAGAAAAGCGGAAATATTAATCGGCAGCCGGATTCCGGTCATCGTGGAACATCTGGAAAATGGTGTGAAAACTACTGCGACAGAATATAAGGATGCAGGCATCAAATTGACCTATACGCCCATTATCAGTCGTAAAAATGAAATTACTGCCGATGTGCAGGCAGAAGTGGCTACCCCGTATCTGGTACCGGAAATGAAGGCGTATCGCATTATTACCCGTTCTGCGAATACCATGGTGCGTCTGAAATCAGGGGATATGCTTACCATTGGCGGCCTTATTGATAAAGAGGAAACAAAGACCCTCCGCAAAGTGCCCATCCTGGGAGATATCCCGATTCTGGGAAAACTTTTCCAGAGTCACGGCACCAGTATCGATGAATCGGAAATCGTCATCATTATCAAAGCAGATATCGTGAAATAAACAGGAAAGTGAAATGTCTATTTTAAAAATTAACGGATTATCAAAATCCTTTGGAATAAAAACTGTATTTGAAAATGTATCTTTCGAAGTGAGAAGCGGCGAAAGAATCGGCCTGGTGGGAGCCAACGGCGCCGGCAAGACCACTCTTTTAAAGTGCATCATGGGTACCGAAGAATATGATAAGGGTTCCGTCAAAGCCAGTGACGGGGCTGTGATCGGCTACCTGCGTCAGGATTTCAATTATACCAGCCGTACAATCCGGGAAGAAATGGAATATGCCTGGAAAGATGTACTTTACTACAAGGATAAAATCGAAGATCTTACAAGGCGGCTTGAGAAAAATAAAAACGATGAAGACCTTGTCCTTGCCTACGGCAGGGCAGAGGAAAGGTTTGAATTCCTGGGCGGTTACGATTATGAATCCACCACCAGAAAAATCCTGACGGGCCTTGGCTTTTCCGATGAAGACTGGGACCGGGATATCCATTCCTTCTCCGGCGGTCAGAAGGTGCGAATCAATCTGGCGGCCGCTTTCGTCCGCCATCCCGATTTCCTGCTTCTCGATGAACCGACGAACCATCTGGATATGAATATGCTGGAATGGCTGGAAGATTATCTCCGCTCCTACAAGGGCGGTATCCTTATGATTTCCCATGACCGCTATTTCCTTGACGGAGCGGCCACAGGAATTATCGATCTGGAAAATCACCATATCCGCTCGTTCCGAGGCGGTTACACCAGGTATCTGGAAACAAAAACGAACCAGGACCGGGCCTATGAAAAAGCGTACAATCTGCAGCAGGAGCATATCAAAGAAACAGAAGAATATATCCGCCGCTATAAGGCGGGTATCAAGGCCAAACAGGCCAGGGGCCGCCAGTCCCAGCTGAACCGTCTTGAGCGTCTGGAAAAACCGGTCCATCAGGCAACCCTTCGTTTCCACTTTGATCCGCCTCAGGAATGCGCGGAAAAAGTGCTGGACGTGCTCCGCGTAAAAGGATCCTACGGCACCAATACGCTTTTTGAAAATCTTTCCATGCATATCAAAAAAGGGGAAACTGTTGGCCTCATCGGCCCCAACGGCACCGGGAAGACTACCCTTTTAAAACTCATTATCGGAGATAAAAAGCCGGATACCGGTTTCATCCAGCTGGGCAGCAATGTGAAAATGGGCTACTATTCCCAGGAACAGGAAAAACTCCATCCGGCTCTCACAGTGCTCGATGAAGTGCGGGATACCTTCAACTTTGGTGAAAAAGAAGCCAGAAATATCCTGGGCATGTTCCTTTTCCGGGGCGATGATGTATTCAAGAATGTGGGCATGCTCTCCGGCGGCGAAAAAGCAAGGCTTTCCCTTCTCTGCCTTTTCCTGGAGAAACCAAATTTCCTGATCCTGGACGAACCGACGAACCATCTGGATATCCCGACCAGGGAAATCATGGAAGATGCCATAGAGGCCTTTGGAGGCACCTGCCTGGTCGTTTCTCATGACCGTTATTTCCTTGATAAAGTGGCTGCCAGAATCCTTGAAATGGACAATGGAAAACTCACGGAATACCTGGGCAACTACAGCTATTACAAAGAAAAGAAACAGGACCTGGAAGCCTTCGAAAAAGACAGGAATGGGGAAGAGCCGGAAGAAACAGAACCGGAAACAGAAGAAATAGTGGAAGAAAAGAAGCCTTCCTCCCGGAATGAACCTTCGCAGGCGGATATTTCCAGACTGTCCAAAGTGGAAATGGAAATAGGGCGCCTCGAGGCTACCATCAAGATGTACACCGTCCAGATGAGCATGACTCCGGAAAGCTATACGGAATTGGCCGCAGAGTATGAAGAAGCAAAGAAAAAGCTGGATAAGCTCTATGAAGAATGGGACGAACTGGCAGCAAAGACGGAGTGAGCCGTCAGCCGCTAGCCGCTAGATAATATGAAGTGACCTCCGGTTTGCACATTCGTGGATTCACCCTGTACAATGAAGTCGACGAAAACCCATCCCGAACAGGGAATTACCTACACGCAAACGGAGGTCACTATGTATAGAATACTTAATTTTGGTGCAG
>NZ_JAZASU010000042.1:0-14474 GCF_036343215.1 Dialister sp.
AAAACTACTAAAATTTACTCCGAACAGGGTGAATAAGGCCCTATTTCCTTTAAACGCAATAGAGAAATTTCGATTTGGAAGCACTTTAGCAGCTGTTAAGTTAATGATATTGCAGTTATCAGTTAGCAGTTCCCAGAATCCCGAAAAAGAAAACTTTGGAGTGTATCAATATAAAATGAAAAGTTTTTTCACCTGTCAGTTACCTTCAGGCAAAAGACTTCGCGGAGTATTACTCATTAACCCCAATGTACAGCTCCCCGGACGAACAGTTTCCTTACGACATAAAGATTCGCTGACAATTACCCATTAACCCCAATGTACAGTTTTCAGACAAACAGTTTCCATTCAGACTTCTGCTAACTAAGAACCGAGAACTGATAACTATAAAAAAGAGTGATTCATCATGAATAACAATTCAGCCATTCTTCATTTCCGTCTCGCTTCCGAAAACGATGCTGCGGCCCTTCTTTCCATCTATGCTCCCTATGTGGAAAAAACGGCCATCACCTTTGAGTATGACGTGCCGTCGGTGGAAGAATTTCAAAACCGCATACGAAATACCCTTCTCCGCTATCCCTATGTGGTGGCAGAAAAAGATGGAACCATCCTGGGCTACGCCTATGCCGGCGCCTTCCATCCCCGGGCGGCCTATGAGCATGCCGTGGAACTCTCCATGTACCTTGCCGAAGAAAGCCGCCATCAGGGTCTGGGAAAAATTCTTCTTAAAAAGCTCATGGATATCCTCACTCTCCAGAACGTCTACAATTTTGACTCCTGCATCGCCTATCTGGACCATGAAGATGAATCCCTTCCCATGGACTCTTTCCATTTCCACGAAACCCTCCATTTCCGCCTCGTGGGACGATTCGAAAAATGCGGCTGGAAATTTGGCCGCTGGTACGACATGATCTGGATGGAAAAATGCCTCCCCCACCCCGAAAAGCCCGAGCCCTTCATCCCGTTTCCGGAAATCAGAGATAAAGCTGAACAGATGATAAATGCCTGATAACTTTTTAACCGTTAAAAAACCGGTTGGATTAAAAGTTATCAGTTCTCAGTTAGCAGTTCGCAGTTGAAGGTGGCCCGCTTCAAAATTATGGAAGCGGGCCTTTTTATTTATACTTCCCATACTGCCAGCCAATAAAAAAGGCGTGCTTCTATACATATTGCACGCCACTACAACTGATTACTAAGAACTGATAACTGATAACTTTATAACAAAAGTCATCCACAATAATTGTCCCCAGGGCTCCTTATTTCTCCGACTTAAGCACCCCTGTCCCGTCAAAGGCGGGAATGAAATTGGCATTGGACGATGCTTTCTGCTGCACGTAGCCATCTTCGATGCCCAGGGCTTCCATATAGTTTTCGCATTCTTCGTATTCTTCATCCGTAATGGGCCTGTTGATTTCAGGAAATTCCGAAGCCCTGCCCCAGGGGGTGTACTGGCGCATGAGGCTGAAAAGGACATCTCCCGGTTCGAAAGTTTCTGCCACGTATTCCAGCACCCGTTTCGTATTTTCCACCTGTCCCGGGAGGATCAGGTGGCGGATGAGGACCCCTTTCTGCAGGATTCCCTCCGAATCCATCTGATAAGGCCCTGTCTGTCGGAACATCTGCTCAATGGCCGCCGTGGCCACCTCAAAATAATCCGGCGCATTGCTGTAACGGGCTGCCGCTTTCGAATCGGCATATTTCAGATCCGGCAGCCAGCACTGGACTTTCTTCCGGAGAAAGGCCACGGTGTGCACACTTTCATAGCCCCCGCAGTTATAGACCACCGGCACCGGGAGTGGTTCCCGAAGGCTCTGGAAAATGGCATGGGTATACTGGGTGGGCGTGACGAGGTCGATATTGTGGGCCCCCTGGGCGATTAATTCGAAATAAATTTCCCGAAGCCTTTCCACGGAGACTTCGATACCCTTTCTCATTTCCGATATTTCATAATTCTGGCAGTATACACAGGAAAGATTGCAGCCCGCAAAGAAAACAGTCCCCGCCCCGCGGGTCCCTGCGATGCAGGGCTCCTCCCAGTGATGAAGGGCCGCCCGGGAAATCACCGGCAGCATACCGCACCGGCAGTATCCCAGCTTTCCCTCATCCTTTATGGAAATTTTCCGCTCCACCTTGCACTTCCGCGGGCAGATGTTGCATATAGACATGGTTTCCCTCTCAATCTATATCATAAACCTGATCATAATCGTGATCCGTGGATCGTGGTCCGTGGTCCGTGAAGGTGGCGGCCTGTCGGCCGCAATTTTTATATGAAAGCCTTGAAAGAATCCTGACCAATAGAAAGGCTGAATGTATTGTCTAACCATCCATAACGGGAAATAGCTCTACCGTTTTCATCAATTTTCGGCTCATTCCCCATATAAAATCGCGCCGCATCAGCGGCGCACCTTCCCGGATCACGATTCACGGACCACCGCAATTGACTCTATACATATCCCCATTTTACCACACAATTCCCCTCTAAAATCTCATTGATTCAACGAAATAAAAATCATATAATGATAATATAATTTATTTTATTTCTACACTGTAGGAAAGAGAGAGGAAGGGTATTATGGAAAACGAATCCGGACTTCTTGAGAAGATTTTCCACCTCAGGGAAAACGGCACCACCGCCCGGACAGAAATCATGGCAGGTATTACTACTTTTATGACCATGGCTTACATTCTGGCCGTCAACCCCAGTATTATGAGCGCTACCGGTATGGATAAAGGTGCCGTCCTGACAGCTACGGCTCTTGCCGGATTTATCGGGACCATGTGTATGGCCATTATGGCCAATTACCCCTTTGCCCTGGCTCCGGGCATGGGACTCAATGCATTTTTTGCTTTTACCGTCGTCAAACAGATGGGTTACTCCTGGCAGATGGCTTTGGCTGCCGTCTTTGTAGAAGGTCTGATTTTCATCGTCCTTTCTTTGACAAATGTCCGTGAAGCCATTTTCAATGCCATTCCGGTCAATCTGAAAAAAGCCGTTTCCGCCGGCATCGGACTTTTCATAGCCTTCATCGGTTTAGGTTCCGCATCCATTATCGTAGCCAATCCGGCCACGAAAATTTCCCTCTTTTCCTTCAAGGGAGCCCTGACAGCAGGAACTTTTGCTACTACCGGAACTCCTGTCGTTCTGGCTCTGATTGGTGTCATTTTCACCGCCATTCTCATGGTGAAAAAAGTGAAAGGCAATATCCTCTGGGGCATCCTCTTCACCTGGATTCTCGGCATCCTCTGCGAACTTTCCGGCCTTTACTTACCAAATCCGAAAATGGGCGCCTTCAGCACCCTGCCGAATCTTTCCGCAGGCATTGCTTCCTTTGCTCCCCAGAGCATTTCGCCCCTTCTCTTTGAACTGGACTTCTCCCAGCTTTTCACCTTCAATTTCGTAGTCGTCCTTCTTTCCTTCCTTTTCGTCGATATTTTCGATACCATCGGCACCCTGGTCGGCGTTTCCTCCAAAGCCAATATGCTGGATGAAAATAACAAACTTCCCCATATCAAAGGAGCCCTCATGGCTGATGCCGTAGCAACTTCCGTAGGCGCACTGATTGGCGTTTCCACAACCACTACCTACGTAGAAAGTGCTTCCGGCGTTTCCGAAGGCGGCCGGACCGGCCTTACAGCGACTACTACAGCTGTTCTTTTCCTTGTTTCCATTTTCCTTTCCCCGATTTTCATGGCCATCCCTGCTTTTGCTACTGCTCCGGCCCTGATCATCGTAGGTTTCCTCATGTTTACCGCAGTCACCGGAATCGACTTCAATGATCCCACCGAAGCCATTCCCTGCTACTTTGCCATCATTGCCATGCCCTTTGCCTACTCCATTGCAGAAGGCATTTCCTTCGGTATCATCACGTATACCCTGATCAATATGATTACAGGACATAAAGACAAAGTCAGCTTACTCATGATGTGCCTCACCGTCATTTTCATACTGAAATATATATTACTATAAGAAAAACTGTTATTCAGTCAATCGTTATTGTCACTGTATTTCAAAAGTGATCAGTTATCAGTTCTTAGTTATCAGTTAAGAAAGAGTCCGCCTCAGAATGATGAGGCGGGCTTTTTTGAAAGGAAATTTATTTAAATATCATAAAATACCAAAAGGCGGTGCCTTCGATTTCGCACCGCACCACCACTGTGAACTGATAACTGCAAACTGATAACTTTGCTTGAACATTCACTTTGAAATCAATGTATTTTACAGCTTCACATATGGTATAATCTGACCGAAATAGTCAGGTAAAAGGCTTCCCTCCTCGGAGGGGGTGATCATATGAGTACTTGCGAAGTGCTTACACTGCTGATTTCATTCGGCATACTGATCGCCACAATGATGAAAAAATAACATTTTTCCATTGAAAAAAGCCTACCCATAAGGCTAAGGAGGCTTTCTTCAAACATTCAAGAAATATGAGGGAGCCATCCCTGGCGGGGGAATATTACTGGCTATCCCTTTCTATTGGATATTATATCACACTTATTCAAGAATCACAGAAAATTTTCCATTGAGGCACTTACGCTGCTGATACCATTCGGCATCCTGATCACAGGGGCTGTGCATTTTTTATGAATTGGTCAATGATTCCGGGTAATATCCTGACTTTGACCATTTTCCAAAGCGAATCCATAGTCCAGCAATTGAGCTGCTTCCTTAAATCTTGTCTCCCCGTCTCTGGAATGCATGATGATGACAATAAGTTCCCTGTTATCACGAATTGCCGATGCGGCGAGACACCCTGCTGCAGCCCTGGTATAGCCGGTCTTGATGCCGGTAGCTCCTTTATAGGAATAGAGAAGCTCATTACTGTTCATGAAGGAGTAATTCTTTCGGGGATATTCATAATGAACGGTCTTTGACCGGGTACCCACGATGCGGCGGAAAGTCTTGTTTTCCATGGCATAACGGGCCAGGCGAGCCATGTCTTCAGCCGTGGAGTAATGATTTTCATCGGGCATCCCATTGGCATTTACAAAGTGTGTACCTGTCATGCCGAGGGTCTTTGCCTTTTCATTCATCATATCGGTAAAAGCAGCAAGATTTCCGGAAATATTCTCCGCAATGGCTGTAGCAGCTCCATTGTCAGAGACGAGCATGAGCTGGTTCTGCAGGTTATCCAGGGTAATCCATTCCCCGCCGGAAAGCCAGGTGGATTCCACATTGGCCGCATTCCGGCTGACCTTGATTGTCTTATAGGGATTGGCCTTTTCAATGGAAAGGATGCAGGTCATCATCTTCGTCATGGAAGCAGGGTATTCTTTTTTATTGCCATTTTTCTCATAGAGAAATTTCCCGCTTGCCGCATCCATGATGACTGCTGAATCGGCCGTAATTTCAGGAGCTTTCGGACCGGCTGCCAGAGCAGGCATGGCGGAAACAGTAATAAGAATGGCAAGAGTGAGTGATTTGAATTTCATTTTTATTGTATTTCCCGATTTCTAAAACAACACCTTTCAACAATCATAATTTCTTATGGGGCAGAAATTACGAAACGTCACATATGACTATTATATACTCAATAAAGCCAAAGTGGTCAAATCACTTTGAAAAAAGGCCAACTTCCGGATTCTGCTGTAAGCCTTCAGAGGAAAAATGATAACTTTCCATCAAAAAACTGCCCCGCACATACATGCAGGACAGTTTTTCATTTCCAAAGCCTAGGCCAATTCGTAGTCATAATCCTCTTTCAGAATCTGAATGGCCCCGGGATCCCCTTTCATGGCGGCCCTTATGAGGAGGTTCATAGCGGCTTTTTCGTCTTTTTCTCCTCCTTCGCCGGCAGCCAGTGCGCAGGCGTAGTGGGTCATGGCGAAGGGGAGGCCTTCGTCAGAGGCTTTTTTATAAAGCCGTACGGCTTCGTCGATATTTTCTTCCACTCCGATTCCTGCTTCATAGCAGAGGCCCAGATGAGCGGAAGCGACGAGGGAACCGTTATTGGAGGCCCTTTTGAAGGCTTCGAAGGCTTTTACATCATGATCTTTAAGGCTTGTAGCATGGCTGTAAGCGAGGCCCAGCCGCAGGAAGACTTCTTTGTCCCCCAGGCTTTCTGCTTCTCCCGCCATATTCCAGGCTTTCGCAGGATCGATATTTCCTGCTTCCCCTGTAATATATTCGCTGCAGGCTACGGCAAGAAATACCCGGAGCGTCGTATCCCCGTCAGGATCCCCCGCATCCCGGCCTTTCCGGATCCACATTTCTGCGGCGTTAAGGTCTTTCCGGGCACTGGACCCCTGGGCATAGAACATGCCTGTCATGAGCATGGCCCCGCTGTCTCCCCGCTCTGCGGCGAGAAGATAGTAATTGAAAGCCCGGTCAGGATTGACTTTGCCCATGATGCCTTCATCATACATCTTGCCAAGGAGGGAGGCTGCTTCCGCGCTTCCTTCATCAGAAGCGTTTTCCAGTGCTCGCCTTGCTTTTCTTGGATTTGGTTTCGCACCGTTAATCCCGCGGAGGTAGAGTTTTCCCAGCGAAAGACTGGCCTCAGGAATGTCATATTCCACGCCCAGTTTGTAGCAGTTTTCCGCTTTCTCCTCATCTTTCTCTATTCCGTCGCCCTTTTCCCACTGCTGGCCCAGTGAGAAGATTTCCAGTGCTGCTTCCGAGGCACCCATATTGGCTGCCTTTTTGAAATACACGACTGCATTCTCCGGATCATCCATCCGAAGGCAGTCCTGCCCCATGGAGTAGTAATATTCCATCATTCTGTCAGATGCCATAATAGTCCTGCTCCTTTTGGGCGCATTTCGCCCGAATGGCTTTCCGCTTCCGGTTTCCCTTTCCCGCAAGCCGTGAAAGCATTATCTGAATTCTTTGCAGAGAGAGTCAAAGAGTTCTGCAGACGGTTTTTCCACATGGTCGGTGAGGCATACGTCTTTGGACGGTACGATTTCACCGAAAGGAATGGCGTCTTTTTCTTCGTAAATGACCCCGGTCACAAGGCTTTCGGTCTCAGCCAGAAGGTGCATAGCCTGGGCCTTGCTGGACGGATCATAATCGTCTCCGCGGACATCGGAAAGTTTCTTCAGATGTTCGTTATACCACTGAACCGTATTGAAATGGTTGAAAGTCACGCAGGGAGTAAAGATATTCACATAAGAGAAACCTTTATGTTCCACTGCCTTCTGGATGATGTCCACCAGATTTTTTCCATCGATGGCATAAGCCTGGGCTACAAAAGTAGCGCCGGCTGCAATAGCCATGGAAGGAGCATCGAGCGGAGTCATGGGATTTCCATCCGGAGTCGTTTTTGTAACGAAACCTTTGGAGGAAGCCGGGGAAGTCTGGCCTTTGGTGAGACCATATACCTGGTTATCGAAAACGAGGTAAGTGATATCCATATTTCTCTTCATGGCATGCATGGCATGGCCCAGACCGATGGCATAGGAATCGCCGTCGCCGGAGCAGACGATCATATGGGTATCTTTATTCGCACATTTAATGCCCTGTGCAAAGGGCAGCGCTCTGCCGTGGGTGGTATGAGCGCCATAGCAGTACTGATAGCCCCCGATACGGGAAGAGCAGCCGATCCCGGAAATCAGGGTAATCGATTCATTGGGCCAGCCCATTTTTGCGCAGACAGCGGAAATGGCATTCTGGATGCCATAATCGCCGCAGCCGGGGCACCAGTTCGGGACAATTGTATTTTTATAATCTCTCGGTGAAGCCATAATCAGAAGACCTCCTTAGCTTTATTCACGATCGTAGAGGTTGTAAACGGGGTGCCGTCGTACTGAAGGAGGGACAGCAGTTTATCATGGCAGGCAAAGTGAATCGCAAAGAGTTCACGAAGCTGCGCGGTGAGATCTTCTTCGACAATGAGGACCTTCTTCGCCCCTTCGATATAAGGACGGAGAGCTTCGGTCGGGAATGGGGAGAGCAGACGGAGCTGGAGATGGTTGACTTTCTTTCCTTCTGCTTCCAGTTCTTCTCTGGCTTCTTCCAGAGCGCCATTGGTGGAAGTGACGCCGATCATGAGAAGGTCCGTATCCGTTTCTTCATGAGCCACAGTAAACGGCTGGATGGCGGAAGGAACACCGGCGAATTTTCTGTGACGTTTTTCCATTTCCATCACACGGTCGCCCTGGCCTTCAGCCGGTTTGCCGAATACATTGTGTTCCAGGCCCGTGGAGAGGAACATACCATTCTTCACGCCCGGAATGGTTCTCGGGGAAATGCCGTCTTCCACATCTTCGAAACGGTGGAAATATGCTTTTTTCTTCGTGTCCAGTTCCGGCAGACCTTCGGTGACCAGTTTGCCGCGGTTGATACCAATGCGGTTCAGATCGAAAGCCGGTACGGACTGTTTGCACATACCAAACTGCAGGTCCGAAAGAACGATGACCGGAGTCTGGAATTCTTCAGCCAGGTTGAAAGCTTCCTGGACGATATAGTAGCAGTCTTCGATAGAAGAAGCTGCAAGGACGATTTTTTCAGCATCCCCATGACCGGAGCCGATGGCATAACGGATATCGCTCTGTTCTACCTTCGTAGCCATACCGGTAGAAGGACCTGCACGCATCACATCGATAATAACTACCGGAATTTCTGCCATAGCTGCCATGGAAATGGATTCAGCCATCAGAGAAAGCCCGGGGCCGGAAGTAGCTGTAAATGCGCGGACACCTGCATACCCTGCGCCCATAGCCATCATGCAGGAAGAAAGTTCATCTTCCGTCTGCACTACAGTACCATGAATCTTGTGGACCACCTTGATCATATATTCCATGATTTCAGAAGCCGGAGTGATGGGGTAAGAAGCCATGAAACGGGAACCTGCAGAAATGGCCCCCAGAGCAGCCGCTTCATTACCGAGGAGGTACAGCTGATCCTTCTTCGGAGGAGTAGCCAGCTTGCCCAGTTCCACACCGTTCATGGCAGAAATGGCCGTATCATAGCCATCCTTGAAAATCTGCTTGTTCTTGGAAATGATTTCCTCGCCCTTCTTGGCGAAACGGTCAGCGATGAATCCATAGAAAGGATCTTCCGGGAAGCCCAGGACGCCTGCACTCATACCGAGAGCTGCGATATTCTTCATCTGCAGGCTGCCATATTTCTTTGCCATTTCCGTAATCGGAAGAGCCAGCACCATACGGCCCGTATGCGCTTCAAACTTCGGATGGAAAGCATCATCAGCGATGATAACGCCCCCTTCCGGCACTTCTTTACCGTGAAGATCAATGGTTTCCTGATCCAGAGCTACCAGGCAGTCTACATGCTCACCAATCGTAGCGACTTCCTTTGTTGCAATGCGCAGAGCAATGGTCGTATGACCACCCTTGATACGGGATGCGAAAAGGCGCTGGCTGAAAAGAGAATACCCCTCCTGCGCCAGGACGCGGCCCAGAATTTCACCGCAGGACTCAACGCCCTGCCCCTGCTGGCCACCCATCTTCCAGATAAAATCACGTTTTGTTTCCACTTCATCTGCCTCCTTGCTGAGATGAAAAAGGGAATAAAATATATGTGGTGAATCATTAAAAGACACACTTACACATTGATTATTATATCATAAGCAGGTTGCCCATAGTAAGAATTATTTGTTATTGAGCTAGAAATATTACGCATGTGCGTTAGAGGGATAAAGGAATAGAAATAGATATTCGTTGTCCGTAGTCCGTAGTCAGGGAAGGTGCGGCGCAAATTCATGGGCGCCGCAAGAATAAATATTTAACCTTATCCGCCAAAAGTCCTCCACCTCTTAGGTGGGGGATGAAGGCGGTTATGTGGAATTTATGCGAATAATTTCTTAGATCGCTTGTTCTGTAAATGCCTTCATGATACAATCAGTAGTAATAAGAAAGGATGGTGATTCCAATATGAAACTGGACAATAATAATCATTCAGTATTCTTACTGTATTACCATCTTGTGCTGGTAGTAAAATATCGAAGAAAAGTTTTTTCTGATGACATGAGCCAATATGCAAAAGATATTTTTGTGCGTATCGGCCAATCTTACCACATCACTCTGGAAGAATGGAATCATGACAGGGACCATGTACATATTATGTTCCGGGCCAATCCGAATACGGACTTGTCAAAATTCATCAACGCCTATAAGAGTGCCAGTTCCAGACTGATTAAAAAAGATTTTCCTGAAGTAAGACAGAAACTCTGGAAAGAAATGTTCTGGTCCAGAAGTTACTGCCTGCTTACGACAGGCGGGGCTCCTATAGAAATTATCCGCAAATACATCGAAACACAGGGGAGATGAGAAGGGTGAACAAGGCATATCGCTACAGACTGTATCCCACAGCGGATCAAAAAGCCATGTTTGCGAAAACATTTGGCTGTGCCAGATTTATCTATAACAAAATGCTTGGCGACCGCATCTCCTATTACAGGGAAACCGGTAAAAAACTTCATAACACCCCGGCACAGTATAAATCCGAATTCCCCTGGCTTCGGGAAGTGGACAGCCTTGCCCTTGCCAATGCCCAGATGAATCTGGACAAAGCATATAATAATTTCTGGAAAAATCGCAGCTATTTCGGACTTCCCCATTTCAAATCCAAAAGGGCCGGACATAACTCCTATTCCACCAACAACCAGAAAGGTTCTGTCCGCATTGAGGATGGCAGGATCAAACTTCCCCGGATTGGCTGGGTAAAAATTCGCCTGCACCGTCCTCTTATGGAAACAAGCACCATAAAGACCGTCACCATCAGTCAAACACCGTCAGGGAAATACTATATCAGTATCCTTGTGGAGTATGAAAACCAAGTACTTCCCATCATACCGAAACAGTTCCTTGGCCTTGATTTTACCATGCATGGGCTTTATGCGGCTTCTGATGAAGAAGACGGTACCTATCCGGAATTCCTGCATAAAGCGGAAAAGAAACTGGTCCGGGCCCAGAGAAAACTTTCAAGGAAACAGAACGGAAGCCGGAACTGGGAAAAGCAGAGACAGAGGCTTGCCGTGATTCACGAAAAAACAGCCAACAAGAGAAAAGACTTCCTTCACAAGAAATCCCGATACCTGGCAGATCAATATGATGCCATAGGCATCGAAGATATCAGCGTAAAGACCATGGGAAGGCGTAAAAAGAAAGGAAGATTCAGCTTCGGAAAGTCAGTGGCAGATAATGGCTGGAATACATTTGTGAACATGCTGGCATATAAACTGGCATGGCAGGGAAAACAGCTGATTAAAGTAGACAAATGGTATCCCAGCAGCCAGCTCTGTCATAAGTGCGGGCACAAAAATCCGAAGACGAAAAACCTGTCTGTCCGGGAATGGACCTGTCCAGTATGCGGCATGCATCATAACCGTGATAAAAATGCGGCCATAAATATCCGGGAAGAAGCCAGACGCATCAGCCTTGCCTGAATGGCATAATGAATAAAATACCGTGGGACCCACGGAAATTTACGCCTGTGGAGAGAGTGTAAGACGACGGAATTCTCAGGAATTACGATGCTGTTCTCAGAGAAGCAGGAAGCTCCCGCCTCTATAGGCGGGAGTACGTTCACCTTGAAAATATGGCATCAACACATATAAGGCTAACTGCCAAAACATCAGCATGTTATTTGCCTCTGTCGTAAAATGCGCACTCCCCGAAGTGCGGGGAGCTCCGCGATAGCGGTGAGGGGACGAACCTGTCGAAATGCCGGTCTTCTCTGTCGTCATAAATCATAAAGCATGAAAAATCTGCTAATTGACCCAAACGCGAGCCCCGCCCGGCGAATGGCTCCCTTCTCAGGCCCCCCGAAGTTCGAGGGGGCTGTCGCCAAAGACGACTGGGGGATGTACTATCGTACAAGTAGAAAATGTGCTAAAAGGAACAAGCAACCCGGGGAGCTCCGCGAAAGCGGTGAGGGGACAGACTTGTCGAAATGCCGGCCTTCTCTCGTCATCAATCATAAAGCATGAAAAATCTGTCAGAGGCACAGGCAAAACGATCACCGTCCTCCCGGAAGATGGACTCTGCTGTCAGGATTTCACATGCCCTGGACATCATGAAGAAATAGAAGCCATCCCACGCAGGATTCACATCACCACTCTTCCCTGAATTCATTCGTACAAATTCATAAATAGTAAAAACCACGGATGGCGCTCCGTGGTTTTCTATTTATTTCATTTGATTAATATACAATGGAAAGATGATTTTTACGAGCGATCTGTTCAATTCGTCCTGTCGCAAGGCCGCTGGAGCCGGCTATTATTGACAGCTTAATACCATTTTCCAAAAGTTTAAGCACAATTTTTCCCGCTCTGGGACCGCAGCTCTTTCATAAATCCCTTTACTCAGGTTGCACATGAGGCTCAGCTCCGATTCAGCCTGCTGATTAATGTAGAAGGGAAATGTGGTACTGATCCGCTATCCTTTTTACTTCGTCAGCTGAAATGTCCACAGTATCAGAAATTATGGAAACGGAGACACCATTTTTCAATAACTTCAAAACGTGCTCAATGTTTATTTTTGCCCTTTCCTCTATAGCGCCTTTCCTGTAGGCTCTTTCGTATATTCCTTCGCTCAGATTGCACATGATGCTCAGCTCCTCTCTCATATCGTCAGTGAGATTCAGGTCATAATCTTCCAAAAGCCGCTCTTTCTTATCAGCGGCACTGATTTCCTCTTTAAATAATAGTCTCAATAATGAAATAAGTCTATCCCCATCATCTGATTTTCCCAGATAAATAGTGGTGATATTAATCAAATCGTAAAGCAGGGGATCCTCCATGTGGCTTCCATGCAGCTGTTTTTCCATGAGGAAATAGCTGTTAATGGAGCTATCTTCTCCTGCCGGCGGTTCCATACAGAGCCAGATGGAGTAAACTTTACAGATACTACCATAGTCGATGCCGGTGAATTCTCTTTCCTTTTCAGAGGATAGAGCCCGGCAGGCATAGTAGACACCACGTTTGATAAGCGGGTACTTGTCAGGGTACTGTTTCTGCGCTTCAATATTGATGATAAGCGTAATCAGTTCTCCTGATACCGGTGCCCTGGCATGGAAAAGGATGTCAAAGACGATTTTGCCTTCCGTAGGGCTGCTGTCCTCATTCCTGCTTCCTTTGATGCTCTGCGGCACGGGATGGTCCGGATTGACAGGAACCACGCTGACCTGCGGTTCGCCTTCGATATAGGTTTCCTCGATATCCTTCAGGGAGACATCTTTGTACTCGACGACTACCCGTTTCAGAATCCAGGCAAGCATCTTCTTTTTAGAAAGAAACATTTTCGCTGCCTGATCATAAGCAGGATTCTGATGACTCAGAAGTTCTTCCTCGTTGTAGTCCATAGAAACCTCCATCGACAACTATCGTGTTTTTTCTATATATATTTTACGAAATAAAAAAATAGATGGCAAGTATACATCGTAAAATCCCCATCTTCATAGGAATCAGCATTCAACCGTTCACATTCTCTCATATCAAAACATTGCCTCATCAGCGGCAACACCTTCACTTACCACTTCTTACATCGTCAGAAATAAAAAAACTCCCTTTGAAAAGGGATTCTATCCTGCCAGAGAAGAGACATTCACCCCTTCTCGTTCTATATTCCGATAATAGGGCAGATCATCTTTGAATTTCACATATTCCTCATAGGGAATGACGGTCGGAGAAATGATGATGCCATAGTCGATTTCCAGATCTGAAGAAAAGTCCCAGACTTCTTTCAATTTTTCCTGCAAATCCGCCCGCTCGCCATGAACGATGGCAGCGATATCAATATCCGAATCGTCCGTATGATCACCACGGGCAAAGGAACCATACAGTATGATCTGAACGATGGACTTGCCATAGACCTTCTTATATATCGAGACGATCTGCTGTAGAATCTGATGGAATTCAGCTGTATCACACATATGGCTCACGCTCCTTTCAATCGACCGGTTACCTATATTATAGCATGGAAATCTACATAAAAGTGACAAGCAAATAAGGTGGAAAGGAAGCTCTCTGTTATAGAAACTTATGTAACGGGATTATCGGGATTCGTTTCGGGAATCCCGGGAATATCGGGAAGGTGCGGCGCAACAGTAGAAGGCGCCGCAGAGTTATAATTTAGCTTTCCTCTTCATGAAGGAGTCGAGACTAAAAAAGAAATATAAAATGGCGGGCTTCCTGATTTTTATGCCCGCCACCGCTCCGAGATCCCCGATCATCCCCGAGATTCCCGGCAATTCCCGATTCAAAAGTCTTCGAAGATATAAGTTACCCCAAAAATCATTGTAAAATCGCAAAAGTTTAATAAACTTCTAATGATACAAATCGCGTTTTTTGCTACTATACCAGTGGAGCGAATGAAAGGGCCCCTGAAGAAATCCCTCATCACCCGGATGTACACAATCGATCGAGCCGGCGGAGGGATGGATTCAGATGATTTTCAGAAACTCCAATTACCGCGCGGTGAAAATTTTTTCACTTCATTTTTACAAAAGAAATAAGTCCTCCTCAACCGAAAGGTCATGGAAATATCCGACCAATCAGCCACCCCGGCACCTTACT
>NZ_JAZASU010000043.1:0-14202 GCF_036343215.1 Dialister sp.
AATGGCCAAATGCCGTAAGTCCGTAGACCAGGGTCTTTCCCAGATGTCATTAAGGAGGAACCGATGCATGGCTCCAAGGGTGAATCGTTGAAAAGTCGCAAATTACCTCTTGACAACGGTCACTTCATAACAGCAGTTAGTCATCCGCTTCGTTAGCACATATGAGGCTAAATGCCAAAAGGCACATGGGATATATGTCAAAAATCCCTGGCATGCAAACGGTAAAGGCTCCCCAAGTTGGGGAGCTGTCACGAAGTGACTGAGGGGTTGTACTATCGAACAAATCGAAATTGGGCTTGAAGGTAAACTCATCCCCGGGAGCTCCCGCGACGGGTGAGGGGGAACTGCACAAATGAGGAAAATTTTTCCCGGTGCAGATGAGGGCCGAAGGCAAAATCAAAAACTGCGTCCGAAGGGCGCCACCATCCCGACAATCCCGAATCATCCCCGGAATTCCCGACAACCCCGAAACAAAAGTCATTCCGCCTGCAGTTCCCCTTTCACAATTGTGAACAATCTCCCCTGATGCAGATGAGAGCCGAAGGCAAAATCTAAAAACTGCGCCCGTAGGGCGCCACCTTCCCGAAATCCCAAATCCGCAATCCCCAATCCGATACCTGAAAGCCATTCATCCTGTAGTTATCCTTTCACATATAAGTCATCAAGAAAGGAAAAGATATGATTCAAATCACTGATCTCACCGTGAAATTTCCCGATGGCAGGGGATCTACTCTGACAGCCCTGAAGGTTCCTTCTTTTACCCTGGAAGACCGGGGGCTCACCTGTATTACGGGTCCTTCCGGCACGGGGAAGACCACCTTTCTTCACTGCCTTTCCGGATTACTCACGCCCACGACAGGAGAAATCCGGATAGGGAAAGAAGTCCTCACATCCCTTCCGAAAGAAAAGCGCTGCACCTTCCGGGCGAAGGAAGTGGGCTATGTCTTTCAGAAGCCACTCCTTCTGCCCTATCTGACCGTTTCTGAAAATATCCGCCTTTCCGCCTCCTTTGCAGGCGAAAAAGCCACAGATGAGGAAATTTCAAACCTTCTGGAAGAAGTGAATCTCAAAGGCCTCGAAGACCGCTATCCCGAGACCCTTTCGGGCGGCCAGCAGCAGAGAGTTTCCTTCCTCCGGGCCATCGTGAGAAAACCATCCCTCCTTCTTGCCGATGAACCGACGGCCGCTTTGGACCGGGAAAACGGGGAAAAACTGATGCAGATTCTTCTGGATTATCAGAAAGGGACGGGCTGCTACCTCCTCTGCGCCACCCATGATACCCATGTGATGAGTCTGTTTCCCAAACGCTACGACATGCAGGAAGGAGGCTTCTTATGATTAAACTCGCTTTCCTTTCCCTTGTGAGAAGGCCTCTCCGGCAGTTCCTGCTCTTTCTGCTCATCGTTTTGACTGCAGCAGTTCCTGTTTTTATCCTGCAGGTGACGGGAGGGCTCTATGAAGGCATTAACCGGGCCGTAAGTCCATTCCCGATTCTTGTGGGTGACAAAGGCTCGGCCTACCAGCTGGTGCTGAATACGGTCTTCCTCCGGGACCGTCCTTTGGGAAATATTAAATGGAGCGAAAAAGAAAAACTGGAAGCTTCCGGTAAAGTCCAGGCCGTCTATCCCCTGGGCTTTGGGGATAACTATCGGGGTTTCCGCATTGCCGGCACGGATCCATCCCTCTTCGAATACCGCCCCAACAAAAAAGAAGATCCCTGGCTTTCCCTTTCTGAGGGCAAAATCTTTGCGGCAGACGGAGAAGCAGTCATCGGAAGCGAAACCGCCCGCCTCACGGGACTCAAAGTGGGGGATACTTTCAAATCCATCCACGGCACCGCATCGAAAGGCCATGAACACAAACATCCCTTCCAAGTGACAGGGATTCTGAAACCCACCGGCGGCCCCTATGATACGGCCATCTTTATTTCCATGGAAGACGTCTGGGAAGCCCATGGAGGAGAGAGTGTAAATCCTTCCGACCGTCAGGTCACCACCCTTCTCGTAGTCCCGAAAGGCTACAAAGAAGCCATGCAGCTCCTCTCCGAATACCAGAGAAATAAAGAAGTCCAGATGGTCTTCCCCTCCCAATCCGTCATTTCCCTCTATGCCATGGTGGGCCAGACAAAGAATTTCTGGAAAATCCTGATTTCCTCCATGCTGGGCATATCCCTCTTAATTACCCTCCTCGTCATGTACTGGAGCGGCCTGGGACGAATGAAAGAACTCGCACTCCTCGAAGCCCTGGGCGCAGGAAAGGGAGATATCCGGAAACTCCTTCTCGCCGAAGAAGGCATGCTCCTCTTCGCAGGAAGCCTGGTCGGCTGGCTTTGTGCCTACGGAGCCACTCTGGGAGCAGCCAAAGCTGTTTCCGGCGGAGCAGCCATTACTATGGTGACCACTCCCGACTGGCGGGGATTCCTCATCATTCCGGTCATTACGATTATAGGAATGATCGCAGGACTAGTTCCGGCTGTCATGGTGGGAAAGAAAGATGTGTCGGAGTATTTGTGACATTTTGCGTGACTTCGGTTAGAGGCACATGAGCTGTTCGTGGTCCGTGGCCCGTGATCCGTGTTCCGTGAAGGTGGCGCCCTTTTGGAAATAAGGGGCGCCATTTTTATATGCAGATAATGAATAGAAAAAGAGGTAAACTTTGATTCTGCAAAGTTTGCCTCTTTTAGTGATTTATTTCTGGCGAGAAGAGAAATTTATTTTGCTTCATGCAATACCCTCAAGGGGATCTTTTACAGCTTTTGCACTGTATATTTCTTCCGGCGCTATATCTATGACATCATAGGGATCGCGGTTTCCGGTAAGATCAAAAGCCAATGTATCGTTCATGACGGTCAGTGATTTGCGGAACAGGACTTTATCGAGCAGCGGCTCAAATACAGTGCCCGGTTTCAGCAGGGGGGACATATCATAGAGATGGACACTGCCATCATCGAACCAGGCATATACCTGGTATTCCTTCCCCGCAAGGACCTGTACGACCTGGGGAATGTATTCGGAAATCATACTATTCACCCCTTTACCAGTGGAGAAATCTTTCTTGGCTTTTGTCCGGAACGGACGAGATTCCAGTTCTCCATCAATTCCGCCTCATGCAGGACGCACCAGGCCAGGACGAGTTTTAATTGCTTTCCCGGAAGGAAACCTTTAAATGCGACCTGATTCTGTATATCAATCAACGCACGATATCCGCCATAAGCCGCATGAATATGCGGCGGATTGTGGTCGCTGTAATTAATCGTGATATGAATTCCGAAAAATTCACTGATTTCACGCATTGCACTCCTTCCTTTTCTGTATTATACCATTTTGGAAGAAGCAGTTTCTTAGAATAAATATTTTTCAGAAATGCAGCGAATGGTAAAATCTTCACATCCGGAAAGTTTACAAGTTTTTACAGTTAGTAGTTTCATTGTCAGTAATATAGTATTATTAGAAATAGCAAAGAGGTGAACTTCATGGAAGAAATCAAAGGGACCGTAACGACGGCCATTTCCTATGCAAAAACGATAGACCCGAAAGCCAGGGAACAGATTCAGCGCATGTGCTCGTATGAAGTGACCCGGGGAAGCCGGGTCCGCATCATGCCGGACGTACATTTCGGAAAGGGCTGCACCATCGGAACTACGATGACCATCATTGA
The DNA here is from genome assembly GCF_036343215.1 of Dialister sp. Taxonomy (GTDB): domain Bacteria; phylum Bacillota; class Negativicutes; order Veillonellales; family Dialisteraceae; genus Dialister. The sequence continues at coordinate 3,658 of NZ_JAZASU010000043.1, forward strand.
TAAAGCTGTACCAAACATTGTAGGTGTAGACCTGGGCTGCGGCATGTATACGGTAGATCTGGGAAACCAGCTTATAGATTATGGAAAATTTGATGAAGCGGCTCACTTTGTGCCTTCCGGCTTTAATGTGTGGGACGAAAAGCAGATGGATTTTGATTTAACCCGGCTTTTCTGTTATGAAAAGCTTAGAAAAATAGATCGCATCGGCTGCAGTCTGGGAACCTTGGGTGGGGGCAATCATTTCATTGAAATCGAAGAAAAGAAAAAGGGCGGCCATGTCCTTGTGATTCACTCCGGCAGCCGCAATCTGGGAAAGCAGGTGGCGGAGCTCTATCAGAGAAAAGCTGTGGAACTCATTGCCCGTCAGGGACTTTTCAAGGAAAAAATGGGAGAAATCATTGCCAGATGCAAGGCGGAAGGATGGGAAAAGGACATCCAGCGTGAGATTCAGGCTCTCCGCGCAGAGGAGAAAAAGGTGGACATCCCGGAAGATCTCTGCTATCTATCCGGGAAATATCTGGACATGTACCTTCACGATGTGGCTATCTGCCAGCTTTTTGCCAGACTGAACAGGGAAACCATGGCCAAAGTCCTCCTCGAAAAGACTGGTCTCATCGCAGGGGAGGCTTTTCATACCATTCATAACTATATCGATGTGGATGAACGGATTCTCCGAAAAGGGGCTATCGCTGCCCATCGGGGAGAAAAAGTGCTCATCCCCATCAATATGAGAGATGGCAGTATCCTTGCCATAGGCAAAGGCAATCCCGAATGGAACAACTCCGCGCCTCACGGAGCCGGACGCCTCATGTCCAGAATGCAGGCAAAGAAAACTCTGACGGTAGAAGAATATCAAAAAGAAATGGAAGGCATCTATACCACTTCCGTCAATCAGGGAACCCTCGATGAGGCGCCTATGGCCTATAAATCCATGGACGACATCCTCTCCGTGCTGGACGAAACGGCAGAAGTATTGGAAATCATGAAACCGGTCTATAACTTCAAGGCCGGAGAAGAATAAATTCTCTAAAGTAAAAAGCAGCCGGTTTCACTGCTATGTGAAACCGACTGCTTTTATATTTCCCCAAAGGGAGACTTATCCGAAAAGGACTTCTATTTCCCGTTCTGCCTGATCAATGGTCATTCCGTTAAAGAGAGGGGCATGCTCAAATTTTTCCAGGCATTCCCTTTGTGTATTTCCCCGGAAGTGCCAGGTGGTCAGATAAATTTTATCTTTTGGGTTCGTATTGTCATATTCATCCATATGCAAATCAAGTGAATGGGTTCCTTCAGTAGCCAGGGCCTCCAGAAAATAAAATTTATTTCTGAATACAAATTCCTTCTCCGGCCCGCTCATATTCAGGATATCATTTATAAATTCGTTTATGGAGTTACCTTTCATGTATACCTCACTTCACCCGAGACGAGAAATGATTTGAGCAATTTGGTTTAAGGAAAGTCAACTATTGCAAATTTTGCAACAGTTCAAAAAATCATTTTCAAAATCACATTTTTGTAGTCGTTTTGCTTTTTATGGTCAGAAAAGCATGTTTTTATATCAGAATAGAAAAAGGGAAAAGCTTTAACTTGAAAATCCGATAGATTATTCCCCGAACATATAGTATAATTTTCCCGAGGCAGTCGATCAGGCTTTTTCTCTCCCGTAAGGGGGTGATGCTATGAGCATTTACGAAGCTTTATCACTGATGATTGCATTCGGTTCGCTGATAGCATACATCATGAGAAACAAGTAATTCGTTTCAGGCATTGAAAAAAGCCTTCCAAAGGCTTAGGAGGCTCTCTTCAACTTCAATCGAGAACAGAGGAAGCCATTCCGCGGCCACGGAATGAATCGGCTGCCTCTTTTCTATGACCATTATACCATACTTTTAAGATCTATTGGCCTTATTTTTTATCTCCACTTTCCGGTTTTCCTCAAATGAGACTCGATATTCTCGATTAGAAGCTATGGAAGACGAAAAATAAAATATAAAAAGGGCGCCCATATAAATTTCAAGGCGCCAACCTGCGCGCTCCACGGATCACGGGCCACGGATCACGATTATCAGGAATGACTCTTGACAAATTCCCGCACAGGTGGCTATACTGAGTATAACTTCTAAGGAAAGGAAAGACTATCATGAGACAGGCAGCTTTTGTAAAAGCATACGCAGCCTTTACCTATAGCTATTATGGCTATGGTTATTTTGACGTGCGCTGCCGGGTCTCGGAATCTTTCTAAGTAAGGATTCTAAAAAGGACAGACTCCGGCGAGCCTGTCCTTATTTTTTTAGAGATTAGAAGGAGATTTCATTGCTTTTCCCTGGATTCAGCATGGCCATTGCAGAATTGTAGAAATAGAAACTGGCCGTGAGGGAAAAGTAAAAGCAGAAGCCGGAAGGCAGAGGAGGACTATTATGATTATTGTTATGAAACAGAATGCACCGCTCATTGAAATCGAAAATCTGGAAGCGGAACTGAAGGAGAAAGGTTTCCAGGTAGACCGTTCCAAAGGTTCCAGCAAAGTGGTGCTTGGCCTTGTAGGGGATACATCAGGGCTGGATGAGAGGGATTTCCTCTCCAATGAATGGGTGGACAAGGTCATGCGTGTGCAGGAGCCTTACAAACGGGCGAGCCGCGCCTTCCATCCTCAGGATTCCGTGATTGATGTAGGCGGAGTCAAAGTAGGCGGAAAGAAACTGGTGGTCATGGCAGGACCCTGTTCCATTGAAACTCCCGAGCAGATGGCCATTATTTCCAAATCCGTCAAAGCTTCGGGAGCATCCATGCTTCGCGGCGGCGCTTTCAAACCGAGAACTTCCCCCTACTCCTTCCAGGGCCTTGGTGAAAAAGGACTGGATATGCTCATTTCCGCTGCCAGAAATGTAGACCTTCCTGTAGTTACCGAGCTGATGAGTGCCGATAAAATCGGGACCTTCCTGGAAAAGAAAGTGGACCTCATCCAGATTGGCGCGAGAAATATGCAGAATTTCGACCTTCTGAAAGCCGTGGGCCGTCTCAATGTGCCGGTCCTTTTGAAACGCGGCATGTCTGCCACCATCGAAGAATGGCTCATGAGCGCCGAATACATCATGTCCGAAGGAAATCATAATGTGATCCTCTGCGAAAGAGGCATCCGTACCTTCGAAAAAGCGACCAGAAATACACTGGACCTTTCTGCTGTAGCTGCTGTCAAAAGAATGAGCCATCTTCCGGTCATTGTAGATCCAAGCCATGCGACAGGACGCCGCTGGATGGTAGAATCCATGGCTATGGCTGCCATTGCTGCCGGAGCCGATGGAATCATGTGTGAAGTTCATAACGATCCGGAACACGCCTGGTGTGACGGGGCCGAATCCATTACCCCGGAAACCTTCGATCACCTTATGGGCCGCCTGAAACAGCTGGCTCCTATTGTTGGTCGGGAAATCTGAGAACAGGAAGGAAACTGCGCTTACGCCTGACTTTGAAAAATCGGATTGCGGATTTGGGATTGCGGATTGCGGGAAGGTGTGCCGTTGATGCGGCACAAATATGAATGGGGACTCTGCACAGGCGCAATACCTGTCAATGGAGCTGAAGATTTTTCCTTTTCTCTCTGGGGCAAAGGCCTAAGGCCCGCAGGGCCGATATATGATTGGTTCGCGAAGCGAACCATATCCTTCCCGAAATTCCAAATCCGAAATACCCAATCCGATTTCTTCTTGCGAAGCAGCCATTATATAATATATACATATATAAGGATAACGATTATGGACAGCAATACTCACTTTACCGATCAAACCATCGCCATAGTCGGGCTGGGACTGATGGGAGGTTCTTTTGCTCATCGGTTCCATGCCCTGGGCTGCCATGTCATCGGTCTGAACCGTACGAAATCGGTGGCAGAGACGGCGAAAAATCTTCATCTCGTGGATTCCATCGAAGAAGGAGACCTGAAAAAGGCGGATATCGTCATTTTCTGCACGCCTGCGGAAGCGACGCTTGCCTTTATCCGGGACCATCTGGACCTTTTTAAAGAAGGGGCCGTTCTTACAGATATTGCGGGGGTGAAGAAAGACTTTTCCCGCCGCATCCGCACCTTTATCAGAAAGGACCTGGATTTCGTTTCGGGCCATCCCATGTGCGGAAGGGAAGGGGCGGGCCTTTTCCAGTCAGACGGCGGCATATTTCAAAATGCCAATTACATCCTGATTCCGGAGGAAGGAAATACAGAAGAGCACCTGAAGCTCATTGAAAATATGGCCTATGCCCTGGGCTGCAGTCATGTGGCCATTGTCAGTGCGGAAGAACATGACCGGGCTATCGCTTATACGTCCGATCTGACCCATGTCCTGGCGACTGCGCTGATCAATAGTGATTCTTTCCATGGAAATACGAAGTATTTCACCGGCGGGTCCTTCCGTGATATGACCCGGATTGCGGATATCAATGCCTGGCTCTGGCGGGAACTTTTCCTGGCGAACCGGGAAAAATTACTGGATGAAATCGACCGTTTCTCATCGGCCCTTTCGGAAATCCGCGAGGCTCTGGATGAGAAAGACGGAGAAAGAATAGAAGCATTTTTAGACAAAGCTGGTCAAAGAAAGAGGGCAATGAAGAATGGCAACGGTTAAAGTCAATCTGGGTGAAGATTCCTATGAAATCGAAATCCGGCGGGGACTTCTGGATGAAGTGGGAGAAAAAATCCGGTCCATCACGCCAAAGGCAGAAAAAGTGGCCGTCATCACCGATGACAATGTCTCTCCCCTTTATGGAGCCCGCTTCAAAAAGATTCTGGAAAAATCGGGCTTCGAAGTGCGTATTATTTCCTTCCCTGCCGGCGAGGAAAGCAAGAATCTGGGCACTTTCGGAAATGTCCTGAATGCCCTTGCCGAATTCGATATGTCCCGGAGTGATGTGCTGGTCACCCTTTCCGGCGGAGTCCCGGGAGATCTGGGCGGTTTTGCGGCTTCCGCCTATATGAGAGGAATTCCTTTCTACCAGATTCCGACTTCCATCCTGGCCCAGATTGATTCTTCCGTAGGAGGCAAAGTGGCGGTGGACCTGCCGGGCGGAAAAAATCTGGCTGGTGCCTTTTACCAGCCCAAAGGAGTTTTCATCGACCCGGACCTTCTCGAAACGCTCCCCACCCGCTATGTCCATGACGGCCTGGCAGAAGCTGTGAAATACGGCTGCATCGGGGATGCTGAGCTCTTTGAAATCTTCGAAAACCTGAAAGATCGGGAAGATTTGAAAGCTCATATCGAAGAAATCATCCTTCACTGCGTGCTCCAGAAAGCCAGAGTGGTGGAAGAAGACCAGTTTGATAACGGCGGACGGCAGGTCCTGAATTTCGGGCACACCATCGGACATGGAGTGGAACGGTATTTCAATTATGGAACCTATACCCATGGCGAAGGGGTAGCCATCGGAATGAGTCTTATCACGGCGCAGTCTGAAAAACTGGGCATCACGGAAAAAGGAACGGCTGAAAGGATTCTGAAGGTCCTGAAAAAACTTTCCCTTCCCACCTCCATCGGCATTCCGGCCCACGAACTGATTCCGGAAATCATGCACGATAAAAAGCGCCGGGGCAAAAAGATGACCCTGGTGCTTCTGGAAAAAATCGGGAAATCGAAGCTTCTTACTATTTCCACGGATGAACTTAAGAAGTACATTGTCACCGGGCAGGACTGATTATGGATATTACCATTGAACCAAAACCACTCACAGGGACCCTCCGCATTCCTTCTTCGAAAAGCATGACCCATCGGGAACTGATTGCAGCCGCTTTAGCCGATGGAGAAACAAAAGTGACCGGAGTCACCTGGTCCCAGGATATCGAAGCCACCGTACGGATTCTGTCCCTCTTTGGCGCAGAAATCAGGAAAGAGGAAAGAGAAGATGGTCTCGCCCTTACGATTGACGGGGGACTCAAAAAGCAGCAGGAAATCCTCAAAGCCGATGCCGGTGAATCGGGCTCCACCCTCCGTTTCCTCATTCCTCTGGGCCTTCTGTCAGAAAATCACGTCATTTACACAGGCCGGGGCAGGCTCTCTGAAAGACCTCTCACGCCATACTACGAAATTTTCGACGAAAAGCATATTTCCTATAAAACCGAAGGGGGACTCCCGCTGGAAGTAGAAGGGAAACTCCCTGCCGGTCTCTATGAACTTCCCGGAAACGTTTCTTCCCAGTTTTTCACGGGCCTTCTCTTTGCCCTTCCTCTGGCAGAGGGAGATTCGGTCCTGAAAAGTACCACGAAACTGGAATCGGAAAGCTACGTGGAAATGACCCTGGACACCCTTTCCCGCCACGGGATTACCATCCACAAAAAAGCTTCCGGCCTTTATGAAATCCCCGGGGGCCAGCATTATAGGACCGGCCATTTCCCGGTGGAAGGGGACTATTCCCAGGCTGCCTTCTGGCTGGTAAGCGGCCTTGCCGGCGGGAAAATGACTTTGACCGGCCTTTCTGAGACCTCTCTCCAGGGGGATCAAGCGATTCTTTCCATTCTGGAATCCATGGGCGGTTCTATTTCCAAAGATGGAAATATCATCGCTGAAACTTCAAAAACTCGCGGAACCATCATGGATGCGGAAAATATTCCCGATTTAGTCCCTGCCATTGCCGCTCTGGCTTCGGTCAGCGAAGGGCGGACGGAAATCATTCATGGTGAACGGGTGCGGCTCAAAGAATGTGACCGTCTCCATGCCATGGCTGTGGAACTTTCAAAACTGGGGGCGGATATCAAAGAAAAACCGGACGGCCTCATCATCGAAGGGAAAAAATCCCTGCGCGGCGGCACCGTTTCCTCCTGGAATGACCACCGGATTGCCATGGCTCTTGCCGCCATTTCTCCAAAAATCGAAGGAAACCTCACCATCGAAGGGGCGGAAAGCGTGAAGAAATCCTACCCCCGCTTCTGGGATGATTTTAAGAAAGCAGGAGGGAAACTCCTATGAGTGATATTTTTGGACGGACCCTGAAAGTGGCCATTTTCGGCGAATCCCATGGCCCGGCGATTGGCTGCGTGATTGACGGACTGCCGGCGGGACTTTCCTTTGACTGGGAAGAAATCCGCCGCGAAATGGCACGCCGCGCTCCGGGAAGCTCGAATCTCGCCACACCGCGAAAAGAAAAGGATGCTTTTGAAATCCTTTCGGGCTATTTCAATGACCATACGACCGGGACGGCTCTGGCCATGGAAATACGGAATACCAACCAGCATTCCAAAGATTACAGCGAACTGAAAGTGAAAATGCGCCCGGGCCACGCGGACTATACGGGCCATGTGAAATACGGGGGCTTTAATGATTACCGGGGAGGCGGCCATTTTTCAGGCCGGATCACGGCGCCCCTGACTTTTGCAGGAGCCCTGGCGAAACAGGTCCTCTCCGGGGAAGGCATTTATATCGGCGCCCATGCGGCCGAAATTCATGGCATCAAGGACAGACCTTTTCATCCCATGGGAGAAAGGGCAGAACTTTTCAGGAAACTTTCCCTTTCCAAACTTCCCGTTCTCGATGAAGAAAAAGGAAAAGAAATGGAGGAAGCCATCCTTTCCGCACAGAAAGAAGGAGACTCCGTGGGCGGTATCGTGGAATGCCAGATCTGCGGCCTTCCCGCAGGCCTGGGAGATCCCTTCTTCGATTCCCTGGAAAGTGAACTGGCCCACATGATGTTTTCCGTGCCGGCAGTCAAAGGCATCGAATTTGGCGAAGGTTTTGGATTTGCCGGATTCAAAGGCTCCGAAGCCAATGATGAAATGATTTATGACGAAGGCTGCGTGAAAACGGTGACAAATCACAATGGGGGAATCCTGGGCGGTATTTCCGGCGGAAGCCCCGTCAATTTCCGGCTTGCCGTGAAACCGACAGCCTCCATTGGGAAACGCCAGCACACCGTGGATATTTCCAGAGGAGAAAATACGGATTTGTCTATCGGAGGCCGCCACGATCCCTGCATTATTCCAAGAGCCATTCCGGTCATTGAAGCGGCATCGGCCTTTGTCATTTTAGACAGTCTTCTCACCGACAGGAGCGAAACCTATGGAAGATAAAATTTTACGGGTGGGCTGCTATGGCGCCAAAGGCTCCTACACCTATGAAGCCATGGAGCAGCAGTTTGGCAATCAACCGAGGGAAGAATCCTATTTCCCCCTCTTTGAAGATGTCATGCAGGCAGTCAAAGAAGGAGATATCGATTATGGGGTAGTCCCCATCGAAAACTCCTCTACCGGCGGAATCACCGAAGTCTATGATCTGATCCGGCGTTACAATTGTGCCGTGGTGGGAGAGCAGATTGTCAAAATCGAGCATAACCTGCTCGGCCTTCCGGGGACGAAACTGGAAGACATCGATACCGTCTTCTCCCATCCCCAGGGCTTTGCCCAGTGCCGGCCCTTTTTCAATAAACACAGGAACTGGACCCTGAAACCCTACTTTTCCACCTCCCGGAGCGCGGAAAAAGTGGCGGAAGAAAAGAAGAAAAACCAGGCAGCTGTGGCTTCGAAGACCGCAGCCCGTCTCTATGGTCTCGAAGTGATTGCGGAAAATATTTTTTTCAATTCCAGCAACTACACGAGATTCTTCATCATCGGGCCGAAAATGGAAATCACTGAAAAGTCCGACAAAATCACCCTGGTCCTGGCGGTGCGCCACGAACCGGGCGCCCTGTACCATGTGCTGGGCTATTTCTTCTATGGCGGTATGAATATGACCCATCTGGAATCCCGCCCCATGGAAGGACGGCCTTTCGAATATTTCTTCCACATCGATGTCATGGGACGGCTCGAAGATCCCGCCAATGCCCAGACCCTCCGGGGCCTCCAGTCCATGAGCACCTATTTCCATATCCTTGGCAATTATCCGAGCTTTCATAAGGAGGAAGAATGAGACTGGCACTTCTGGGTGAAGTCCTGGGGCACAGTTTGTCCCCCGTGATTCACCATACACTTTTTGAAATAGAACATATCGACTCCTCCTACGAACTGGAAGAAATAGCAAAGCCCGTTTTCGATTCCGAACTCCGTCATGCCCTCAAAACTTTCGACGGCATGAATGTCACCATCCCTTATAAAGTGGACGTCATTCCCTACCTCGATGAACTTTCTCCGGAAGCAGAAACCATCGGCGCCGTCAATACGATTGCAAAGAAAAAAGGAAAACTCATCGGTTACAATACGGACTACACCGGCTTCAAACGGACCCTTTCCCTGATCGGAGCAGACGTTTCAGGAAAACCGGTCATCGTCCTGGGCCACGGAGGCGCATCAAGAGCGGTCATCCAGTGCCTTTTCGATGAAAAAGCTTCAGGTATCACAGTGATCAGCCGCCATCCCGGAAAAGTGGACGAAGAATTTCTTGAATTCGCAAAGGCAAGAAATGTGGAAATCAAAGGCTACGATTCCCTGACCCGGTCAGGCGAAAAATACCTTCTCGTCAATGCCACCCCCGTCGGCATGTATCCGAAAGTGGGAGTATCCCCGATTTCCTCCGAAGTGGCAGAAACTTTCCCGAAAGTCATCGACATCATTTACAATCCCGAAGAAACACAGCTTCTTCATGACGCAAAAAACGCAGACAAATCAAACGGCATGTACATGCTCGTCATGCAGGCCATGGCAGCTGAAGAAATATGGATGGACCGGGAAATTTCCCCGGAAGTGGCAGCGAAAATCGCAAAGGACATGATGAAATGAAAAATATCGTCTTAATCGGCATGCCGGGAAGCGGCAAAACCACCTTCGGCAGAGCCCTCTCAGAAATCCTTGCCCGAACCTTCATCGATGCCGACGAATACCTGGAAAATAAAGAAAAACGGACCATCAAAAGCTTCTTCGCCGAAAGCGAAAAAGCCTTCCGTGACGCAGAAGAAAGGACAATTCAGGACCTCTCCTCCTGTCAGAACCTCATCATAGCCACCGGCGGAGGAGTCGTTAAAAGAAATCAAAACGTGGAAAGACTCCATCACTCCGGCCTCATCCTTTTCATAGACCGGAAACCGGAGGATATCGTCTCCGACGTGGAAGTGGGCACCCGGCCCCTTTTAGCCGAAGGACCGCAGAAAGTCTATGACCTCTATCAGGAAAGAATCGCACTTTACCGGGATGCAGCCGATGAAATCCTCTCCAATACAGGCAGCGAAAAAGAAGTGCTGGCAGGCCTTATGGAAATCATTCATAAATATCACCTGGACTGAGTACAATCGTGGTCCGCGAAGGTGGGCGCCTTGAAGTTATAAAGGCGCCCTTTTTTATATGGAAACAATCTTCTTCGTATGTTAGAGCCAGCGGCCCATATAAAAAATTGCGCCCGAAAGGGCGCCACCATCCCGATCATCCCGACCATCCCCGATATTCCCGACAATCCCCGATTCAAAAGTCCTCGAAGATATAAGTTTCCATTATATAAACAGCAAAAGTTTAACAAACTTCTAATGATACAAATCGCGTTTTTTGCTACTATATCCGTGAAAGCAAGAAGAGCGAGGCCTCGGGCCGAGTCCCATCCGATCCGCTGAGCGCTCAAAAATTTAAGGCGGATCCGGGGCAAGACCCAC
>NZ_JAZASU010000044.1:0-13754 GCF_036343215.1 Dialister sp.
AATGGCCAAATGCCGTAAGTCCGTAGACCAGGGTCTTTCCCAGATGTCATTAAGGAGGAACCGATGCATGGCTCCAAGGGTGAATCGTTGAAAAGTCGCAAATTACCTCTTGACAACGGTCACTTCATAACAGCAGTTAGTATGTCATACAAATTCAAAAGACTGTGAAATGATGGAAATATGATTCACAGTCTTTTGCTTTACACGTATTGACATTATACGTATAAAATGAATATACTAAGGATGAAAGAAGGTGTAGTGATGCCTAAGACTCCAAAGCAAATGGAAAAAATTATAATATCTGATGGGTGGGTTCTCATAGCACAACGTGGCTCACATCGGCATTATGTTCATCCAACCAAAAGAGGTCGGGTAACCATTCCATTTCATACAAAGGACTTGGACATCAGAACAGAAAAATCGATTTTAAGACAGGCTGGATTGCTGAAGAAGGAGGGATGAACATGTTATCTGCTTACCCCGCATGTTTCTATGAAAATAAAGATGGCTCCTATACCGTGATTTTCCCTGATCTGGACTATACGGCCACCCAGGGGGATAATCTGGAAGATGCTTTTGCCATGGCGGTAGACTGTCTGGCGGGTTATCTCTACACCTCTCTGGAAAATCATGAGTCCTTTCCGAAAGCTTCCGTCATGAGCTCTATCGATCCGAAGAAAGTACTGCAGGAGATTGACTGTGACGATGATGATAAAGGATTTGTGAATATGGTCACGGTAGATGTGAAATCCTATGCCCGGGATCACTTTGAGAAATCGGTGAAAAAGACCCTGACCATTCCCGTATGGCTGGACGAAGCTGCCAAAGCGAAGCATATTAATTTTTCAAAGGTCCTCCAGAAAGCGCTGAAGGAAGAACTGCGGATGTAGTCATAGTCGTTAGTATGTCATACAAATTTAAAAGACTGTGGAATCATGAAAAAGATTCACAGTCTTTTTATCGTGGAAATTTGTTAAATGGATTTTACGAATTTCCTTATTTCCAAGATTTTATAAAATGAATTTTACAAATCATTTTTCTCCCAGCAGCCAGTCGTATACATTGACCTGCCAGATGCCGTTGTAGGATGCCATGGGAAGGTAATCCATGGAAAGGATGATTTTGGGATTATGGTCATGGATGGCAAGGAGCGGCGCCAGTTCACGGTCTCGCGTATGGGTATCCAGAATGGACTGGGAGACCTGGATGTACGTCGTGAGGCCATCACGGAGGACGATGAAATCGACTTCTGACTGACCTACCCGGCCCACATAGACTTCATAGCCCCGGCGCAATAGTTCCAGATAGACGATATTTTCCAGGATATGACCGCTGTCACTCTGTTTTGAACCCAGGAGGAAATACCGGAGACCCATGTCGGCGGCATAGTATTTCGCACTGTTCTTCAGCCGTTCTTTGCCTTTTACGTCATAGCGTTCGGCCCGGTAAAGAATGAAACTGCTTGTGAGGGCGGAAATATAGGATTCCACGGTGGGGACGGAAATTTTTCGGCCCATGGAAGTCAGGGTATTGGCGATTTTTGTGGAGGAAGCGATATTTCCTATATTGTCATACATGAACTCGATGAGACTCTGAAGCTGGGAAATATCGGATACCTTTTTACGGAGAGCCACGTCCTTGACAAGAATCGTATTGTAAATGCCTTCCAGATAAGCCCGGATATCTTTGGAATCCGTGAATTCCAGAGCACCAGGGAAGGAACTGTTCAGGAGATAGCGGGCATAAAGCTTCGGCGTATTGTGCTCTTCAGGAAAGGCGGAGCAATATTCAGCAAAGGACAGGGGAAGCATCCGAACCTCGATGTACCTGCCGGAAATCAGAGTGGCCAGCTCGCCGGAAAGGAGGAAAGCATTGGATCCGGTGATGTACAGATCCACATTCGGCTTTGCATAGAGCCAGTCCACCACTCGCTGGAAATCAGGGACGTTTTGGATTTCATCAAGAAATACATAGTAAGGCTGGTCCTTTCCCATCCGGCTTTCGATGTATTCATAGAGGGCATCCGCGGTGAGGAGATGTCGGAAATCCCCGGACTCCAGATTCACCGCAATGATCCGGTCCGGCGAAGTCCCCGTCTCCCGGAGATACTCCTCAAAAAGGAGGAGCAGCGTAGACTTCCCGCAGCGGCGAATCCCCGTGATCACTTTGATCACATTCTTGTCCTTCAATCGCTTCAAAGTTTCCATATACTGTCTGCGTTCAATCATAGTTCTCACCATCCTTTTCAGGTATAGTATACCATAATAAGAAAATTTGTTAAATGAATTTTATAAAATAATAAATATAGCAGAATTTATAAAATTGATTTTATAAATTTCAAACAGGAAAATCATCGAATAAGAAGATGCAGACCGGGCGGGGGCAGGTTCTCTCTATTTAAAAATCGGGAATATTTATGCCGAAGGCCTATATATTCTGCGCCCAAAGGGCGCCACCACCCCGGGTTTCCCGATAGCCCCGGGATTCCCGATATCCCCGACACAAAAGCTGTTGAAAGACTCAGTTTTCCCTTTCAAATACTGCTGTCCCATATTTCCCCTATAAAAAAATAGCGCCCCGCAAGGGGCGCCGCCTTCACTGAGAACTGATAACTGATCACTTTTTACCTGCAGTTTTTCATAATGATTTGAAAATCCCATCGTAAGTTAGAACCGTTCTATCGCATCCAGTGCCAGAGCGGACCGTTCGCATTCGGAGTTGAGGAGGGTGATCTGCCAGCAGAGGGGAGAGCCCTTCATTTTTTCTGCCGCATAGGAGAGACCGTTTGTCCTTTCATCGAGGAAGGCGTTATCGATTTGTTTGGGGTCCCCGAGAAGGATGATTTTCGTGCCCCGTCCGGCGCGGGTGATGATGCCCTGTACCTGGTTCGGCGTCATATTCTGGGCTTCATCGATGATGAGGTATGTATTTACCAGAGACCTGCCGCGGAGATAGTTCATGGCTTCCATTTCGATGTAATGCTGTTCAAATATTTCCTGAATCGTATCCTGCAGCATTATTTCATCCCGGTAATTATCCTCCCCGCTGTCCATGAGCTGTTCCAGATTATCCATAATGGGCCGCATGAGGGGAGAAATCTTTTCTTCTTCCGTGCCCGGCAGGAAGCCGATATCTTTATCAAACTGCACGTTCGGCCGGCAGATGAGCATTTTTCTGTATTCGCCCCGCATATTGTTGACCACTTTTTCCAGTCCCACGGCGAGGGAATAGAAAGTCTTTGCCGTTCCGGCAGGCCCTTTTACGATGACCAGAGGAGCTCTCTGGGCACTCATCATGAGGGCTTCCTGGATGAAAACCTGGCCCACATTGTGCGGTTTCACTCCATAAGGAGAAGCGGCCGCAAAAGTGAGGGGGACGATGCGTCCTTTTTCCACCCGCCCCAGCTGGGTGGCCTGGGGATTCAGGTCATTTCTTAAAGTGACAAATTCATTTTCCGTGAGGTCCGGCGGGAGGACAGTTCCTTCCTCGTCCGTGATATATACATGATCCAGAGACACGCCCTGGGTCTGGAAAGCGGAGGATACATCGGAGCGAATATAGCAGGTGGTGCGGCCCAGGTAATTTCTCGAATCACTGGAAACCTGTTCATTGGAGAAATCTTCTGCCGGGATGCCCAGCATTTCCGACTTCAGCCGGAGCACCAGATCCTTTGTGACGAGGATGACATCCTTTCCTTCCTTCTGTGCATGGACGCAGACTTTGAGAATCCGGTTATCCGCCTTGTCCTCCGGAAGACTTTCAGGAAGAGGTTCATGGACACAATTCGTCTCGATGCGGAGGGTCCCGCCTCCCGGCAGAGGCACGCCGGAGAGGATATCCCCGGAGAGACGGAGATTTTCCAGCGTCCGGATGACTTTCCGCGCATTGGCGCCTCGTTCGCCGTCTGCCTTTTTCAGGCCGTCCAGTTCCTCCAGCACCACCAGGGGCAGGAGCCTTTCATGCTCATCGAAGCAGAAGAGGGCATCCGGTGCCTGAATCAGTACGTTTGTGTCGATGACATAGGTTTTTACCATTCCATCCACCATCCTCTATGAAATTTTTTAAGGAAATCAGCAAATCTTGTGCCCATTTGCCTTTGCCTTGAACTGGAGACCCAGCACTTCGCCTGCCCGTTTACACATGATCATGCGCTGCAGGAATATTTCAAAATAATCCATAATGGTGCAGATGGATTCATCCAGTTTGATATCCAGAATAATGGTCTTCTTCTCCGTATCGATGGTAAGCTTTGACGACTCCGCAGCATAATTGACCTTGTCATGCTTGTCAAAGGTATTGATGACAGGATTTCGTACCCGGTTTCTTCGCACATCACACTTGTCTGCCAGAATGACTGCTGCGGAAACAGGGTCAACTGCTGTCCCTGTTGCCTCATCATGCTGTCCGATAGCCGTGATGATAATAGCGATATCCTCGGGATCCGCATTCCATTTCTGAAGAAGATAAAAGGCCATGAGCGCCCCGGAGTGTGAATGATCCGTCCGGTTTACGCAGTTTCCGATGTCATGCATAAGACCAGCAATCTTCGCCAGCTCAATCAAATGGTCGTCATAGCCCAGTTTCTTCAGAATCCTCCCCGCGGTCTCAGCTACCTTCGACACGTGGGCGATGGAATGATCCGTATATCCCAGGGCACCCAGCACATCATTGCCCTGCCTGATATAGGTCAGAAGTTCCTTATTCTTTATAACCTTATCATACGATATTTTGCTCATAAATCCAACTCCTTTTTTATACTATCTTCAGTATAACTTTGAAACATGTACGCTATATATAGGATTTGTAAGAAATCAGTCAGTGGAAATAAATAGTGGTCAGGACAGGCGGTGGGAAATAAGCGGGAGCTCCCGACAGGGTGAAGGGGCGTGCGATTCTGCAAGTCGAAAATGAAGAGAAAGGTAAGCACGTAACGTAGAAGATGAAATCCGGTAATTACGTAACACATGTGAGAGACGAGTCACTCCGACGTGTCCGAAATGCAGCTCTTTTACCCGCAGGGGGACACGGGACGCTGCTGATTACCCCGGCGCAATCTGTCCGGGATTTCCGGTAAATTTCAAAGAAGCAGCCGGATGATCTGAGAATTTCAAAAGTTTAATAAAATTCTAATGATACAAATCGACTTTTTTGCTACTATACATACAGAGTAAGGATTGCGGATCCAGATCGATTCCTCCGGAAACCTGCGCGCGCCAATCAATTGAAGCAGGCGGGAGGAAGCGGTTTCATCTGAATATCCGAGCTCCAACGGTACCGTTTCCCATTCCAAAACAGTAAAAACGAAAAAACGAAAGCCACCCTCTGGCGAAATACAGACATTCTTCTCGAACCACCAGCCCGTGCCCCTGCGATTTCCCGACCTGCATCATTTCCGGGTAAAAAGTGATGCAGCCGGCTGATCCGTATGGCCTGGGCATCCCGGGACCCCGAGAATGTGCCGATGCATTCAAAGGAGGGTGGCTTTTGCTGCCTGAAAACAGGAAATAGAGTTGAGAATCCTTCCGGAATCCCTGACCGTTATGAAAGTTGTCACTGCCGGGTTCGCGGTTCTCAATACATGAAGCCCCATCTTGAATCGAAGATGGGGCTTTTATTGTTCGAAAATGAAATCTCTTCGGCCCTGTCTTGAGGGCCCAAATGTACCGGCCACTGATCACTTCAACCAACGGATTCGCCTCTCCGTTTTCTCCCGGAAGAGTTCATATGTATTCTATTTCAAACCTGTTTTTATGCGAAACGGAGATAATTAAAATGTGTAATTCGCAGAATTTATAATAGAAATAAAACTTTATTTATATAATTGACATCATTTTTTACACTGACTACAATGAAATTAAACCAAAAATTCAATTTTATAGATTCAGAAATTTTACTCATCTTACGGAGTGTTGCCTCGAAATGGAAAGATCCGAGACAATGGATGACAGAACCACCAGTTCGAGGAGGCCGCCGTATGGCGGCAGATCGGAACTGATGGTTCTTTTTTTACAATGGGAGGGGTAGTATGAACCGCATCTATAAAACCATATGGAGCGACGTCCGTCATATGTACGTGGCAGTCTCCGAAATAACAAAAAACAGCGGCAAAAAGGGAAAGAGCATCGCTGCCGGAATCAGTCTTGTCCTTTTTCTGACAATGATTGCAGGCAGTAACTATACAGCTGCTGAAACGATTCAGGGTACTGAAAATATAGCAGCAGGCAAAAATTCTTCTGCCTGGGGTACCGATACGAAAACCTATACGGAGAATGGCACTGCTTTCGGGAAAAGCACTCAGGCAGGAGGTGATGGCAGTGTGGCCGGTCTTCAGGCACTGGCTTTTGGGGAAAGCACCAAAGCACTGGGAAATAATTCCACTGCTTTTGGCAATGGAACGGAAGCGGATGGGGAGCAATCCACTGCATTTGGGCTTAAAACATATGTGAGAGGAAATAATTCTGTTGCCTTTGGTAATGGCTCCCGGGTATACGGTTCAAATTCCCTGGGAGCTATGGGCGGTAACGTAGCAGAAAACAGAAAGAAGGGCAAAGACGGTAAATACAATTATTCCGGTTCAATTTCAAATGCGATTGCTCTGGGAAAAGGGGCCTGGGCGAAACATGAAAATGGTGTCGCTCTGGGAAGCGGCGCGATTGCAGATAACCTGGGCGGGAAATATGGCTATAATGTCATAACCGGCAGCGTCGACACGACCAGAACCGATGAAGCCTGGAAATCCAATGCCAGCGGGATTGCCATTGGTAATGTGAAACCTACCCTGGGGGATATAGTGACCAGACAGATTTCCGGACTTTCTGCCGGTACCAATGATACGGACGCCGTCAATGTAGCCCAGCTGAAAGAAGCCACCACCCATTATTACAGTGTGAAAACAACGGATGATACAGACAAAGCGGGCAATAATAATTACGCCAATGATGGAGCCACAGGAAATAATGCCCTGGCCGCCGGCGTAAAAGCTTTGGCCAAAGGGGAAAATGATATTTCCATAGGAAATAAGGCCCTCACCAACGGGACCGGTTCCATCGCCATCGGCTATCAGGCTGCAACGAATATTGATTCCGGCGTTGCTATCGGCAGCGGCGCCAATACTTTGGCAGGAAAAGGCATTGCTCTGGGGGCTGATTCCGTGGCCAATCGTACAGACTATGCCAATGAAGCGATTCATCCCTACGTTCCGGTCGGAGCGGATGCAGATTCCATCAACGCCACAAAAGCTACAGTCGGGGCTCTGAGCATAGGCCGGAGCGGAGTGGACGGGAAAGAAGATGTCCGCCGCCAGATTACCAATGTAGCAGCCGGCAGTGCCGATACGGATGCAGTCAATGTGGCCCAGCTCAAAGCTCTGGAAACGAAAATCAATGCCGGCTCTTCCGGCGGGTCTGATTTCCATTATTACAGTGTGAATTCCACCAATCAGGCAGAAGGCAGCAACTATAAAAATGACGGGGCAAAAGGGGAGGATTCCCTGGCAGCCGGAGTGGGAGCGTCAGCTTTCCGGAATGGTTCGGTGGCCATCGGCAAAAATGCGGTGGCAGGAAATATTTCCGGAAATGGCGGCGATTCCATTGCCATCGGCACTTCTTCCTATGCAGGAGGAAATCATGCCATCGGCATCGGTTCAAATACCAATGCCTGGGGCAGCGAATCCATCCGCATAGGCTATTCGGCGGATAAAAGCGGGAATGGAGCGGCCACCAGAGCCATCAGTATCGGTTCCGGTGCGGATGCCAGCGGACTGGAAGGAAATGCCATCGGATCTGAGGCAAAAGCATCCGGCCAGTATTCCATGGCCCTCGGCTCCGGCTCTGAGGCATCAGGATCTTCCTCCTATGCCATCGGCGGGAAACTCGCTCAGACCGATGAATCAGGAAATGCAGTCACTTCGGATGATATCGTCCAGACCACAAGAAATCCGACCAAAGCCAATGGCGTGAATTCCATTGCCCTTGGTGCGGGAGCCCTTACAGATAAAGCAGGCTCCGTAGCTCTGGGCTCCGAATCAAAGACCAATGTGGCTTCCGGTATCACAGGCTATAATCCTTTGGGAAATACGGTCGATTCCTCCACCTGGAAATCCACCCGGGCCGCAGTTTCCATAGGAAATACGGAAGGAAATATCACCCGTCAGCTCACAGGCCTTGCCGCCGGTACAAACGATACGGATGCTGTCAATGTAGCCCAGCTCAAAGCTTCCCGGTCGAAAGTCACCTCCAATGACAAATTCGTCAATATTTCTTCCACATCTTCCCTTTCCGACGGCACCACCTATGATATTTCCCTGGCAAAAGCCAATTTGGGAAATACCGATGGCAAAGTGTCCCTTTCTGGAAATGATGGCTATGTGACAGGGCAGAACGTGACCGATGCCATCAACAATACCGGATTCAAACTGAAAACCTCCACCCCCGGCGGAGAAATGATCCATCCCGGCGATACGGTCACTCTGGATGCAGGGAAGAATATTTCCCTTACCCAGAATGGAAAAACGATTTCCATTGCCACTGCAGATGATCTCAATGTAAACAGCGTCACCGCAGGGAACGGCGATTCCTCCGTGAAAATCAGCGGTTCCGGCCTTCAGGTGGGAAATCATACCTACATTACGGGCAGCGGAATCAATGCGAACAGTCAGAAAATCATGAACGTGGCCAATGGGGAAACCGAAAATGATGCAGTAAACCTGAATCAGCTCAGGAATTCCCGCACGAAGGTCCTTCAGGGCACCAATATTGCTTCCGTAGAAGAAAGCGAAACCGATGGCCGCTTTACATACAAAGTCAATGCCATCGGTACGAAAGTGACTGCGGGAAGCAGCGGGAAAATCACCGTCAATGGCAGCAATGAAGATGGAAATATGCGGAACTACACCGTAGACCTCAGCGAAGAGGCGAAAGGAACCCTTGATAAAGTCGAAACTTCCGGCCTCACCTTTACCGGAGATATGGGAACTACCGGTGTAAAGAAACTGGGCGATTCCGTGGCCATTACGGGAGACAGAAATATTTCCACTGCCGCTTCGGACAGCGGGATTTCTATCGGGCTCCATAAAAACGTAGTCCTCGGCTCCACGGGTAAAGGAAATGACGGCTCCCTGAAAGTAGTCAGCGGAGACGGTCATACTTCGGATCTGGAAGGAAACAGACTGCGTATCTATTCGGCTCCGGCTGCGGGAAGCACTCTGGGAAGTACGAGGGTCGTTCTGGGTCTTGATCCCCAGGAATCGGGCTACCTGGCCTTGGGAAATGCATCGCTCCGAGACCATCTGTACCTTGAAAGAGGAGACAAAAAGGCCGACGCTTCTGGCAGGGAAATTGACCGTTTCAGCTACTATGGAAATGGCACAGATACCTACACACTGGCCACCCTGAATGACGGCATGAAGTACAGCGGCGATGATTATAAGGCAGCCGATGGAAACGGGGCAGAACAGAATGTACTCACAAAGAACCTGAACGACCGCCTCTCCATCACCGGCGGCGGTACGGATCTGACCGATGGAAATATCGGTGTAGTGACTGAAAATGACGGCCTTCGCGTGAAGCTGGCCAAAAACCTCTCCGGCATCACCTCCATTTCCGGTCTCACCGATCTCACTGATGCCTCTGATGGATCTTCTGCAGTCAACAAGAATTATGTGGACAGCAAGATTACCAATGTGACTTCCAATGATACGGACTATCAGCTGACTGCTAAAGCAGACGGCTACACCCTCGATGAAAATGGTAATGTAGCACTGGAAGTCAAAGACAGCAAGCATGCAGATGCAGCAGCAAAGACCGTTACCATCAAAGGCCTGGCAAGCAAATCTGCCCTGGATTCCCTGACCGACCGGGCCGTACAGTACGATCTGAATGGCACAGTCGTCGATAAGACGAAAGTAA
The DNA here is from genome assembly GCF_036343215.1 of Dialister sp. Taxonomy (GTDB): domain Bacteria; phylum Bacillota; class Negativicutes; order Veillonellales; family Dialisteraceae; genus Dialister. Next base: position 9,906 of record NZ_JAZASU010000044.1, read on the forward strand.
CCCTGGCCGGTGAAGGCGGAACCACCATCACCAACGTCAAAGCAGGCGAACTGAGCGAAAACAGCACTGATGCAGTAAATGGCAGCCAGCTCTATGCGACGAACCAGAAAGTTGAAACCAATACAGCCAATATTGCTTCTAACAAGACGGCCATTGAAGGAAACGCCAGCAAGATCAATCAGAATATTGCAGATATTGCTTCCAACAAGACGGCCATTGAAGGAAATACCACCAAGATCACTAAGAATACCGAAGATATTGGTACCCTGAATGATACAGTAAAGAAAGGACTGTACTTTGAAGGTGATACAGCGGATTCTAAAGTGAACAAAAAGCTGGGCGATACGCTGACTATCAAAGGCGGAGCAGCGGGAGAACTCTCTGATGGAAATATCGGAGTAGTAAAAGGAACCGATGGAGATCTCCAGGTGAAACTGGCAAAGACCCTGACCGGACTCACATCCGTAACATCCACCAATATAACCGGTAATAATGTAACCGTTAACAATTCCGTAAAAGTTGGCGGTGAAGGTGGAATCGTTATCAACAGGAATTCCATTAACAACGTTACAACCGTAACCAATGAAAATGATGTAACTAACAAGAAATACGTAGACGAAGAGATTTCCAGCGCAGCCGGAAATCTCACGGACTACCAGCTGACCGCTAAAGCAGATGGCTACACCCTCGATGAAAATGGTAATGTAGCACTGGAAGTCAAAGACAGCAAGCATGCAGATGCAGCAGCAAAGACCGTTACCATCAAAGGCCTGGCAAGCAAATCTGCCATGGATTCCCTGACCGACCGGGCCGTACAGTACGATCTGAATGGCACAGCCGTCGATAAGACGAAAGTAACCCTTGGTGGTGAAGGCGGAACCACCATCACCAACGTCAAAGCAGGCGAACTGAGCGAAAACAGCACTGATGCAGTAAATGGCAGCCAGCTTTATGCGACGAATCAGAAAGTTGGTGCAAACGAGACAAATATCACCAAACTTACCAATCTTGAAAATATCACAGACAATGGTAAGACCGTGATCAGGAATCTGGCCAAAGGCGCTGTAAATGTAGTGGGCGGAAATAATTCCGAAGTTGTGAAGTCTGATGTGGATGGAGTCGATACCTATACCGTAAACGTGAACTCCAATGGTGAAGTCAAGAGTGGGGACACAAAGATTGTATCCGGCGATACCGTATACAATGCTATTAACAATGCAAAGACGGAAATCACGAATACCACCAATGCAGTCCTTGACGGAAAAGCCAATGTGGATGCATCCAACGTAACCGGTGAAAATGTAGGCAAATGGCAGACCGTCCTCGGAAATGGCACAGTAACCTCCGGCAATACCGGTCTTGTAACGGGCGGAACCGTTTATACTGAAGTTCGTCCGAGCCAGGATGGAAACTATATTCATACCAGCAGCACAACCGGTGAAAACCTGACTGCCCTGGATAATCAGGTCAAGACCAATGCCGATGATATTGGAACAAACAAGACCGATATTTCCAATCTGAAGAACCTTTCCAATATTACCAATGAAGGCCAGACAGTAATCAGGAATCTGGCAAAAGGCTCAATCAAAGTGATCGACGGCCAGCATACGACGGTAACAAAAGGCTCCGAAGGTGACATCGATACCTATGCAGTGAATGTGACTGTGGATGGACAAGTTGCAAAAGACAATGCCGGAATCGTAAATGGTGGAACGGTATATGATGCTATCGATGCGGCAAAGACGGAAATCACGAATACCACCAATACAGCCCTTGACGGAAAAGCCAATGTAGATGCATCGAATGTAACGGGAGACAATGTCGGCAAATGGCAGACCACTCTTGGAACCGGTACAATTGTCCAAAATAATACAGGCCTTGTAAATGGTGGAACGATTTACACCGAAGTCCGTCCGACTGATGGTACCTATGTGAAGACAGCCCAGACCACGGGACAGAACCTCAATGCCCTGGATAAACAAGTGAAAGCCAATGCGGATCAGATTTCTGCCAATACCACGAATATTTCCGATCTTCAGACCAAAACCGATAATCTGACTGCCGATGTTTCCAATAAAGCCAATAAGGACGCATCGAACATCGACACCGAAGCGTGGGCAGAAAAGCTGGGCACCGGCGAAGTAAAAGCGGGAGATACGAATCTTGTCAACGGAGATACGGTTTATAATGCACTGGAAGACGTCTGTACATTAGCGGGCAAACATACCACTGTGGAAGCAGGGGACAAGAATATTTCCGTCACAAAAGACAGCGATGACAGCAAGGGTGCCAACTACAAAGTATCCCTGGCAAAGGATATTTCCGTAGAAACGGCAGAGGTTTCCAAATCCCTTACAATTGGCGGAAATACAGTGATCACCGGAGGAAGCGTGAAAGTCGGCTCTGATGTCGTCGTCAATGACAAAGGCCTTACCATCAAAGGCGGCCCCTCTGTCACGAAAGACCATGTGGACATGGGAGGAAACCAGATTCATGGAGTGGCTCCCGGATCGGCTCCCACCGATGCCGTCAATGTCAGCCAGATTCAGGGTCTGGCCAATGCTGCCAGCGGAGCCATTACGAAACTTTCAAACCGCGTCAATCGCGTAGGAGCCGGATCTGCCGCTCTGGCAGCTCTTCATCCCATGGACTTTGACCCCGATGACAAATGGGACATCGCTGCCGGCTATGGCAACTATAAAAATGCCAATGCCGCAGCCATCGGAGCCTTCTACCGGCCCAATGAAGACACCATGATTTCCATAGGCGGAAGCTTTGGCGGAGGAGAAAATATGATGAACGCCGGCATTTCCGTAAAACTGGGCCAGGGAAGCCACGTCACCAATTCCCGCGTCGCTATGGCTAAAGAAATCACCGCCCAGAAAGCAAAAATCGCTCAAATGCAGGAAGAAATGGATCAGCAGAAAGAACAGCTCGAAAAGCAGAACGAACAGATCGCACTCCTCATGAAAGCAGTGGAAGAACTGAAGAAAGGGAAATAGCTTTTAGCAGTCAGCCTTTAGCCGTTAGCAGTCAGTTGGTAGAAATAAAGCCTCTCGACCCAATCCGGGCCGGGAGGCTTTTTGTGCGGGAAATCGGGAATCAGGATTGATGGTACTGCACAATTCACGAAGCAGCGCAGATATATGGCATTGCATCACAAGGCATAAATGAGGCTGACTGACGAAACATCCTCGGGAATGATGAAGAAATCGGTAAGCAGGAAGGCTTCCCCCCGGGGAAGCTGGCTGCGAAGCAGACTGAAAGGGCAAAATCGATTCGGAGAATCGATAATCACGAACATCCATCAGGAGCTGAAAGTATAAAAGCTTTGAATGAATAGCCGTCTTCGAAACTTTGAATCGTCCGGGACTCGGGAAACGGGACTCGGGGCGGTGGCGCGGCACAATTCATGAAGCCGCGCAGATATATAGCATTGCATCACAAGGACATATGAGGCTGACTGACGAAATATTCCTGGGACAGATGAGGAAATCAGTAAGCAGGAAGGCTTCCCCCCGGGGAAGCTGGCTGCGAAGCAGACTGAAAGGGCAAAATCGATTCGGAGAATCGATAATCACGAACATCCATCAAGGGCTGAAAGTATAAAAGCTTTGAATGAATAGCCATTTTCAGCAGCTTTGCATTGTTCGGGACTCGGGAAACGGGACTCGGGGCGGTGGCGGCACACAATTCATATAGTGCCGCCCTTTTATATAGGCCTCATCAGGAGTGTAAATGTCAAGATAAGAATGTACATTTTTTTCAACTTAAGAATGTACAAAAATATCAAGATAAGCGTGTACGAATTATTGTTCCTCCGTAAAATAATCCTTTAGACGGTAAGAC
>NZ_JAZASU010000045.1:0-13451 GCF_036343215.1 Dialister sp.
CCTTTCGGTTGAGGAGGACTTATTTCTTTTGTAAAAATAGAGTGAAAAAAATTTCACCGCGCGGTTAGCTGGAGCTTTTGAAAATCATCTGCGTCCATCCCTCCGCCGGCTCGATCGATTGTGTACATACCGGTTTGCAGGGGATTTCTTCAGGGGCCCTTCCATTCGCTCCACCGGTATAGTAGCAAAAAACGCGATTTGTATCATTAGAATTTTGTTAAAAATAAAGCATCTGGAAATTTTTATTCCGGATGATCAAAGGCAGAGCAATATTTCCACCTATCCATTAAGAATAAGTCACTTTCCGGTACCTTTCTGTCTTCAATCACTGCCCGGTTCGTGCTCTATTTCAAGCGTATTTTTGCTCTTCAAACAAGATCATACAGAGTACTTGGGACTCTCAGCGGGACTTACTTTCTTCCCTCCACATTGGCATTTCCCAGAAGCCCTTTCAGTGCTTCTTCCGCTTCCCCGGAAAAGTCCAGATAGAACTGGGGCAGCATCCGTATTTCCTGCCTGCTGCTCTGGATATGAAGGAATACCGGCGTCTCTCCATGATATCTCTGGAGAATCCTTGACAGACCGCTGGATACGGCTCCGTTTTCATGGCGTTCGTCCACATAGAGATGGACAGAGGAAACCGGGGGCCTTACGGCCTGATGAAAACTGGAGAGCGGTACGATATCATCGGCCAAGATTTTGACTTCCCTTTCATTGGCCTGGACCCGCCCCCTGAGACACACGGGCATATCTTCCACAAGAATGGGTCTCGCTTTTTCCCAGGTTCTCGGAAAAACCACGGATTCCAGGTCTCCGTCATAATCTTCAATGGAGACATAACCCATGGGCTCCCCCTTTTTCGTCATCGTGCTTTTTACCCGGGTAATGGTTCCACCAATGGTCACCAATTTTCCGTCAAACTTCATAGCCTCCTGCTGGAGTTGATAGATAGGAATGCATCGTGTCATCTGTGCCTTGAAAGCATCAAGGGGATGCCCGCTGACGTAAAAACCCAGAAGTTTTCTCTCCCAGTCGATTTTTTCATTCTGCGGCATATCAGGAAGGTCTGGATAAACCATGGTTCTTGCTGTTTCCATGCCGCCAAAGAGAGACATCTGCCCCGATTCCCTGTCCTGTTTTGTGGACTGGGCATCGGAGATGGCTTCCGGGAGGACTGCGAGAAGCTGCTGGCGATTGGCCCCCATGGAATCCAGGGCTCCGCATCGAATGAGACTTTCGCAGGCCCGGCTGTTCATACTCCGGTCACTCACCCTTTCCAGGAAATCGGAAAGATTTTTAAATGGTCCTCCCTTTCTGCGGGCAGCGATGATATTTTCCACTGCATTTTCCCCTACGTTCTGAATGCCATCCAGACCGAAAAGGATTTTATTTCCTTTAACGGAAAAATAGGCTTCCGAAAGATTCACATCAGGCGCCGCAATTTCTACTCCTGCTTTACGGGTGTCTGAAATATAACGGGAGACTTTATCCCGGTCACCATTGTAACAGGTCATCATGGCTGCCATAAATTCCGGCCGGTAATGAGCCTTGAGGTAGGCTGTCTGCCAGGCAATAAGACCATAACACACGGAATGGGATTTATTGAAACCATAGCCCGCGAAGTGAACCATGAGGTCAAAGACATAGTTTGCCGTCTTTTCATCCACCCCGTTTTTCAGGGCTCCTTCGACGAAGGTATCCCTGTTTTTCTGCAGGATTTCCGGTTCCTTATGGCCCATGGCACGGCGGAGCATATCGGCCTGCCCCAGATTGAAACCGCCCATAACGGAAGCAATCTGCATGACCTGTTCCTGATACAGAATAACCCCATAGGTTTCTTTAAGAATGGGTTCAAGGGAAGGATGTGGATATTCCACAGGAATTTCACCATGTTTTCTCTTGATAAAGTCTTCCGCCATGCCGCTTCCCAAAGGTCCCGGACGATAGAGGGCCACCATCGGGATCAGGTCCTCAAACCTGTCCGGATGGAGCTGGACAAGAAGGGATGTGAAACCGGCAGATTCAGACTGAAAGACGCCAATGGTATCCCCTTTGCAGAGCATATCGCTGGTCATTTTATCCACGCTGGGAATTTTATTGATATCCAGATTGATGCCCTGATTTGATTGAATCATTTCCAGAGCATCATGAATAACAGTGAGGTTTCTAAGACCCAGCAAATCCATTTTCAGAAGCCCCAGCTGTTCCACCTGGTCCTTTTCATATTGAGTCTGGATGAAACCATCCTGGGTCAGCTGGATGGGGACGAATTCATCAACCGGCTTCGAACAGATCACGACGCCTGCCGCATGGGTGCCGGAATTTCGTGAAAGGCCCTCCAGATCAAGGCAATGGTCGATAAGTCCTTTCACCTGTGGATTGGAATCGTATATATCCTTAAATTCCCGGGAACCGTCCAAAGTCTTTTTCAAAGTCACTCCGGGACCACCGGGCACCATTTTTGCAATTTTATCCACGTCCCGGAGAGGCATATTCGTAACACGCCCTACATCGCGAATGACTGCCCTGGCCGCAAGGGTTCCGAAAGTAATAATCTGGGCTACCTGATCTTTACCATATTTCCTGGCCAGGTAATCAATGACTTCCCCGCGCCGCCTGTAGCATAGATCCGTATCGATATCCGGCATGGAAACTCGTTCAGGATTTAAAAAACGTTCGAAAAGAAGGTCAAACCGCAGCGGATCCACTTCGGTGATATGAAGGAGGTAGGCCACGATGGAGCCTGCAGCCGATCCTCGACCCGGGCCGATAGGAATGCCATGGGTCTTCGCATAGCGGATAAAATCCATGACGATGAGGAAATAATCAGAAAATCCCATATGCTCAATGACGCCAAGCTCATAATCAAGCCGCTTTCTTTCTACGCCCATGGGATGAGGATACCTCTCCGGAAGCGCCTGTTCACAGAGTTTCCTGAGATAAGTCTTTGAGGTTTCCCCTTCAGGTACGTCAAAAGCAGGGAGCTTATGGTCTCCAAAGGTAATGGTCACATTACACCGATCTGCGATTTTCTTCGTATTTTCAATGGCACCCGGAAAATTTCCAAGGATTTTCCTCATTTCCTCCCCGCTCTTGCAGTAGAATTCTTCATTGGCAAAATGAAAATGATAGGGATCATCCAGAGTTTTACCGGTAGAAATACAGAGTTTGATTTCCTGACTTCCAGCATCCTCTTTCTTCGTGTAATGAAAATCGTTTGTCGCTACTAGGCCCAGACCATATTCCTCTGCGAGACGGGCCAGCACAGGCCGGGTTGCTGCTTCTTCAGGGAGATTGTGATTCTGGAGTTCGATGAAATAATTGTCTTTTCCGAAAGTATCAATGTAAAACTCTATAACCTTTCTTGCCTGATCCATATCCCTGTTCAGGATTGCCTGGGGAAGTTCCCCGCCCACGCAGGCAGACATGGCAATGAGTCCCTCATGATACTGCCGGATAAGTTCATGATCTGCCCGGGGTTTGAAGTAATATCCTTCCGTCCAGGCCTTGGAACAGATTTTGATAAGGTTCTGGTAACCGGTATTATTTTCAGCCAGAAGAATGAGGTGAGCCAGTTTTTCCTTTTCCTTTCCGGCCCCTTTTTCAAAACGGCTCCCCCTGGTCACGTAGATTTCACAACCGATGATGGGCTTAATCCCCTGGGACATGCATTCTTTGTATAGATATACGGCACCGTACATGACCCCATGATCCGTGATGGCAATGGCAGTCTGCCCCATTTCCTTCACATGAGACACCAGCTCCTTAATTCGGCAAGTCCCATCGAAAAGACTGTATTCCGTGTGCGTATGGAGATGAACAAAAGGATCCATTCTATTTCCCCGTCTTTCTTTGAAATATTATTTTCTATTGTACCATATCGGACAGGTCTTTAGGTTTTAGACCGGAAGAAGGGTTTGTAAAGCCATCCGGCATCAGCTGTTACCCTGTGTTTCCCCAATAAAAAAAGCGCGCATCATATTTTGACACGCGCCACCTTCACTTAACTGTTTTATTCATCCATCCCTTTGCGAAGTCCTGTGAGATAAGCTTTAAGGTCTTCAGAGGCCTTATTTCCTTCTTTATTGATGATATCAACGACGCCGCTTCCCGTGATGACTCCGTCTGCCAGGGCTGCCATGTTGTGGGCCTGTTCCGGGGTATGGATGCCAAAGCCGATGGCAATGGGGGTATCGGTGGTATCTCTTACCACTTGAATGATATCTTTCAGATCCGTCTTGATGTCGCCCCGCATGCCGGTGACGCCCATGGAGGAAACGACGTAGACGAATCCTGTCGCAGCTTTGACGTTTTCACGGATTCTGGCTTCTGAAGTGGGCGCTACCATCTGGATGATGTCTACGCCGTGTTCATCGGCCAGGGGTCTGATTTCCATCTGTTCTTCATGGGGCATATCGGGGACGATGATGCCGTCGATACCGATTTCTTCGGCATCCCGGAAGAATCTGTCTGCGGGATAGCTGAAGACGGGATTGTAATAGGTCAGAAGGACTAGGGGGATATTGGAGTATTTCCGGATTTCCTTTGCCACTTCCATGACCTGGGGAAGGTGCACATGGTTGGCAAGAGCTTTGACGTCAGCTTCCATGATGACCGGGCCATCAGCGATGGGGTCGGAGAAGGGGACGCCCAGTTCGATGAGGTTGACTCCGGCTTTTTCCATTTCAAGGACGTATTTCACCGTATCTTCCAGGGAAGGAACGCCTACGGTCAGGAATGCGATCAGTGCTTTACCGTTTTTGAATGCTTCATTAATATGACTCATATGTATTTCCTCCTCAGTCAGTCAGGTTTTCACCGCGATAACGGGCAATGGCAGCCACGTCTTTATCTCCGCGGCCGGAAAGGGTAATGACGACGACGTCATCTTTCGTCATGTTTTTGGCTTCTTTCAGCACACCGGCCACGGCATGGGCCGATTCGATGGCGCAGATGATGCCTTCTGTCTTTGCCAGGTATTCGAAGGCCTGTACCGCTTCTTCATCGGTAATGGCGATGTATCTGGCTCTGCCGATGTCATTGAGGTAGGCATGTTCCGGAGATACGCCCGGATAGTCAAGGCCTGCGGAAATGGAGTAAACTTCGGTAATATTTCCATCATCATCCTGGCAGAAAATGGATTTCATGCCATGGAATACGCCGAGCCGTCCGCGATTGACAGTGGCCGCATGATAGGGGGTATCGATGCCTTTGCCGCCGGCTTCGCAGCCAATGAGCTGGACTCCCGCATCCTGGACGAAGGGATAGAAGGTGCCGGCTGCATTGGAACCGCCGCCTACGCAGGCATAGACCCTGGTCGGCAGGCTTCCGGTCCGTTCGAGGACCTGAGCCCTTGCTTCGCGTCCGATGCAGCTCTGGAAATAGCGGACCATTTCCGGGAACGGTGCCGGACCGGTGGTGGAACCAATGACGTAATGGGTATCATCGCAGCGGCGGCTCCATTCCTGCATGGCTGCGTTGACCGCATCTTTCAGGACTCTGGAACCCGTCTTCACGACGTTCACTTTCGCGCCGAGGAGTTTCATACGATAGACGTTCAATGCCTGGCGCTGGGTATCGATTTCACCCATGAAGACTTCGCATTCCATGCCGAAGAGGGCGGCAATGGTTGCCGCAGCGACGCCATGCTGGCCGGCCCCGGTTTCGGCAATGATTCTCGTCTTGCCCATTTTCTTCGCGAGGAGCGCCTGGCCGATGCAGTTATTGATTTTATGGGCGCCGGTGTGATTGAGATCTTCTCTCTTCAGGAAAATTCTTGGGCCGCCGAGGTCTTTTTCCATGTTTTCCGCTTCGTAAAGCATGGAGGGACGGCCTGTATATTCTACAAAGAGACGATGGAGTTCGTCCTGGAATTCGCGGTCTTTTTTGCAGGCTTCGAAGGCTTCCCCTACCCGGTTCACTTCATTCATCAGGACTTCCGGTACATACTGTCCGCCATATTCGCCAAATCTTGTTTTCATATGATTTCCATCCTTTTTATAAATTTTCCTGAATCATTTCGTTCAGGAGTTTTTTTCTGTCTTCTGCCCTCATCAGCATTTCGCCGATGAGTACGGCATCTGCCCCGGCCTCTTTCATCCGGTGTACGGCCCCTTTGTCGGTCATGCCGCTTTCGGAAACAAGCACTCTGTCCTCCGGCACCAGCCTGGCCAGCTTTTCGGTGGTTTCCATGTGAATAGTGAAATCCCGAAGGTCTCTATTGTTGACACCGCAGATTCTGGCACCGTCCTCGATGAGCCGTTTCATTTCCGTCTCGTCATGGGCTTCACAGAGTACGTCGAGGCCCAGGCTTTCTGCCAGCTGCATGAATTTCTTTATTTCTTCATCCGTAAGGATTGCGGCGATGAGGAGAATGGCTGAAGCTCCGGAGAGTGCTGCTTCTTCGATCTGGCAAACATCGACGATGAAATCCTTCCGGAGCACCGGGATCTTCACTTCTCCTGCCACCCGTTTCAGGTATTCGATGTCCCCCCTGAACCACTTCGGTTCGGTGAGGCAGGAAATAGCGGAGGCCCCGGCTTCTTCATATTCTTTTGCTATGGCTTCGAAAGGGAAGTCCGGGCTGATGAGCCCTTTGGAAGGAGAGGCTTTCTTCAGTTCGCAGATGAAGGAGAGCCCCGGCTTCTTCAGGTTGTTGTAGAAAAGGTGCTGATTGGAAGGCTGGAAATTTTTTATTTCCTCATGAATCTTCCCGTAGTACCCTTCGGCTTTGAGTCTTTCGAGGCGCTTTCTCGTCTCTGCCGCAATATCATCCAGAATCATATTGTCCCCTTATTCATTGGAAACTTTGACGTATTCTTCCATCTTCGCATAGGCCTTGCCGGTATCGATCATTTCTGCCGCCTTTTCGATGCCTGCTTTCATGGTGGGTACTGCTTTGGCCGCATAGAGGGCAAGTCCCGCATTCAGGAGGACTGCATTTCTCTTCGTGCCCTGAATCTTTCCGGAAAGGATGCCTTTCGTGATTTCCGCATTTTCTTCAGGCGTGCCGCCGACCAGTTCTTCTTTCTTCCCCCGGGTGAGGCCGAAGTCTTCCGGAGCGATCTCAGTCGTTCTATAGTAGCCGTCCTTCAGTTCGCAGACGAGGGTTTTGTCGGATGGCGAAACTTCATCAAGACAATCCATACCATGAACGACCACTGCATTGTGGACACACATCTTGTCAAGAACCTTTGCAATCGGTTCTACCAGGTAAGCATCGTAGACGCCGAGAAGGAAGTAATCCGGGTTGGCGGGGTTCGTGAGGGGTCCCAGGATATTGAATACGGTGCGGAAGCCCAGTTCTTTTCTGATGGGTCCCACATATTTCATGGCGGAGTGATATTTCTGGGCGAAGAGGAAGCACATGCCCACTTTCTCCAGCATGTCCAGGGCTTTGGCCGGATCCTGCTGGATATTGGCCCCCAGGGCTTCCTGGCAGTCTGCCGTGCCGGATTTGGAGGATGCGGCGCGGTTGCCGTGTTTGGCCACTTTTACTCCTGCTGCTGCAATGACGAAAGCAGAAGTGGTGGAAATATTGAAACTGTTGGAGCCGTCGCCGCCGGTGCCTACGATTTCAAGGACTTTCAGGCCCGGGTGGGGAACGGGAGTGGCGTGTTCTCTCATGGCAATGGCGCAGCCGGAGATTTCATCAATCGTTTCTGCCCTGGTGCTCTTCGTGGAAAGGGCAGCGAGGAAAGCCGCATTCTGGGTCGGTGTCGTTTCACCGCTCATGATTTCATTCATTACGTCATAGGCTTCTTTGTAGGTGAGATCGCCTTTTCTTACAATTTTCTGGATTGCTTCTTTAATCATTTTATGTTCCTCCATTTTTTATTTTTGAAATATGACAAAATGTTTTTCAGAAACCGATTCCCAGCCATCGTCTGATCGTATCCATTTTTTCTTCCTTTCCGGGAACTAAAAAATCCGTCCCTGACAAATACTTGTCAAGGACGGATATCATTCCGCGGTGCCACCTTGTTTCAGGGTTTGACCCCTGCTCTTAGCGAGATACCAGCATATCTCCGGCAACTGACGTATGCCCTACGTCGCAGGCTACTTGGAAATCCTTTCACCGCGCCCTCAGCGGTCCATTTAATAATCTGCGTCCTGCCGGCTTCTCATTGCCCCGACTCCCTGTGAGTGCACAACTATTTTTATCTCCGCTTCAACGGTTTGTTCATTAAGTTGTGATTATCATAATACGCCTTTTATGTCCTGTCAAGCGTTTTTTATACACTTTTTGAAGAAATCAGTCTATACAATAGGAAATATGATTACTCTTCATATGTAATATTTCCCCGATAAAATCGATGATTTCCACGACTTGATCTTATCCCGTTAAAGCAGAAATTTCCTTTTCGAAAATCCCGGGCCCCTGATTCCCAAAAGAAAAAGTGCGCCCCTTTCAGAGCGCACCATAAAATACAATGGCTGACGGCTAATGGCCAGCTGCTAACGGCTGACGGCTAACGGCTAGCTGCTAACGGCTAACGGCTAACGGCTAGCTGCTAACGACTACCTCCTCAGCATGCGATACTTGAATTTAATCCCTTTAAATCCCGTGACTTTCCTGAACCACCGGGCCATGTATTCCGTTATGAGGTAGAAAGCAGGAATGAGGAATACGCCGCAGACCGTGGCTACTGTCATACCGCCGACCACGGCGACACCCATGCCGCAGCGGGCTCCTGCTCCCGCTCCTGTGGCAATGGCAAGGGGCATACAGCCGATGATGGTGGTGAAAGCAGTCATAAGAATCGGGCGGAGACGGAGTTTGGATGCCGTAAGAACGGCTTCCATGGGATCGATACCCTTGTCCGCTCTTTCTTTTGCAAATTCCACGATGAGGATGGCATTCTTTGCGGCCAGGCCGATGATCATGATGATCCCGATCTGCATGTACACACTGTTCATGAATCCGCTGGCTCCTGAGCCCATGAGGATGGCCAGCTTTCTTACCACATATTCAGAAACCAGGGCGCCGCACATCCCCGTAGGTACGGTGAAAAGTACGGCAAAGGGCATGGACCAGCTCTCATAGAGGGCTGCCAGGCACAGGAAGGCAAAGACGAGGGCCATGATGAGAACTTTCATGGTGGAGCTGGAGGAAGAACTTTCTTCACGGCTCTGTCCGGACCATTCGATGGTCATGCCCGACGGGATGACGGATTTCGCCGCTTCTTCCGCTGCCTGCATGGCCTGGCCCGAAGAATATCCGGTGGAAGCGCTGCCATTGATGGCTACGGAGCGGACCCCGTTGAAACGGGAAATGGAAGAAGGCCCTGTGGTCATGGAGCTCGTAAGAATGGTGTCGAGAGGAACCATCTTGCCGGAGGAAGATTTGACGGAAATAAATTTCAGCGTATCCGTCTGGGAACGATAATTGGTATCTGCCTGGACCATGACTTTATAGGCCCGGCCGAACTGGTTGAAATCATTGACCTGGGACCCGCCGAAATTGACCTGGAGCGCCGTGAATACGTCGGCAAGGTTGATACCCAGATTTTTGACTTTCTCACGATCCACCGTGAATTCCACGCTGGGCGTATTCGTTGCGTAAGACGTGCGGGCGCCGGTGATTTCAGGCCGCTGGTTGCAGGCGGCCACAACTTTGTCTGCCACATTTCCCAGTTCCGTGTCGGTGAGGCCCGTATTGTCCTGGAGCTGCATGGACCAGCCCCCTTCCATACCGAGACCCGGGAGCGATGGCGCATTAAAAGCCACGACTCTGGCTTCCGGATGGTTTGGCGCCACAGTGGCATAGAATTTAGCCAGTATCGATTCCACGCTGAGATCGGAAGTGGTGCGCTCGCTCCAGTTGTCCAGGGCTACATACATATTTCCTGCATTGGAATTGGAACCTCCCGCATGGGTCATGATGTCTTTGACCCCGGGAATCTTCTTCGTTTCCTCCGCCACTTCATCCATGGTCTTGATGGTCTGGTTGAGGGAAGTCCCTTCGGGCATGGTAATGCTGGCAATGAAGATACCCTGATCTTCATCGGGTACGAAGGTGGAGGGGATGAGCCTGTAGAAGACTCCCATGAGTCCCACCACCAGAATGAGAAATACGGCAGCCAACTTCAGATGGTGAATCATCCAGCCTACTTTTCCCGTGTATTTGTCTCTGACGATTTCAAAAGTCCTGTTGAACCAGCGGAAGAAAGCCGCAATGGGGCCGGACTCAAATCCTTTGTCATCGCTCTTCAGAATCGTCCCGCAGAGGGCAGGAGTCAGCGTCAGGGCGACAAAAGAAGAAATGACGACGGAAACCGTAATGGTCACGGCAAACTGTTTGTACAGCACCCCGGTGACTCCCCCGATGAAGGCGACGGGAATAAAAATCGAAGCCAGTACGGCAGTGGTCGCTATAATTGGTCCCTGGACTTCGTCCATGGCCCGTTCCGTGGATTCTTTCGGGGAAAGGCCGTCTTTCGACATATGTTCTTCCACGTTTTCGATGACCACAATCGCATCATCTACTACCATACCAATCGCCAATACGAGAGCAAAAAGGGTGAGCGTATTGATGGTGAAATCAAGAATAACAAAGGTCGCAAAGGTACCAATGATGGAAACCGGAACCGCCAGCGTCGGAATGAGGGTGGTCCGCCATTTCTGGAGGAAAAGAAAGACCACAAGGACCACGAGAATCAAAGATTCCACAAGAGTCTCCACCACTTCATTGATGGAAGCGTTGATGAAATTCGTATTATCCATGACGATGATATAGTCCAGATCGGGCGGGAAATTTTCCTTCGCTTCCGTCAGGACCTGTTTCACCTGGCTCACTGCTTCCAGGGCATTGGCATCGTTGGTCAGCTGTACGCCGAAACCGATCCCGCTGTGACCATTGATCTTGGAGTTGGAGCTTTGATTCTGTGTCCCCGTTTCCACTTTGGCCACGTCTTTCAGGTAGACGAAATTGCCGTTGGATTCGGATTTGACGATGATATTTCCAAACTGGGCAGGCGTGGTGAGACGGCCTTCCACCTTGGCGGCATACTGCTTTTCCTGGAGTTCCGGAGCGGGCTGGGCGCCAATGGTGCCGGCAGGGGCAGAGACGTTCTGCTCTCTGATCGCCGAAATGACGTCGGCTACGGTCAGATTTCTTTCAGCCAGTTTGTCCGGGTTCACCCAGACCCTCATGGCATAGCTGGCGCCGAAAGTATTCACATTGCCTACGCCGCTGATGCGCTGGAGTTTATCGAGAATATAAATATCCGCATAGTTTTTCAGGAATGCCTGATCGTAAGTGCCCTTTGGCGAATACAGATTGGCCATGAGCACCATATCGCCCGAAGATTTCCGGACGTTCAGCCCCGTGGTCTGCACGTCGGAAGGAAGGCTGTTCTTGGCGAGGTTCGCCACGTTCTGCACATTGATGGAATCCTGATCCCCATCGCTGTCCAGATCAAAAACGATGGAAAGGCTGTAACCCCCGTTATTGCTGGACGTGGAGGACATGTAATCCATATGCTCCACGCCATTCAGTTTTTCTTCGATGACCTGGGCCACCGTCTGGTTCACAATGGTGGCATTGGCGCCGGTATAGGAAGCGGAAAGGCTGATGGTAGGCGGCGAAATCTGGGGATACTGGGCAATCGGCAGCGATATGAGCGAAAGGGTCCCCAGGATCACGATGATGATGGAAATCACGATGGCAAAGATCGGCCGCCGTATAAAGAATTTAGACATAGGCCCTCCTTACTTCGTGGTTACGGAGACGGCAGAATCCGGGGCAGTGAGTGACAGGCCCAGCTCTTCCGCCGTGGTTTCAGTGGCATTCAAAGGCTGCCCCTCTTTCAGATTTGTCAGCCCTTCCACCACCACATTGTCATCTTTCGAAAGTCCGCTCTCCACGATATAGTAGCTTCCTACCTGGTCTCCCAGGGTGACAAGCTTCGAGACGGACTTGTTGTCATCGCCCACCACGATGACAAAGGATTTATCCAGCACCTGCTGCACGGCCCGCTGGGGCACGAGAAGCGCATCTTTCCGGGGCGACCCTTCCACGGTGACCCTGGCAAACATGCCGGGGAGAAGTACGCCATGTTCATTCTGGAAAACCGCTTTCAAGGTGAGGGTGCCGGTACTTTCTGAAAGTTCACGGTCCCCGATGTAATTCGTGGAAACTTCGTCATATTTCCTGCCATTGCTGAGAGTCAGGGTTGCTTTGGGCGGGGTGGGCCGTTTCAGCCTTTCCCCTTCCACCCGCTGATCTTCCATGGCCATGCGGAAATTGAGGTATTCATTTTCACTGATGGAAAACTGGACGTAAATCGGATTGATGGAGCCGATGGAAACGAGGCTTGTATTTCCTGCGGTGACATAGGTCCCCGCCGCCACGTCATCTACGGAAAGTTTTCCTGTAATGGGAGCGCGGATGACGGTATCATCCAGATTCTCCTGGGCTTTCTTGAGAAGGGCCTGGGCATCATCGTAGCTGGACTGGTTCGATGCCACCGTGGCGCGCTGGGTCGTCACCGTCTGTTCAGCAATGGCGCCGGAGGAAAGGAGTTTCTCATACCGCCCAAGGTCGATCATGGAATTGTTCAGGTTTGTCCTCGCCTTGTCCACATTGGACCGTGCCGAAAGGACGGCGGAATCATACTGACGGTCATCGATTTTATACAGGGGATCCCCTTCATGGACGAACTGGCCGCTTCTGAAATATTTCTCCACAATGGACCCGGAAACTTTCGGCTTGATGATGACCGCATCCATGGACTTCACCTGGCCCGAATAGTCATGGGTGACAATCGTATCCTGCTGCAGAACCTTCATTGCTTTAACAGAAACCGAACTGCTCCTCTGCTGAGTACTACTGCTACACCCAGCAGAAAAAACAGCCATTCCCAAGCAACTAATCAGAGCTGCTGAAAGTAGAATTTTTCTTATCTCATACTTTATCATCATCCGACCTTCTTTTCTTTTTACTATCAGAAAACTACAATCCTAAAAAAGTAGTGATATTTGTACATATTCTATCATATATGAATCACGAATTAAATATTTACTACAAGTAATTTTATTGGTATTGTTTATCCAAACAATAAATCAGGAAATCCAGGAACTATCTATACAGAGGCTTGTCACAGTGAGGCCGACCCACGAATACCGCATCTGACTCAGTCCATCGGAGCACTGACTTATCGGAAATGAGAAAAAGAAAAGAACCGATTTTCTGCACAATCGGTTCTGAGCATTAATCAGCAGCTTGTTCCTCCCGTACGCTTCCGGACAACCTGCACTATCCATCATCATACTATCTGTCACAAGTAAAAATCCCAACTCTTTCGAGTTGGGATTTTAATCAGCAGCTTCCTATCCTCCCGGGCCGCTTCCAGCCAAGTACTTTCGGCGTTTGTGAGCTTAACTACCGTGTTCGGCATGGGTACGGGTGTATCCTCACAGCTATCGCCACTGAATCTGAGAGTCTGTTC
>NZ_JAZASU010000046.1:0-13333 GCF_036343215.1 Dialister sp.
ACTCAAGGAGCAAGTGGAAAAGCATGAAAAACGCTACAACGGCACAGCCAAGACATCCCTAGCATTCAGAAGCCCAAACCAGGTTGTAACAGAGTATTTCTCAAATTCAAGAGTGTAACACATGTCTTGACAACCAAGACTGTTAATCCACTCCCGCGCTTTTCTCCCATTGCTTATTTTCCCGGATCCTGCTATAATCTACTAATCAAACAAAATAAATCAGGTGCTGGCTGCTGCCGAGTAGTCAGAGGTACGCCGTTTCCTTATCGTCAGGTCTCAGCAGATAAGGAAGCGGCCCTTTTTATTTTATGCCCCATGATGGAGGAGGATACGTATGGAACATTTCTTTTACAATGAACCCTATGAGGAAAACGGGAAAACCATTCTGGAAGTCAACCTTTTCCCCGGCAAATACTGCAATTTCAACTGCATCTTTTGCCCCGTAAGCCGCAAGCTGTCCCACGTACAGACCCAGGAACAGGTGGATCTGGGGAATCTGGACGCCGCCATCCGGGATCTGCAGCAAAAGATCCGGGAGGTACGGCCCGATCTGGTCTTCATCAATTCTCTGGGTGAGGCCCTGCTGCTGGCGGGCGTGGAACAGGTCATCGCTGCCATCCACAGGGAGAACGTTCCCGTCCGTCTCCTGTCCAACGGCTATCTATATGGGAACCCGGCCTGTGCAGCTCTGGCCCGCCAGTGCGAGGAAGTAATCGGGGAACTGAAAATGGGACGGGAAGCCGCTTTCCAGAAAGCCCAGCGTCCCCTTGCCGGCTATACGGTCCGGCAGCATATCCAAAACATGGTGGATTTCAGGAAGTCCTACCCAGGCCGCTTCCATCTGGAAATCACAGTGGTCAAAGGGTACAGCGACGATCCGGAGTCCCTGGATACGTTCCGCCGTGCCATTGCCGCCCTGCAGCCGGATGAACTGCAGGTGGTCACGCCGGAAGCCCCCTTTGACAAAGTCCTGGGCCTTTCCCCGGATGAACTGGAAAAAGTGACAAAATCCCTGGCGGACGGCTGAGGAGATTCCGGTGAAAGCCAGGCCCCCTGGGCGGCCAGAGGCCCCAATTAGATTCTCGACCATCCGCCCCCGGCGGATGGTCTCCTTTTGCATTGGGCGTGAGGCCCTGTCCGGAACTCCGAGGGACGAATCCAGGGTTGCATCGCAATCCCGCCCGATTCGCTTGCTAACGTTCCTGGAACCCGCCCGCAGGTTCCATCATTACACTCTGTCCCTCAAAATTTTCCCTGTTTTACTAATTCTTCTATTGTCTGGATAGGACCGTATTCTTTCTTAAATTTTTCATACTCCTTTTTCATTTCATGAATTTCTTCAGGAGTATACTGAACATCCAAAAAATTAGGATCCCATTCAGCCACATTTGGAGGTCTCTTTAATTTCGTCATTTTAAGTATCCTCCTTTGAAGCCCCGGATCAATTCATCTCTATAATCCAGAGGGAAACATCGTCTTGTTAATCCACCCCGTCGTAACTGTCCTTGATTTTGACCAGAAAATCTTATATACTAAAAGCAAAGATTCTCCTCTGGCAGAGAAATCGTACTGCCAGCAGTAGCTGTCGAACGTGCGAAGGCATCGGCAGTGTGAGAATCTTTTTCTTTTCTCCACTCCTTTGAAAAACAACCAATTGTTGGCAATACCTCCACGGATTCACGCTCTAGTGAGGTGACGCCTCCGTGGCCAGTACCAACAATTGGTTTCAATTTAAGTATATATGACATCCATTAAAATGTAAACGAAAATTAGCCTATCCCTATGATTTTCCGCCGATTAGCTGATAACAATCCGTAGTGGAGAATCCAGGGTTGCTCTTCTGCAATCCCGCCAGATTCGCCCGCTCCAGATAAGGCCAGCGGCCTACTTCCGTTCAACACCGTCTGTCGTAGATAATGACTGTAAGCTAACTCTACAGTACATTTCCACAACTTATAACAAGTCCGAATGGGAACCAGTCCTGGTTGCAGTTAAAATCAGTTTTTCTTCTTCCACCATATAGATCAGCAGCCAGTCTGGCCGAATATGACATTCTCGAAATCCCGCATAATTCCCGCTCAGTTCATGATCTCTGTACTTGGGTCCCAAAACGATGCCATCAGACAGCCAATCCAGGACTTGTTCCAGTTCATTCAATGGCAGACCTCTTTTTACCATCCGCTTAAGGTCCTTGCGGAAGCGGGAAGTCATCACCAGTTCATACTTCATCGGTAATATCCTTAATCATTTCATGGGCACTATGATATTTTTTGGCAGGAATTTTGCCAGAAGCAATATCTCTGGCTTCCTGCATGGCGGCTTCTGTTTCGGCATTGAACCGGGGCTGTCTGACGGAAAAAGGAATGCCCCCTTCCATCAGGGATTTCCGAATGAAGATATTCACGGCATCGCTTATGGTAATTCCAAAAGAAGAAAACAGGTTCTCCGCTGCGCTCTTTATTTCAGGTTCGATACGAATATTGATATTTGCATTCTTTGCCATTTGTATCACCTCTTTACTGAATTTTATCACATTCATAATACGTTTACAATACAAATTCAGTTTCCATACACTTGGCGTGAGGCGCTCTTCACTCTGCACTCTTCACTCTGCGCTCCCCGGGAAACCGGATCACCTTCGGCTGGAGCTCTCCCACCTGCTCCAGTTCTTTTCTTACATTCTCCATCTCCTTCTGCTGCCGGGCCTGGATCACTTCCACTTCCTTCTGGGCATCGTCGAACTTGATGTGGGTGTACACGTTCAGGGTGATGCCGATATCGCTGTGGCCCATCAGGTACTGGAGGGTCTTGGCGCTCACCCCGGACAGGGCCATGTTGGTGCAGTAGGTGTGACGGCACACGTGAGGAGTGATCTTCGGCAGCTGATACTTGTAGGTGCTGTTGTATTTCTTCAGGATATGCTGAAAATACTTCTGCCAGTGCTGGGCCACCATGGGAAAGCCCCTGTTATCATAAAAAAGAAACTGCCCCACTCCGTCGATGATGGGTTCCACCTTTGGCGGCCTCCGCTGCCGGAGGACGGTCACAAAGCACCGGTACACTTCGTCCGTCATGGGCAGCAGCCGGGCCCCGGCCTTGGTTTTGGTGGACAGGATGTAATATTTACTGTTGGATTTCTGGAGCTGCTTGTCCACGTTGATGGTCCGTTTCTCCAGGTCAATGTCGTTCACCGTCAATGCGCAGAATTCCGAGATCCGCAGCCCGGTATGGAACAGGATGTAGATCCCTTCGTAGTACCTCTTGAAGTATTCGTCTTTCCGGATGAATTCCAGGAAAATCCGCATGTCCCGTTTGGAAAGGGCCTCCCGCCGGACGCTGTCGTTGATCAGCACATCCTTCATCTCAAAATTGAAAGGATTCCTCCAGAGAATTTCATCATCCACGGCCATTTGGAAGGCCGGCCGCACTACGCCCCGGATGCTGTGGATGGAACTGTACCCTTTCCCTTCCGACTGCATTTTGATCAGCCACAATTTGGCATCGGACATTTTCACTTTCCCGATGGCCTTCTGGGAAAACGGATCCTTCTTCAGGGCATTGACCACGAACTGGTAGTTGCTCAGGGTGTTGGGTTTCACGCCTTTTTTCAGCATCAGGTACCGCTGGACCAGCTCCAGGACGGTCATGGAATCCGAATGGGCATTGGGACAGATCACCAGCTTCACTTCCAGGCTGTCTTCCATTTCCCGAAGGGACAGGCAGGGCTTACGACCCGGCGGCAAGGGATCCGTAGGCTCCAGTTTCCAGCTGTACAGGAATTTCGGCTGCCCGTTCACCAGGTATTTGAACTGATATTTGCCATCGATCCGCACGGACTCTCCCGCCCGTAAGATCCGTCTTTTCTTATCCCGGCGCACCCGGCCTCTCATATGTATTTTTTTCATAGGTTTTCTCTCCTCTCCTTGTTTGGCATTCTATTCATCACTCCAATTATCAAATAAGTCAACTTAAATACAGGACGTCTGGCGGAGGAATTTTTCAAACGCCTCCCGGATGATCAGCACCTTCCGTCCATTCCAGACCAAAAACTCTGCTCCAGGATGTTCCGCCGCAATCCGCCGCAGCCGCTTTTCCCCAATGTGGAAATACTGCCTGGCCTCCTTCACGGTCAGAGCATACCGTTGGTTGATGGGAATGACTTTGCTTTCCATAATTTCAACCTCCTGTTCTGTCTGTTTCTACTGGTAACAGGACAGGAAAGGGGGAAATAAGTACTTTTTCCACGAAAAAAAAAGCCATGGCAGGAACTATCCCGCCATGGCTGCATTCATTTTTCTATCCAATCCCCAATAGAAACGGGGCCGAAACAACTCCTTCTTCACCTCGACGAAGACGCTGTAGGGGTTCGCCGCAGGCAAACCCTTCCCGGCCACCCGGAAGGCATTTGGCCTCATTCATCTTCTGGATGGGCTGAAACATAGCCGTATAATGATACATCTTCATACGGATCATCAGGACAAACATCAGCTTCATAGAGGCCTTCTTCTTTTAATACATCGACAATATCATAAATGGTACGGCCTTGTGCATCTTCATATTTTTCAGACACGCCAGGGTTTTCTTCCGTAAATAAATCCCAGGCGGAAATCAGATTTTTACTTTCTGATATATTCTCCTGCAGAAATATTTTTCTATAGTCTATATCATCTCCATTATTGTACAATGAAAATCGTGATTTTCGTTTCATCAAGGTTCCATACGCTTTCCCGTCTAAATCGGCAAAAATTGGTGCTAAAAATTTTTTAAACGTCCTGAGCCGCAGATTTCCTCATTTCATCAGTGAAATGGACGTAGGTGTTCATCGCCGTTTCCATTCGGTCACCGAGAAGCGAAGCCACCGTCTTGATGTCAACTCCGTGAGCAATCAGCGTGGTGGCGTAGGTGTGCCGGAGAGCGTGAAATGTCACATCCGTGTTTTTCGACACCATCACAGCCATTTTGTAGCGATCAGCCGGGGCAAAAAGTTGTCCAGATTCCTTCTTCCAGGGCCGGAGAGCGTCCCGCAGACCGGAACAGCGAAAGAGCATCCCAATTCCAGCCATAAAGACTGGAATTGCTACCGATTTTAACCATGTAACGTTCAATTTCTTGCAAAGCACAATGGTGGGCAATAAAAAGTGTTCCCCAATTGTATTTAAGTTCGTTTCTTGTCATTTTCATATCAAATCCACCTTTCATCATTTCTTTATCTATATACAGTAAATACTAATAACGTCTAGAAGCAAAAAAGAAACAATTTAGCACAAGGCAAAATAGTAATTACTTAATGTCTTGACGTGTTCGTGGTTCATGCTGTATACTCAAAAAAGATCAAACGGGGGGAAAGCTAAAATGTTGAGAGATATTATAAAGGGACTATTAGTAATAAATAATAAAAGTTATAAGGATTTAAATGGCTTGGGAAGTCCAGCTGCTATTTCACAAAAGTTACAAAATAGTAACCCTACTGTAAATGTACTGATAAGTATTCTTAAACAGATAGATTTATCACTTGCGATAATTGATCAGAACGGAAAAATATTATTTTCGTTGACAGAAAAGGACGTGCCGACGACAGCCATATCAGCAGCCCGAAAAAAAGCAGGGGCAAAAAACCGATTGAAAAGAAGCGATTTATAAGGGCTTCCTTTCCCTTCCTTTCATTCCATGTTCAAAGCCAGGTAATTGTCCATCACGTTCCTAATATGCTCGGCACTTACCTGTGCGGCTATTTGATTCTCATTCACGGTAAATCCTTCCTTCAACTTTCCTTCAAAAGCTTCTGGATGAAGAAAGTTACTTCCCTTGACAAAATGGAATTGTCCCATAAACCCCACTCCCCCCTTTACTTCTGGCGATGCCCGAAGCTTTTCTTTTACCTTAGTATATCACATGACATGGGTAAAAAAACCGACATAGATTCGCCCGCACCCGGCAAGGTCAGCGGCCAACCCACCCTTGTTCTCCCTGTGTCCATCCATGGATAAAGCTCTCTGCTGAAACCGGAATCCTCTGACACCATCAGGACGTAAATACCGCAAGCCCTGTAATCGGGATTTCTTTGCGGATCAACTTGCTGAGATCCACATCCCCAACAGAAACCGGTTCCCATCGAGCCCCAGACACTTTTTCTTCCGAACCGTCTGTCCAGCATGCAGTCAGTTCCCACGAACCGCAATCGGTTACCCATATAGGATCAGGCTCAGATTGCAGGAAATTCGCCATATACAATAGAATCTTTTCGGCCCTTTCTTTTTCTATGGTGCACTGCAGCTTTCTTCCAGGTTTCATTCCATGATCCGCATATCTGTTGTAACCATATTCTTCAAAAGCGATCCTTCCGTCAGAAGAAATCGTAAGGACCTGCTTGATCGGGGCCCCCTGTTTGGGTTCGGGGCCGTAGACAAGCAGATCCGATACGATTTTCACTTTTTGCAGACGTTGCTGCCAGACACAAAAATCCATCCGGTAAGGCAGGCCGCCCAGCACATTTTCACTCATTGTCAGATCCATGATGGTGTCGGTTCGGTTTACTTTTTTCTCAACGGCCCGTAATAAGCTGCAATCCAGCAAATCAAGTCTATCGTACTTTTCCGGGCAGACGGCCATCACCGCCTTTTCAAGATTCAGCTTCCTGCCATTGGGCAGAGAGCAGATATAGTTTGCCAACTGATCAACGAGCTGTTCCATTTCTGCTGATGATAGTTTTCCCATAATCTTTCCCTCCTCTTCAGCCCATCTTGTCCATGAACAACTAGCGGCAGCCACCCTCGCTCCATTAAAACTTCTTATACTCGTCCTCCGTCCTGGTCAATTCTGCCCACCTGGCCGCCAGGAGTTTTGCATAATCGATGTAGAAAAGCCCATAACTCCCCAGGGCATATCCGTCATTGACTTCGATGAGCAAAGTCTTCCCGGTATCCGTCAGGCCAAAATCCAGGGAATACCCGGCCGGTGCGGTCTTGTACTCCTGCACAGCTTTTTTGATGATTTCCGGATCCGGCATCTTTTCCCAGGTTCCCCGGTAGCGCTTTGCATCCAGGATTTTCCCGTAGCGGATAAAACAGCGCCACTCCGTCACAAACCGGACAGGTTCCGAGCACCACACCGGCACATCGTGCTCCCAGTTTCCGCAGCCCACCAGATCTTTGGGAGACTGGACAAGTACGCCTGTGATTTCTTTATCCGCAACGGATTTTACAAATACAGGCCACTGTTCCGGATGGGAATTGATGGTATTGATGGTGGATTTCCAGATTTTCCGTCCCAGGCAGAATTTCAGCTCATCCGGATAATCCAAATCGGGAAAAGAAAACCCCATTTCTTTCAAATGCTGCTGCACCGTACCCACATAGCCGACCATAACATCCGCGGGTTCCGCCTGCCGCATTTCCGCAGGATTATGGAAAAAGCAGATTTCAGCCCCCAGTTCTTCAAAACCGCACATGGCCTCGAAAAAATTCTTGCTAGCCGGCCGTTCCCCTTTGTGTGACTGTATCCAGACTCTCATTTTCTTCACTTCCTTTTCTTTCAGTATAGCACATGACCTGGGTAAAAAAGTCGACAGAAAAAAGCCATGGAAGGAACTTCCCCACCATGGCTGCATTCATCTCCTCACCAAAGCCGCCAGCAGTACCGCCCCTATCCCATAGGCCAGGTTCCGCTGGGTCTTCAGCCGTTTCTGTGTTCTATTGTTTTCTTTCTCGTACGCTTCTAAGGATGCGTTGGCAATCCTCAAGGATTCTTCCTGCCTGATCGAGGTCGTTGCCAGATCTTTCAATTGACTCCCGAGCCGATTGGACTGTTCCCTGGCTTTCTGTAATTCGGTCTGCGCTGCGGTCAATTGCGTCTCCAATTCCTCCATTCGTTTCTTCTGCAGACTGGATTCCTTCTGTAATCTGTTGTTGATGATCTGCAGCTCGCTGATATTCTCCTCTAATTGGGTCAACTCTTCTTCCGTTATGGTATACATAGAAGCCAAGGACACCTGCGGTGAGCAGAATAACAAGCAAAGCAGCAAGATACCGACGTTTTTTCTCAATCATCCCCACCCTCTTTCCTGTAAAATCGACCCTTGGCCAGAATCCTGTCATATTCGCTGTATGGCTGGATTTTTTAATTTTAGGACTCATTCCTCATGCGTTCATAAAACTCTATCCATAGCGCAATTTTAGATGCAATTTTCTTTAGAGGAGTAAAGTAAAGATCAGGACCCCGGCCAACATGCCCAAAAGGAAGCCTAACAGGAAATCATCGTTCATTTTCCACGGGTTCATAGTGCCTCATCCTTTCTTGGCCACATAATCCGTCACCCCACGGGCGATGGCACGGGCAAAGGCATCCTTCTTGTACATCAGAAGCTGCACATCGTCCTCATTGGTAATGAAAGCCGTTTCCACAAGGACAGCCGGCATATCCGTCTCCCGGAGGACAGCCAGGCCTGGACGTTCTTTTACGCCACGGTCCACCGTATGGAGGCTCTTAACAATCTGGTTCTGGATGCATTCAGCAAGAGCCATGGCTTCCTTGCTGTCCTCACTGTACACCAGGGTTTCCGTCCCCTGTGCCTCTTCCGCAGCCGCTGCATTGCAGTGGATGGAAATAAAGAGGTCTGCCTTCCAGCCGTTGGCACTGGCACAAATGTTGGTATAGGCCGGAGACTCCCCGCAAAGGTTGTCGGACTGGACCAGCATGCAGTCATAGCCTACCCGATTCAGGTAATGCTGGACCCCCGCCCCGATTTCCTTCACGATACCCGCTTCGGTCACTTCATATTCTTCGTTGACAGCCCCGCTGTCCACGCCGGGCATATGCCCTGGATTGATAAAAATCTTCATTTCTTCTCCTTCTCCTTTTCAAAATGATCCGGGATCCCGTTCCCGTCAAGATCCACGAAGCAGCCTGCAATGAAGGTGACGAACCCCACCATGGCAGGTCCTACCAGTTCCCGCACCATGGCCAGAAGATCCGGCAGCTGGATTTTCCCCGTCACCGCCAGATACAGCCAGAAGCCATAGTAGGAAAGCACAAAAAGAAAGACCGTCACCAGATACCCGATGACGATCCATTTGATGGGTTGCTGGAATTGGTTCAGGCGCTCCTTCACCGCATCCAGGCCCTTGTTCAACATTCCTTTTACTTTTTCAAACATGGCGGATTCCTCAGATTGTTGTGATCGTGGATCCGGTCCACTTCCCCTTTCAGGTCCTTGTACCGGTGCCACAGGTTGTCGATATTGGTCTCGATGCCCGCCTGGGCCACCCGCATTTCGTTGATGAGCCCCGTCAAATCTTCCAGGGCTTTGGTGTTGTTGTCGATGCTTTTGTGGAGCGCCTGGTTCTCGATTTTCTGAGGCCGCAGGATCAGCCAGCACCCGAAGACTGCCAGGGCACTGATCACCGCGTTCACAAAAGTGTAGCTGATGAAGTTCATGGTCTTCCCTCCTTTCTGTTATCGCTGACTGCCGGAAACATGGAGGGCCCGGCCTTTGTACCTTCCCTTTTCCGGGCCGCAGTACACGTCTTCCGTAGGGCTCCAGGCAAAGGAGAACCAGTTTTTCCCTTCCACGAGCTCCTGGGTCTGACCGGCATGGCTTACGAAGACCGGCTCCTTCCAAAAAGCCGAACGGTGAAACACCAGGCTCCCCTCGATCCTTCCATAATGGATCTGAGCCTTCACTTCCTTCACGTTCCAGCTGAAGGCCCGGTCCAGTTTATGGAGCTGGCTCAGCGTCAGATGCGGAATATCCGTAAAATCAGATGTGTGGCTCTTCAGCTCCCGCTGGCCCTGGGGAAGGAATACTTTGATGAACGTGTCATCCCCGGACTTGTCGATCTGCACGTAGGAAATGATGCCAAGGGTTCTTAGGAACTCCTGGGGCCCCAGATCCATCACCTGGAGGATTTCCCGGAAGTTGAACAGTGGGTAGACGATCCCGGTGATGGGGTTCTTCAGGATTACTGTAGACGAACCGCTGCGCAGGGCATAGAGGTCAATGAACACTCGTTTACTATTGCAGAAGAAGGTCATCCGATTTTCTTCCATATCCAGCCCAATGGTATCCTCCGTCTGCACCGCTTCCGGGAAGATAAAGAGATGATTCATGGCCGGTTCACTTCCTTTTGGAACCAGGTGTAGAGGGCCTTGTAGAATTGGCACTCCAGGTCATGTTCCTGGCTGACGATACAGGCCCCACCACACATGTGGTAGACGGGGCACTGGCGGCAAGCGGGACTCAAAGCATCCAGAAGATCCTGCTGGTCCTTTAACCAGTTATCGGAAAGCTCATGGCGGCGGATATAAAGACACGGATACTGCCGCCCTTGTGCATCCACCTTCCGGATGGTCCGGTTGCTGCAGTAGGTTTCTCCGTAGGTGTAATGGGTTTCCCAGCGCCGTTCCAGGGTCTGGTAGAGTCCTTCATACCGCAGGTCTTTTATTCCGAAACGTTTAAGGCGGGACAAATACAGACCCACATACTTTTTGTACTGTTCCAGGATGGAATCGTAGTCCTCCCGGGTCAGGGCATACTTCCGGTTGGCCTCATTGGTCACATGCATGAGATGGGGAAAGAAGGACAAATTCCTGCCGATGACTTTCTCCTTCTCCCGGAACTTTGCCATAATGGCTCCCAGGTCCGTATTCCCATGGTACAGGGTGGTGGAAACCGCCAGGTCCGGGTAATCCCAGAGATCAGTGAAAGGATCATACCCCCGCAAGTCCTTTTCCGCCCCGTCATAGCTGATGCAAATCTGGAAACGGTGCTCCCGGAAGTACTCCAGGTGCTTTTCGATGCCGATGCCGTTGGTGCTCACCGCAAATTTCGCTTTAGGCACCGCAGCCACCACTTTCCGGATCTCCTTCATGTAAAGGAGAGGCTCCCCGCCCATGAACTTGATGGAAGAAGGCGGATTGTACTTCAGTTCTTCCAGAAAGCTCTCCGCGATTTCTCCTTCCCCGTCCGATGCCTCCCGGTGACAGTAGGCACAATGCAGGTTGCACTGGCTCCCTAGATAAAGGGTGATTTGATACTTTGTAGACAAATCCATACCATTTTTCTGCATATCAATCCTGCTTTCCCACAAATACCAGATAGTCGTTCCACACTTCGTACCACTTCCGCCCCAGCTTGATTTTCACCGGTCCTTCGTACCCAAAGGGATACAGCCGGAAACTGCCCGTCCCGTTCACGAGCCGTACCCGTCTGTTGTTCACAAGCCCTGCAGAAGATTCCACGAAGACTTCCTCGTCATCCATATCTCTTGTGAGCTTTTCCCTGGTGGAAAAGTCCCCTTTGTACTTTTGGATGGTAAAGTCGATGTAGTCCTTTCCCCCTTCCGGAACGAAGGGTTCTTCCGGATCCCCGTCGATGAGGTACCCTTTCCGGTTGGCCATCAGCTCCCGGCCGTTGGCGGAAAGGCTGTAGCTGTCCCACAAGGTCATCCGGGGATGGTCCCCCAGGATCCGGTCGCTGGTGCTGAAGGGCAACAGTTCGTATTCCTGATCCGTGTCAATGGTCAGATTCTCCTTCTGTCCGTTGAACATCCGCACCACAATATCCCGCTGGCCTTCCGCCATCATGCCGGTATCGATATCCAAGATGGTGGTGTTCCCGTAAAGCTGGGTCAGGACGGCAAAATCCAGCTTGATGGATACCCCCAGCCGGTTCAGATCCAGGAACCGATAGTCCGAAGCCATGGGACGGCGGAACAGTTTCACGGTTCCGTTCCCTTCCGTCAGGACGTAGGAATTGTAGGGATGCAGGGTCTCAATGACGTCCGTCCCCTTCCGGCTCTCGCTGTTGCTGCTGCATTCCGCCTTACAGTAATCTCCTCGGATTGTCAGGTGGATGATGTAGTCCGCATTGGATTCTTCGTTGTAATAGATCTTGAGCATTACCCTTCCTCCTTGTCCGCCACATCGTACCCATTCACGAGAACGTCCTTGCCGCCCTCGATGGTCAGCCGGTACCCGGTGACTTCTTCTTTCCGGATTTTCATCACATCATCCTGCATCTTCCGGCCTTCAAAGAGCATCTGGATTCGACCATTCATGGCTTTTCGCACATTCTTCAGGGATATGGCACTCCGCAAACCAGTCAGGGTAAAGAGAATGCTGTTCCCGGCCAGGATCAGGTCTGGATTTCGTTCAAAGTGAAGGGTCTGATGGAGCTGGACCTGTTCTATTTTCAGCAGAATTCTTGCTCGATGGCCCCGATCCACCACCAGCATTCCTGGCTTTAGATGCTCTACCGGCACAGGCCCTTCCACCGTACTTACGTTTCCTTTTGCAATGATCATGAGTTGTTCCTCCTTTAGCTGTCATCCGAGCAATTGCAGTTGCAGTCGCAATTGCAGTTCTTGGTCATGTAATACTGGCATTTCTGGCACCCCTGGCAGGTTTGGCACCCTTGACAGGTCTGGCATTTTTGGCATCCCTGGCATGTCTGGCAAGACTGGCACCCCTGACAAGTCTGGCAGCAGTTGGCTTGACAACAGTTTCCCGAAAAGGCTTCCTCTAGCTTGTTTACCGCTGTTTCCAGGGCTGCCACGTTGATTTTCTTCACCTTGTCATAGTTCATCGAGGAAAGGTCGATGGAAATCTTCGTCTTTGTGGCAAGAGTTTCCAGACCCGATTGGATGTCCGTCAGGTCCTTTTTCCACACAATCTCATTCTGACTTGCCATTATGGCCCTCCTCCCGAATCATCCGAACAGTTACAGTTGCCACCAGAGCAGTTGCAGTCACATTGCCCTCTCGTCTGGCAGGTGCAGTTTCTCGAGCTGCACTGGCTGATGCTCTGACAGGTCTGGCAGGAACTGGACTGGCATTTTGTGCTCTGGCACCCTTGGCAGGTCTGACAGCCCTGGCAAGTCTGGCAATACACGCAGTTCCCACAGTTGTCCACGTTGACCGCATAGGTATTGAGCTGTTCCAGAGCCGTCTGCAGTTCCGTCACATGGATGGCCTTTACTTTGAGCTCACTGGTATCCCCAAGAGCAGCCGTATCTGTAAAAGAAGTTTTATTGATGGTTCCGTTCTTTGCCATGGTTCTTCTCCAATAACTTCTGCCCGTACTGCTGGACGGCCATAAGGACCGGAGTAAAGACGGCCCGCTTCAGCCTGCAGTAGGACTCCTTCCGGGCCTTATCCCCCACCAGTTTGCAGCCTCCCTGGCAGAAGGCAAGGGCTGTACAGGATAGGCACTCTTTTCGATGTTCATGGGTATGGTCTCCCGCAAGAATCCGCTGCAAATAGGTGAAATATCCATCCTGGATAGTGCCTGCCTTCCGGGATGTATTGTGGCAGGGATAAAAGTTCCCCTGGAGGTCCAG
>NZ_JAZASU010000047.1:0-13311 GCF_036343215.1 Dialister sp.
AATGGGCGTATGCTTCTCGTGAGACATAGTAAGGTGCCGGGGTGGCTGATTGGTCGGATATTTCCATGACCTTTCGGTTGAGGAGGACTTATTTCTTTTGTAAAAATAGAGTGAAAAAATTTCACCGCGCGGTAATTGGAGTTTCTGAAAATCATCTGCGTCCATCCCTCCGCCGGTTCGATCGATTGTGTACATCCAGGTGATGAGGGATTTCTTCAGGGGCCCTTTCATTCGCTCCACCGGTATAGTAGCAAAAAAGTGAATTTGTATCATTAGAAATTTGTTAAATTTTACAATTTCTGATGATTCAAGGCTAACTTGTTATCTTCGATGACTTTTGAATCGGGAATTGTCGGGAATATCAGGAGTCATTTCAGGGTTATCGGGAAGGAGGCGCCCTGGCGGGCGCAGTTTTTACGTGGGCCTTTGGCTCCCATCTGTGAGAAGAACCTTTTGTGTCAATTATGGTGATTTTGATTCTTCAGTTATCCTCTGACCTTTTTTATCTATTTATCTATATAAAGAGGCGGGCTTCATAAATTTGATGCCCGCCACCGCCCCGGGATTCCCGATACTCCCGGAACTAATTCCGACATACCCGAAACAAAAGCCTTTAAAACGGAAATTTCCTTTAAAACCTTTAACTTTTGAAAAGCTTCCAAGATTTCTCATAAATCCCGGAAACAGAATTGTATCCAAAAGATTAATTTATTTCTAATGATACAAATCGCGATTCCCGCTACTATACCTGTGGAATCGGAAAAAGCCCCGGAGAAAAAAGCCTGCAAGTGCACACCCGGAAAGGGACAGGAAACTCCGGAGCTGCCCTTCCAGCCGGCAATATACCAGCCCGCCCCGATCAGGCAGGCACATCTCTATTTTTTAATCGAAAGGAACTATCCAAATGAATCAGGAAACCCTCATTGCCCTCACCCCGGAGGCCGAAAACAAAAGCCTCCTTATTTACGAAAATGGAAATACCGCCATTCATGGCTGCAGCCCCATCAGTTACCTGCAGATGCTGGACTCCGAAATGGGCGCCGATATGCAGGACTCCAGAGAACGCTTCAACCAGTATCCGAACCTCGGAATCCGCCTGAGCGATGGAAAAATCTACCTCAAAATGAGATTCTCAAACGTCCCGCCCATCTACGGCTACGTACTCCTTGAAGCCATTGACAAAATCTTTGACGATGAAAACGATGAATGTATCCTCTATCTCACCGACGGCCAGACCCTTCCCACCCGCTGGCGCATCGGAACCGTATCCCTCCACATGAGACAGGCCCAGAAACTCCTGGGCGCACCGGAAACCCCGGAACAGGAAAAATAACAGAATACCCCCACAAAAGGCGGCATGTCCAAAGGCATGCCGCCTTTTTTATTTTGCCTATCCGCCCGAAATGCACAAAAAGAGCCATTGGAATCCAATGACTCTTTTTTGCATATCAGAATCTTATGCTCCAGTTTCCTGCATATTAATTTCTTTCAAAGTTCGACCATCTTTTGTTTTCCACATTTGAGGTCCGCTTACGCTATATCCGAGAACGAAGTCAGCCGCAGCCGATGAACTGGAAAACAGTAAATCTTCCGTTGTAACCAAATCTTTGACTTTTCCTTCATCAAATATTTTGGTTCTGAGTTTAATCAACCCCTTGGTCAGGGATTTCTCATAAGTATCCGGATTTACTTTTGCGCCTTTAAGGACAACAAAACCTTCTGAAGTTTCCATTCCATATGCATAGGCTGTAGTGGAAGAAATTTTTAAAAGTTTATCATCAGATTCCTCATTTTCGTTTTCTGATTCAGGAACCAGAACTGGCTCTAACACCTTATATCCGAGAGTATTAATCAATATACGTATATTATCGATAAATTCCTCCATGCTGGCTTTTTGAGACTCTTTCACCACTGTATTCTGGTATGTATTTTTTGTCAGCATGGTATACCGATTACAGGATTTTGCAATTTCAACCAGTCTATTTTCAAGATAGCGAATTAGGGCCTTATTCAAATCTCTACCGGTAAAAATAACCGCCGTTGTCCAATAATATTTTTCCTTTTCTGACTGATAGTCCCTGATATGCTGCAGCAGTCTTTCCTTCACATTTTCAGATTCACCAATATATACAGAATCCGGGCCATCATCGCCTTTGCAAAAAAGGAAATAGACACCTACCTGGGCAATATCTTCACGTCCGCAATTTGCGATTTCAATGCGGGGTATTTTGATAGCTTTCCCATTCCAGTTCGATAATTCTGCCGTAATGATACTTTCTGCTGATCCGTTTACCAGAAAAAGTTCGATTGATTTTCCGTATACCATATTAAAACTCCCAATTTGAACTCATCCATTTTTGCCTGATAACAGATATTATCTCTTACCATTCATTATATCATTTCAAAACGAATTTCCGATTTCTCTTTTATTTATAGCTTGATCTTATAGCCGATTAATGGCAAGATCAAAACGTAACTGGATCATGATTCATCGATATAAAACAACCAATGAATGAGGAAAAGATTATGTGTAAAGAGATTACCCCTTTTGTGAAATGGGCTGGCGGAAAAGGACAGTTGATCGATAAAATTGAAGAGAGATTTCCGACTGAATTTGGAAAATCAATAAACCGATACATCGAGCCTTTTGTCGGCGGAGGAGCATTACTGATCCACATTCTTTCGGACAAGCGTTATGAGAATGTGAAAGAAATCTACATCAACGATATCAATGTCAGGCTGATTAATACCTATCTGGCTATTAAAAAATCTGTGGATCCAGTATTGGAGTTATTGAAAACTTACCAGGACGAATATAATCAGTTATTCCCAACTAAAGAAGATCAGAAGGCATTCCGGACCCATTACTATTATACAAAACGTGATCTTTTTAATTCATATAAAGATGATCTCATTCACTCTCACATTGAGGCAGGAAAGCCTCATGTTGAATCGGCTGCACTTTTTACTTTCTTAAACCGGACTTGTTTCAACGGCTTATATCGGGTGAACAGCCAGGGGGATTATAATGTCCCCATGGGAAGATACGTTCATCCACGCATTTATGATGAAGCAAACTTAAGAGCTTTATCGCAGGCATTACAGCGAGTAACTATTTTAACTGGTCCCTATAAGAATCTTTCCAGCCTGATAAGTGAACATTCGCTGGTATACTGTGATCCTCCCTACCGGCCATTGACGGAAACAGCTTCCTTCACTTCTTATGCAAAATTCAGTTTCAACGATGAGGATCAAAAAGAGCTGGCGGAGTGGGCAACTAAAATGGCCGCCGAAAATAAAGGTTATTTTATCCTCAGCAATTCTGATCCGCACAACATTGATAAAAACGATAATTTCTTCGATGATATTTATAGAGATTTTACCATTGAACGGATTCTGGCAAAGCGCCGAATCAGCCGCGACAAATCAACCCGAAAAGATGTATATGAACTTTTAATTCACAATAAATAAAAGAAGACTGCTTCAAGCAGCCTTCTTTTTTATTTCCTAAATACAAATAAATGCTCATGGGCAAGCAACAGGAAATTGTACTGAACGCTCCGATTGACCCAGAAACCGGTCGCTTTACAATTATGCTGCTCTTTAACAATAGTTTCCTTTAATTTAAAGCCGGTATCCATGAAGATTTTCATAATTTCATAGGTTAAGGGGATTACATATCCTTTTCTTCTGATATCTCCCATCAGAATGGCACAAAAATGTCCCATTTTTAAAGTTCGCCAGCATTCTGATGCTACCTTCTTCATCTCTTCAACAAAAGGCTCTACATCGAGGTGAGACAAATCATTTTCGATATCTTCACTGTACTGAATAATATTGGCATAAGGCGGATGCGTACAAATAAAATCAATTGCCTCATCCGGTACGAAATCCAAATTCCTGGCATCTGCCTCTTTCAGGAGAATTTTTCCGATACCTTCATCGAAATCACATTTTTTACTGCACCGCTCCAATGCTGATGGATTTACATCACAGGCGACAATATTTCTTCCAAGAAGCTTTGCCTCCACCGGAGTCGTTCCACCTCCGCAGAACTGATCCATGACGATGTCCCCTTTTTCAGAATAGCGAAGCATCAAATTTCTGGGAATATAAGGCGACCAGTTTCCGCGGTATTTACCATCGTGAGTCGCCCAATTGCCCCGTTCCGGAAAATCCCACACATTTGTCGTCTGAAGCTCAAAGTTATCCGGTTCCCATTTCGTAATTTTCTTCGTCATATTCTCACCATCTCTACGGCATATCGATAGCATCAGATCAGCAAATCCAAACATTCAAAATAGAAACTTCCTGATAACAAGCGACAATTCAAATATCAGTTCTTTGTTAAGTTCACAACCCAGTCAATCCAAGGGCGGACAGTCTGTGCACGACGATGATATGTTTTCTCCGTGTTCAACTTCAAACTGGAAGATTTCATGATATCCACTATTTGAGAAATTTCAGGACGTCTACCCTGTTTAAGATATAATCGCAAAGTATCATTAAAGACTTTATGCTCCAGCATGCAGGCACACAATTCCAGCTGCCTCTGTTTTACGCTGGCATTAATCAGATTCTCCCCTCTTTGGGTTAATGTAAAAGCCAGAGTTCCATCCTCATTCGTAAACTTTTCGATCAATCCAAGATAGATAGCCGCATTCGAATAATAATCAGTCTGACGGCTTGTAAAGTCATAAGTAACCGTGATATCCGCTTTTGTTAAAGGCTTTTCATTCAGCAGTTCGCATAAATTGATAACCCTGGCAAATGTATCGGCCTGCGGAAATGGTACATCGTCCGGTTCCATAACGATTGAAACCATTTCCATTACACTTTCAATATCCTTCACTGAAATTGCCGCATCATCCAGTTGATAGTTTCTGGCTTTTACCAGTTTCAATGAATTGTAATTATCCGGATCGGTAAAAGCATATTCATGGAGCTGATACATGCCATTCGAATACGTCAAAAAGATCGGTCGAACCGGCTTTTTCATCCTTTGAGACCAGGTCCTGAACGGATAATACAACTGCCTCACCATGAAATCATTGGACAAATCCATCTTGGCTTCCATTAATGCCAATGAATTCACGCCCTCATAACCGGCATCAATTTCGATCTGGGAATTTTCAACCTGAACATGATGAGCAGCCTTACTGATCACATCATTGATAAGGAATGAAAAAGTCCCTGATCCCATTCGTCCAGATACAGTAGCAGAAACCTTTTCATCTTCCATGAAATCCTGCATCAGTCCGGTCGCCATAGCACAATTCAATGCCAGTGCTTCACTGGTAATCCCACCATAAGTCAAACTCTGGATGTAATCCGGGATAGATATTTTCGTCGGCTTTTCATTAATATCTTCCAGTTTGTGATACACATCAAAATGAGAAATTACATAATTCCCCCGGGTTACAGGAAGAATGGCCAAATTATACTGCTTGAACAGCTTAGGAAGATTCTCCTTATGATCAAACTTGACCATCAAGCGAGGTTCACGAAACTCCTTGATCTGATCAGCCGTAATACAAAACGTACCATCTTTATCTACCCGATTCAGAATGTCATACTTTGCAAACAGATTCTGCCAGGCTTCATCATTAAGTCCTACTGCTCTTTTCGCCATCTATTACCATCTCATTTCTCAAACAATCAATTCCGGGTATTTATTTTATTGTAACGAATACCCGAGAAATACTCCAGTTCTTGCCAACAATAAAGCGAAATGGCAAGAACGCTTCAATTAATAGGACTATCTACTTTAAATATCGTAACCAAAAACAA
The DNA here is from genome assembly GCF_036343215.1 of Dialister sp. Taxonomy (GTDB): domain Bacteria; phylum Bacillota; class Negativicutes; order Veillonellales; family Dialisteraceae; genus Dialister. The sequence goes on from NZ_JAZASU010000047.1 coordinate 5,791, forward strand.
ATTATGGGGATGATCTCAAAAAGCAGAAAAGAGTCACGACTTTACGGTCATGGCTCTTTTTGCATATCAAACCCCATATAATCCCTTTTTCAGAGGATATTTCTTCAGTTTCTCCGCCAGTCCTTCCCTGGCAATGAGTTCAATCCCATTGGCCCGGGCAAGTTCTTTGGCTTCCCGGGTATGGCAAGCATCAAACCAGGATGGCTATTTCATGCTTATGATCTGATAGTTCTTGTTATGGAATCTGACTTTTTCTCCTCTTGCATGATTGAGGAAGACTGTTGCGCTTTCGACGAGTTCGCCATTTGCCTTTTTACCCATAATGAATTTTTCACGCTGGTTGGTCGTGATATTGAGGGCGGTGACCACATCTCCCAAGCGGACGCGCCGTATCCCGTCATTTTTGAAAGGAATCGGGGCGGAATTCGGTTCCACCTTTTTCACCTCAGGCGGGGTAATCTGGACGATTTTATAGGTCATGCCGGACCATTGTACGATGTCATTCAGGCCATGTCCCAGGCAGGCTTTGGCGCTGTCTGTCAGCTGTCCATTCGGTCTTTTTACCATCTGATAGGGTATGTTCTGCCCGGATTTCAGATTCTGAAGGAGGATTAAATCTCCTAATTGTATGGCCCCCGTTTTTCCATTGCCTGCTGGCGGCGCTTTTACAGGATGTACTTCAAAGCTGCCTTCCCATACTTTTCCTTTGGCTGGATGCCCTGTTTTGGATTCAGTCTTTGATTCTCCATTGGCACCAGGGCTTTTCCGTACTGACCGTTTTGAAGGTTTTGGTTTTTCTTCTGATGGGCGTGATGGTTCAGGTGTCTGTATGCCGACAAAGAGGTCCGGTTCCCTGAAAGGCGGGGTTTTAGGGGAAGCTGCTGGGCTGGGGCGTTTTCTCCCGCCAGTGGAGGGTTTCTTTCTACCGGTGGAGGGATTTGCATTTCCCGCCGGATTTTCTTCTTTGGCTTCTGCCCATTCTTCGCGAAGTTTTTCGGCACGGTGTTTGACCCGTTCCAGGAGGCCGGTTTCGGCATTTATCTGTATTTCCGTTTCTTTCTGTTCCGGTTCGATGCCGTTACGGCCAAGTTCCCGTCTCAGTTTTTCGAGGGTCTTTTCTTTGTCCCGATAGTATTCTCCGCCGCGGATACGGATGAAGTTCCATCCCAGTCGTTCGAGGATGCACTGCCGTTCCATATCATTTTCAATCTGGCTTTCGCTGCTGTGATACCGTTCTCCATCGCATTCCAGTGCGATTTTTTTGTCTTTGTAAAATACGACCATATCGATCCGATAGGCGCCGACGGCGTATTGCTGCTGTATATTGTATCCGTTGGTCAGCAGGAAGGAGGCGACTTCTATTTCAAAGGGAGAATCTGCCAGTTCTTTGACTCTGTCCATTCTGCGGGTATGGTCTTTGTAGTTCTGGACATATTCCAGGAGTCCGTATTTCAGATCGTCTTTCTGGAGCTGTGTCATATCCAGGGAGTGGACAAGCCAGAGCTGGTCTTTCGCGCGGCTGACGGCTACATTATATCGTTTCTTTGCATCATCGGTGGTGACTTTACGGCTGGAGGTATCGTCATCGACCATACTGAGGAAAATGACGTCTCTTTCGTCACCCTGGAAGGAGGCTGCGTTTCCGCAGATGAATTCCCTTTCTTTCAATGTTTCCAGATTATTGAAATGCCTCATGACGATATTGGAAATAAGGGGCCCCTGGTCATCGCCAAGGAGGGAAATCACGCCGAAGGTTTTCCCTTTGTATTCGGGTTCTTCCCAGCATGCCAGAATCAGGGAGGCGATGGTTTCGGCTTCGATGTAGTTTGTCTTGTTTCTTCCTTCTCTTTCACCCTGTACGCGATAATTGACAACCGGCGGCAGGAGTTTGGAGGAGTTGGAATCACGAAGGGGCAGGATTTCGTCATGATAGAATTTTTCGTTACAATATCCGATGATTTCGGGTACGCAGCGGAAGTGTTCGCGGAGCATGATTGGCGTGAAGACGGTGCCTTCCAGTTCATAGAAGGAGGTCCTCCCGTCGAAAAGCTGCCAGTTGTTCAGGAATTCGGCGAGATTCTGTTTCAGTATATTCTGTACTTTTTCGATGTCTGTGCCGACGCTCATGGGGCTGACCTGTTTATCATCTCCGACTACAATGATTTTATCTGCCAATACGGTGATTGCCAAAGCTTCCAAAGAGGACTGGCTGGCTTCATCTACAATGGCAATATCAAAATGATTCCGCATGGGGTCGAAATTTTCAAGGACTCTTTTCACGGGGACAATCCAGGCGGGTACGGCTTTCTGGCCTTCCAGCATGCATTTCATGGCATCTTTTTCATATTTTTCCGCGTATTTCCCTGTGCCTTTGCCTCTCTTTTTCATAAGAGAGAGCCAGGATTGCAGGTTCGACTGGATTTGTTTCTTGCCCTGCAGTTTTTTCCAGAGGTACATCCAGGCCAGTCTGTTTGCCAGCTGTCCGGTTTTATCGCGGAGTTCGATGCTTCCCTGTTCGACTTTCTGCTGTCTTTCTTCTACGGATTCCGCAAAGATATCGTCCAGAATGTCGTTCAGCCGTTTTGTTTTCCAGGCAAGTTCCAGATTTTCCGGTGGTTCCGGATTTCCATGAATGCCTTCCCGGCCGCGAATGGCATCTGCCCAGGCCGGCGCATATTTTCCCAGTTCTTCAAGCAGTTCTTTCCGTTCTTCGTATTCCGGGATTTTATTGTACACGCCGATATATTTCTGATAGGCTTCTTCGTAAGCTGAACAGTCATGGTTATAAAGGGCTTTATTCAGTTCGCTGCCGAGGATGGATTTCGACAGGGCGCCGGTGCGGAATATTTCCCCGGCTTTGCGGATTTCCATGATGACCTGACGATTGTCCAGGTACAGTTCCGCCAGTCTGACGAGCGCCAGGAGTTTTGTATGGAGGAAAGTCAGGTAGGAGGGGAACCGGGTGCCAAAGTCTACCTGTCTTTCGATGTACTGCCGGTTGAATCCCGATTTCTCCAGAAGTGTCATCAGGTTTTCATGCCATTCTGTTTTCCAGTCCAGCGCATCCTGGATTCTCTTTTTCGTTTCATTCAAAACGACGGCTCTCTGGATTTCCGGGATACTTTCGAAGGGCATCATTTCTCCCGGGAAATTAGGGACGCACTGATTCCAGGTATATTGAAGCGCTTTCTGCTTTAAATCCCAGTCCAATGCAGCCTGTGCCATTTTGGCATCTTCTGCGCTCATCATTTCGTGGGAATCAATGGTGATCCCACTCAGGGCTGTGGCCGCATCGCCATGAGTCAGTTTAAAGAAGAATCCTATGCTCCCACTATAGGTAAATTCATAGAGAAGTGCCGAAAGTGCTTCACGAAGTTTGGCGGGGTGCATATGCAGATTGAATTTGACCTTTTCCCCCCTGGTCAGTGAACGATATTCTGTATCAACATCGATAAATACATCAATCTGTTTTGCAAAATCTTCCCAGAGGGCGGCACCGTTTTCTCCTATGGCTGCTGCCTGGATGACAGCACGCTGAAGCGGGGTGGGATTGCTTCCTTTTTCAAGAAGGTCTTTGACTTTTTCCAGCGCTTCTTTATCCGGGGAGGAAATAATATCCCAGTTGTCGGCATAAATCACATTTCTTTCTATGTCTTCGCGGTAGAAGGAAATATCGTTTTCTTTCAGCACGTCTGCCTGCCGCTTTGCTGACCGGATATGGTCTTCCGCATTTTTGAATGCTTCCGGCTTGATGAACTGCTTGAAAGGGGGAAGGCCGAGTTCCAATTCTGCTTCTTCATCGGGGGTAAAGAGTTTATTGCTCCGGTACAGTTTCCTGATTTCTTCTTCATCCAGCGGCAGGGAATCCAGGTCACCGATACTTCCGGGAATCTTGTCCAGTTCACTGCTGTTTTCATTGACGAATTTAGCCGCTTCAATGACGGAGCAGTCTTCCCCGGAATACACGATGCCTTTCGACTCCTGATTGCGGATCATGAAAATTTTCTTCCGTTCTTCATTCATGTCCTGAATCAGCTGTTTTCTCTGTCTTCTTAAGCCTTCGATCTGATTGGCCAGGTCGGCTGCGTTCAGCGTTCCGAGCTTGCTGAGTATGGATTTGATGGAGTATTGAAGTTCATCAAAATTATCCTGAAATACGGGTACGCAAAGGGGCTTGATATCGTCATCAAGCTTATCTTTCAGAACTGTCAGTGCTTTGACTTTTTCACTGGTAACCAGAATACTCTTGCCCTGGGCCAGGAAATGACCAATTAAATTGGCAATGGTATGGGTCTTACCAGTGCCCGGAGGTCCCTGCACTTCTACAGCATCGGTATGTTCAATTTTTCTTGCGATGAGGAGCTGTTCTTTATTGGCCGGTTTTGTCATGAAGATATCGGGATCTTCACCGCTGGTAGCCGCCAGTCTTTTTTCGATGGAATCGACACTTTCTTCCTCTCTCGTATCCGTCTCATGATTCTGCGGATGCATCAGTTCCACCAGATGGTGGGGAAGTTCGAAGTTCGGATCATTGATATCTGAGATTATTTTTTTGACAAAATCATCGAGTCCGGATTTCCTTTTGCGCACAATAAATACAGGTGAGTAGGAAATCTCGAAATCGTGGAAAGTATTTTTCGGCTCATCCGGTTCGACGTATTCAGCTTTTCTTGAAAGGAGATGGATTTCCTGTCTCAGGAATTCCCTCATCTTCACATGATCATAGGGGGAATCGGCACAGTTTTCCATATCCGCAGAGACCTGGGGAATGGAACCAATCGGAAGTCCTTCAAAAAAGCCGGACTCCATTTTGACTTCAGCGTCAGTATCGTAGAAGGAAATGATATTATTCTTAATATCATCATCGTCGATTTTGATACGTTTGGTAAAAACAGGATGATTGACGGGGTTGATGGTATTTCTTCTTACATCTTTAAAAAGCCCGAATGTAAAGAGAAGTTCCTGATCCTCCGGGTCCTGTCTGAACTGCCGGATGAGTTCATACATGGAAGTAAAAATTGTATCGATTTTAATCAGGGGCCGGCATTTCTCCAGCCACTGATTTCTCTGAATCACCCATTTCTGATAAGCAGTCTCTCTGGCCGGCGACTGTTCGAATCCTTCCCCGTAATAGTCCTTATTTGTAAAATGAGGAACATCCTTCCGGTAGGGATCATCCCAATATCCGGGCAGCCAGCCTTTCAGGATGGGGTCAAAGGGTGGGCAAGAGGGAATTTCCGGCTTCTTGACAGATAAAATACGATTGGTTTCCACGCATCCTTCATATCTGATGTATTCTTCATCCGGATCCAGCGCCATCAGTTCGGATAAGACAAAGCACTGGGCATAGGAGCGGAAATTCTTGATTACTTCCTTATTGATGCTGTGTATCTGCTGAATCGTTCTGAAAAGGAGCTCTACTCGTTTTCTATCACTCGGGCTATTCATCAAGACCTCCCATTATTATCCACTGCCTGATTTTGAGCCTCTGATTTTCTGCAATATGGCTCAAGTTGGACGAAATATTCCCAAAATCGTCCGAATAGTTATAAATATCAATTTTATTATACCAAAAAATATACAGATATATATGTGTAAATCATAAATTGAGAATTCTTATTCATTTCCTTAACTCTTTTGTTAGTTTCATGTATTGAAGACACTGTGCAATTTCAAATAAAGGTATAAAAAAGACGCGGCTTCCTGATTTGTGCCGCGCCACCGCCCCGATTCCCCAGTCCCGAGTCCCGAACAACTCAAGGTTTCGAAGACGGCTATTCAATCAAGGTCTCATGACCTTCAGCCCCTGATGCGAGTCTCGGAACTCGGAACTCCCATGCGAGTCATGATGGTAGTCTGACAACTGGCAACTTCTATGAAACCCAATCTAAAAAGGCGCAGCTTCTCAATTTGTGCCGCGCCACCGCCCCGGATTCCGGGCCCCGGTTCCCGTTATACTGTAACGGAAAGCTGGAAATCGCCTCTTTCATTCAAGTCGAAAGCGAAGGCTCTGATGTAAGTCAGGGAGCTTTTATGATTTTCCTCATTTTGGACTTGTACCTGTAGAACGACCCCTCAGTCTGCTTTGCAGACAGCTCCCCAAGCCCGGGGAGCCTTGAACGATTCGACTTGTACGGAATTTTCGAACCCGCCTGTGCACATCCCCATATATCATTCGTGCCGCATCAGCGGCACACCGCCCCGAGTCCCGTTTCCCGAGTCCCGAACGATGACAAGCCACGAAGACAGCTGATTTTCCAAAGTCTCGAAGAATCCGGTTCACAATATAAAAAGGCGCGGCTTCCTGATTTGTGCCGCGCCACCGCCCCGATTCCCGGTTCCCGTTATACCGTAATGAAAAGCAGGATATCGCCTCTCTCATTCAAGTCGAAATCGGAAGGCCCTGATGGAAATCTGGCAGCCGGCAGCTTTCATGGTCCCTATTTCCCGCATATAATATAGTCAGTTATTGTTGAAGGGATGTGCGTTTCATGACTTGTTATTTCTTTGATACGGAGAATCCCGGGGGACATGGTTTTATCCGGCTGCTGCGGAGGTCGGATCCGCAGGATGAGTTTTATCTTTTCTGTACGGAGCGTACGCCCCGGATGCTCTGGACTGGGGCGGAGCCGGAGGATGTGGAGTCGATCTGCAGGCGGGGAGGCCGGATTCATGTGCAGGATTGTGACCCCGGGCAGCCGGGGATGTCGGGGCTTGATTTCCAGATTTCTGTAGAGCTGGGCCTGGTGGCGGCCAGACATCCGAAGGATCAGTTTGTCATCGTGTCCGGGGATCAGGGTTTCGATGTGTGTGTGAGCTATCTCACGGGAAAGGGATTTTCTGTTTCAAGGGTGGATTCGAGGGAGCTGCCGGCGGACGCAGCGGGAGATCCTGATTTCGGCCCCTGGGAGCCTACGGAAAAGGAGCAGTCGGAAATAGGCCGGATCCGGGAGGAACTGGTCTCTGCCGGTCTCTCACCGGAGCATGCGGAGTATATTTTCAGGGCTTATAATTTGAAGGATCCGTCAATCCCGGTACAGGAAGTGCTTTTCAGGCTGATCGGGACCCACGAGACGACGGAGTTTATGAGGAAGATTCCAAGGAATGTGCGAAAGTCTTTCCGAATCATATGAAAATGGGGTATGAAAAAACTCGCAGGGAATTTCTCTGCGGGTTTTCTGCCTTGAAGGCGGAAGGGGAATCTTCGCGTGGCCCCCGGCAGTGTGCTTTGCTTTTTCTTCATTTTCGACCTGGACGTGTCGTGCAGAGGAAATATCAATCATCCCATCCACAGCCTGCTGACTGTCCTATCCAGGAAAGGTTCTCCATCAGCGGCCTTTGGCCGCGGGCATCTCTTGCCCTTTCAGTCTGTTTCGCAGCCAGGGGCTGTACAATAATTACACAATATGTGGAAATACCGGAAGTGATAAAGTTATCAGTTATCAGTTCATAGTAATCAGTGCAGGAGGCCCGCATCAAACTGGATGGCGGGCCATTTTTATACACAATTCTCCTGGAGAA
>NZ_JAZASU010000048.1:0-13128 GCF_036343215.1 Dialister sp.
ATCGCGATTTGTATCATTAGAATTTTATTAAAGTTTGCTATTTGGGGAAAAGGCTGTCTTTTTCATAGGGAAGCTGTGATCTACGAGGGCTTTTGAATCGGGTATCCCGGGGCAATCGGGATTAGTTTCGGGGTGACCCTGAAGATGCGGCAAAGCCACCGATTGGTCAGGCTCCCCCTGGGGGGAGCTGGCTGCGTCAGACTGAGGGGGAGGGATAAAAACTGGCGGGCTCTCATATTTTGATGCCCGCCACTTCCACGACTAACTGCTAACTGCTAACAGCTAACTGCTAACTGCTAACTGCTAACTGCTAACTTTCCGTGCTTCATCTTATATATTTCCCAAGTCGGACTACTAAATGTGCAGCACTTCTTTGAAGGGTTTGATATAGTGCCGGGATACGGGGATTTTCTGTTTATCGTATCTTGTCATGGTGAGGAGAAGGGTTCCATTATCCTGGGGCTGGATTTCGTGGATCATGGCAAGGTTCACGATATAGCCTTTATGGGTGCGGAAGAAGCCCAGGGGGGTGAGGAGTTTTTCCACGTCTCTTAAAAGCATTCTGGATTCCACGATGCCGCTTGTTGTATAGAAAAGGGTGCGGTCTGTTTTTTCTGTGGAAACGAGGACGATTTCTTTGGCCGGATTGATGCGCAGGGTCTTGTCTTTTGTCTGGATGGAAATTTTCTGGTCATCGTAGGTGACTTCGCCCGGTACGCTGGCAGTCTGGCGGATATCGAGGCTTGCCTGGAGCCTTTCCACGGCCCGTCTCATTCTGGCTTCGTTGTAGGGTTTCAGGATGTAGTCGAAAGCTTCCAGTTCGAAGGCCTGGAGGGCAAACTGGCTGTAGCCTGTGGCAAAGACGATTTTTATGGGGAGCCCCATTTTTTGGATTTCTTTGGCACATTCGAGGCCGTTCATGATGGGCATTTCGATATCGAGGAAAAGCATATCCACATGGGGATGGGCTTTGAGGAAGGCAAGGACTTCCCGTCCGTTTCCGCATTCTCCCACGATTTTGACGCCGGGGATGGAGGAAAGTTCATATTTCAATTCGCCTCTTGCCGGGAGTTCGTCGTCGGCTACGAGGATTCGTATTTCTTCCATGGGATTTCCTCCTTATTCTTTGACTGAGGGATGCAGGACGATGGTCTGGGAAATGGTATCTTCCGGGGATTCTTCCACTTTCTTTTCGGGCTCCATTTTCGGGATATTCGCAAAGACGAGGGTGCCTTTTCCTTCGCGGCTCACGATGTGAAGGCCTGCCGATTTCCCAAAGAGGGAAAGGAGACGCTGATGTACATTGATGAGTCCGATATGGTCCCGCCGTTTGTGATCGATGAGGAGTTTTTTCCTCTTTGCCGGGGATATGCCCACGCCTGTATCGAGGACGTAGAGTTTGTTGTATTTCGGATGTTCGATGAGGCCTACCCGGATTTTTCCGCCTTCCGGCCGTTTGAAGACGCCATGAATGACCGCATTTTCTACCAAAGGCTGCAGCAGGAGGGGCGGTACCAGGATGGTATCCATTTTGCCTTCAGGGAATTCATAGGAAATAAGGAGACGGTCGCCAAACCGGGCCCGCTGGAGTTCCGTGTAGCATTCGATGACGTGTATTTCCTCGGAAAGGGGAATGAGTTTCGACGGATTGTTCAGGCTGTGCCGGAAATAGTCGGACAGGTACTGAATGAGTTTTCGCGCCGTATCCGGGTCGCTCCGCACGTAGTAGGAAATGGTATTTAATGTGTTGTAGAGGAAATGGGGATTGATCTGGGCCTGGAGTGCCCGGATTTCCGCTTCTGCCAGGAGGTTTTCCTCTTCTTTCATTTTTTCATATTCATAAATGGCTTCCAGCACCTGACCGATGCCGTGAAGGAATTCGATGCCCAGTTTCGTGAAGGTTTCGCCCTTCGTCTTGGAGGCGATAATGTAGCCGATATTTTCATCTTTGTACCGGATGGGGAGTTTCATGAGGTGAGGCATGTCGGGGAGTGTCTTCTGCAGTTTCAGGATGGCGATTTCCGCTTCTCCCTGTGTCTTGTCCGCATCGGTCTGGTAATGGGTTTTCGTATAGATTTCCCCATTGTAAACAATGGCGGCCCAGATGAGGCTGGGAAGGGAGGAAACCATGAGATCCGCGGCTTTGGAGAAATTGGCTTCATTGAAGCCGTCATGAAGGGTATTGAAAAGGGTGTAAACCGCATTGAAGGTAGTCTTCGTGGTTTCTGTTTTTTCCGTATCTCTCTGACGGTTGAAGAAATCGATGACCAGGTAGAAAATCCCTACGGCTGCGGAACAGAGGAGGATGATAATCGTGGAAAGGCCCAGGTAATTGTCGGGGTTTTCGATGGATGCCGGATAGGTGAAGAAAGCAAAGAAGACCCAGAAAAGGATTTCCAGAATGAGGGAATAGAGAAGGGCCCAGCGCCAGAGCTGGTGATGATGCTCTTTCAGCCGGGAAGAAAGGAAACCGGCTGCCACGCCCTGAAGGATGGAAAGGCCCCCGTGAATATAGGCAAAATCGGTATCAATAAAGAAAGCGCGGTGAATCCCGCCGATAATTCCGGTAATCGTTCCGACAATCGGACCACCTACGAAACCGGACAGAATAATGCCGACAGCACGGAAATTCAGGACACCGCTGATGCCGACATACATATTCCAGTACGTCCCTACGATGGTGAGGAGGGAAAAAATCACCGTAAAAAGAATGATTTGTTTTTGGGTAATCGTTTTCGCCGTAATGGCTTCGCGGACAATAGCCGTCCGGCATACGAGGAGCAGGAGGATCAGGAAAATGGAAATCCCGAACCAAACATACTGGGCCCCGATCATCCAGGAATTGTTGTACATGGCGGGCCTCCCTTCGAAGAAAAGACAGGAAGAAATATTTTCAACTCTATTATAAACGATTTCAGGGAAGAAAGGAAAAGAGGACAGGCGTGGGAACTATACAGATTGACAGGACAGGAAAAAGCAGGATTTAAGAAAGTTAATGGGGAATGGTGTCAGCTGCCGGCCGCCGGTTTGAGAGGAATTTCCAACTATAAGGAAATGAAGCTGTATGAGATAAGCTGCATAGGCTGAAAGTCCCATCGTCCGACCGGGCACAATGCAGCTGTTGACCATTAATCATAAACAGTTCTCCCGCGGGAATGAACCTTCTGAGAATTGTGGACTGATAACTAATAACTTATAATAAAAGGCAAATATCATAGCATATAATCTATATAATTTCAACTAAATGATTCCAAGATGCATCTTACCGCCGATTTCCTGCATCTTAACTAATATAATTTTAATTTAGCCCCATTTCTGCTATACTTATATTAGAGAAATCTAAAAAGGCCTGCGGGGCCGGGTTGAAGAATCGGTGAGAGAGGTTCTTCAGGAAAGGAAGGGTATGAAATGATTATTTACGGTGTAGCATTGCTCGCCGGCTGTTACATGGTTGGCAATTTTATCGGTGATGTGCTTGGCAAAGTCCTGGGAGTCCAGGCCAATATCGGCGGTGTCGGTTTTGCCATGCTGCTCCTCATCATTATTTCCACCTGGGCTATTCAGAAAGGCTATATGAAAGCCCCGGAAGAACAGGGCATTAAATTCTGGAGTGCCATGTATATTCCCATCGTAGTAGCTATGAGTTCCATCCAGAATGTAGCCGCAGCCCTTTCCGGAGGCCTCGTAGCCATCCTTGGCGGAATTTTAGCCGTAGCCATCGGATTCCTGCTGATTCCGGTACTTGTCGGCAAACGGAGCGATGAAAAAGTTTCCGAAGCGGACCTGGCGAAAGACCAGAAATAATTACAGGAGGAAAATACAATGGATATCGCAGCAATGATTACCAAACTTTTCGCCAAAAATGGAATGATTTTCTCCTTCATGCTTCTTGGCATCGTCATGTTCGTATCTTATAAACTGGCAGGCCTCACAAAAGGCCGTATCCACGGTTCTGCCATCGCCATTTTTGCCGGTCTCGTCCTGGCTTATATCGGCGGTGAAATTACCGGAGGAAATAAAGGGATTGCAGACGTTCCCCTTTTCGCAGGAATGGGACTTGTGGGCGGAGCCATGTTCAGAGATTTCGCCATCGTTTCTACCGCTTTCGGCGCCGATCTTCGGGAAGTGAAGAAAATCGGTTTCCGCGGAGTCGCTTCCCTCCTGATTGGTGAATTCACCTGCCTTGTAGCAGGGATTGCAGTGGCTTATCCATTGGGCTATACTTCTGCCGTAGATTTGGTTACGATCGGAGGCGGAGTTGCCACTTTCGTAGTAGGACCTGTAACCGGAGCAGCTTTGGGCGCATCTTCTGAAGTGATTGCCATTTCCATTGCAGCAGGAGTTGTAAAATCTGTTTTAGTTATGGTTGTTACTCCCTTTGTGGCAAAACCCCTTCATATCAACAATCCCCAGTCTGCCATGGCTTTTGGCGGAATTATGGGAACTACATCAGGAACTGCAGCAGGGATGGCGGCAGTCAATCCGAAACTGGTTCCTTATGCAGCTATGACCGCAACTTTTTATACGGGTCTGGGATGCCTCCTTTTCCCCTCTGTCTTCTATTTCCTGACCCAGATGATTTTCTGAAAACCATTCCGGCAGGTCACAATTCCCTTCCCGTACCTGCCGGAGTTTCTCTCCCCCCGGAGGGCGGCGCATGATGGCCTCATATATCTGCATTTTGGTGAATTTTTCAATGACATGAGAGAAATTTTTCTGTATAATAAGTACGCAAGTAAAGAAAAGAGAACCTGACTATATTTCCCTATATTTCTAAAACAGAAAGGAACCAAGAAATGTTAGAAATCAAACCGTGCAACAAAAACTGGCATACCAGAGGCGACGATACGGCAGCAAGAATTGCTGCAGCTAAACCTTATGCAGACGGAAAAATCGTCGATGCTTCCAATACCGTAAAACTGCTGGAAGCCATCCTCCGCCCGGGCGATATGGTCAATATTGAAGGGGATAACCAGAAACAGGCAGATTTCCTGGCAAAGGAACTGTGCAAAGTGGATCCCGCAAAGGTTCATGACCTCCACATGATCCAGTCCACCCTTTCCATTCCGGAACATCTCGATGTCTTTGAAAAGGGTATCGCAAAGAAACTGGACTTCGCTTACGCAGGAAGCCAGGGGAAACGTCTGGCTGTCATGGTCCAGGACGGCTCTATCGAACTGGGCGCTATTCATACGTACCTGGAAATGTATTCCCGTTATTTCATGGACCTGGTACCGAGAGTTTCCCTCGTCTGCGCAGATGCAGCCGATAAGGATGGAAATATCTATACCGGTTTCTCCACCGAAGATACCCCGGCTATCGTGGAAGCAACCAAATTTAATCAGGGCATCGTGATTTTCCAGGTCAACAAGATTGTAGATAAAGTTTCCCGTGTGGATATTCCTTCCGACTGGGTCGATTTTGTAGTAGAAGCTCCGCAGCCTTACCTGCTGAATCCGCTCTTTACCAGAGATCCTGCAAAAATCGGCAATGAACGCGTCATGAAAGCCATGATGGCGATCAAAGGTATTTATGCGGAATATGGCGTCAAAGTTTTGAACCATGGCGTAGGTTTTGATACGGCCGCTGTAGAACTGCTCCTCCCGACTTTCGGCGAATCCCTGGGCCTCAAGGGCAAAATCTGCACCCATTGGGTACTGAATCCGCATCCGACCCTGATTCCGGCCATCGAAACCGGCTGGGTACAGGCTGTATACTCCTTCGGCTCCGAAGTAGGTATGGAAGAATACATCAAGGCAAGACCGGACATTTTCGCTATCGGACCGGACGGTACCATGCGTTCCAACCGCGCATACTGCCAGGCAGCCGGCCATTATGCAGCAGATATGTTCATCGGTTCCACCATGCAGATCGATAAATTCGGCAACTCTTCCACCGCTACAAAGAACAATGTAGCCGGTTTCGGCGGCGCTCCGAATATGGGCTGCGATGCAAAAGGCCGCCGTCATGTATCAGAGGCCTGGGCAAAAGCCGGCTCCGAAGTGGCAAACCGTTTTGAACTCATGGGCGATGCAAACCGCGGCAAAAAACTGGTTGTCCAGCTTATTACCACCGTTTCTGCCAAAGGTTTCCCGGGCTTCGTAGATCAGCTCGATGCAGTCGCTTTGAAGAAGAATGCAAACCTGGATCTCGAACCGATCATGATTTACTCCGACGATCTCACCCATATCGTTTCCGAAGTGGGTATCGCTTATCTCCATAAGTGCCATGATATGCAGGAAAGAATGGATGCTATCCGCGCCGTAGCAGGCAAGACCGAAGTTGGCCGTCAGGAAGATCCGGAAGTGACAAAGAGACTCCGCAAAGAAGGCATCGTCAAACTGCCGGAAGACCTGGGCATCAATCCTGCCAATGCAACCCGTGAACTCCTCGCAGCAAAGAATATGAAAGACCTTGTAGACTGGTCCGGCGGACTCTACAATCCTCCGGCTAAGTTCAGAAACTGGTAATGCAGCCGTTCGTTATCAGACGTTAGCCTCAGTATTAAAAAACCCGTTTCCCATGAGGAAGCGGGTTTTTATTGTGGGAAACAGGCTTTCAATGAGTATGCGGATGGGACGGGAAACAGGGTCATTTGATTCTGCGGCAGAGTATGTTCACGATTACTGAGAATAACAGCTTCGCCGCCGCCTTCTTTTCCGCTTTCGGCAGAGTGAAAGAAGACAGGAAATAGAAATTCCGATTGACCGCAAAATAGATTCATGGAATTGACGGGCCTTTCATGAGTTAAGAATTCTGTTATTTATATATCGTACTGTTTATTTAAGATAAAAATCATGGTATTATAAAATGTATAAATAGCAGACCCCAATCTGATTTATGATTGAGTAGAGAGGGCGAAGGCATTTCCTCTCAGGATGCCTGCAGGCAGAATCTTTGCAGGGAGGATCTCATTGAAACAGTACAATTATGAACTGAAAGGACCGGACAGTCTGAAAAAGGCTGTGGCTGAGATGAAGGAAAGGATGAAGAGGGAAGATGGAAACCTTTTCATCATGTTTTTTCATGCAGGGAATGACCCGGCAATCATTGCTTCGGATCTGAAGCAACTTTCCTGCGCTTTTCCCGGCGTCCCTGTTTCCGGCATGAACAATTCCGGGGGCATCATGGGTGGTCACCGGGTGCTGGGGAATTCGGTGCTTTCTTTCCTTCTCTTCAAAAATACGGAAATGAAACTTTTCGTATATGATATGAACAGTCTTTCCATAAAAGATGCGGCAGAAAAGGCGCTGGCGGATTTTCAGAAAATCAGAAACCTTGCGGGAGTGGAAATCCTGATTTCCATTGAAATTTCCAGAATGGTCGGCTTCTTTGATGTGCTGGACAGGCTTTCTCCTTCCGTGGCTGTCTTTGGAGGCGCTGCCGATTCTTACACGCCCGGGAGCACAGCTTATATTTTTGCAGGAGAAAAAGTGCTGACGAATGCCATTGTCTGCCTGACTTTTGCAGGAGATGTGACCATCGATGTCCATATGAATCTGGGCTGGCAGCCTCTGGGGCGGTATATGACCGTAACTGCCATGGAAGGCGATACCATCCTCAAAGAACTGGATCACCGGCCGGTAGCAGAAATCTATGCAAAATACCTGAATATAAAGAATACTTCTTCCTTCGGAAGAGATGTGCTTTCATTTCCCCTGATCCTGATCAGGGATGACCATATGGTGGCCAGACTTCCCGACGGCTGCCGCCCTGATGGAGCCCTTGTGATGGGAGGAAACGTGTTTGAAGGGGAAAAATGCCGCCTGGCCTATGGGGATCCCAATGAAATCATCCGCCGCTGCCAGGAGAGTACGAGAAAAATCGCCGATTTCGGGGCGGAAGGGATCCTGATTTTTTCCTGCATTACCCGACGAATTTTCCTCAAGGAAGATTCCGACCGGATTCTGGCGCCCTATGAAGCCATTGCTCCTGCGTCGGGCGGTTACTGTCATGGGGAAATCAGCCGCCGGGATGGAAAAACAAGCGGTCTCAATATGACCCTGGTGGCTGCCGCATTCCGTGAAAAAAACGGGCCTGAAAGGCCGGCTGCTTATGGGGCGGAAACGAAAAACATCGTCTTTGGCAGCGATAAAGTGACCACCATCCAGAGACTGGCTTCCTTTGTCACTGTATCTTCCTCAGAACTGGAAGAAACGAACAGGAAACTGGAAGAAGCCAATGAAAAACTGGAAAAACTGAATGGGGAACTGGCAGAAGCAAACGCCCGCCTTTCCTATATGGCTTCCCACGATGGCCTGACAGACCTTTTCAACCGGGAAATCATGGAAAAGGAGCTTCATCGGCTGATGAGAAAAAACAGGTCCGGAGAGATCAATTTCTGTGCCATCATGGTGGATCTGGATGATTTCAAAAAAATCAATGATACCTTTGGCCATGATGAAGGGGACCGGGTGCTGAAAGAACTGGCGGGGATTCTGAAGGAAAAAATGCCGGAAAATGGCATGGCCGGCCGCTGGGGCGGCGATGAATTTGTGGCGCTCCTGCCGGATTCAGGAAGAGAGGAAGCCCTGAAAACAGCAGAATGGATCCGTTCTTCCGTGCTGAACCGGATTTCCCGCTGTGATGGGGAAGCACTCTCTGTCAGCCTTGGTATCGCCGAATCCACGGGGAGTGAACATACCGATTCCTTCTACCGCCGCCTGGACAATGCCCTTTACCGGGCCAAGAAATCGGGGAAAAACGCGATCGTGGTCATGGAATGAGATCAGCTGAGAAGTCAGCCATCAGCTGTTTGTGGAAATAGAAGTGCCGCTCCCCTGAAGGGCGGCATTTTTAGCGGAAGATTTCCGATTCATGAAATCAATTTCCCATGATGGATGATGACGGGCCCCTTTGTAACAGCCCGGACCTGCAGGCTGCCCGTGTATGGGGATGGGGCGGAAACCGGATTTCTACAGATAGAGAATGCAGGGGTGTTGATTTCTCATCTTTCACCACTCTTTATAATGACTGTCCCATAAGGTATAATCGAGAGGAATATAGAGCAAAGGAGCAGGTCATGGCCAGAAAATCTGATTTGGAAGAGGGAAATCTCTTTTCCTTCGACAGGGAAGAAAAGGGAATTTCTGCAGCCGGGAAAACAGGCAGAAAGAAAAAAGCCGATTCCAGGGAGAAGACGGGAGCCGCTGAAAAGAAGGAAATAAAAACAACCCGCAAAAGGGGCGGAAAGGGAAAGGCTCCCAAAGAAGAGGAACCGGCTCTTTTTGCCATGCCTCCGGAAACTCCGCCCGAAAAGAAAGGCAGGGGAAAATCATCACCGGAAGCAAAGAGAAAGGCAAAATCCGCTGCCGGAAAAACTTTGAAAAAGACCGCCAAACCGGCCTCTGCGCCGCAGATAAAAAATGGGTCCGTGGAAATACCGGAAAAATCAGTCCCTTCCGGGCTCTCCGCAGGCGAAATGGCCGCCGCAAAGGCCTGGAAAGAAAAATTCTGGGAATTCGACCTGACGAAGCCATCCCAGTATATGAAAGACACCATGAAAGAATCCATGCTCTCCGAAGGCTTCGGCAAGAGGGAAGCAAATAAAGTATTCAAAGGACTTTTCTTCAAGGAAAAAGTCTGCAATACGAAGACCCAGGCCGTCGAGTACCTCCTGACCATTCCCAATTCCTATGCGGTGAAATATAAAATCGGCATTCCTCCTTCTCCACAGATGGAAAAACTGGAAAAACGGCTTCATGAAAAAGAAGAAAGGCTGGAGAAATGCAAAGAAGAGGGGGCAAAGAAATTTCAGGTGGATTTCCTCACCTGCCCCCACTGCAAGTCCAGAGTGAATACAAAATTCGTCCATCCGCCCCTCTGCCCGGTGTGCGGAGAAGATCTCCGGTCAGAAACGGCCATCAAAACGCTGACGACCCTGGAGGAAGCGGTGAAAGACCTCTCTAAAAGGTATGAAGATACGGCCCGCCGGTATAACAGCAAGTTTACAGGCGGGGAAAAATGGATTATACGGCTGGTGAATCCCCTGTACGAAGATGAGGATGACAATAAAAAGAAATAGCCGGATTTTAAAAAAGTTTTCAGTTATCAGTTCTCAGTGAAGGGGCGGCGCAGCAATGAAAAGCGCCGCTTTTTATATGGGTATCCATGACTATTTCTAATGGAAAATATATCAAAAAGCCCGCTTCTGATCTGATGCGGGCTTTCCTTGACTGATAACTGCGAATTGAGAAATGATAACTTTTTGACCTGTGGCCTTCCGGCCCTTTATTTCCATCCGGTTTCCCAAACAATCACCGTTCCGGCGGGAGGCCTGCGTATTCTCTGGCAAAATCGGAGAAGTTATCGATGATATATTTCTTCAGAAGTTCTGCCGGGGGAGACAGTTTTTCGCCTTTCTTCCAGGAGAGGGAAATGTATCGCTGGCAGCTGGGGGAAGCGATGGGGACCAGGGCCACATGATCTCCGCCTACGCCATGCCAGGTAATGCGGGGTGCGAAAGATACGCCCAGGCCTGCCCGGATAAATTCGCGGACTGTCATGGGGCTGTCGCTTTCCAGGACTACATGAGGGACAAACCCTGCCATACGGCAGTAAAAATCGGTAATGGTCCGAAGGCTGGCGCCGGCTTCCAGGGAAATAAATCCGGCTTTCTCAAATTCATCCAGATTGACCGACGATTCCCTGGCATGGGGATCCGTATCCGGCATGGCCAGCATGATATCTTCCTTCAGAAGGGTCACGGAATGGTCATTCTCGATCGGATTGATAGAGGAGGACAGGAAAAGGTCCACATGGTTCTGTCCGCCCTGGCCGGGCTTCGAATGCTGCTGGAGGATTTCAAAGCGGATATCCGGATGTTCCTGACGGAAACGGGTGAGGAAGGACGGAATGATCATGGAAGCGGCGAAAAGGGAAATGGTGACCGTCAGTTTCTGGGCTTCCTTCGTGTCTGCCAGTTCCTTCTGGGCGCCATGAAGTTCCTGCATAATGCGGTTCGTATGGCGCAGCAGGATTTCACCGTACTTGGTGAGAACGATATTTCTGCCGCTTCTGGAAAAAAGGGGCACCCCCAGTTCCGTTTCCAGCACTTTGATGGTATGGGAAAGGGAAGGCTGGGAAATATGAAGGGCTTCGGCCGCACGGGTCAGGTGCTGGAGTTCAGCCGTTTTCTGGAAATAGCTCAAAGCGAGGAGTGTCAGTTTCATAGGAATCCCCTGAACTTTCTTTGAATAAAGATTGATAATTACTTTACACTAATTATACACTGCAGGCTATCAATAATCAATAAACAGGATGATTCATGCATTGGAATATAGACATATACGGGAAATTGTTATTATTTCGTAAGATATATAGAGGAATAGGGAGACAATGGCCTATGAATAGAAGGAAACTAAAGGATTGGCAGCTTTTGAATCGGGGCTATCGGGGGGGCGGGATTATCGGGACTATCGGGAAGGTGTGCCGCTGGTGCGGCACAAATATATATGGGGCCAGCAAAACATGGCATACTTACCTATTAATCCCAACGTATAGCTTCCAGCCATACTTTTTTCTCCGGTAATCATTCTTCGGACCTATTGACTATTCCACAACGTACAGTTTTCCTGTCATCATGTTTTCCATTTCCCTTTCAACTTCACCTTGCCTGGTTACTTATATTAAGGCTTTTTCACCTCGCCTGTGCACTGTTCCCATATAAAATTGGCGGCCATCAGGCCGCCAACTTCCCGAGTTTCCCGATACTCCCGAGAATCCAGAGATTCCCGAAACAAAAGTCAGCTCACCTGAATTGAATTCATAGTTTTCATATACTCCCATAAACTTCATACGAAAAAACCATTGACAGAAATCGTCTCCGGTGCAAAAATGTATTTGTCTATCAATTAGAAAAGGAGTAAAGAAAATGGAATTATTTATTGATACCGCTGATGTAGAAGCGATCCGCAAAGCCAATGATATGGGCTTTATTTCCGGTGTAACCACCAATCCGTCCCTCATTGCGAAAGAAGGGAAGGATTTCCATGCAACCATTAAAGAAATCGCCTCCATTGTGGATGGCCCTGTTTCCGCCGAAGTTTTGTCTGATGATGCCAGAGGTATGGTGGAAGAAGGCAAAGTCCTTTCCGGACTGGATCCCCATGTAGTTGTCAAAATCCCCATGACTCCGGAAGGCATGAAGGCTGTCAAACAGCTTTCAAAACTGGGCATCCGTACCAATGTGACCCTCGTATTTTCTGCCAATCAGGCACTCCTCGCTGCCCGGGCCGGTGCCACCTATGTCAGTCCTTTCGTAGGCCGTATCGATGATATCGGCTGGGACGGAGTGGAACTGATTCAGACCATTTCTGAAATGTTTGAACTTCACGGCATTGAAACAAAAATCATCGCCGCTTCCATCCGCAAACCTCAGCACATCACCCAGTGCGCCCTGGCCGGAGCTGATATTGCTACCGTTCCTTTCCAGGTCCTCATGGGTGCCATGAAACATCCGCTGACCGACAATGGAATCGCCCGTTTCAAGGCTGACTGGGCTGCAGCGAAGATGAAATAATTTCCCTGGTTGCCCCTGCAACCATCCTGACCGGTTTACTTTTGAATCGGGGGTAACGGGAATATCGGGGTTGTCGGGACTGTCGGGAAGGATATGGTTCCCCTGCGGGAAACCAATTTTATAAAGTGCGCTCTGCGCACGGGCCCCTGGCCCTGCTGAGCTGTATTCTCATTTGCATTCGATAAAAGAAAGACCAATCAGATGAATGTCTGACTGGCCTTTTTATTTTGTCATTTGTGGTCTATTCGATTTAAGTCTCTATGTGTGGGCCGCAGGCCCATATATAAAAAATTGAGGGTGTACAAAAATAGAAATCATTACTTTAAGAACTTCAGGGGAAATAGTTATCAGTTATTAGTTATCAGTTCGCAGTTGCGGTGGCCGCCTTTACATTGGAGAGGCGGCCTTTTTATATAAAAATTTAACCATTTCTGATGAAAACTGTGTATAAAAATGGCCCGCTATCCAATTGGTGTGCCTTCGTCAAGTAGGAGAATGAAATATAATAAAATTTTTTCGACCAAAATGCCCTGGCAGGGCCTTGACTGAACCTGAGCAAAATGATGTCTGCTAGAGAAGGGCTTCAAGCCATAGGGCTTAGAATTCTA
>NZ_JAZASU010000049.1:0-13002 GCF_036343215.1 Dialister sp.
TCAAGTACTTTTTTCAGATTTTGTCGGATTTTTTTAAATTTTTTGCACAAAAAAAGCACGCATCTTTCGACGCGTACTTGAACTATTTCATGATTTTCTTAAGTTAATGATATTGCAGTTAGTTATTAGCAGTTAGCAGTTAGCGGTTAGCGGTTAGCGGAAGAGTCACATTGTGGGAGAACACTGTAATTGGGAAGAAAGGTTTTCCGCAGAAATGGAATGCTAACGGCTAGCAACTGAAACCGAATCAATTTCATTTCAGCCCCGCAGGGAAAATGGGGGAATTCGTCATTGCAGGAGGAGAAAACAATGACAGCTTTGGAAATGATGGAAGCTCTGGGTTTTCCTGCCGATGAGGAAAAGGCGGCAAAGCTCACGGAGTATAATGCCATGGTGATTGCCATGAGCAAAAAAGTCAATCTTACAGGGATTAAAGATGTGGACGAAAGTCTCATCAAAAATGTCTACGATTCCCTCACCGTGTATGATGCGAAATATTTCCCGGAAAAGGGAAAAGTCCTGGATCTGGGCACGGGAGCCGGATTTCCCGGCGTGCCCCTGGCCATCCTTCGGCCGGATATGCTTTTCGTCCTGGTGGATTCCATCCAGAAGAAACTGACCTTCGTGGAAGATGCCTGCAAAAAGCTGGGCATTAAAAATGTGAAATGTGTCCATATGCGGGCCGAAGAAGGGGGACGGCGCAGGAAAACCCGGGAAGCTTTTGATGTGGTCACTGCACGGGCTGTCAAAGCCATGCCCATTATTTCCGAATGGGCTCTGCCTTTTGTGAAAGTGGGCGGCGTTTTTGCAGCCATGAAAGGGCCCGGGGCCATGGAGGAAATGAAACAGGCCGGAAAAATCCTCCGCGAGCTCCATGCAGAGCTTTCGGAAAAGAAGGAATTCGAACTCCCCGGCGGAGATAAAAGATGCATCCTCTACCTGAAAAAGACGGCTCCCTGCCCGAAGACTTATCCCAGAAAAGTGGGGATAGCGGAAAAGAAACCGATTATCGGTGAATGAGTATAAAGCGGACTGCGGCTTGCGCCGGGTCCGTTTTTTATGTCCCAAAGGCCTGAATTCATGGGGGGAAAAGTGAACGGTTTCTATAAATCAGAGAATGGCCGGCAGGAAATCTTCCGGGACTGCCGATGCGGTGGAAATTAAAAATTTCATCTCTTTGTGACTGATTATTGACTTTTTATTGAAAAATATTTCTTTTTGTTCTATACTATAAGAAAATTGACCATGGGTTGAAAAAAGGAGGCAGTAAATTCATGGCACTCACGAAAAAGGCAGAACGGACGAAGGCAAAGCTCCTGGCATCGGCAAGAAAGCTCATCAGCGAAAATGGCTTTGATCAGGTGTCCGTGGAAGATATCACGAAGGATTCGGGCGTAGCCAAAGGCACTTTTTACCATTATTTCAAATGCAAGGAAGATGTGGTAGCAGAGCTTTCCTTCCAGACCGGCAAACAGGTGACGGAAGACGCAGTCAACCTTGACAGCAATGTGTATGAAAGGTGCTGCTACTTCATTGCCGGCCTTTTCAAAGATGCGGACTGGAGCGGTGTACGCATGATCCGTCAGTGGCTCCGGGAAAGCATGGAATCCGAAGGGACTCCTACGGAGACCCAGACGGCCCTGGAAAATCTTCGCCGGGCCATTTTGAAAGTCATGACGGTTCATATGGGCGAAAAGCCGGGAGAGTTGAAAAAGGATGCCCCCGTGGAAATGCTGGCCCGCCTGGTGATGGGCCATTTCCTGGGAGCCCTCACCATCTGGTGCATGATGGACGGGGAATGGAAACTTTCCGATGACATCGCTATCGGCTATACCCGTATGGATATAGGAAATATGCTGGACTCCTACATGATCGGCGGCATCCCCGGAGAAATCCCCACGCCCCCTGCTCCCACCGATGAAGATTTAAAGAAATGAGCAGGCAGCAGTCAGCCGTTAGCAGTTAGTTTTGTCAAATTTATGCGGTGCAAAATCGAATGCGCCGCTTTTTTTATTGCATTTTCACAGCCGGCAGTGGATAGCTGATGGCCGATAGGTAAATAGCTAATGGCTAATCGCTAATGGTTAAAATTGCCGAATCAAGAATCAAGAATCACGAAGAACGAACAACGAACAACGAAGAACGAATATCGAAAATGACTCTAAATTAAAAAAATCCCATTGACAGCTCCTTATTTCCATGCTATCATACATCTCATAAGAGACAAAAAAGTCTCAAATGAATAGAATGGAGTTTTGAAATAGAAAGAGGTGTCTCATGATTACCGCGGAAAGGGAAGCGGAATTGAAAAAACTGGCCCTGGCGGTCTGCAGGAATCCCCGCTCCACGGCAAAGGATCTGGCCGAATCGGCAGGCATCAGCAAAGCCACTTTTTACCGGGTCTATTCTTCCAGGGAAAATCTGGTTGAAATCCTGAATGAGAGGACAAAGGACATGGTGGAAAACCTCATGATGATCGTCCGGCAGCGGGACAAAACCCCGCGGGCCGTGCTTCATGAATTCATTCTGGAAAGCTGTGAAAATAAAGAATACCTGCTCCGCATCTGTTACAGCAGTGCCACGGGCTGTGATGAACAGTGTTCGGACAGTTATGTGCAGAATGTGACGGATTTCTTCCTCTGGGGACAGAAAGAGGGAGTTTTCCGCATCGATCTGCCGGCATCGGTGATGAGTGAACTTTTCGGCGGCTCCATGCTGGCCCTTTTCGAAGGGGAGCGGACAGGGCGTATCGCGTCCGCAAGCCTTGCCGATTACTGGGAAATATTTTTCCTGAAAGGTGTAGAAAATACTGAAAGAGGCGATGTGAAGTGAAAGAATTCAAGCCATCAAAGAAACCAATCCTGACGTACTACCTCGTCATATTTCTGATCATTATTTCCATCAACTCCTGGCTCTGGCCGATTTTCCGGGGCGAGGAAAATACAGTGAAGGAAATGGATTACTCCAATTTCATGACCCTCACCGAAGAACAGCAGATTGACAAAGTCCAGATCGAACAGGACCAGATCATTTTTACGAAAAAGGGAGAAAAACAGGCCTACAAAACGGCACCCATCAATGATCCTCAGCTTGTGGACCGACTGCACAAAGCCAATGCGGATTTCACCGGAAAAATCGTGACCCCCATGAATCCACTGCTGAATTTTGCCCTCACCTGGATTCTGCCGATTCTTATTTTCTTCGGTATCGGCCATTACATGAATAAACGGATTATGAACCGTATGGGCGGTCAGGGAGCCATGCAGTTCGGCATGGGGAAATCGAACGCAAAGATTTATGTGAAACCCACGGACGGCATTAAATTTGCAGATGTTGCCGGGGAAGATGAAGCGAAAGATTCCCTGAAAGAAGTGGTTTCCTACCTCCATGACCCCAGCAAGTACAAAGATATCGGTGCGAAAATGCCGAAGGGCATTCTCCTCGTAGGACCGCCAGGTACCGGTAAAACCATGCTGGCCAAAGCCGTAGCCGGCGAATCGGGGGTACCTTTCTTCTCCATTTCCGGTTCTGAATTTGTGGAAATGTTCGTCGGCATGGGTGCTGCTAAAGTCAGAGACCTTTTCAAACAGGCCAAAGAAAAAGCGCCCTGCATCGTATTCATCGATGAAATCGATGCCATCGGCAAAAAGAGAGGCGGAGCCGCGATTGGCGGCAATGATGAAAGAGAACAGACCCTGAACCAGCTTCTGACCGAAATGGACGGATTTGAAGAAAATACAGGCGTCATCATTCTCGCCGCTACGAACCGTCCGGAATCCCTGGATCCGGCGCTGACCAGACCGGGACGTTTTGACCGTCAGGTGCCCGTAGCCCTTCCGGACCTCCAGGGCCGTGAAGAAATCCTGAAAGTCCATGCCCGGAAAATCAAAACCGCTCCGGCCATCGATTACAATAAAGTGGCCCGTATGGCCTCCGGCGCATCGGGCGCAGAACTGGCCAATATCATTAATGAAGCAGCCCTCCGGGCTGTCCGGGACCGGCGGCCCTATGCGACCCAGGAAGATATGGAAGCTTCCATCGAAGTCGTTATTGCCGGCTATGAAAAGAAACATGCCATCCTTACGGATAAAGAAAAATGTGTGGTCGCCTACCATGAAATCGGTCATGCCCTGGTGGCAGCCCTTCAGAGTCATACCGCCCCGGTCCAGAAAATCACCATCATTCCAAGAACCAGCGGCGCTCTCGGCTATACCATGCAGGTAGAAGAAGGAAATCATTACCTCCAGACCAAAGAAGAACTGGAAGCCCAGATTGCCACTCTGACTGGCGGCCGGGCTGCTGAAGAAGTGGTCTTCGGGACATCTTCTTCCGGAGCTTCCAATGATATCGAAAAAGCCACCCGCCTTGCCCGGGCCATGATTACCCGATTCGGCATGAGTGAAGAATTCGGTATGGTAGCCATGGAAAATGTACAGAACCAGTACCTCGGCGGAGATACCACCCTTGCCTGCTCCCCGGAAACCCAGGCCAGAATCGACCGGGCTGTTTCCGAGCTCATCGGCAGGCAGCATAAAAAAGCCATCACCCTTCTCACCGAAAACAGGAAGAAACTGGATGACCTGGCCAAGCACCTCTATGACAAAGAAACCATTACCGGTGAAGAATTCATGGAAATCCTGAATAAAGAAAAGGCAGAAGAAGCTTCTCTTCCGGCGGAAGAACCAAAGCAGGAAGTAAAAGAACTGCCCCATCCGGAACTGAATCTGGAAAAATGAGTTTGGTGAAATATAATTCGCGGAATGGATAGAGACAAACGAGGTAATCGTTCTTCGTTGTTCGTGATTCGTTCTTCGTGAAGGCGGCCCGCTTCAGAAATGAGGCGGGCCATTTTGTGTGGGAATTTTCTGCGGAATGGATAGAGGCAAATGAGGTAATCGTGGTCCGTGGTCCGTGAAGGAGACCCACTTCGTGGAATGCGCATCAGGGTGAATGATTTCATACCGGGAAGAGAAGAAAATATTTCAGACCGCCAGTCAAAAAACATTAGAGGAATTGGGTTTATTATGTTATAATTAACTAATATTAAACGGAAATTTTACGTGTTCATGAAAAACGGAGATTGATTTTTCCCTGAAAGTTTTAAGAATCAGGATTATGCGTTAAGGCTGGTGGACTGGATGGACGTGGAAGCGCAGGAAATCAAAAGACAATTTCATAAAGGACTTGTTATTTTGGCAGTATGTGCGGTACTCTGCTTTATACCTCTTTTATTTACGGATCCTTCCTTTGCCTGGGAAAATGGTCCTCTTGAGATGGCACAGAATGTGGTCCTCTTCTTTGAGACCTGCCTTTTCCTGTATTTCTATAGAGGCGCCAAAGGAAGCCGGTATCAGGGTCTCTGGCTCACTACGGCCGGCCTTTTCCTGATCCTTTTCGGGCGGGAACTCAGCTGGGGACGGGTCTTTTTCTTCAAGGAAATGGCCTCTTACGGTCCTGCCTTCTACAGTCTGAGGGAAATCCCCTATGGATTCCTGGTGAACTGGGTGGTGGGCGCCCTGATGCTTCTTACCCTTTTCGGCCTTTTCCGCTATGTCCCCTGGCGGGCCATAGGGAAGGAAATCCCCAAACCCTGGATTTTAATGATTCTGGTCATCTTCATGGCAGTCCTGTCCTCTCTGGGGGACAAAGAAAAAATCCTTCATACCGTCTTTGACCAGACCATCGAAGAATATGCGGAACTCCTCATGTACATTCTCCTCGGCATCGGGGCTTACTGGTATTATTGCTGGATCCGGTGGCTTGAAGGAAAAAGTGGTCAGTGATAAGTGTTTAGTGATAAGTGAAGGTGCGCCCTTGTGGGCGCATTTTTTAGTGTGCTTTCCTCTCATCCGGGGGCCGGGTAGAGCGGGTGGATTTGAGGGCGGCGCGGACCCGGGTGATTCGATTTCCTGAAATTCCATAGCCCTGAGTAAGAGGGGTATATTCGTTTTGTATGGGTGGGCTTTTTCGCATGAAAATCCCTATGATGCGTGTTAAAATAAGTTGTCGAATTTACAGGGAGTTTACATTTTCCCTGCCGGCCGGCTCTCTTTTCGGGAAATTTCACTTTGTTTCCCGAGCAGGCCGGGTGTTATTTTAAGGACAGGTGTTTCTGATGGATTTTGAACCTGAAACGATACGGCGCCGTTTTCGCAAGTGGGAATTGATTCTGGCGATAGGCACGGTGATGTGCTTTATACCTCTTTTATTTACGGATCCCTCCTTTGCCTGGGAAAACGGGCCTCTGGAAATGACCCAGAATTTCATCCTCTTTTTTGATATCTGCATGGCTCTTTATTTCTACAAGGAAACAAAAGGAAATCATTGCCACAGGCTCTGGCTCAGCGTGGCCCTCCTTTTCCTCATCCTTCTGGGACGGGAACTCAGCTGGGGTCGTGTCTTTTATTTCAAGGAAATGGCATCCTGGGGGCCTTCTTACTACAGTTTGAAAGAAATCCCCTATGGATTTATAGTCAATCCCACGGTGGGAGCCGCCATCCTTCTGACGGCTTTCGGCCTTTTCCGGGATGCCCCCTGGCGGGCCATCCGGAAAGAAATCCCCATGCCCTTTGGCCTCATGGCTGCGGTCATAGTCTGCGTGGTTTTATCTACCCTGGGGGACAA
Organism: Dialister sp.; assembly: GCF_036343215.1. GTDB lineage: Bacteria > Bacillota > Negativicutes > Veillonellales > Dialisteraceae > Dialister. The sequence continues at coordinate 6,625 of NZ_JAZASU010000049.1, forward strand.
GGAAAAGATTCTCCATACCGTCTTTGACCAGACCATCGAGGAATATGCGGAACTTCTCATGTACATCTTTTTGGGGACCGGGGCTTCCTGGTATTACTGCTGGATCCGGTGGTGGGAGAGTAGAAAATGACGGGTAGTGCCTTTTTGTATGAAAGGCACTTTTATATTGGAAAAGACGGACTTCGGATTTTGGATTTCGGATTTCGGGAAGGTGGCGCCCTCAGGGCAAATTTTTTATTTTCCCTGCCTTGCAGCCGGCCCGCCTTCGGACTGGAGAGCAGGGCGGGAACGGAAGGAGTCTTCTTCCGGCGGGTCCGTTTTCATAAGGAAGCGGGCTGTCTTTACAATTTTACAAACCATACTATACTGAACAAAAAAGTGGACTTGAATGTGGATCCGGGTCACGGGACCGGGACCTTTTGCAGGGGTACTGACCCTTTCCCTCTGCAGTGTGGGCCTTCTGGCCAAGCGGTTTCTAATCGCCATCGATACTATGGATTTGAAACCGTTTCTGGCCGGCCGGGCCATGGGAAACCGTTTCCTCCCGAATCTCCGCTGGACTGTCCTTCCCCAGCTCCTGCCGCGGTACGGTTCGGCCATTTTATACCGTTTTGATATCAACCTCCGGGATGCGGCCATTCTTGGTTTCGTAGGAGCCGGAGGCATCGGGACGCCCCTCATCCGGGCCATGACGCTTTATGAATGGCAGGCTGCCGGCGCCCTGCTCTGGGGACTGATCTTTCTGGTAACCCTGGTGGAAATCGTATCCGAAAGGCTGAGGAAGGACAGGAAATAAAGGGGAGCCGTCAGCTGTCAGCCGTTAGCCGTTAGAAGAAAAGTTAGTGATTCGTCTCCGATGGGGACCGGTGTGATTTTCCTTTTCTGCTTTACTTGAAGGCGGGACATATGGTATCATATCGATAGAAATCGAAATAATATTTCCCTATAAGGAGGCTTCTCATGGCACTTGTGATTGGCGAAAAGGCACCGGATTTCACCCTTCCCTCGGACTCCGGCAAAGATATTTCCCTTCATGACTTCGAAGGGCAGAAAGTGATTCTTTATTTCTATCCGAAAGACAATACCTCCGGCTGCACCCTGGAAGCCAAAGCGTTCCGGGATCATCTGGAAGATTTCAGAAAGCTGGGCTATGTGGTTCTCGGCGTGTCCAGGGATTCCGTGAAAAAGCACTGCAATTTCCGGGATAAATACGAACTCACCTTCCCCCTCCTTTCCGATTCGGAAGAAGTGGTGGTCAATCTCTATGGCGTACTTAAAGAAAAGATGATGTACGGAAAGAAATCCATCGGCATCGAAAGGTCCACCTTCATCATCGATGAAAAAGGAAATCTGGTCAGAGAATACCGCAAAGTCAAAGCCGCTTCCCACGTGAACGATCTTCTGAAAGACCTGGGAGCATAAGAAACTAAAAAACTGTGTAATGACGAATGTCAGTACACAGTTTTTTTAGCATTTAGCAGTTAGTGGTTAATTGTCAGGGAAGAGGCCCGCCGGGGCGGCCTTTATACAATCCGGCCGGGAGTCGGAAATTCGAAAAAGGGGCCCCTCTATCCGGCGCCCCTTCTAACTGCTAACGGCTGACAGCTAACGGCTGATTTCACATGAAAGCTTCAGAAAATTAAATGGCCATCACAGCCTCCATGCCCAGAAGCAAAGCCGCATTCCGGCTTTCCGCTCCCCAGTTCCTTTGATCGTGGGCCATTTTTGCCAGGGTATCGGCGGTGAACATGATCTGGGCGAAATCTTTTTGACGGAAAATGGCGCAGGCGGCCAGGGCGCTGCATTCCATATCCACGAGGGTGCAGCCTTCTTTTTTCCGCATTTCTATTTTTTCCCTCGTTTCCCGGAAAAAGCCGTCACTGGTCCAGGTGGTGGCGGGATGGAAGGGGTATCCTTTTTCCTCGTAAAATGCTTTCAGCTTTTCCAGCGGCCCCTTCGGAAGATCCACAAATCTTGATGGCGGCAGGTAATGAAAAGAAGTCCCTTCGTCCCGGAGGGCTTTTTCGATGGGGAAGAAACAATTCTCCGGAATGTCCGAGAGAGCTCCGCAGCAGCCGATGGCCAGGATTTTTCCCACCCCATAGGCAAAAAGCCGGTCCTCAATCAAAACGGCAGAAGGCGCTCCGGCCGGGGCCTGAACGAGAAGGATATCCTCTTTTTCTCCCGGAATCCGATACAGGGGAAAAGGCTTCGTGAGGGAGAGGAATTTCCCAATCACTTCACCGCCCTTCGATTTCGCGAAGGCTTCAATCCGCTTTTCGCCAAGGAAAGCGAGAAGACAGCGCTTCGGGAGGTGAAGGTCAAGCTTTTCGAATCTTGGGGAAATCAGGCCCGGGGTGGGGGTGAATTCGGAGAGGGGGATGGGGGATAAAGAACTGTCATTCATGAGGAAACTCCATTTCTTTAAACTTTTGAATCGGGGATGTCGGGAATCTAGGGAATCTCGGGGTTCGTTTCGGGGGTGTCGGGAAGGTGGCGCCCTGCGGGCGCAGAGTTTTATATTTGCCTTCGGCGTGCATTTTGCATGGATAGGGTTTATTTCCAATTTGTAATAGTTATTCAACAAATCGCCAAGTACCTGTAGTACACCCGCAACACCTGCCTGCGGCGGGAGCTTCCCCTCAAGGGGGCTTGGGAGTTCGTGCGAGCTGAGATGAGTGTCACTCTATTATCCATTAACCCCAATGTACAGCTTCGCAGTCGAAATGGCAGGATAGTTTCCAGGTCCATTACCTATTAACCCCGATGTACAGTTTCATGGGCGAAATGACGACAAGGTTTTCCGGGGATAATCTGCTAACTACTAACGGCTAATGGCTAACGGCTCCCTCACCGTTCATCATAGAACTCCGAATCCGGACCGATTTCGTTTTCTCCATACCCGTATTCTTCCGCGATGCTGTCCAGAAGGATGGTCACATTATCCGTGTCGTATTCAATCTGTTCGGACCAGCGGGCCGGGGAGCGGAGGGGATCGCCGGTCCTGGCCGTTTCAAGGAGGGTGAAAAACAGACTTTCATCCACATAACGGATGAGGATGGAAAGGTCGTAAGATTCCAGCCTGTCCAGCTGCCGGAAGAGAATGTACTGATAGAGATTATCGAAATAGAAAGGATATTTTTCTGCCAGTTTTTTTACTTTGGGGAGAAGGACGGGGAGATGATTTTTGAGGAAAATCAGGTTTTCCGTCCATTCTTCATCGATGGGCTCCGTTTCGGAGAGTCTTTTGAGGAGGAGCCGGGCGTCCACTTCTTCGAATTCCGGAATGAAATGGTTATATCCCGGTTCCGAATCGGACCCCAGGATGTGAAGGATTTCCTCCATGGAAAGCCGCTTTCCTTCCGGTGTGGAAAAAGTGATGGGCCCTTTGAGGTCAAAAATCTGCTCCACCGTCCTTTCGCAGCAGAGACCGGTGCCCGAAAGCTCCACTTCTTCATCGGTCATGGGATTGAAAGTGTACTTGTAAAACCTCGGATGGGCGGTGCAGATATCGCACATATAGGAAGGCCCTTTTTCCAGATACAGCCGGCAGAGTCCCTTTTCCGTGAGGAAATGGCAGAATCCCTTCTCATTCAGCCTGAAACAGGTGGACCCGTCCTCAGAAGTCTTCATCCATTCCGAGAGCTCCTTCCCCAGGGGACCGGCCGTTTCGCGGTACCGCTTTTCCGTTTCAGGATCGATATCGATTTCCCAGGTCTGGCAGCAGGTATGAAGGCAGCGGTCCGCCTTGCAGGAAAAATGGGGAAAAAAAGATGGGAATATATGAATCATGGCGGAGGCCCCCTCGGATGAAAATGACTGGTTTCCTTTATTATAGCAAGTTGGAAGATAATGGTTAATGGCTGATGGGTAATAGGTAATGGCTTTGCAATATATTCATCTCGAAATAGAAATAAACCATTCTCGCCCCGGTTGAGAGCCGAAGGCCCTATATGTAAATTTGTGCCCGAAGGGCGCCACCTTCACGAATCACGGACCACGGACCACGAATCACGATATCGAATTCCGTCGCAGAGCCAATTATTTCTACATGCCCTTCCTTCATGTGATATAATAACAAGAGCGACTATGGAACGGCTTTTCATATTTCATATATAGTTATATAAATAGAAAAACTCGGACAATTACAACTGAATAAAGGAGGTTAATCTTGGCAAAAGCTAGATTACAGATTATTCCCCTGGGAGGACTGGGGGAAATCGGGAAAAACATGACTGTTTTCCGTTACGGCGACGAAATTATCGTAATTGATGCAGGCATGGCTTTCCCCGAAGAAGATATGCTGGGGATCGATATCGTCATCCCCGATTTTAGTTATTTAATTGAAAACAAGGATAAGATCAAAGCCATCCTGATCACCCATGGTCACGAAGATCACATCGGCTCTCTTTCTTATCTTTTAAGGGATGTAAACGCTCCGGTTTATGCGACAAAGCTGACCTGCGGCCTCATCGAAGGCAAACTGAAGGAAGCCCATATTTCCAATTATGATCTCCACGTGGTGAAATCGGGGGATGAATTCAAAGCCGGTTCATTCAAGTTCGGTTTCTTCCACGTCTGTCATTCCATCCCCGATTCCTGCGGCATTTATCTGCGCACGCCCATTGGCACCATCGTCCATTCCGGGGATTTCAAATTCGATCATTCTCCGGTAGACGGGGAACTGACGGATATGTACAAACTGGCCGAACTGGGCCATCGGGGGGTCCTGGTCCTCTGCGCCGATTCCACGAATGCCCAGGTTCCGGGGTATACCCAGTCTGAAGCAGTGGTCGCAAAATCCCTCATGGAAGCTTACAGCGATGCCAAAGGCCGCATTATTCTTGCCACCTTTGCATCCAATGTTTCCCGGATCCAGATGGCTGTAGATGCAGCCGTTGCTTTTAAGAGAAAAGTCTGCGTATTTGGCCGGTCCATGGTCAATGTCGTAAATATTGCCCTGGAAATGGGATATCTGACCGCGCCGGAAGGTACTTTTATCGAACCGGAAGAAATGAACCGCTTTCGGGATGACCGTCTCTGCATCTTGACCACAGGAAGCCAGGGCGAACCGATGGCAGGCCTTTCCCGCATGGCGGATGGAAGCCACCGGCAGGTACAGATTCATGCAGGGGACACGGTCATTATTTCCGCTTCCCCCATTCCGGGCAATGAAACAAGTGTCGGCCGCACCATTGATAATCTCATGCGTCTGGGGGCTCATCTTGTCACCAGTTCGACCACAAAAGTTCACGTATCGGGCCACGGTTCCCAGGAAGATTTGAAAACCATGCTTTCCCTGGTTCGCCCGAAATTCTTCATTCCTGTCCATGGCGAATACCGTATGCTCTGCCAGCATGCCGAACTGGCAGAAAGCCTGGGCGTGAATAAGCAGAATATCCTGATTGGTGAAAACGGGGATATTTTCGAATTCACCAATAAAAGCGCCAAAATCAATGGCAAAGTCCAGGCAGGACCTGTCTTTGTCGATGGGCTGGGTGTAGGAGATGTAGGAAATATCGTCATCCGGGACCGTCAGCAATTGGCCCAGGACGGGGTAGTCATCGTAGTCATCGCTTTGGAAAAAGGAAGCAATCAGGTCCTGGCAGGCCCGGATATCGTTTCCAGAGGTTTCGTTTACGTCAGGGATTCCGAAGCCCTTTTGACGGAAGCGAGAGATCGCATCGAATCGGTTCTTGACCGCTGCGAAGCAGGAAATGTCACCGAATGGAATGCCATCAAAACCCAGATCCGCGATACCCTGGGCAAATATTTCTACGACAAGACAAAGAGAAGACCTATGATCCTTCCGATTATCCAGGAAGTGAAGTAAGGATTTCATTCTTATAGAAATAAAACCGTATTTTCATGAATGAGAGAATACGGTTTTTATTTTGTGCTTCATTGGGAGGAGCGGCTTTTGAATCGGGGATGATTGGGAATAGTTTCGGGGATCTCGGGACTATCGGGAAGGTGACGCCCTTACGGGCGCGAGTTTGTAGATTGCCTTCGGCCTTCAACTGGCATGAATAGGGATTAGTTTCAATTCGTAAAGATTATCCAGCATATTGCCGGGGACCGTTAGTACACCCCTTCACCCTCGCTGCGCTCGGGAGCTTCCCCTCAAGGGGACGCTTGGCGGGATAGTGCGTATTACCTTTTATCTCATTACTTATTAACCCCAATGTACAGCTTCCCCAATTCACAGTTTTCTTTCTATCCTGCAGCCATTCTGAGAACTGCTAACTGCAATATCATTAACTTAACAGCTGCTAAAGTGCTTCCAAATCGAAATTTCTCTATTGCGTTTAAAGGAAATAGGGCCTTATTCACCCTGTTCGGAGTAAATTTTAGTAGTTTTGACCGGTTTTTGAGGCA
>NZ_JAZASU010000050.1:0-12803 GCF_036343215.1 Dialister sp.
AGCGTATCCTGCTGGATACGCTAAAATAGGGTTATGTAATTGTCTGTTTTTAGGAGTAAATCCTTAAGTGTGTGCCATTACCCGAAGTTCGGGGGGCTGTCGCCGTAGGCGACTGGGGGGCTGTACGATCGTACAAGTCGAAAATGAATCGCGTCCGGGAGCGGGTGAGGGGAACTGCACTTTCATCTGCAGATTTTCCCCGCCACTGTAGATTTGCGTCCCCTTTTCACCGGAATGAAAAACCGCTGTACGGATTTCCATACAGCGGTTCCTATTTTCCGAAAAGGTCACTATGCGATCCTGTACGGACCAGGGTCAGCACCAGGACGTCATTTTCCAGGCGGTATACGAGCAGCCAGTTCGGAAGGATATGGCACTCCCGATGGCCTGCCCAGTTTCCGGACAAGGCGTAATCCCGATTCTTCTCATCCAGCGGCTCACCCAGTGCGAGCCTTGCGATGATCTGATCAAGAAATGAAACTTTCAAACCACGCTTCATGGCCAGCTTGTAATCCTTCCGGAACTGCGTGGTCGCCTTGACGATATACTTAGTCTTCCTCATTTTTTAAGATCCGTAAAAAGCTCATCCAGATCCGTATACCCCTTCACAGACGGATCCTTTGCAATCCTTTCCGCCTCCAGCATGGCAGCCATCGTTTCCTTATTGGGCGTTTCCAGCCTTACCCGAAAAGGAAGGCCCCCCTCACGGAGCGACTGGCGGACGAAAATATTGAAAGCCGTAGATAAATTCATACCGAGCTCAGCAAATAAAGCATCAGCCCGTGCCTTCACATCCGAATCCATGCGAATACTGATATTCGTGGTAGCCATAAGATCCACTCCTTTCTATTTGTATATATTTTATGATATTTGCACGAATATTGCAATATAATGCACGAAGATTACCGAACTATTTCCATTGAAATTCCCGGTTGCCGGACTCCCATAATGACTCGCATGGAAGTTCCGAGTTCCGAGGGCTCCCATCAGGAACTGAAAATGTTGGAACTTTGAAGAAATAGCCTTTTTCATTGACTTTGAATCGATCGGGACTCGGGAAACGGGACTCGGGTAGGTGGCGCGGCACAAATCAGGAAGCCGCGCCTTTTTATATTTTCCTCCATAAAGGTTCACATAGAAGTTCCGAGTTCCGAGTGTCCCACCCGGCGGCCGAAGGCCGCCTGATGGTCAGCCTTCCCTAGATAGGGAAGGTGTCAGCGAAGCTGACGGATGGGATGACTGACGCTTGAAATCGAATCCATTTCCATCCAAATTTCCACTAACCATATGCGATTCGCGTCCCCCAACGGGGGAAGCTCCCGCGTAGCGGGTGAAGGGGGCTATCTATCGTTAGAATGCCATCTGACTCCAAAACTCCATGCGTTACGCAATAACGCTCGCATGGAAGTTCCCAGTTCCCAGACTCCCATCAGGGGCTGAAAGTGTTGAAACTTTGAATAATCAACTGTCTTTGAAACTGTACGTCGTTCGGGAAACGGGACTCGGGGCGGTGGTGCGGCACAATTCGTATAGCCGCGCCTTTTTTATATGGGGATACATATAAGTTCCCGGTTACCGGGGCCCATCCGGGGCTCGCATGGAAGTTCCGAGTTCCAAGTGTCCCATCAGGGGCTGGATTCTTTGCAGCTTTGCATTTTCAGCTGTCTTCGAAACTTTGCATCGATCGGGATTCGGGACATCGGGACTCGGGATGGTGGCGCGGCAACAGCAGAAGGCCGCGCCTTTTTTATATTTGGACCCCCATAAAACTTACCGGTTCCCGGAAATCCCATAAGAAATTCCAATTTCATCCCCTGGCGGACTGGTTTGGCGGGCCGAGCGAGCATTCAAATTGTCCCTCCGCGGGGGACACGGGTTGTCTCTTTGAACTGTTATAATACGTATAAAGAGTTGTACTTGATTATTTGGATTTGATTGAATGAGCAAATTGGCTTTTAGTATAGTAAAATATAGATAGCAGTTTTCATTGATTTCTTAAGGAGGCCCATGTGCTTATTAATATTGCGGACGATTTGATCCGGCTGGACCGGGCGCAGCTTTTGGATAAGCTTCTGGTGGACAAGACCATGTCAAACCGGCCGGACGGAAATGGGCGGAAGATGGAGCGGCATATCCTCTGGGCGACGGATGCTTACTTGAAATGGGAGGATCCTTCCGAACCTTCCAGGGGAAATTATGGACCTTCCATGGAAATCAAGCGGGGACTCCTTGCACCGGACCATTTCCGTGTGGTCCAGACCCGGGCGAGGAAAGCTTTCGAGGAGCAGTCGGAACGGACGAAAAAGCATGCGGAAGTTTTCACTCCTCTTTTCATCTGCAAAAAGATGATTGATGTGGCTGACGAGCCATGGACGGAAGAAATCCTTCAGAAAAAATGGAAGAAATATGTGGATGCGAGGCGTCTGGAAATCACCTGCGGGGAAGGACCCTTCCTGGTCTCCCGGTATGACGCAGCGACAGGTGAAATCATCCCGGTGAAGGAACGAATCGGAATCCTGGATAGAAAGCTTTCCGTAGTGACCAGATTTGCAGCCGATGAAAAGGAATGGGTAAGGAAGTCTTTCCGGGCGCTGCAGGCGACTTACGGTTATGAATTTCAGGGAGATAATCTTCTAATCGCCCGGGTGAATGTGCTTTCAGACTGGACGGAATGGCTGAAAGAAATATGGCAGAGGGAGCCTTCCATAAAGGAAATAAAAAAAGCCATCAATATCATCGCCTGGAACCTGTGGCAGATGGATGGACTTACGGGGAAAATACCTAATACCGCCGGTTTCATGGAAGAAAGAGAAATTAGCCTCTTTGATCCGGAACCGGAAGAAACATTACTGGATTTTCAACCCTATTGTCGGATTTATGACTGGATAAATATAAAGAAAAGCTTGGAGTTTAAAAAGTTAGCGGAGAGAGGAAAAGGAATTATGAAGTTCGATTTTGTAATTGGAAATCCACCTTATCAAGACGAAAGTGTTGGCAAACAGGAAAAATATACTGCACCTATTTATGATAAATTTATAGATGAAAGTTATAAAATTGCACCAGTGGTAGAGCTCATTCACCCAGCTCGGTTTCTATACAATGCTGGGGGAACTTCAAAAAAATGGAATCAAAAAATGCTCAGTGATGTACATTTAAAAGTTCTTTATCATGAGCAAGATAGTAGCAAAATATTTCCTAATACGGATATTCAGGGTGGTGTTGTAATTACCAGTCATGATATAAACAAAAATTACGGGGCAATTGGTATTTATACGGCATATCCGGAATTAAATAAAATTTTGAAAAAAGTAAAAAATACTAATAACTTTAAACCTTTTGAATCAATAATAAAAAGTCGTGGTTTATATAGATTTTCACCCTTAGTATATCAAGAGCATCCAGAGGAAATGGCAAAGTTCACTGATTCTCGTATAGGGGCAAGCTCCTTTAATAGAGCGGAATCACTATTTTTTGAAAATAAACCAAGTGATGGATATAGATATGTTCAGTTTTTAGGATTATTACAAGGAAAAAGAGTTTATAGATGGTTTCGTCAGGATTATTTTAAAATGGTGGATAGCTTTAATAAATACAAGGTTTTTGTTCCTGCGGCAAATGGCTCGGGCGCACTTGGCGAAGTGCCCTCTACACCATTGATTGGACAACCATTAATTGGATTACCTATGGTGGGTCATACAGAAACATTTATGTCTATTGGCTCTTTTAACAAAAAAAATGAAGCGGATGCTTGCTATAAGTATGTTTGCTCGAAATTTTGTCGAGCGATGTTAGGCGTTTTAAAAATCTCACAGCATAATTCCCCTGAAAAATGGGGATATGTTCCGCTTCAGAATTTTACAAATAAATCTGATATTAACTGGGATCAGTCTATCCACAATATTGATCAGCAGCTGTACAAAAAGTATGGCCTTGATGAGGACGAGATTTCCTTTATTGAGTCTCATGTAAAGGAGATGGCATGATGGATAGCTCTATTTTTGAAACGCTCGATGCCTATGCCAGCTCTCTGACGCAGGGAATCAAATCTTTTGAACCAGTAGTTCCGAAGATTTATGCCTACAATACGATCAATTATCCGCCGAACAATGGATGGACGAAAATCGGCTATACCGTGCAGCCGGTGGATAAGCGAGTTTATCAGCAGACCCATACGGCAGGACTTCAGGCGAAGATTGCCTGGACGGAAAAGGCACAGTTCCGATTTGGGGAGAAGAAATATTTCAAGGATTATCCTTTTCATGATTACCTCACAGATAAAAAGCACATAGAGCGCAGGCAGGGGACGGAGTGGTTCCGGATTGATGGGGAAAGGTCTCATTCTTTCTTCGAAGAATTTGTGAATGGCAGCGATAAAGACAAGGGGACTTCGCAATATGTTCTGCGCAAGGAGCAGGCGGAAGCAGTAGAAAAAACGATGGCGTATTTCAAAAATGGCGGAGAAAAATTTCTCTGGAATGCAAAGCCCCGCTTCGGGAAGACCCTGACCTCCTATGATTTAATCCGGAAGATGGGTTTTGAAAAGGTACTGGTGGTAACGAACCGTCCGGCCATTGCTCATTCCTGGGCAGAAGATTTCTTTACTTTCATCGGCTGGCAGGCACCTCTTGATTTCATTTCTGATTCACCCATATTTCAACGTAAAAATAATAACAATCTGCCAGTCATGAGCAGAAAAACATATCTGGAAAAGCAAATGTCCGGGGATGAAAATGGATTTATTGCCTTTGAATCCCTGCAGAATCTGAAAGGCTCCACCTATTTCGGTGGGGATTTCGATAAGCTGGAATGGATCAGCAAGCTGCACTTTGATCTTTTAATCATCGATGAAGCACAGGAAGGGATTGATACGATCCGAACGGAAAAAGCTTTCGAGCAGATTACCCGGGATCATACACTGTATCTTTCCGGAACGCCTTTCAAAGCGCTGGCTTCCAATGAATTTGATGGTGACCAGATTTACAACTGGACTTATGCGGATGAGCAGCAGGCCAAGAGGGACTGGGATGGGGACGGTTACAATCCTTACGAAGATCTGCCGAAGATGGAAATGTTCACCTACCAGATGTCGCCCATGATTTACGATACCATTTCCAGAGGAGCAGATATTACCGACGATGGGGATATGGTGGATTTTGCTTTCGACCTGAATGAATTTTTCCTGACGAAAGCAAACGGTACGTTTATCCACGAGGAAGAAGTGAAGAAATTCCTTCATGCCCTTTCCACCCAGGAAAAGTATCCTTTCTCTACGGATAAACTGCGTCGCGAGTTGTCTCATACCCTGTGGATCCTGAACCGTGTGAGCAGCTGCAAAGCACTGGAAAAGCTCCTTCGGGAAGATCCTGTCTTCAAAGACTATACAGTCATTGTTGCTGCAGGGGACGGAAAGACCGGCGATGAAGACCAGGATAAACTGGATATGCTGGAACGGGTAAAGTCTGCTATCAAGAATAATCCAAAAACCATTACATTAAGCGTAGGCCAGCTCACCGTGGGAGTCACTGTGAAACCCTGGAGTGCTGTGCTCATGCTGTGCAACCTGCAGAGCCCTTCGGCTTACATGCAGGCTGCTTTCCGTGCCCAGAATCCTTATGAATTTACAGATAAAAACGGAAACCGGTACAGAAAAGAAACGTCCTATGTCTTTGATTTCGACCCGGCCAGGACGCTCATTATTTTCGACCAGTTTGCAAATAACCTTTCTCCGGATACAGTTAACGGCAGAGGAACTACGGAAGACAGAAAGAGACATATCCGGCAGCTGCTCAATTTCTTCCCTGTTATCGGTGAAGACAGTGAAGGAAAGATGGTGGAACTGGATGCAGAAAAAGTTCTCTCCATCCCGAGAAAACTGAAATGCGAAGAAGTGGTCCGCAAAGGTTTCATGTCCAATTTCCTCTTCCAGAATATCGGCAATGTCTTTGGTGCGCCCAGGGCAGTCCTTGAAATCCTCGATAAAATGACTCCGGCTCTCGAAGAATCGCCAAATCGGGGAATTGACACGACTACTTTGGAAGATATCATGGTCGATGAAAATGGAGAACCCATTGTAGACGGAAAACGGACCATCGGCATTGCGACGGGTATTTTCGGGGATAAAGTGTATGGAGATCTGGGAGAAGAGGCCCAGAATGCAGTGGATACCTTCACACAACCGCAGCCGGTAGAAAATATTTCCAATAAAAAGGAACAGAAAAAACGGAAAGACGAATTTGTGAAAACCATCACGAAACAGATTACCGACCATATCATCAAACCGGTGGTGGATCAAGTACCCATCAGCAATTCGTCCCAGAAAAAACTGGTCAGAGAAGTGAATAGAGAAATCGAAACAAAAATCAACAGTATTCACTCCGATCTGACCAGGGAGAAAAATATCGCTCAAAACGAATACGAAAAAACAAGGAAAAAGCTGCAGGATGATGTGGTAAACAATCGCAAGACTGAAGAGCAGGCCAGGGCGGAAACGAAAAAGGCAGAGGAAACTTACCAGATCCGGGTCGATGACGCTCAGAAAAAATTCTCGGAAGCAACCAAAGCATTTATTGAAAACACACAGCAGACCATGCCACAGCGTGTCGTCGATATGGCAGAAAAAGAAAGACTGGAAGATCAGAAACGGGAACAGGAAGGCGGAATCCGTGACAAACTTCGCGGCTTCTCCCGCACCATCCCCAGTTTCCTCATGGCCTATGGTGATGAAAATCTCACTCTGGCCAACCTGGATGACTACACAGAAGATGATGTATTCGAAGAAGTCACAGGTATTTCTGAAGCAGATTTCCGGCTCCTGCGCGACGGAGGTACGATCAAAGATCCGGTAACAGGAGAAGAAAAAGAATTTGCCGGTCATCTTTTCGATGAAGTGGTCTTCAATGATTCCGTCCAGCAGTTCCTGACCAAAAAGAAAGAACTGGCCAACTACTTTGATGAAACCCTCAAAGAAGATATTTTCGACTACATTCCTCCCCAGAAGACAAACCAGATTTTCACCCCGAAACGGGTAGTCAAGAAGATGGTGGACGAACTGGAAGAAAATAACCCCGGCTGCTTCGATGATCCAAAGAATACCTTCGCCGACCTCTATATGAAATCCGGCCTCTACATCACCGAAATCGTCAAACGCCTCTATCGAAGCAAAAAAATGAAAAAACTCTACCCCAATGACAGGGAAAGAATCCGTCACATCATCAATCACCAGGTATATGGTATGGCACCCACAAGAATCATTTACCTCATAGCCATCAACTATATCCTGGGCTTCGAAGGAGAAAACGTAAAGGATGGAAAGTTCCCCCATTTTGTACAAGCCGATGCAGCAGAAGCAGCTAAAAATGGGACACTGCAGGAACTCGTGGATGAGAAATTCGGGAAGTAAAGGGAAGGAGAATTTCATGCCTGGAGAAACAGATAGAGGAATTATATATATTATGTCCACAGTTCTCGAAGGTCTTATTAAAATTGGCTGTACCAATGACTTTGAGAACAGGATGCACTTCCTTGAATCCAACGGTTATCGCAATATTAATGGTCTGAAAAGGGAATTTGCCATTGAAGTCGATGATTATAAGAAAAAAGAGGCTTTGCTTCACAAAGTATTTGGTGATTATCGTCTTTGGCATAAACCGGATCAGGCAGCCAGCAGTAAAGCACCGGAATTATTTGCCATTGATTTGAACCTCGCCATTCAATTGCTTTCTTCCTTTGATGGGACTGAAATTTACCCGGCGGGATTAACCAGAAAAGAAGTTTTTGATTCTGCTGTAGTGAATAGTCAGAGAGCCCGTATACCTGAAGGTACTTACCATATGGAAGTAAATATGAATGAATGGGGCTTGGTGAAAGGAATTATGGAAGTCGTCCGTAGAGGCCGGTTTACCGTCAAAGCGGGAAGTTTCTGCGCTCCACCAGACCCGAATCATGCTATACCTGAAATCAGGAATCATGCAATAGTTGAGAATCATATACTGATGAATGATCTCGAATGTACTTCCCCATCGACAGCTGCCTATATCATCAGAGGCATGCAGACCAACGGCTGGGACTATTGGAAGAATAAAGATGGAAACTTGATCAGTATATATAAAGAACCGGAGCCGGAAGACGATTGAATAAGGTTCATTTTCGAAGAGGAAAATATATTTTCCGAAGACCCTTATATCAGGAAGGTGGTTTTTGAAATGGCAGTACCACAGTTTTTTGAATTCTTGAAGCCGATTTTGACGGTTTTTAGCGATGGAAATACCTATAGTCCTAAAGAACTACGGGATAAAATGATCGTGCATTTCCAACTATCAAAAGAAGATCAGGAAAAACGTGTCCCAAGTATGAAGCAGACTGTACTTTATAACCGGGTGAGCTGGAGCTGCACCTATCTCAGAAAAGCCGGATTATTAAAGTCAGTCAGCTGGGGATTCATGAAAATTACCGATGCGGGTAAAAAGGTTCTGGAAGAAAATCCACCTTTTATTGATGATGAGTACCTCAAGGGATTTGCTGGATATAGGAAATTCCATAATCTTGAACCGGACCCAAATGTTCAACGGGTAGATCCTTCTCGGGACAATAATTTGAAAATCGAATTTACACCAACTGAACAAATGGAAAAATCGTTCAGCGAGATCAATCAGAGCCTTGCCGATGATCTTCTTGATGAAGTACTAAAGATGAAAGAGAATCCATCCCGCTTTGAAAAATTCGTCGTGGATTTAATGGTGCAAATAGGGTATGGTGCCATGGAATATGGCAGCCATCCGACAAGACCTACCGGAGATGATGGTATCGATGGGGTCATTATGCAGGATAAACTGGGATTCGACCTCATTTATATTCAGGCCAAATGTTGGGGAAAAGACAAAACTGTCGGTCAGCCTGATCTTCAGAAGTTTATGGGGGCAATTACCGGTAAACATGGTTCAGGATTGTTCGTGACAACAGCGCATTTTTCTGATAAAGCTATTGAATATGCAAAAACAAGTCACCTTATTTTGATTGATGGCGAGAAATTGGCTAAATTAATGATTGAATCAAATTTCTGCGTGTCTGTGAGAAAAACATTTCAGATTAAAGACATCGATACAGATGCTTTGAACGAATATCTGGAAGAATAACGGCAACTGAAAAAGCTCGGAAGTGCAATCGCATTTCCGGGCTTTTTGTGTTTTAGAGGGGGAGTTCAAGCTCTTGCATAGAATTCATCTGAATGGAATGGAAGATATTTCGGTGGATTGATTCCTGGTATCGCCCATAGGCGGGAACCATAGAATTTTTTACCAAAGGTGATATAGTAAGCCATTTCAGCACCATCCATATAGCCGCGAACTGCAGCTCTTGGTGCTGTAGGATTAATGTAATTCCATTTATTAGTGTTTTCATTATAGGTAAACATAGCACACTGTACTCTATCATAAAACATTCGGGTCGTCATAACATGACCGATTTCTGTTGCACCTTTAATGGCATTATTAACTGTACATACATTGAATTGAAGGATGGCTAGCTGTGGGTCGTCTTTTTCAAGGTAAATGGAGCTTTTATCCAGATAGTAGCCTATTCCCTGATGACCGTCCACTAGAATGTAATTGGGATCCCCACCTAAATGGTCAGGATAAGAGCTTGAAGCAAAAACAGATTGCCCCATTGCAAGCAGGACAAGAAATGAAAGAATAAACAATAATTTCTTCATCATAGTCACCATCCTTGTTTATAACTATTTGTATCTGCTTTTATTTTAACATTGATATGACGACATGAGTACTATCCGTTCTGCTTTAATCTTTCAATAACCGGTAATAAATAAAACAGAATTGACGATTTTTCTGCAACGAGATTACAATAGGACCAGGATAAAGATTCGGATTCACATTTTAAAAGAGGGGGATTCTATGAAAATTTGGAAAAAGGCAGGTATGTTGGTATTGGCCTGTGCAGCAGGATTAACTTTTTCTGGCTGTATGAAAGCCGAAATGGGAACTACAATTCATGCAGATGGAACTGTGACAGATACACAGATGATGATGGGTGTTCCTCTTTTGCAAGAGGGGATTATGAAGGAAAAGGAAAAACCTCAGCCCCCGAATACGACATTTAAAAATGTTTCTGAAGGAAACATGAGCGGGTATGAGAAAACGACAGAGTATCCGGATTTGAAATCTCTTGTGTCGACGAAGACTGCATTTGCGCAATATAAAGGGAAAAACGAGGGTATTCGTCAGCGGAAAGGCTGGTTGTATGATTATTATACATTTGATATGTATATCGAAGGTCAGGGAAATAACAAGTCTACCAGGAATGAAGAAAAAGCTATAATGGATGCGGTAGCAAACCAGATTTCCGTCAAGTATACGCTGAATCTTCCTTACGAATATGATGCAACGAATGCGGAAGAAATCAGTAAGGATAAAAAGACTCTTACCTGGAATATTTGGTCTGCACTGATGGGACAGGACAGCCGTCATTTAACAGCCGCCTTCAAGGTATGGCATAAACCTGCTCTTTATGGAGCAATTATTGTTGCAGTTATTGCTCTGGGAAGCGGTGCATTTCTTATCGTTACTTCAGGGAAAAAGCTGGGTGACGAGCAGGTCAAATTCAAGCGGATGGGACTTATGGCTCTTGCTGCTTTTGTAATTATTGGCGGATTTACCGGATTTACGGCAGCAGTTCCGCCAGCATTAAATGAAAGTGACTTGATTTCGACGCAGCTGGATGAGACAAAAAATCTTCTGGAAGAAAATAATCCGATGTCTGCCGGAAAGAAGAGTGATCCGGTAATGCCATCTTCTATTCCGGCTCCTGAAAAATCAGTCACATCAGGCAGTAGAATCGCTTATAACTCATCTAATCCGGATGGACTTTTCCGCTATTATCACCAGTGTATCACCAATCATGAGTTAAGATCTGCATATAACTGTTATAGTGACTCTTTTAAAAACAGCCTGAATTATGATAGCTGGGCATCGGGGTATAATACGACATTAAAGAGCATTCCGCAAAAAGTCAGCGTATTGTCCAATGATGGATCCAGGGCTGTATTAACCTATCGACTGAAAGCTGTTGATAGGGATGGAGATTCTACAAAAACTCAGTATTTTACCGGGCAGTGTACGCTTGTAAAAGCTGATGGCCTTTGGAAAATTGATGAAATTACAGCGCAGAGGGCTTAAAAATGGGAAGGAAATTATTTCTTCTTTTGGCCAGTTTATGTCTTTTGGTTGCCGGAAGTATCAGTGCCTGTGCATCGCGCGGCAGTTTTCCAGCAAAATCGGCAGCTCTACCTAAAGAACTGACTAAAGAGGAAAAGGCTAGAGAATTCGTGGCCCACATGAGTGATGCCCAGAAAATCGGTCAATTTATGATGATTGGAATCGGTGGGACTTCTTTAGATCAGGATGCCAGAAATATGATAACTACATTTCCTGTGGGTAATGTGATTTACTTCGACAGGAATCTGACTAATCCAGAGCAGGTCAAAGCGTTGAGCCAATCCCTTTCCAAAACCATAAAAGACGAAACAGGATTGACGCCTTTTATTGCCATTGATCAAGAAGGCGGGATGGTCATGAGAATGACTGACTATCTTCCTTCTATGCCATCTGCAGAAGCACTTGGCCAGGGAACGCCGGAAGCTGCCCGAGACTGGGCTGTGAAAACTGCAAAAGAACTGAAAAATTTGGGAATCAATACAAATTTCGCTCCTGTAGTTGACTTGAACGGAGCTTATCATCGTTCCTATGGGAAAACCCCGAATCAGGTCATCCCCTTTGCAAAAGCGGTCATTCAAGGGTATGAAATGCAAGGAATCAAGACCAGTCTGAAGCATTTCCCCGGCATTGGAAAAGTGAAAACAGATCCACATGTTGACGGAGATGTGGTTTCTATTTCCAGAGAGCAGCTGGATAAAGAAGATGGCCGACCGTTCCTTGAGCTGATCAGGCAGACAAATCCGGAAAATACCTTTGTGATGGTATCTAATGTAACTTTTCCACTTCTTGATGCTAATGAACCAGCCTGCCTTTCTAAAGTTATCATGACTGATATTCTTAGAAAAGAATATGGCTTTAAAGGGCTTATTCTGACGGATGATATGGAAATGGGAGCGATGGCTAAGCATTATGCATTTAATGAGATGGGTGTACGGGCAATAAAGGCTGGCGCGGATATTATCCTTGTATGTCATGATTATGGTCATGAACAGGAAGTATTTAACGGATTGCTCAATGCTTATCGTGATGGAAGGTTAGATAAGAAACTGATCGATGAAAAAGTGAAACGTATCGTGCTCATTAAAATGGGTATGATGGAGAAATAAGTGATTAGAATCGATGTCCCGGAAGTGCAAATGCATTTCCGGGTTTTTGTGTGTGGGGAATGAGCCCTCTGGCAACTGGCAGCTTCCGTGGGCCCATCAGGAACTTCTATGGGAGAAAATATAAAAAAGGGCGCTGCTTCATGAATTGTGCAGCGCCACCGCCCCGATTCCCGATCGATTCGAAGCTGCTGAAAAAAGCTGTAATTTCAAAGTTTAAACACCTTCAGTCTCTGAAGAGAGCCTCGGAACTGGGAACTTCTATGCGAGTAATTATGAGACCTCTGGGAACTGGGAACTGGCAGCTTCCATGGGCCCCTGACGGCTTCCATGCACCCAACACTGACATTTCCTGTCCCATCCATTTGTTACAATACAGTCGGGAAGTGAGTTGCTTCTCCCGGGGAGGGTCTATGGATGACAGAAAGTTTGTAAACGGTCATTGGGGAAGGGATGAGGAAATGTATGACAGGTG
>NZ_JAZASU010000051.1:0-12782 GCF_036343215.1 Dialister sp.
ATTTACCCATTAAGGATAGGTCGGATAGATTAGAAGGCTAATTTTCATCTAATAAACCTAAAAATCCACAATATTAGATTTTTGATGTCCTTATTTTGTTGCCATTACGAACTTCGGGGGGCCTGCGAGGAGGGCTATTCGCCGGGAAGGGCCTGCGTTTGAGTTAATTGGCAAAAATCGTTGTTTATGGTTTTTATTATATCAAATGAATACAAAAAATGCGGTCCCGAAGGGCCGCATTTCGTATTTCTAAAGGCTAAAGGCTAACTGCTAACTGCTAACGGCTATCTTACGCCTTGCAGTATTTCCTTAATGTAAACGTTCTTCTCTTTCTTTTCTTCCACGTTATCCAGCAGTATATCTACATACCGATCGAGTGTATCCTGATCGGTATAAGCAGAGATAAAGGAGTCTTTTTTATTGGAGACCAGGATGATCGGAAATTCTACGGCGGAGAAGAGCTGCATGGCTTTGAGTTCCAGGTCTCTCTGTTCGGTGTAGCCTGTCATTTCGGCGATGTTATGAATGACTTTTTCCCAGCACTGGCTGTGAAGCAAAGAAAGATAGATGAAGTAGGTATCTTTGGCATCTTCGCTGGAGGGGTTGGAAATATTTCTGAAGAGGGCGGGATGCTGACGGGCGAGGGCGAAGTAGGCGAGCATGTATTTCTTCATTCGTTCTTTGGGCCCGAATCTTGTATCGTCGAGGTAGGCGACGATGTTTTCCAGATTTCCCATCATGTATTCCAGGGCGCAGCCGATGAGTTCTTCTTTGGAACCGAAGTAGTAACGGACGGAGGCGATATTGACGCCTGCATCTTTGGCGATGGCCCGGACGGTGGCTTTTTTGAATCCCTGCTGCTGGAGGATGCGGACGGTGGTTTCAATCATTTTTTCCCGCACCCGTTCTCCTTTGTCTGTGAGTTTTTTGGTCATAATGTGGTGCCCTTTCTGATGGAAATCGGTTTTCTATCAATGAACGGGATTTCCTGTGCCGCTTTTTCCTGTTCGGTCAAAGCGTTCATCATGAGTTTCAGGCGGTTTGCCTGGTTCACTTCGCTGGCGCTGGCATCACAGTCCAAAGCCAGGAAGACGGCTTCCGGATAGGCTCCGTGAAGTTTATGGATCATGCCTTCGCCGGTGATGTGGTTCGGCAGGCATGCAAATGGCTGCAGGCATACGACGCCCCGGCATTCATGGTAAAGAAGATCGATCATATCGGCGGTGAGGAACCAGCCTTCACCGGCCCGGTTTCCAAGGGACAGGTACTGGGAGGCCCGTTTGGCCAGTTTGGAAATCGGGGTGATTTCGTGGAACCGCTTGGAGCCTTTGAGGGCTTTTTCGAGGGGCCGTCTATACCATTCGATGATATATCGGCTGAAGGAGTCTTTCAGGTCTTTCTGGAAGGAGCCATCCATATATTTATGCTGGAAATGGCTGTCCAGGGATCCATAGAGGAAGAAATCAAGCATGCCGCTGGTTTCTGCTTCGCCTCCGTTGGCTTCGATGGCATGGACGATGTCGTTCGATGCGATGGGGGAGAATTTGACGTAAATTTCTCCGACGATGCCGATTCTCGGGCGTCTTGCCACATCGGAGAGGGGAAGTCTTTCGAAATCTTTGATGATCCGGGAGAGGTTCTTCGAATACTGGCGGTAGGATTCGCCTTTCAGGATGGATTCGGCTGCTTTTTTCTGCCAGGTGTGGTAGAGGGTTTCTGCGCTGCCCGGTTCTTTTTCATAGGGCCGTGTCCGATAGAGGCACATCTGGAGGGCATCGCCATAGACGACTGCCTGGACGAGCCGGATGCCAAGGCCTGCGGTGAGTTTGAAGCCCGGCTGGGGTTCGAAGCCCTGGGTATTGAGGGAAATGACCGGAATCTGGGAGAGTCCTGCTTCGTCCAGTGCTTTATGGATGAATCCGATGTAGTTGGAAGCGCGGCACATACCGCCGGTCTGGCTCATCATGAGGGCTGTTTTGTTCAGGTCATACATGCCCGATTTCAGGGCTCTTAAAAGGGAACCGATGGTAATGATGGCGGGATAGCAGGCATCATTATTGACGCAGGAAAGGCCTTCATCAATATCCGAGTGGATTGGGGGCAGCATATGGACGTTGTAGCCATAGGATCTGGCTGCAGCTTCGATCAATGGGAAGTGAATGGGGGACATTTCCGGAACGAGGATGGTGAAATCTTTTTTCATTTCCTCGGTGAAGGCGGATTTCGGATAGAGAATGGGGGCGGCTTTTGTATTTTCTTCCACTCTTTCTTTGATGGCGGATTTGAGAGAACGGAGACGGATACGGACAGCACCCAGATTCAGACTCTGGTCGATCTTGAGGCAGGTATAGAGTCTTCCTCTCTTGCTCATGATTTCCTGGACCTGATCGGTGACGACTGCATCCAGACCGCAGCCGAAGGAGTTTAATTCGACCAGTTCCAGATTGGCATGGCGGGTCACATAGTCTGCCGCTTTATAGAGACGGCTGTGCCAGGTCCACTGATTCATGACGCGGAGATTCGGGAATTCTCCGCCCACCATGGAAACGCCATCTTCTGAAAGGACGGCCATTCCGAGCTGGTTGATGAGATCCGGAATGGAATGGTTGACAGTGGGATCTACATGATAAGGACGGCCTGCCAGAACGATACCGATGATGTGTTTTTCTTCGATTTCTTTCAGGATCCGTTTCGTTTCCTGATACAGTTCCTGTTTGTATGCGCTTTCTGCCCTGCGGCCTTCGCGGATGGCCGCATCGATTTCATCGCCTTTGATGCCCAGGGGTTTGAAGAATTTCTTCAGCCTGCCATTCAGGGCATCGGAATGGAGGGGCAGGAAGGGATGGTAGAATGTGGTTTTGTATTTCGAAAGGACTTCGTCCATATTGGCCTGAATATTTTCCGGATAGGAGGCCACCATGGGGCAGTTATAACTGTTCGTGGAGCCTTCCTCCGGTCCTTTATCGATGCAGGGATACCAGATGAAGTCGGGATGCCGTTTGGCGAGGTCATAAATATGGGCGTGGGCGAGTTTGGCTGGGAAGCATTCGGAGTAGGACGGAATGGTTTCCATGGCTTCTGTCGGAATGTCTCTGAGCTGTTCCGAGGAAAGAAGGACGCGATAGCCCAGTTTCGTGAAGAAAGCATGCCAGAAGGGATAATCTTCGTAGAGATTCATGGTCCGCGGGATGCCTACGGTGCCGCGGGTGGCCTGTTTCGGGGAAAGGGGACGGCGATGGAAAATTTTGTCATATTTCCAGCGGTAAATATTGGGCAGGGAGGAGTGAGGCGCGGTCTTGCCGGTGAGCATGATGGCAGCTCCTCTTTCACAGCGGTTTCCGGAAACGAAAGCACGGCCGTCATTGAATTTCGTGATGGTAATCATGCAGTGATTTCCGCAGCCCGGGCACCGTCTCATTTCATTGGTGTAGGAAAGGGATGCCAGTTCTTCCGGGGTGACCAGGGAAGACCGGTGGCCTTCGGGGCAGGAATCTTTCGTGATGAGGGCGATACCGTAAGCTCCCATGAGGCCTGCCACATCCGGACGGATGACATGGCAGTCCAGGAGTTTTTCCAGAGCTCTTAAGACAGCATCATTATAGAACGTGCCGCCCTGGACGACCACTTTATTTCCAAGGTCCGACGCCTTGCGGAGACGGATGACTTTATAGAGGGCATTTTTGATGACGGAGTAGGAAAGGCCGGCAGAAATATCGGCTACGGAAACGCCGTTTTTCTGGGCTTCCCGGACACGGGAATTCATGAAGACCGTGCAGCGGGACCCAAGGTCTACGGGATGTGGTGCTTTCAGGGCAATTTTCGAGAAGGTCTCGATATCCATGCCCAGGGACTGGGCAAAGGTATCCAGGAAGGAACCGCAGCCCGAAGAGCAGGCTTCGTTCAGAAGGATTTCATCCACGGCCCCGTCTTTGATGCGGCAGCATTTCATATCCTGTCCGCCGATATCCAGAATGGTGGAAACGTCGGGGAGGAAATGCTTCGCTCCGCGGTAGTGAGCCATGGTTTCTACTTCACCGATATCGGTCTGGAGGGCCCGTTTAATGAGTTCTTCGCCATATCCGGTCACACCGGCTCCGGCAATAGTGACGCCTTTTGGAAGTTTCGCATAGAGGTCGGAAAGGATTTTCCGCGCTCCGGCCAGGGGCGTGCCTTTATTTCCTGCGTAGTATTCGTAAAGGATATTTCCATCTTGATCGAGAAGGACGGCTTTAATCGTGGTAGAACCGGCATCGATGCCGAGCCATACGGAACCTTTTGCCTGGGAAATATCGGCCCTGGGCGCATGGAAACGGCTGTGGCGGTCTACGAATTCTCTGTATTCTTCTTCATTGGCAAAGAGGGGATCCAGGGTCTTGGAAACGCCGAGATCCACGTCTTTTTCCTGTTCCACTTTCGAAAGCCAGGAATCGAGGTCGAAAGGTCTGTCATGGCAGGCGGAAACAGCGGCACCGATGGCTACATACAATTCCCCATGGTTCGGGACGATCATATCTTCATCGGCAATGTCCAGGGTCTTCTGGAACCGTTCGCGGAGGGTGGGCTGGAAGGTCAGCGGTCCGCCGAGAAAAGCCACTTTCCCGTGAACCGGACGACCGCAGGTGAGGCCGGAAATGGTCTGGTTTACCACGGACTGGAAGACGGAAAGGGCGATATCTTCATGGGAAACGCCTTCATTCAGAAGGGCTTGAATATCGGTCTTCGCAAAAACGCCGCAGCGGGAAGCAATGGGGTAAATCTGCTTTGCTTTGGAAGCCAGCTCGCCAAGACCGGGAGCATCTACGGAAAGAAGGGAAGCCATACGGTCGATAAAAGCACCGGTCCCTCCTGCACAGGCCCCGTTCATTCGCTGATCCACGCCATTTCGAAGGTAGGTGATTTTTTCATCTTCCCCGCCCAGTTCGATAATGACGTCCGTATCGGGATGGAAAGTCTGGACCGCCTTCGTCTCCGCCAGGATTTCCTGGGTAAAAGGAAGGCCCATGAGCCTGGCAAGCCCCATGCCGCCGGACCCGGAAATGGATGCGGTGATGCGGCTGCCGGAGAATTTCTCCTGTAATTCCTTCAGGAGGCTCATGGTGGCGGTCCTGATATCTGACATATGACGCTGATACCGGCCAAAAAGAAGCTTCAGGTATGGAGAAAGGGCCACGACTTTTACCGTAGTCGAGCCTACATCGATACCTACATGAATGACTGGTTTCATTGAATAACCTCCCTGAACTCCGGAAAGAGCCCGCGAAATAAAGATACAGCATGGAACCTGTGGCCCATACAGAATAAAAACTGTTGTTTATAATCGGTTGATTAACTTGTTCGATTATATTTTAGCACTGAGGTCAATAGAATACAAT
This sequence comes from Dialister sp., assembly GCF_036343215.1. Taxonomy (GTDB): domain Bacteria; phylum Bacillota; class Negativicutes; order Veillonellales; family Dialisteraceae; genus Dialister. The sequence goes on from NZ_JAZASU010000051.1 coordinate 5,373, forward strand.
GAAAAGATTAAACAGGGTTTGAAAAGTTCTAATCAGTTATATAAAAGTGTCGGAGTGTGTCAGATGCTCGCTGTAATCTGCCTGCCGATATTGAGCCTGACGTTTGGGGCATTACGACCTGGACGATTAGCGGGATGGGGGATTTGCCTGCCGATATTGTGCCTGGCGTTTGAGGCATTATGGCTTGGAACTTTAGCGGAATGGGGGATTTGGCCTGCCGATATTGTGCCTGGCGATTGAGGCTTTGCGACTTGGAACTTTAGCGGAATGGGGGGATTGGCCTGCCGATATTGTGCTTGGCGATTGAGGCATTACGGCTTGAATGATTTGCGGAAAGGGGGATTTTGCCTGACGATATGATGCTGAACGGTTTGAGGCATTTCGATTTGAACAGTTGGAGGATTGGGGGCATACTTAAGCCGCTTCGCGGCATTTTGCCCCGGCGCTTCGACTTGAATGGGTAGAGGGCCCGGAGATGAATGACGGTTGGGGTCTTGCGATGGCTTTGGCCCGCTGAAGGCAGGCCAGGGAAATGGCAAGACTCGAGCGGTTCATGTCGATATGCCTCTATCATTTCATGTAATGACGGCAGAAGAGACACAAAAAAATACCCCAAAAGACAGCGGGGTACACTCCTCCCGCTGCTTTTGGGGTATCATTTCACTATTTTTACTGTTTCACTTTTTTTCATGGCGCCATGAAGTTTCAGAACGCTGTCTTTCTCCCCTTCCGCTTTCTCTGAGATTGGCCGTGGCGGAAGCCTGCGGGTGAATTTCTTTGTTCTGTGTATATAGTAGCAAAAACCGCGATTTGTATCATTAGAATTTTATTAAACTTTTCGGTGGTCCGTTCTTGAAATATTTCTTATATATATGTATATAAAAAGGCACTCCCCGGAGCGCCTTTCCATTTCTAAAACTAAAAACCAATCCTTTACGCTCTTTTCAATACTTCCAGCACTTCCCGGATGGTTTCGCAGAAGCAGATGCAGGACAGGTCTTCCTGATCCACGAAGCCTGCTTCCATCCAGTTTCCAAAGAGCTTTTTCAAAGGTTCATAGATATGGTCCAGATTGATGAGGATGAGGGGCGGCCGTTTTCCCTGTCCGTAAATCCGGTAGTGGGAGAGGGTATCCATGAATTCTTCCAGGGTACCGATTCCTCCGGGGAGAATAATGAAGGCATCGCCCGCTTCCATCAGTTTCTGTTTTCTTGTCATCATATCCGGTACTTCGATGAGCTCGGTAATTCCGCGGTGGGCCTGTTCTTTGAGGATGAAAACTTCCGGAATGATTCCGGTCACTTTTCCTCCTGCCATCATGCAGGCATCGGCACAGATTCCCATAAGTCCTACGGTGCCTCCGCCGTAAATCATATGGTATCCATTCTTCCCCAGGGCTTCCCCCAGGCGGGCGGCAAAAGAGGCGTATTCCGTATTATTTCCAAAACGGGAACCGCAGTAGACGGTGATATTTTTCATAGACTGTCCTTTCTATAAGGAAAACTGTATGATGAAATGACTTTTGAATTGGGAATTATCGGGAATAGTTTCGGGGTTGTCGGGAATGTCGGGAAGGTGGCGGCCTGATGGCCGCGGAGTTTTATATTTGGGAATATACACAGGTGGTGTTTCTGCCGGCGCAGGCATATCGATTCTTCGAATCGATTGTCCCTTCACTTTGTCCGGGCGCTTCCCCAATGGAGGATGCTTTCCGCGATGGGGATGAGATATTTCCGAAGAACGAATAACGAACAACGAAGAACGATTCGGCACATGGGGACCGGACCACGGACCATGGACCACGATTTAGCTCATTTGACTCCAATCAAAAGAATTCCAATTGTGCTTCAAATACTATATGACTGGTTTGCGCAGCAGACCATATCCTTCCCGACGGCCCCAATTGCCTCGATACCCCGAAACAAAAGTTATCGAAAAATAAAGTTTGCCCTGTTTCGTACAGTATTTCTACCAACATTTTACATTCCCATCATACCATATTTCCTATATAATAATGATAGCGGACCAACTGAGAATTGAAAATTTTTCTTTGGAAATTGCAGAATGATACGCGTGGATACGTTGTAAAAAAGTTATGCATAAAATCTAAGAAAAAAGGTTGTAAAAATGTTTGACATTGGTTATCCGTAATGGTATAATTCCAATGTTGCGTGGATTACGTGTAATGGTACGCAGGAGGACTCATGACGCTGGAAGAGTTTAAGAAAGGAAATTTCGTAGTAGGCATGAAGGAAACGGAGCGGGCCCTGGAAAAGCAGGAAGCCGCTTTGGTATTCATCGCATCGGATTGTGACGAACGCATATCTCTGCCTCTTATGGAAGCCTGCAGCGCAAGTGGGGTTCCTGTGGAACGGCAGTACACGAAGAAGGAAATTGGCCGTGCCTGTGGAATCAAAGTCAAGGCCGCATCCGCTGCGCTTCTCAAATCCCGGTAATATCTTTCAAAGCTTTATTTCCTAAGGCTTCGGAGGATCAATTATAAATTTACTCTTATGGAAAGGAGGTGCCCATTTTGCCGACAATCAATCAGCTGGTTCGTAAAGGACGCCAGACTCTGGCAACCAAAGCGAAGACCCCGGCTCTGAAACAGTCTCCACAGAAGCGTGGTGTCTGCACAAGAGTTTACACCGCTACCCCGAAGAAGCCGAACTCTGCTCTCCGTAAAGTAGCCCGTGTACGCCTGACCAACGGAATCGAAGTTTCTGCTTACATTCCTGGTGAAGGCCATAACCTGCAGGAACACTCCGTTGTTCTGATCAGAGGCGGCCGTGTTAAGGATCTTCCAGGTGTCCGTTACCACATTATCCGCGGCGCACTCGATACCGTAGGCGTATCCGGTCGTCAGCAGGGCCGTTCCAAATACGGCGCTAAACGCGAAAAGAAATAATATTTCTAACATAATGTGATTAACAGACTACTATATAAGGAGGAAATTAACAATGCCGAGAAAAGGTGCTGTTCCGAAACGTGACGTACTGCCGGATCCAGTGTATGGAAACAAGACAGTAACCCGTTTCATCAACAGAGTTATGCTGGACGGCAAGAAGGGTGTCGCAGAATCTATCGTTTATGGCGCATTCGATATCTGCCACAGCAAGCTGAATAAAGAACCAATCGAAATTTTCGAACAGGCTCTCAATAATGTTATGCCGGTTCTGGAAGTTCGTGCCCGTCGTGTAGGCGGCGCAAACTATCAGGTACCGGTAGAAGTCAGAGCGGACCGCCGCCTGACCCTGGGTATCCGCTGGATGGTATCCTATGCCCGCCAGCGCAGCGAACGTACCATGGAAGAACGTCTTGCAGGTGAACTGATGGACGCTTACAACAATACGGGCGCAGCAGTAAAGAAGAAAGAAGATACTCATAAAATGGCTGAAGCCAATAAGGCTTTCGCTCACTACCGCTGGTAATTATATAAGGAGAAAAAATCGTGGGCAGAGAATTTCCGCTTGAAAAAACAAGAAACATCGGCATCATGGCTCACATCGATGCAGGTAAGACAACAACCACGGAACGTATCCTGTTTTATACCGGTGTAAACCACAAGATTGGCGAAGTTCATGATGGCGCAGCTACCATGGACTGGATGGTTCAGGAACAGGAACGCGGTATTACCATTACCTCTGCGGCTACCACCTGCCATTGGAAAGGCTATCGTGTCAACATCATCGATACCCCAGGGCACGTAGACTTCACTGTAGAAGTTGAACGTTCCCTCCGCGTACTCGACGGCTCTGTAGCTGTATTCAGTGCGAAAGATGGCGTTCAGACCCAGTCCGAAACCGTTTGGAGACAGGCAGACCACTACAAAGTTCCCCGTATCGCATTCATCAATAAGATGGATACCATCGGCGCTGATTTCCAGCATGCCGTAAAGACCATCGACACCCGTCTTCATGCAAAGGCTATCGCCATGCAGCTCCCGATTGGTAAGCAGGATACCTTCAAAGGCATCATCGACCTCTTGACCATGAAGGCTGAAATCTATGAAGATGACCTTGGCAAAAATATTCATATCGAAGACATCCCGGCTGATATGCTCGATGAAGCACAGGAAGCCCGTGATGCTATTATGGAAGTTGCCGCTGAAGGCGACGACGACCTGATGGAAAAATACCTCGAAGGTGAAGAACTCTCCATCGACGAAGTAAAAGCTTCCATCCGTAAACAGGTCCTTGACTGCGCACTGTTCCCTGTATTCTGCGGTTCCGCATACAAGAACAAGGGCATTCAGATGCTCCTCGATGCAGTCATCGACTATCTGCCTTCTCCGCTGGATGTTCCTCCGGTCAAAGGCACCAGCCTTGACGGCGAAGAAGAAGAACGCGAAGCTTCCGACTCCGCTCCGATGGCTGCCCTGGCATTCAAGATCATGGCAGATCCATTCGTAGGCAAGCTGGCATATTTCCGCGTATACTCCGGTGAAATTCATCAGGGCACCTACATCCTCAACTCCACCAAGGACAAGAAGGAACGTGTAGGCCGTATCCTCCAGATGCATGCAAATCACCGTAAAGAAATCGATGTAGCTTACTCCGGCGATATTGCTGCAGCAGTAGGCTTCAAGGATGTAACCACCGGTGATACCCTGTGCGATCCGGATAACCCGATCATCCTTGAAAAGATGGAATTCCCGGATCCGGTTATTTCCGTAGCCGTAGAACCGAAGACCAAAGCTGACCAGGAAAAGATGGGCAATGCCCTTCAGAGACTGGCAGAAGAAGATCCGACCTTCCGCGTTGCTACCGATCCCGAAACCAACCAGACCATCATTTCCGGTATGGGCGAACTCCACCTGGATATCATCGTTGACCGCATGAGACGTGAATTCAACGTTGAATGCACCGTAGGCAAACCGCAGGTTGCTTACCGCGAAACCATTCGCAAAGAAGTCGAAGCCGAAGGCAAATTCATTCGTCAGACCGGCGGCCATGGCCAGTATGGTCACTGCTGGCTCCGTCTGGCTCCGATGGAAGCAGGCAAAGGCTTCGAATTCGCTAACGAAGTCGTTGGCGGCGTCATTCCTAAAGAATTTATCAACCCGATTCAGGCCGGCGTCGAAGCTGCTATGCAGGATGGCGTTGTAGCAGGATATCCGATGGTTGATATCAAAGTTACCGTATATGATGGTTCTTACCATGATGTCGACTCCTCCGAAATGGCATTCAAGGTTGCAGGTTCCATGGCATTCAAGGCTGGTGCCCAGAAAGCTGATCCTGTCCTCCTCGAACCATACATGAGCGTTGAAGTCGATGTTCCGGAAGACTACATGGGCGACGTTATCGGCGGTCTGAACTCCCGTCGTGGACGTATCGAAGGTATGGAAACCGAAAACGGCGAATCCAGAATCAAAGGTTTCGTTCCGCTTTCCGAAATGTTCGGTTATGCAACCGCTCTCCGTTCCTCCACCCAGGGCCGTGGTACCTTCACCATGACCTTCGATCATTACGAAGAAGTTCCGAAGGCTATTTCTCAGAAGATCACTGAAGAAAGACTCGGAAATAAATAAAATTTTTTAAGGAGAAAAGAAATGGCAAAAGCTCATTACGAAAGAACAAAGCCGCATGTTAACATCGGCACCATTGGTCACGTCGATCACGGCAAAACCACCCTCACCGCTGCTATCACCAAAGTTCTGTCCGAAGAAGGCAAAGCAAACTTCCTCGACTATGCTTCCATCGATAAAGCACCGGAAGAAAGAGCTCGTGGTATCACCATCAACACCGCAACTGTTGAATACGAAACCGAAACCCGTCACTATGCACACGTTGACTGCCCGGGGCACGCTGACTATGTAAAGAACATGATCACCGGCGCAGCTCAGATGGATGGCGCTATCCTCGTAGTTTCCGCAGCTGACGGCCCGATGCCGCAGACCCGTGAACACATCCTCCTGGCTAAACAGGTAGGTGTACCGGCTATCGTCGTATTCCTGAACAAAGCTGACCAGGTAGATGATCCGGAACTGATCGACCTCGTAGAAATGGAAATCAGAGACCTCCTCTCCTCCTATGACTATCCGGGCGATGATATTCCGATTATCGTTGGCTCCGCTCTCGGCGCTCTGAATGGCAACGAAGCTGACAAACAGAAGATCCATGAACTCATGGCTGCAGTTGATTCCTACATCCCGACCCCGCAGCGTGAAACTGATAAACCGTTCCTGATGCCTGTCGAAGATGTATTCACCATCACCGGCCGTGGCACCGTTGCTACCGGCCGTGTAGAACGTGGTACTGTTAAAGTTGGCGACGCAGTTGAAATCGTCGGCCTCCAGGATAAACCGACCCCGACCGTTGTTACCGGCGTTGAAATGTTCAGAAAGACCCTTGACCAGGCTCTGGCTGGCGATAACATCGGCACCCTGCTCCGCGGTATTGACCGTAAGGACATCGTAAGAGGCCAGGTACTCGCAAAACCGGGTTCCGTACATCCGCACACCGAATTCACCGCTCAGGTATACGTACTGACCAAAGATGAAGGCGGCCGTCATACCCCGTTCTTCAACGGCTATCGTCCGCAGTTCTTCTTCAGAACCACCGACGTAACCGGCGACATCACCCTGCCGGAAGGCACCGAAATGTGCATGCCTGGCGATAATGTCGAAATGGCAGTTAAACTCATTACCCCGATCGCTATGGAAGAAGGCCAGCGTTTCGCTATCCGTGAAGGCGGCCGTACCGTAGGCGCAGGCGTTGTAGCTAAGATTGCAAAATAATTTCGGCTCTAAGCTGTAAATAAAAAGAACTCCTCACTTGTGAGGAGTTCTTTTTTCTTTATAGTGGTAAGTGGTAAGTGAAGGATATGGTTCGCTGTCGCGAACCAATCTCATATAGTGCGCTTCGCGCACGGGCTTTTGGCCCTCAACTGTGCTGAAAGTGGTTGTACGCAGGCGGTGGCTCTACTTGGGCGGCAGGGACCTGTATTCCCGGCCGCACGTGGACGTGAACCTCCGCACGGGGGAGAGTGTGTATTCCCGGCCATGCGCGGAAAGCGGGGAGCGCAGCGCTCTCTTTTTGATGGTAAAAATCCGGTGGAAAGAGCTCTGTCGGTATGAGTCATGTCAGTTCAAGTCGTTATCGTCAAAGCCCTCGAAAGAGTTGGGAGGACGAAGTGAAGGCGGGTGGGTTCATCTACACGTTCATGCCGAAATGGAGAATAGCAGCCTGCATTATACATGAGCATACCCACGAAAACCTGAGTCAATTCCGATGTTCACCTGTAGAACAACCCCTCAGTCACCTTCGGTGACAGCTCCCCAATTACACATATCGGCGCCGTTGCCACCGTAAATAAAACCGGTGGGAGTTCAATTTTTCTGTATAATTGGGTTAGCGGCAGAAATCGACCCACAGTATGTTCTTTGAGTTCGATCCCCAATTTGATGCA
>NZ_JAZASU010000052.1:0-12745 GCF_036343215.1 Dialister sp.
ACGACGCCCTGGTCGGAGAGGTCGGAAACTGCCTGGAATGCCCAGTCATCCGGAGTAACATCAGAGAACGGGTTTGCTGCAAATGCAGAAACACCAGCGGTAAGTGCAGCTACTGCTGCGATTGCGAGAATCTTTTTCATAAGATACTCTCCCTTCGAAAAAATATATGTACCTGCCCTTTATTTTCGAAGGAGGGACTTCGTACTTCTGCGCGAGTGGCCGTGTTTCCTCTGCCATACTCCCTCTCTCCTTCCATTTTCCCAGGGCTGGAAAATGAGCTGTTGGTAACCTTTAGGATACTATAGGGTTTTGCTTTATACAATACATGGTTCATTAGAAAATGATTATTTATCCATAACTCTGCATAGTATATGCCTACATACATCCTATTTTCTCTTAACAGCACAAAAAGCGAAACCCGAATGGACTCCGCTTTGAATCGACTTTGTTAAGATACATTTATTTTACATTGCCATGACAGTAATTGCAACAGGAAATAGAAAAAATATGCAGTTTTGAATGTATTTCCAATTTCCTTCAAATTTTTAAATTTCCTTACCTAATGCAAGGGTGACCATCATTCATGACCAAGCCTTTCCGTAGGGAGGTAAGCTTGTCATTTCTTTGGAGTTCGAACCGTATTCGTCCCTTTGACTACCCCGCCCGAAACTTCCTGTACGTCGAAGACGGAGAGGAAAGCGGAAGGATCGATGAAATGAACCAGATCTTTCAATTTCTGTACTTCCAGTCTGTTGACTACGCAGTAAAGGACATCCTTATCATCCCGGAGAAATCCGCCCTGCCCATGGAGGCGGGTCACTGATTTCCTCATGCCGGTGACAATGGCATCAGAAACGTCATCATAATTATTGGTGACGATGAATACGCCTTTCGAGGAATCAAGGCCGGTAGAAACGGCATCGATCATGCGGGAGCAGATGAAGTAAGTAATAAGAGAATACATGGCGCTGTTCCAGCTGAAAACAAAGCCTGCCGCACCCAGGATGAAAAGGTTGAAGAAGAGGATGATATCCCCTACGGAGAAGGAACTTCTCCCGGACATCATGATGGCTACGATTTCCGTGCCATCGGTGGAACCGCCGCTCTTGATGACAATTCCTACACCAATCCCCATGATAATCCCGCCAAAAATAGTGGAAAGGAAAGGATCATTCGTCGCTGCCGGAAGTTTTTCCAGGTAAGAAGAGCAGAGGGACAGGATGACAATGGCATATATGGAATAAGCCGTCACCCGTTTACCCAGACGACGATAACCGATGAAGAAGAAAGGAAGGTTCAAAAGCACGATGAGTATGGAGAATGGAATTCCCGTCAGCGCCTGGACCAGAAGGGAAATACCGGTGACACCGCCGTCGATGACATGATTCGGAATCAGGAACAGGTTGAGGCCGGCAGAATAGATCGCTGCCCCTGCCGTCAGGCCTATGGCTTTTTTGAAGATTTCCGCATAATTCAGCTGGATTTTTTTGCCCATGATTTTCAATCCTTTGTCAAAAAAACCGCGGCAGTGCCGCGGAAACATGGCTGGCGGAAGAGGTGGGATTCGAACCCACGCACGCATCGCTGCGTCTGGCGGTTTTCAAGACCGCTCCCTTCAACCACTTGGGTACTCTTCCGTGTTGTTAAGTTAATAGTATTATTATATTTTAATTGAGGGAAATTGTAAAGGGGATAGAGACAATTGTGCTTTTCGTTCTTCGTTATTCGTTGTTCGTTCTTCGTTAAGGATATGGTTGGCTCCGCCAACCAATCTTTTTATATGGGCGGCCTTTGGCCGCTTGTCTTTTCGTCGCGAGCGGAACAGGAGCAGCTTTTCCACTTCGTTCTTTGCAGTCTGTTCCTCGTGACAGTACCTTTAAAGCATTTATAAACTATCCTTACTTTTCAGTGAAGCGATATAGGAAGTCAGCATCTGCCCCACTCTGTTGCTTAGATTGACAGCTGGTGTAATTTGTTCTTTAGTAAAGTAACCCATTCTGACTGTCAGGAGAAGCTGCGTAAGAAGTTCGGAATTAGAACCCCTCGCAAAATAAAGGTGTTTGACATAATCTTTAATGGATCCTCTGAATTGTCCTTCGGCTATATTTGATGGAATTGAAACGGCTGCTCTTCTCATCTGATCGCCTAATGCGAATTTTTCCTCGGCAGGTAATCTTCTGGTCAAATATGCAATCATCTCCGCCAGATCCATCGCCCTGTTCCAAACATCCAGATCCTGATAAGAACGTATAGATCCACTCATAGCAAAGACCTCCTTTAAAGCAAATTAAACGATTTATTTCCTTTATTGTACTAAAATTTATAAGCAAAAACTACATGATTTTCATTTCAATGTCGTTTTCATCCCCCCGCCATTAAACGACGAAGAACGATTACCTCCAACTGTCTCCAATCCCGTCCTTTTGAAGAATTGATGTCCCGGCGCTAACGGTTCTCCCCCCCCTGCCTGTCCACATTCCCCATTTATAACTCGTTGCCGCATCAGCGGCAACACCTTCACGAAGAACGAACAACGAACAACGAAGAACGATTACCGCCAACTGTCTCCAATCCCCCTTCCCATAAGTAGTATAATTATATATACCTACTTATAAAAAAATTTTTGAAAGAGGCCATAATTATGTCAGATAAAGAACTCATAGATTCTATCCTTTCCGAAACCGGCAAGGCAGTCCTTGGCAAGGATGAGGTGCTGCGGCGGATTCTCTGTGCCATCCTGGCGGGGGGACATATTTTAATCGATGATATCCCGGGCGTGGGCAAAACGACGATTGCCGTAGCTTTTACTCATGTACTGGGGCTGGATTACAGGCGGATGCAGTTTACGCCGGACGTGCTGCCCAGTGATATTACCGGGTTTTCCATGTATGATAAAAATTCCGGCACTTTCCGGTATATAGCGGGGTCGGCTATGACGAATTTCTTTCTGGCCGATGAAATCAACCGTGCATCGCCAAAGACCCAGTCAGCTCTTCTGGAAGTGATGCAGGAAGGAAAATTGACGGTCGACGGAAAAACGTATGCGGTCCCCCAGCCATTTATCGTCATGGCGACCCAGAATCCATTTGGTTCTTCCGGCACCCAGGAGCTTCCGGAATCCCAGACGGACCGTTTCATGATCCGCATTACTGTGGGATATCCGGAAAGGGACGATGAAGTCCGGATCCTGAATGGAAATACACGAAATCCGGCAGATACTCTTACTCCTGTGATTTCTCCCGCCCAGCTGATGGCACTCCGCGAAGAAGTTTCCAGAATTCATGTGGAGGACAGTCTTTATGGATACATGGTGGATATCGCAAGAGCCACCAGAAATCATCCGGATATCCGCCTGGGCATTTCTCCCCGCGGCAGCATGTCTCTTGCTGCCATGACAAAAGCTCATGCTTTGATGGAAGGCCGCCCTTATGCCACTCCGGACGATGTGGCTTCCGTTGCACCTTATACATTAGGCCATCGTATTTCCCTTTCCGGCGACGCCCGGTATGCCGGTAAGACTTCTGCTTCCGTTCTTTCTGAAATCCTTGCCTCCCTGCCCCTTCCGTCACTTCAGGAGGACTAAATGGGCCGGCTTTACTATCTGATTGTCTTATTCATCGCCTTTCTGATCATGGTGCTTTATGATCTTCAGGGAGCTTTTCTCCTGTCCCTGGTGATGATCCTGACGCCGCTCCCTCTTTATTTTCTGGAGCGGAAACTGGCGCCAAAACTCATCCTCACCCTCTCCGCCCCGAAATCGGTCCGCCGGGGAGAAAATCTGGAAGTGGCGCTGACCGTCAAAGGGCCATTTTCATTTCTTCTTGCTTCTCCCGATGCTTCTTTGAATGGCATCCCCTATGAGACCTATGAAGAAGAAAACGGAAAGTTGACTTTCTACTTCGAGAAAGAGGCTCTCCACTGTGGACGGGTGGACCTGGGAAAGCCTTCTATTTCCTGGACCGACCCCTTCGGACTTTTTCATTTCCATAAAGAAGCTGCTCCTTCGGACTGCCTGGTCTTCCCGAAACAGGTGGGGAATGCCGGGAGTATCCTCGAAAGCCTCCGCAGGCTTTCGGCGTCGGATGAAGTGGAATACTTTGGTGCCACGGAATACAACCCCGGCGACAATCCGCATCTCATCAACTGGAAAATCACGGCCCGGAAAGAGGACGTTTTCGTCCGTGATTCCTATCCCGCAGAAAGTGAGAAATTTGTCCTCGCCGCAGACTATGAGGAAAATGAAGAATACCGGGATATCATCGGCGATGCGCTCTATTCGGCAGGATTGGCCCTGCTTTCCGTGCCTTCTTCTTTCCGGTTTGCCTTCACCACGAAGGCAGGCCCCGTTTCCCAGATGATCCGGACAAGGGATGACTGGGAAGAAGCGATTCGTGGATTTCTCGAAGCCGGTCAGGCTCAGGCGCTCCGGGAAAGTCCTCTTTCTCCCTATGTGCCCATCGTGTACCTGACGGGCGACCCGGATCCTCCCGTTTCTCCCGTTCTGCACCCCGCCATCTGGTGTGTGGCTCCCGATGCGCCGCGGGCCATGCTTTCGGGGAAAGGTGAAATTTATGAAGCGCTGGGAGGCGGAAAATGATGAAAATTTCTCTTCTCCGTCCCCTCATCACAGCTCTCGGGGCCGCCGGAATTTCCGCCATTATTTTTTCCTACTTTGGAAACGGGGAATTCCTCTTCGCAGGAATCACTTTCCTCATCGTCCTTCTGGGAAATCTCCTTTTATCCTCGCTGGACGAGAAAAAGCAGTTTCCTGTCCTTGCCATTTTATTCATTATTCTTCTTTCAGGGCTCCTCCTCCTCAAAACGACCCTCACCCAAAGTGCCGTTTCCGCTTCCATTCCTCTCATGAATACCCTCTCCGAGCCTTATGACGTGGAAATGGAAATTCCAAAGCCTGCCATTCCCGCATCGGAAATGCCCGCGAAACTGGCACTATGCTTCTTTATTTCCTGGTTCTTCATAGCGGCTTCTATTTCAAAAATCGGAAGCCTTCTCTCGGGACTTATTTCCTTCTTTGCCCTGCTTCTGGGCTTCTACTATGGTTTGAATCCCGCGCCCCTGGGACTGATCCTTTCTGCCGCTTACATCATGACCCTTCCGGCCATATGGAAATCCCGGGGCCCCGGTCATCCCGAATTCGGCGCTTTCGGGGCAGCCCTTGTGCTGGGCATCCTGATCTCCCTTGTTTTCCCTGAAAACCGGTATCAGCAGCCTGCCATTTTCTCCACGCTCCAGGAAAAAATCGTGGAATTCGTGGACCCCTATGATCCTGTATTTCATGCAGGAAATGCCTATACCGGCATGATGAAGGGTTCTGCCGGTCATCAGAAGCTGGGCACTTCCAATGGCATTCACTATACGGGCCGAATCATCGCGGATATAGAAGCTCCGGAAATGCCGCATCGTCTCTACCTGCGAAGCTGGGTGGGCGGCGACTATGGAAACAATCAGTGGAAAGACCTGCCCGGGGAAAGCTATGATTCGGTGAAAATTCTTTTCTCGCAGAATCAGGGCGAATGGTATGACCAGAGCGCCTGGCTCATGGCCGTGATCGAGAGAAATCCCGCCCTCGTCCAGATGCTGGAAAACTACATGGACCGGAATGACCCGCTGAAAGGGAGAAAAAAGGAATTCGCCATCGATGCCCTCTATGAAAAGACAAGATTCCTCCTCCTTCCCTACGATGCCACCTTCGGCGCTCCCCTCTTTACCTATGACCGCGCCCCCGTTTCCCCGAAAGGAAAAGCCTACAGCACCTACATCTGGGACCTTCCCGCAGGACCCCTCCTTTCCATGATGGGTCAGGAATCCATCTCCGACGGATACTATCGGGTCTATGCAGGCGCCGAAAGCCGCTACAGCGAATGGGTATATAAACACTACCTGGAAATCCCGGAATCCGTAAAGGAAAGTCTTTCTTCTTTTGGAAATATTTCCACCGTCAAAACCCTGGCCGAAAAACGGCAGCGGGTGGAGGAAATCCGTGCCTTCCTGGCAAGGAACTATACCTACTCCACTGCCCCGGGACGGGTACCGGCGGGGAAAGATTTTATTTCCTACTTCCTGACGGAAAATAAAAAAGGCTACTGCACTTCCTTTGCCTCCGCCGGAGTCATGCTCCTTCGGGCCAGCGGAATTCCTGCCCGCTATGTAGTCGGCATGACGGCAGGGCCTGATGAAATCAAAGAAGCGCCTGCCCTTCCGGACGGACTTCATACGGTCTCCCTGAATGACCGGCATGCCCATGCCTGGGCGGAAGTCTATGTGGACGGACTCGGCTGGCGGCCCGTGGAATTCACCCCGGGTTATGAAGGAAATGAAAATCCCTTCCCCATCCCGCCCGACAAACAGAGAAACGAAAAAGGCGCCCCCGATGCGCCGCCGGATCCCAACAGCCCGAAAATGAACCCCGATGCCGGAAAACCGCAGCCCCGGGAAAGTGAGCAGCCAAATGGAGAGGGCCGGAATCAGCAGTCTTCCGGAAATCTGAAAGGACAGAATCCCCAGCAGATGACAGATTCTCAAAAACCACTGCCAAAAGCACTTTTCTTCCTTCTGTTTATGATGCTTGTCATCATCGGAGCTTTTGCTTACTACCTGACCTCCGTTTCCCGCATGATTTCCAAAGCTCCTAGAGACAAAGAATCCTTCAACCGCCTCATTGCTTACATGGAACGCCTCACCGCCTATGAAGGCATTCCCGCCAGAGGAAGCTACGAAAAGCAGAAAAAGCTCCTCACCGAAGACAAACGCCTTTCCGGTCTTTCCGAAGTGACAGACCTCCTCATCCGCTCCAAATACTCCGGAGCTCCCCTCTCTGCTGAAGAGAAAAAACGGGCCGCTGAGCTCGTAAGAGAATCCAGAAAGAACTGCATCGAGGACATGAGCTTCATGGAAATGGTGAAATTCAGAATCCTTCGGAAAATGTAGTACACAAAAAACAGCCTGTACATGGATGTACAGACTGTTTTTTAGTTCTCAGTGAGCAGTTATCAGTTCTCAACCCATTATGCGGCAAAACTGTATCAAAATCAGCCACGCACCTGTTCAGAATCCCTATAAATATTCGTCGCTGCCTCAGCAGCGACACCTTCCCGATATCCCCGTCCCCCGACATTCCCGAGAACCCCGATTCAAAAGCTTTCCTGCCTTATATGTATATGAAAAGGCGCCCACAAAGGGCGCCTTACAGAGATTATATTTTATTTCTTATGCATTTCTTCTGCCAGTCTTACCAGGGCATCTACCGTGCGGACGCCCGGGGTGATTTCAGACAGTTTGACTTTCACGAAGTGATCTTCTTTGATGGCCTTTACGCTCTGGAGCTGGGGATTGGCTTTCAATTTGGCCACTTTCTTGCCGAAATCGTCATCGTTTCTGTCGGAGGTATCATAGTCCACAATGATGATGTAATCCGGATCGGCCTGGACGAAGCTTTCCCAGCTTGTCTTGCCCCAGGTCTTGTCTACATTTTTACCGGCCATGACATTTTCCACACCGATGAGTTTGAGGATGTTTGTGGTATAGCCTTCAAAAGCAGTGAAGGGTTCGCCGTCATCGGAGTCGTAGACGAAGGCTTTTACCTTCGGCAGCTTGGAAATCTTGTCCTGCACGGCGGAGAGTTTCTTCTTCTGTCCGTCTACCCATTTCTTTGCATTGTCTTCTTTACCGAAGATTTTGCCGTATTCCAGCATATCCTTAAAGAGGGTGTCCAGGTTGGCATTGGTGTCCTGCATGGAGTCCGGTACAAAAATCGGGATACCGGCGCTTTCGATTTTTTCTGCCGGAATGCCTCTCTTCGTGAAGGGGACTTCCCAGCCCGTGACGAAGTCCGGGGATACGGACATCAGTTTTTCATAGGATGGCCATTTTTCTGCCAGTACCGGCACTTTCTTATAGGCTTCGGCCAGGGACGGATAAATGTCTTCTTCCTTGAAAGCGGTGCCTGCCATCTGGTCCTGAAGTCCCAGGGCCAGCATCATTTCGGTGGTGGCAAAGGACATGGAAACTGCTTTTTTCGGCGGAGCGGTAACTTTCATATCCACCGTTTTCCCATCCAGTTTTTCCGTCCAGGTGACTGCTACAGCTGCCGCAGAAGAAGCTGCTTTTTTAGCCGGTTCCCCGCCGCAGCCGGTCAGGAAGCTTCCTGCCATGACAATGCCCAGAAAGGCAGAGAGTAATTTCTTTGTTCCCTGTTTCATAGTATTTCCTCATTTCTATAAAAATACTGCTTTCGCAGTTAAAATATGAACTAGCAGTAAACAAAACGTTTCCCTTCATGCATGGAGGTATAGAAGGGCACTTCGAAAAGTTCGGACAATTTTTCTTCCGTCATCACTTCCGACGTTTTCCCATGGGCCACGAGATGGCCCGATTTCATGAGGATGGCTTCATCCGCATACCGGGCAGCCAGTCCCAGATCGTGAAGGACTATGAGTACGGTGCCCCGTTTCTTGAATCGGGTCAGGTGCTCCATGAGACCGATTTTATATTTCACGTCCAGATGATTCGTCGGCTCATCCATGAGGAGAAGGTCCGGCTGCTGGGTGAACGCTTTCGCGATGAGAATGCGCTGCTTTTCGCCGCCTGAGAGACGACCCATATTTCTTCCCCAGAGGGAAAGGGCCCCCGTCTCTTCCATCATGCTTTTCGCGATGGCCCGGTCTTCATCGGTATAATCCATAAATTTCTTCTTGAAAGGGTACCGCCCCATGAGCACCACATCTTCTGCCCTGAGGCCCGATGCCATACCCATTCCCTGCTGAACCATGACCGCCACGTGACGGGCATACTCCGATGGCGGCCAGTTTTCCAGTTTCTTTCCTTCATAGGAAACGGTGCCGTGGGAGGGAAGTCTTCTGGAAATATGGGAAAGGAGTGTCGATTTGCCGCAGCCATTGGGCCCGATGACGCAGGTAATGGCGCCTTCGGTGAGGGAGAAGGAAATATCATCCAGGATTTTCCGTTCGCCGATGGTATATGATAAATGTTCCACGTCCAGCATTATGTCCCCTCCCCGTAGCGATGTGTGACGATCCACAGGAAAATTGGTGCCCCTACGATACAGGTGAGGACGCCGATCGGTATTTCCTCCGGTGCAAAGAGAGCCCGGGAGAAAACATCGGCCCATACCATGACCAGAGCTCCCAGAACGGAAGAAAAGGCAATCATCCGTCCATGGGAAACGCCGCATAGACCTCTCGCCAGATGAGGCGTGATGAGGCCTACAAATCCGATAATTCCTGCTTTGGAAACAAGAAATGCCACCACAAGAGAAGTAATGAGGATAAGGAAAAGCTGGAACCGTTTCAGGTTCATTCCCAGAAACTGGGCTTCCCCTTCGCCCAGAAGGAGCAGGTCCAGATCCCTTTTGACTGCTGTCAACGCCAAAGCCATGAGGAAAACAACCAAAGCGACAAGAGAAAGGTCCTTCCACTGCATGCCTGAAAGGCTTCCCAAAAGCCAGAACATGGCGCTCCGCACCTGGGCTTCATGGCGGGCCCCATAAATGATCATCATCGTAAGAGATGAGAAAAGAGCAGAAATTCCCATCCCCACCAGGATGAGCCGGATCGGGCTCGTACTCTTTCCGCTGCACAAAATGACAATAGCTGTAGATAAGGCAGCCCCCAGAAACGCTCCGGCAGAAACGGAATAGCCTCCCAGGAATCCGAACCAGCCCCAGATGATGGCCGCCACGGCTCCTGTAGAAGCTCCTGATGAAACACCCAGCACATAAGGATCCGCCAGATCATTTCGCGTCATGGTCTGGAGAGCAAGCCCCGAAAGGGCGAGCCCCATCCCCGTCAGGGCCGCAAAAATCGTGCGGGGGATACGGATCTGCCAAAGAATCATGGAAGAAGAACCGTTTCCCATTTCCCCCGTAGAAATATAATGATGAATTTCGCTTAGCAGCTCCCCGGTACTCACGGAAACAGATCCGAACCGGATGGAAAGGATCATGGAAATCGCAAGAATGATTGCCAGCACCACCCAGAGAGCCCCGGTTTTCAATAAAGCAGGACTTCGCTTCACCGGCTTTTCATCATCCATTTCACACCTCCTTTATATTTAACTTTGTTTTTAACTTATTTTGCTCTCATATTATACCACATTATTTAATGTATAACTCATAATGCTTAATAATTCCTATTTCCGTCCCCTATTTTCTTCGTTATCGTAATGATCCCTGCCTGTGTATAATCCCCATAAAAAATTCGTCGCTGCCACTGCAGCGACACCTTCCCGATAGCCCCGACACGCCCGGGAACCCCGGTTCAAAAGTTACTTTCCCTTTAGTTTCCCTTCCGGCAATTCAGCTGTTTAAGCTGAAATCCCCCACAGCCTTCCTTCAAAATGATATAATAAATTTATATACCACTTGTATTTACGAAAGGTGATTCCAATGAAAATACAGAAATGGATGGCTGCTCCTCTTCTCTCAGCAGCATTACTGACGGGCGGAGTGGCCCATGCGGATTCCCTGGCTTTATCCGGCGGAGCAGTGCTGGACTTTGGTGAAAAAATCTCCGTTCTCGACGGGCAGCGTTCCTTCTTCGGCAGCCAGCTTCATGACTGGCTTTTGAAGCCCAATGCCGCCGAAAATGTACAGTCCTTCCTGGAAGGTGCTGAACTGGTACAGAAAGACGATCCTTCCGGCAAGGAACTTTCCGAAATGGCTGTTTCCATTCTCCGGAGCGGCAAGGTTTACCAGGTAAGAGCCCTGGACAATGACACCTACTATCAGGGCATGGTCGTTTCCCTTGCCGTAAGTGATGGAGATCTGCTCAAGGTGGCTCTTCTGAAGCCCTCCATTCCCTCAGAACCTGCAGAAACAGCAGAAAAATCACCGGCCCCTGTAAAGCCGTCCCTTCCTGCTGAAGAAACGGACGAAGCAAAACCGGCTGAAAAAGCAAAGACAGACAAAACTTCTGACAAAGAAGAAAAACCGACTACCCCTATGGAAAAAGCCCTGAAGGAACTGAAGAGCTCCATCAAAGTGGATGAGAAGTCCAAATGGGAAGAAGGCAATTTCAAAGATGGCGCCGCGTACCGGACCGCAGATGCCAAAGTTTCCCTCGCCAAAGACGGGTTTACCATTCCTGTCTATGTGAAAGGCATTATTTCCAGAGAAGACGGAAAGACGGTCTACACCATTTTCGCAGCAGACCAGGCATCGGGCAATTATTTCCGGCCTGTCTTTAACAAAGCGCTGAAAGAAGCAAAACATGACAAGAAATAAAATCGCAGCCCTTGCCCTTTCCTTCCTGCTTCTGACAGGCGGACCGGCTTTCGCTGAGGACAAGCCCCCGGAAAGCAGCGGCGAGCCGGTCAGGACTGAGGAAAAATCGCCCCTTTCAAAAGCAGGCCTTTCCATGCCTGCCATTCATTCGGAGCTGGCCGATGAAAGTCTGCAAAAGGTCTCCGAGCTCCCTACGGCGGAAATGTCAGGGTCCATCCTGAATGCCATAGAGCTGCCCAAAGGAATGACCTACGAACCCTTTGATTTCCTCCCTGTTTCCATGGACAATTATGGCGGCCTCCTCACCATGAAAGGGAAGAAATATACCGGAACTGCTATTGCTGCCGGCGCTTCTTTCAAAGGAAAGGCATCGGACGAATACTTCGGCGGTATGTTCCTGCCCCATGGCTACACTCAGGAATCGGCAGGAAAAATGCTGAATTTCAATATAGGCCTTCTCAAAATCGAAAGTGCCATGAATGAAATCTTCCTGAATACCATGAAGGAAGTGCGGAAGGAAACAAAGGAACCCATCCCCTATAGTTTCTTCGCCCTCTCCATGCTGAATGTAGAGCAGCTCCATAAAGTGAAGGAAAGGCCGAAGACCTACTCCTTCTCCCTCCGTCCCACCCTTTCCATAGACGGCTTTGTGGTGCCCCTCTTCGTCCGGGGCTTTGCTTCCAAAGTGGATGACACCTACCGTTTCCTCCTTCTTGCGACTTTTGACAGCCAGAAAGACATGGTCAGCTTCGAGGGACTTAAGCTCATCAATGAGCCCCTCATGGATATTAAATAAATAAGCGCCCTCCGGGGCGCCTTTTTTGTTCCGAAAATTTTGAAATAACCATAATACAAAGAGTAAACTGTCATCCCGATTTACTTTTGAATCGGGAGTATCTGGACTATCGGGAATCACTTCGGGGTTGTCGGGAAGGTGGCGGCCTTCGGCCGCAAATTTTTATATTTCAGCCTTCGGCCCTTAGCGATACAGGTAAATTTTTTCCCATTCAAAGCTTTCATCGATATGTTTCACAATTCCCATCAATCATCCGCGCCCCATCAGCGGCGCCGCCTTCCCGAGAGCCCCGACACTCCCGAGTCTCCCGACAGCCTGGATGCAAAAGCTTTTCATCCTGTATTTCCCATAGCAAAAGAGCACAAAAAAGAACTCCTCACGAATGAGGAGTTCTTTCTATTTCCGAAAAGTCAGAATTGTATCAAAGATTATTTTGCAATCTTAGCTACAACGCCTGCGCCTACGGTACGGCCGCCTTCACGGATAGCGAAACGCTGGCCTTCTTCCATAGCGATCGGGGTAATGAGTTTTACTGCCATTTCGACATTATCGCCAGGCATGCACATTTCAGTGCCTTCCGGCAGGGTGATGTCGCCGGTTACGTCGGTGGTTCTGAAGAAGAACTGCGGACGATAGCCGTTGAAGAACGGGGTATGACGGCCGCCTTCATCTTTGGTCAGTACGTATAC
>NZ_JAZASU010000053.1:0-12158 GCF_036343215.1 Dialister sp.
AGACTTCCGGAAGGTGACAGATGATGAAGTTCAACAGGCAGTAGACTATATTAACAATAGACCTAGAAAAGGAATGGATTGGATGACTCCAATAGAATTTGTTGAAGAAATGTTGCACTAGACTTGACAATCTGCCCTCCCGCGAAGCGGGTGAGGGGACGAACCGCACGTACGAGGAAAACTATATCCCGCCCGAATGGGAGCCGAAGACAAAATCTAAATTTGCGGCCAGAGGCCGCCACCTTCCCGCACCCCGCACCCCGATTTAACACATGACAGTTCCCCCTCATCCCGAAAACTGCCAGCTGCCAAACTATTAACTTTCTTTTAATGATGCACATGGCTTATAATATAAATAAAAGAAAAGCAAGGAGGTCGATCAAATGTCCATTATGCATGATCGGCGGATGAACATTGTCCGGGAAAATATGAAAGTTCTCGGCCTTTCCGCCCTGATTGTTTCAGAAACGGCAGCTGTATGGTACCTGACGGGAGAATCCATACATCCCGGCGAAAGGCTGACGGTGCTTGTCCTGCAGGAAAAAGGCCCGGCCTTCTGGATCCGGAACCGTTTATTTCCGCTGAAATCAGGAACCGGCTGGACCATGGCCGAAGCGAAAGCGGCCGGTTATATCGCCGATATTTCCTTTGAAGATGGAGAAGACGGCATGAAACTTCTCTCCGATCACCTGCCGGAAGGAAAAGTGGGCGTGGACAAAGTATGGCCCTCCTCCTTCCTTCTGGACCTCATGAGCCGGAGAAAAGATTTGAAATTCGTCAATGGCTCTCCTGCCGTAGATATGGCCAGGGCCGTAAAAGACGCCAAAGAAATCGGAATCATGCGGCTGGCTTCGAATATCAATGACCGGGCCATGAAGAAAATTTCCCGCTGGATTACTCCCGGTGTGACGGAAAAAGAATGCGCCGAAAAACTCCTGGCCATTTACAAAGAAGAAGGAGCCGAAGGCTTCTCCTTCCCGCCCATCGTTTCTTTCGGTGCCCACGGGGCAGACCCCCATCACATGCCGGATGCGACGCCCCTTAAAAGAAGAGAAACCGTGCTCTTTGATATCGGCTGCAAAAAAGACAATTACTGCTCCGATATGACCCGCACCTTTTTCTTTGGCCGCCCCGATGAAGAATGGGTGAAAATCCATAACCTGGTCCGGGAAGCAGGCGAACTGGCAGAATCCATGGTCCGCCCGGGCATCCGGCTCTCAGAGCTGGACAAAGCGGCAAGAAACCATATTTCCAAAGGCGGCTATGGCCCCTGCTTTACCCATCGCCTGGGCCATTTCATCGGAATTCGGGAACACGAAGCGGGTGAAGTGAGCCTGAACTCGGAAATCATTGCGAAACCGGGCATGATTTTTTCCATCGAACCGGGCGTATACCTGCCGGGCAAATTCGGTATCCGCATCGAAGACCTGGTCCTGGTCACCGAAAATGGCTGCGAAGTGCTGAATCAGGCAGACCGCAGCTGGAATATTTCCCTCTGAAAGGAGCCCCTATGCTGAAAGTCAAAAACCTTACTATCGGCGAAGGCAAACCGGACATCTGCGTCCCCCTCGTTTCCTCCAATCTCGAAGACCTGGAAAAAGAATGCGAAGCCCTGAAGGACTCCGTGGCAAACCTCATGGAATGGCGGGTGGATTACCTGCTGAACAAAGAAGACTTCCATGCCACCCGTGACCTGGACAAGGCATGGAAAATCATCCGGAAATATTTCCCTGACAAACCCATCCTCACCACAGTCCGCACCAAAAGTCAGGGCGGCGCCCACAAAACGCCGGGCGGAGACTATATCGGCCTTCTCTCCCTCATCATTGCCTCCCGGTGGGCCGACATTCTGGATGTGGAATACGGCCATGAAATGATGGACACGAAAGTCCTCGTTTCCCGGGCCAGAAAACAGGGGATCCCCGTCCTCATGAGCTACCATAAATTCAAGAGAGCCCTTTCGGAAATGGAAATACTGGACGTCCTGGAAAATATGCGCTTCTTCAAGCCGGACATCGAAAAAATCGCCGTCATGCCCCAGAATTATGTGGATGTGGCAGCCCTGATCAGCGCGGCAGCCCGTTTTGACCAGAAACATCCTGAAATTCCTGTCATTACCATCGGTATGGGAGAAATGGGCGTCCTCACCCGGATTTCCGGAAACCATCTTGGCGGCCCCATCACCTTTGCTGCAGGACTGAATCCCAGCGCCCCGGGCCAGCTTCTCTGCGATGAAGTCAGAACCCTGCAGGCCATCATTGAACAGCAGTTTTACAAATAAACTTCTTAAAGAAATATCTTGCCCCGAACCATCCGCAGCCAGCGCGGATGGTTTTTTATACCATCGATTTCCCGGAATGCTGCCGGGCAGAAGCCCCGGATTTCACGAAAACAGTCCCATCAGGCCATCAGGTTTCATCACCTTCTTTCAGCAATCCAAAAGTTTAATAAAATTCTAATGATACAAATCGCGGTTTTTGCTACTATACCTGCGAAAGCAGCAAGAGCGAGGCCTCGGGCCGCGTTCCATTCCATCTGCTGAGCGCTCAAAAATTTAAAGCAGATCCGGAACAAAACCCACGTGCTCTGAAGGCTTTCAAATCCTCGAGGAAAAAATCGAGTTTCACCCTTATTTTTACAAAACAAAATAAACTCCCGCAAACGAGAAAGAAAATTCTTCGGACCCGCGCCCCCCGCCACGTACCTTGATCACGAGATGACACATCCAGACGTAGGAATTTCTGCAGCCGATTGACAGGTAAGATCGGAAATCCGGACAACGAGAACATATTCTCAAAAGGGAGTTTATTTTTGTACCCCAAAAGCCGGTTGCCACCATGTGGCAGCCGGCTTTTTTTGTTGCAGATTTCAGTGACTGAATCCTTTGAAACTTTAAAAAATCAGTTTTCTTCGAGACTTTGCATCGATCG
Source organism: Dialister sp. (assembly GCF_036343215.1). Lineage (GTDB taxonomy): Bacteria > Bacillota > Negativicutes > Veillonellales > Dialisteraceae > Dialister. Next base: position 2,931 of record NZ_JAZASU010000053.1, read on the forward strand.
GGACTCGGGAAACGGGACTCGGAGCGGTGGCGGGCAATAAAATCTGGAAGCCCGCCATTTTTTATATGTAACATTATGATGAAATGACTTTTGTTTCGGGGCTGTCGGGAAGATGGCCGCTAAATTTATAAGGCGGCCATTTTTTATATTTTTCTCTGCACTACAGGTATAAGACATGTATGAGGAAAAAGTAAAGCATGATACAGGGCCCCACCCTCCCGAGTGCTGGGAGGGTGACCGAGCGCAGCGAGGTCGGGTGGGTTCATCTCTCGTACAAGGCACATATGAGGCAGACTGACAAAAGGTACACGGGACAAATGACCATATCCATAAGCGAGTGGCTCTCCCTCGGGAACACCGCGACAGCGGTGAGAGGGCAAATCGATTCGTAGAATCGGTCATTTCGACATTTTCCAGTGGAGCTGCCAGACTCCCATTCAGGGCCTATGGATTCGACTTGAACGGGAGAGGCAATTCTTCGCGTACCATTACGGTATACCGGGAACCGGGGCCCGGGATCCGGGAAGATGGCGGTGCAAAATTCATGGGGTGCAGTCATGTATATTTCTCTTTAGGACCTCATATAGAAGTTCCAGGTTCAGAGGGTTTCCATTAGTAATCTTAATTAAAAATCAGGTGAATGCAGCATCCTTGAAACTCTTTCAATCGTGGCTATCGTGAAGGTGGCGCGGCAGCTGCAAAAAGCCTCGCCTTTTATATATCCTATAAAAAATCACCCTTCCATGATGGAAAGGTGATTTTCTTTACAGTCCCAGGTATTTATTGAAGAAGGATTTCAGTCTATCGATGACTCGTTCTTTCTTTTCTTCTCTCTTTTTGCCGCCGGAGCCGAAGCGGGACATTTTGGGGAGGATTTTGACGATATCCGTGCCCAGGGTATTGAGTTCACCGTCGGCGAAGGCGTTGTCTACGAATTTCCTGGTTTCTTCATCTTTGAGATTTTCGGACTGGATGATTTCGACCAGTTCTTTTTCTTTTTCTTCATTGACGTAGGTATGGAAATCGGCGGTGACGTCCATGTCCTGATCTTTGTTCACGTCCACTCTGGCTATGAAGCCTTCGATGAGTTCTTTCTTGCTTCGCAGCTCGATACTGGAATCGATGGAACGACGGATATCGGCGAGAAGTTCTTTATCCCTGCAGTGTCCTTTATGATATTTCGCCACCAATTGAATGATATAGTCGATATTGACTTCGATCTGCCGTACCAGTTCCATTTCAAAGACTACATCATCATTGATGTTTTCTTTTTCTTTCGCTTTAGGCTTCCAGATTTCATGGAGCGTGATGTACATGCTCTGGTAATCCTGCATTTCCATAGGTTTCAGCGGGTCCACGCCCTCAAATTGATCGAAGGCGGAGAGGATATTCCGGAGTCGCAGGATCTGGCCCATGAGCAGGATGAAATCTTTCTGAGCCGCTTCGCTGAGTATTTCTTTTCCCGGTGGGTACTTTGTGCGGAGTTCCATGATGAGTTCCTTATAACCCCGGTGTTTCTCACCATTTTCGTCCTTATACCCTTCGAAATAGGATTTGAAATCTTTCAGTACTACGACTCCCCGGGCATCCCGGTCCCCAAAGAGGGCGATGGCGTCATCCGTCTCTTTTTCAAGGTTGCGGAAGCAGACGATATTTCCATAAGTCTTCACGGAATTCAGGATGCGGTTCGTCCTGGAGAAGGCCTGAATAAGGCCGTGCATTTTCAAATTCTTGTCCACCCAGAGTGTATTCAGCGTAGTGGCGTCGAAACCGGTGAGGAACATATTCACAACGAGGAGGATATCGATTTCCCGTTTTTTCATCCTTTGAGAAATATCTTTGTAGTAGTTATCGAATCCATCGGAATCGGTGGAGAAATTCGTATTGAAAGTCCCATTGTAGTCCCTGATGGCCATATCGAGGAAGTCCCGGGAAGTCTGATCCAGTTTGGATAGATCCATATCTTCATCCTGCACCACGTCTCCCGGTTCTGCCTCATTGGGGGCATAACTGAAAATCGTGGCAATGACGAGATCTTTCCGCCTTTCCAGAAGCTGCTTCTTGAATTCGAGGTAATATTTCTTCACCATGGGAATGGATTCGGCACAGAAAATAGAATTGAATCCATTGACACGCTGGCCTTTGAGATCATAGAAACTGCTCCGTTTCGTCTTCTGGTTGAAATGGTCCAGCACATAGGAAACCACTTCCCGCACTCTTTCAGGCGCCTGCAGGGCTTTCTGCTGGTCGATGGCTTCGACCTGTTTATCTTTCATATCTTTTTTCGCATGGATGGTATTGATGTAATCGATGCGAAAAGGAAGGACGTTTTTATCCCGAATGGCATCTACGATGATATAGGTATGAAGTCTTTCGCCAAAGACCTGCTCGGTGGTGGCAAAACGGGGATTTCCATGGACAAGGGCATTGGCCGAGAAAATCGGGGTCCCTGTGAAACCGAAAATATGATATTTCCTGAAATGTTTGATGATGGCCGCATGCATATCGCCAAACTGGCTTCTATGGCATTCATCGAAAATCATGACCACATGTTTTTTATAAATCTCATGGTCCGAATTTTTCTTGATGAAGGTATCCAGTTTCTGAATGGTGGTGATGATGATTTTTGCCTGAGGATCAGAAAGCTGCTTTGTCAGGATTTTTGTATTTTTATTTCCATTGGCCGCGCCTTTCTGGAAGCGGTCATATTCTTTGATGGTTTGATAATCGAGATCCTTGCGGTCCACCACGAAAAGCACTTTGTCAATGTAAGGGAGCTTCGTGGCCAGCTGGGCGGTTTTGAAGGAAGTGAGGGTCTTTCCGGAGCCCGTGGTATGCCAGATATACCCGCCCGCACGGATGGAGCCCATGAGTTTATAATTCGTTGCCACTTCGATGCGGTTCAGGATGGCTTCGGTGGCCGCGATCTGATAGGGACGCATGATCATGAGGATATTTTCCGTAGTGAAGATGCAGTACCGGGTAAGGAGGGCAAGAATCGTGGATTTGGCAAAGAACGTTTTCGTGAAATCCACCAGGTCAAAAATATTATGATTTTTCACGTCTGCCCAGTGACTGGTGAATTCGAAGGAATTGCTCGTCTTCCTGCTGTGTTTTCGTCCATTGGCATGCTGCTCTTTGACTACGCTGTCTCTGGTGGTATTGGAATAATACTTCGTCTCCGTGCCATTGGAAATCACAAAAATCTGCACATATTCATAGAGCCCGGAAGCAGCCCAGAAAGAATCCCGCTGATACCGGTTGATCTGATTGAAAGCTTCCCGGATATTCACGCCCCGCCTTTTTAATTCCACATGGACCAGGGGAAGGCCGTTGACAAGGATAGTCACATCATAGCGGACATCATGGTTCCCGCCTTTTTCCGCATACTGATTAATGACCTGGAGAGAATTATTGTGGATATGCTCTTTATCGATGAGATAAATATTCTTCATAGAACCATCATCCCGGTGAAGAAGCTGGATATAATCCTGCTGGATTTTCCTCGTTTTCTCTACGATCCCTTCATTTTTGGAAGCAATACAGGTTTTGAAGAAATCATCCCATTCCCTGTCGGAAAAAGTGATGCCATTCAGCTCGGAAAGCTTCTGACGCAGATTGGAAATAAGGTCACTTTCCTTATGAATAGGATGGTACTCATAGCCCTGCTGCACCAGCTGCTCGATAAAGGACTTCTCCAGCTCCGCTTCAGACTGATAATGATCAGAATGGTAACCGCCCTTCTCTGGCACATACTCCGCCAGCACCGTCTGCCGGCCGCCCTCCATCACCATGTCATATGCCATGGTACACCTCCTCTCACGCTTTCCTCTTGAACGTCAATAATTTGTCCCGGTAATACTCGTACTGCTTCTGACGGGCCTCAATCTCCGCCGGAAGACCGTCGGAAATATCGGAACAGAGAGTATCGAAATGGTCGAGAATATTTACAATTTCCTTTTGAACATCCATAGATGGTACTGGAATTTCTAAATTTTCAAGAACATTTCTGGATAGTCTCGGTACACTAGCTTTTCGAACTTTACTTTTGAGATAATTCTGCTTCGTCATTAAATAGAAATATAAGAAACGATTATTTAAATCATTTTTTCCATCAAAATAAAAACAGTCATCAGCAGCCCAAAAGGGTTCATTGCTAAAACCAACTTCAGCTGCTGCACCTGCAGCTATAACAAAAGGAGTATAACCATCACAATTGTATTTATCAAAATGGCCCAATGGGGTCAAACTATTCTGGAAGACCAAATAATTGCCCTCTTCTGATAATTGCGTACGTACTACTCTAACTCCTCTTTGCATAACAACTTTATTTTTTAACCTGGCATATGGGGTATTTTCCCTCCTAAGCTCTAGCATTTGATCCCGATAATATTCATACTGTTTCTTTCGGGCGGTCAGCTCGGCGGTCAGCTCGGCGGTCAGCTCGGTGAACATATCCAGTATACGGACGATTTCCTCCTGCACCGGGAGCGGAGGGACGGGGATTTCAACATTTTGCATCTTTGCTTTTGATACATTAAATCTAGTTACACCGCTCGCTGTACGAATTATCTGCTTTCTGACATTATGGCTTCTAAAAACATATTTTGTATAGTCTGGAGTTAAGATTGTTTTATCTTTTAAACGCAGACCAAAGCAGAAACTATTTAAATAAATTGGTTCTGTAGCCTCTTTTGTCACAACTGATGTTAAACCACATTCATCAGGGGTTTCAGAAGACCCAGTAAACAGAATATCTCCAAACTCAATCTGATTCTGTCTTTCTTTTTCAGATATTTTCACCAAATCACTGATATTTAAATCCACAGCAAGGTTCTTATATACATTCATATAAGTAACAAATTTAGTATTACCATCGGAGAAATCCTTTTTAGATTTTCCAGAGAGCCCAGAATAAAACGTCCCCAACTCACTTAATTTTTTAAATTCCACCCCATCGGGGCAATAGTCCTCCAGCAGTTCTTCCAGTTTACTCATGGCTTTCACCGCCTTCTATGTCTGCGATGATTTTGTCTATTTCTTCCCGGAGAATCTGTTCCCGGGCCACGATTTCCCTGATTTCCTGATTGAGGACCTGGATATCCACTTTTTCTCTCGTATCTTCCGGTTCCACATAGGTGGAGACGGAGAGGTTGTACCCTTCTTTCTCGATATCCAGGGCGGAGACGAGGGAAGCGACGTGGTCGATATCTTTTCTATCCTTCCACCAGTTGTAGATATGAAGGATATTTTCTTTTGTCAGTTTGCTCTTATTCCCATCTTTCATGAACTCTTTTGATGCATCTATAAAGAGTACATTATTATCCTTTTTGGACTTTTTGAGAACCATTATATTTGTGGCAATTGATGTTCCGAAGAATAGATTAGATGGCAGTTGAATAATGCAGTCAACAAAATTGTTGTCCACCATATATTTTCTGATTTTTTGCTCTGCTCCACTTCTGTACATAACGCCAGGGAAGCAAACAATAGCAGCTGTACCATTTGTTGCTAACCAGGCAAGCATATGCATTATAAATGCCATGTCCGCTTTTGATTTCGGCGCAAGGACGCCGGCCGGTGCAAATCTCTGATCATTAATCAGCACTGCATTGTCTTCACCCTCCCAATGAAGTGAATAGGGAGGATTTGAGACAATAGCTTCAAAAGGTTCATCATTCATGTGAATTGGGTTTGTTAATGTATCTCCCAATTCAATATCAAACTTGTTGTAGTTAATATCATGCAGGAACATATTGATTCTGCAAAGATTATATGTAGTTGGATTGACTTCCTGACCGAAAAAGCCCTGACGTACTCTATCTTTTCCCAAAAGTCTTGCTGCTTTCAAAAGTAAAGATCCCGATCCGCAGCAAGGGTCATATATTTTATTAATTTCCTTTTTGTCAGCAATAACAATCCGTGTCAGAAGCTCTGATACTTCCTGTGGTGTGAAGTATTCTCCGCCGGACTTTCCAGCTTCGGAAGCATACATTCCCATAAGGTATTCATAAGCATCGCCAAATGTATCTATCTTGCTGTCCTGATAGTCGCCAAGATTCATATCACCGATTTTATCAAGCAGTTTTACCAGCTTTTGATTTCTTTCTTCGACGGTATTACCGAGCTTTTTATTGTTGACATCTAAATCGGAAAAAAGTCCGATGAGGTCTTCTTCTGAATCGGTTCCCTTAGCAGAGTTTTCAATATAATCAAAAATATTCTTAAGCTTTTCGTTCAAATCCTTACTGTCTTCATCTGCTGCCTTTCGCACATTTCTAAACAGCATGGAAGGCAGGATGAAAAATCCTTTTTCAGACAAAATACCTGCTCTCGCAGTTTCCGCTTCTTCATCTGTGAGATTCTCATAGTTAAAAGAGGGATCTTCATCCTGTTCTCCCTCGTTAATATACTTGGTGAGATTTTCAGAAATGTACCTGTAAAAAATCATGCACAGTACATAAGCTTTAAAATCCCAGCCATCCACATTGCCTCTTAGCTCCGTAGCAATATTCCAAATCGTACGAAAAAGTTCCGCTCTTTCCTCTGCTCTGGTTGATTCCATATAAGCTCCTCACTTTCGGAATAATTTTGTACATTTTCTATTATTATAACGAAATCAAAGAAGGAAATGTGAGCCAAATCAAAAAGTCCCTTTTAAAACGACTTTTCAAATGAACTGTATGGAATCGACAGTTCTAATGAGTCAAGAAAAAAGGCAGACCGTCTCCAGGTGACAGCACTGCCTTTTTTACTAATTCGTCTTTATATCTTTGATCAGGTTGTAAGCACCTTCGTAGAAGGCTTCTGACACTTCTCTTTCTTTATCGGTGATTGGTTTATAGGTCGCTTTTTTATTTTCCGTTAAAATGCGTTTATTTTTAAAATCAAAATTCCAAGGCCGGACAGACCCATAATTATTAATATTGGGATTCTTTTGTAAAATGTAAAAAGTGCCGACTTGCTTTTTCTTATTATATTGGTAATAGTCTGTGCAAATTGTATAGTTACAATACGCATCAGAATATACCCATTGCCAGCCATGTGTTTCTTTCCCCATGAGGGGCGGTTTTCCTTCTTTTTTCAAAACAATATTGACTTCAGCTTCCCACAGTGTTCCGGGATAAATCGTCGCATAATCGTAATACCACGAAGTTTGCTGTTTGCCATTAATATATTGCGTTGTTTCCATGTTCAAAATTTTCTTTGATCTCGTATCTACAAAGAAATCTATCTCTTTCGGCTGGCCAAGGGGATCATTGGTTTTAACACATACAGTCACTTTATGACCATATGTCCAGCTGAGATCTGTATCAACATATTCTACAAAAGTATCATCCCATTCTTCAAAATAATATTCCCCTGCCTTCACCAGATTTTCCGCTCCGGCAATGGTAAAAGAGCTGATTGCCAATGCTCCTGCCAGCAATAATGATTTCCAGACTTTCATAGAGTCCCCTCCCCGCGAGAATTTACGAAATGCTTTGCTTTTAGTATATCATTTCCAAACTCATATGAGTGAAATTAATGAAATATTGGGGATTTTCACGGAAAATAATCTCCTAGGTAAAACGCTGCGCTCCCCCGCTCCACGCGCACGGCCGGGAATACACGTGCTCTCTCGTGCGGAGGTATAGTTTCACGTGAGGCCGGGAATACAGGAACGAGCCGCAAGTGTAGAGTCACCGCCTGTGCAAAAAAGGTCTTCATCGGATACTCGGAACTGGGAACTTATATGCGGGTAACATAAAATCCGCCCACCTGATGGTGAGCGGATTGCACGAAAAGAAGTCCTCTCGTAGGGAATGGAGCAGATCCGAGGTCCCAGGATTCCGGATCATGACTTATCATCGTCGGCGCATTGCTTTCGTGAGTAACAGTAAGGGGCGCGGAGGGGCTGGTTGTTCGTTTTCTCATTCCTTTTGAGAGGGAGGACTTATTTCGTTTTAACAACTTGGAAACTTGATTTTCCTCGAGGATGGAAAGCAATCGGAACACGTGGGTCTTGCTCCGGATCCGCCTGAAATTTCCGGGCGCCTGGCGGATCGGATGGAGCTCGGCCCGAGGCCTCGTTCTTTTTGCCCTCCTATAGATATAGTAGAAAAAAATCATCTTTTGTATCATTAGAAATTTGTTAAAGTTTGTAATTTTAAAATAAAACTGTATTTTTTTTTGGGGGGTAACTGTCATCTTTGATGGCCTTTGATTCGGGATTGTCGGGAATATCGGGAATGGTCGGGGGTATCGGGGTGGTGCGGCGCAAATTCATGAGCGCCGCATTTTTTGATTTTGCCTTCGGCTCTCATCTGTGCCAGGGAAAATCTTCCTCATCTGTGCGGTTCGTCCCCTCCACCGGCTTTGCCGAAGCTCCCCGGGATGAGTTTACCTTTCAGCTCATTTTCGACTTGAACGAGAGTACAGCCCCCCAGTCGCTTTCGGCGACAGCCCCCCGAACTTCGGGGGGCCTGTGAGGGGAGCCTTCTTGCTTTTGGATTTCCTCATCTATCACGAAATTGTTTCATCAGTTAGCCTCATGTGTGCTTTGTATGAAAGATGAACCTACCCGGCCGCTCCGCAGCCACCCTTCCAGCACTCGGAAGGGTGGGGCCCGATTGTCAAGCTTTACTTTTTCCTCATTTGTGCCTTGAAGGGATAGTGCGGGCTTTTTACTTCACTCGCCCTCTCACCCCTTTGGGGAGCTCTCCCGAGGGAGAGCCTCTCGCCTATGGATTTCCTCATTTGGCACGGGTATGGTTTGGCAGTTAGTCTCGTATGTGTTCCCAAGCGATAGGGAAAAGGCTCCCCCTGGGGGGAGCTGGCGCTGAAAGCGTCAGAGGGGGGAGGAATGGAAATTGGCGGCCGAAGGCCGCCTGATGGTCAACCTTCCCTAGATAGGGAAGGTGTCGCCGCAGGCGACGGATGGGATGATGAATGGATGATTTGCATTTGTGATGCTGCCGTTTCGACAGGGATTCCATCAGTCTTCCCCCCACCGCTGCGCGGAGCCCCCCTTTCAAGGGTGGCTTTTCCGTTTCGCCGCTTCGCGGCCAATCGGTCAGGCTCCCCCAGGGGGGAGCGATGGAAATTGGCGGCCGTAGGACGCCTGATGGTCAACCTTCCCTAGATAGGGAAGGTGTCGCCGCAGGCGACGGATGGGATGATGAATGGATGATTTGCATTTGTGATGCTGCCGTTTCGACAGGGATTCCATCAGTCTTCCCCCCACCG
>NZ_JAZASU010000054.1:0-11848 GCF_036343215.1 Dialister sp.
CAGACCGGGATTGGTCAATCCATTGAAGTACTATCTGAGCTTAAGGAATAGATGTAACAATGTAGCGCCGTATACGAGGACCGTACGTACGGTGCAATGGGAGGGCTAATAACTCTACCCTATTATGGGTCCCATAGAAGTTCCCAGTTTCCCATCCGGGGCTGTGTTCTTTGAAACTTTCTGTAACAACGGAACTGAGGACTGTCCACAGATCGGGAGTCGGGACGTCGGGACTCGGGCACGTGTGGGAGAGCAGAAATAGGCGCCGCGGATTATATATTTTATGATTCAACCTTCCCGCCGCCGGAAAGCCCGTCAGATGGGCATAAGAAAAGCACCTCCCTTTCGAAAGGTACTTTTTTACAATTTTTATTTTAAGTAATTAGCTATTCATCGCCTTCATTTTCATTATTTTTATTCCGAAGGGCATTATAGATTTCACTGGCAAGGGTTTCCATGATTTGCTGGATGATTTCCGGATGATTCATTGTCATTTCCCCAAATTCCTTGTTCTGCTTGAATCGGTTGAAGAGGAATTCGCCAAATTTAGTCTCATAGTAGCCTTTGATGAACATTTCCAGATTATTTGATTTGGCAAAGTTGACTGCTTTTTTATCATTCAGGAAATCGCCGGTAAGCTGGGAGAAGACTTTGTCCATTTCTGTGAAATGGGTGCCATAGCGTTTGTTGACGTTTTCGATGATTTTATCCAGAGGACTTTTTGGATGATCAGTCGTACCTCCGTCTCCTCCTCTGATTGGTTTCAGGGTGCCTGTTTCAGGATTCAGTGTAATAGTTCCATTGAAGTCCTGTTTTAGTTTGTAATATTCCAGATTGAGCAAATCCTGGATATTGACACTTGATTTTCCTTTTTTAGGAAGTACTTTCAAAAGGAAATGGGCATAAATGGAGAAACAATGGAGTTCTTTATCAAACATGCGGGCAATCTGGGTAACGAAGCTGTAGACTCTGTCAAAGCGAGCCAGAAGCATACGGAATTTGTCTCTTTTTTCCTTATCCATGGCATTATAGCGCCCAATGGAAGGAATAAGAATGTTTGTCAGTTTGGCCATATCTCCGTGAGATGAGTCATATCCTTCAGGATTAGCAAAGAAAAGCTTTGCTACATCTTCGATATCTTTGGGTCCATAAATACCGAAAGAATCGAGTTTATCTTTCATGCGATAAATGACATCCGGATCTGTTCCTTCTTCCAGGAGGGTTGCCTGGTAGTAGGGCTGGAAAGCTTTTTGTATGTCTTCTGCCGAATTCACAAAATCCAGAACGAAAGTATCATCTTTCCCTTTGCAGGTACGATTCAGGCGGGAAAGGGTCTGAACTGCTTTGACACCATCCAGTTTTTTATCCACAAACATGGTATGGAGCAAAGGTTCATCGAAGCCGGTCTGGTATTTTTCAGCGACTACGAGAATATTGAAATCATCCGTTTTGAAAACATCAGGCAGTGCTTTTTCACTGATGCTTTCTCCTTTTTTATCAATATTGATGGAAGGTTCCGTATAGGTGATGCCGTTATCCTCAATTTTTCCAGAAAAGGCCACCAGCACGTCCACTTTTTCCAGGTTATGTTTTTTTATATATTCCCGGATGGCAAAGAGGTAACGAACTGCATGAAGCCTGGAAGCAGTGACAATCATGGCTTTCGCGTGACCACCAATCTTGTATCGGGTCACCCGGAGGAAATGATCCATAATGACTTCCACTTTTTGGGAAATATTATGGGGATGCAGGCTTTCAAAATTTTTGATAGCTGCAATTGCTTTTCCGTTATCGAGCTCCGGATTTTCAGGAGATTTCTTGAGGATGCCATAGTACATTTTGTAGGTCATGTAATGTTTAAGTACATCCAGTATGAATCCTTCTTCGATGGCCTGCTGCATGGAGTAAATATGGAAAGCCCGATAGCTTTTATCTTCCTGAAGTTCTCCGAAAAGCTGAAGGGTCTTAAGCTTCGGAGTGGCAGTAAAGGCAAAGAAGGAAAGATTGGGCTGCTTTCCCTGGGTAGCCAGTTCATCGAGCAGTTTATCTTCATCATCTTTGCGGGCTGCTTCTTCTTCACCTTCAATTCGTGCATATTCTTCCAGAATAGCTTCTTTATCAGTCAGTGCCTGTTTCAGTTTCCTTGCGGCCATACCGGTCTGGGAAGAATGAGCTTCATCGACGATGATGGCAAAACGATAGTGTTCACTATGAACTTCTTTGAAAATGACTGGGAATTTCTGGAGAGTAGTAATAATGATTTTCTTGCCATCATTGATAGCATCCCGCAGCTGTATGGAATTTTTATCGATTTTTTCAACGACACCCGGTACATGATCGAACTGGAAAATCGTATTCTGCAGCTGCTGGTCCAGTACTCTTCGATCTGTGACAACGATGACGGATCGGAAAATCTTCTCATCTTTATCATTGTGAAGTCCTGCCAGACGATAGGCAAGCCAGGCAATGGAATTGGATTTGCCGGACCCTGCGCTATGCTGGATGAGGTAATTTTTGCCGGACCCCCGCTTGCGTACGTCTTCCACCAGTTTCGTTACGACGTCCAATTGATGATATCTGGGGAAAATCATAATATCTTTGTCTTCATCATAGACCATGTATTTCTGGAAAATTTCCAGCAGCGTATCTTTATTGAGGACTTTTTCCCAGAGATAGCTGGTGGGGAATCCTTCGGTGGTTTGCGGATTTCCTGCGCCGCCCACTTCGCCGGCTCCGTTACTGCCTTGATTGAATGGCATGAAATAAGTCGACTTCCCTGCGAGCCTTGTAGTCATAGCTGCTTCATAGAGATCCACGGTAAAGTAGACCAGGACTCTTTTCCGGAATTTGAAAAGCAGGTCCTCCGGACTTCTATCCTCGCGGAATTGCTTCTTCCCGTTTTCAATAGATTGCCCGGTGAGCTGGTTTTTGAGTTCCAAAACCACCAGCGGAATGCCGTTAACGAAGAGAGTCATATCCAGGGAATTTTCATTTTCAGAGCTGTAGTGAAGCTGACGGACGCAGCGAAGGATATTCCCTTCGTAACGGGCTAGATTTTCCTCATTGATTCCGGTCTCCGGTTTCCAATAGACGAAATCAAAATGGACGCCCTGGGTCTTTAGCCCCTTGCGGAGTACATCGAGGATATTTTCATCACTTCTTGCCAGCACACCGACAAAGAATTTGATAAACGTATCTTCCGGGAAATTTCCCACCGCAAAGGCATACTTCTTCCATGCCTTTGGCTGGGTGGTCTTGATAAAGGAAATCAGATCCCCCGGAATGATGGCTTTGTCCCGGTCATACTGGACAGAACCTGCTTTGATCCATCCGCCTTTGGAAGTGAGCCAGTTCTCAATGGCTTCTTCAAAATGTACTTCCTTCGTATCCATCACTCCACCTCCCGTTTGCCTGTTACCACTTCATAAATCAGGGACTTCTTGTACTCTTTCAATTTATCGATTAACTGCTGGCGTTTGGAAATATCTGCATCGATTTGGGTGCATTTCTTGTCGAGAAATTTTGATATTATATTTTGTTCTCTTATCTTGGGAACAGGAATACGAATTTTTGAAACTAATCCTTGATATAATCCTGCCTGTGCGGATTGATTAACTAAAAATGTTTCCTGAATTAAGCTGCTCTCGGACTTAAGGGCATACATTAAAAAATCTGAAATAACCTTATTTCCAGGACGAATAAAAATAACGCTACGTTGAAAAGCGTATATTTCATCATAATTATACACAGTGCAACGTCCAATTGATGCTCCTATGCAACATAAAAGAACATCACCTTTTTGTGGAAATCCATTGGCTACTATAGATTTGTAATCCGACTCGGATATATAACTTTCATTATCTGAAATACGCAAACCATTTTCACGTACATTTTTGGAACTTAAAAGTAATCTTCCTGAATTAAGACGTCGGTACGTTCCATGAGTACCATCGGTTAAACCATTATGAAGATGTTGTATGGATGCCACTGACCATGAAATCGGGATTTTTCCGATCCAGGGAATCCCACTGTCCTTCATGGGCACCGAGGGGTCCAGCCCCCGGGTGACGGTCTCCGTAATGAGGGACTGCTTGTAGGCTTTGAGCTTGTCAATAAGGTCCTGCTGCTTTTGGATTATTCTATCAATTTGATTACTTTTGGATTTTAAAAAAATTGCAATTTTTCTCTGTTCCTTTAAAGGTGGCACAGCAATATATGATTTATTCATAATTCCCATGGTGATAAAGCCCATGGTTGTTTCATGAACTTCTGCCATTAAAGCATCTGTTAAAGCTATTAGGTAAAAGTAAGTAAAATCCCGCGCCAAATTACCTATCAATTTGACTTTCCAAATATGATAATGATAAATTACCTTTTCCCCTTTCCATATTACTGGGGCATATGACATTGACCATGAATATAATAAATCTCCATCAGAACAATAATTTTCTTCTGGTAGTTCTAAGCTTGAGGAATACCAAATAGGATTGGAAAAAAGATTGCCTACTCTAAGGACTTTATATTTCCCATTTTTTTCAAACTCACTGTCTTTATAAGCACGTCCATTAATTAGCTTAATTTGAAATCTTTGCTCGCTGCAAATCCAGTCTTCCGGAATTTCTCCAATCCATGGAATCCCGCTATCTTTCATATTTCTCATGGCTGCCTCCCGGTGAAGATTTCATCTAGACTTCCAGAGAGTTCTTCGGCTAGTTCACGGATTTCTTTTTCCAGTTCAACCAAGGAACGGGGCGGCTCATAGTGATAGAAGTAGCGGGTGAAGGGGATTTCATAACCAATGACTGTTTTATCGTGATCTACCCAGGCATCGGGAGCAAAGGGGAGGACTTCCCTTTTCATATAGGACCCGATGAATTCTTTCAGCGGTACATTTTCCGTATCCCGAAGATCTGTATCGGGTACCTGATTTCCTTTAGTATCAAGATAGATGGTCCCTTTCGGGTCTACTCTGACGAGACTTTCCCCGTAATTTGGATTGCCGGACTTTCTATCCAGATTGGCCAGCTGTCGGAAAGTGATTTTCTTGGCAAGTTTTTTCTGGAGAGGATGCTTGTCGAATTTCTCTATCACTTCTGCCACGTCCATGTATGGTTCTTCCCGTATGAGATTTTTCAGGATTTCCGGCACCCGGCGGAGAGATTCTCTTTCCTTCTGGAGTTTCATGATGGCCTTCGACGTTTTATCCTTGCCCACGGAGTATTTCAAAAGTTCCATTTCAGAACCTAAATCTTCATAGACATGGTCTTCCTTGAAACGCGCTTTCATTGCGGAAATCGTTTCTTCTGTAATTTCAGTCACATAACGGAGCGGCCTTTCCACGGTGATTTTCTGATACCCTAAATCAGCCGTATCGAAAATGCGGCAAAGATCTGTTTCTTTGAAATCTCCATAGATACGGGTGATTTCATCAATCTGTTCCGGTGATATTTCCACTCGCTTGCTGCCCAGGGATTTTCTCATCTTTGTGTAAATCCCATTGGCATTTATAAGCTGAACTTTATTCCTGCGCCAGGGAGCTTTGCGGTTCGAAAGCACCCAAATATAAGTGGCGATACCGGTATTGTAAAAAATGTCGTTAGGAAGTGCGATGATGGCCTCTAAAAGGTCATGTTCCAGTATAAATCGGCGTATTTCCGAAGGTCCGCTTCCTGCATCACCGGTAAAAAGAGGCGACCCATTATGAATGATGGCCAGACGGCTTCCTTCCGGTTTCATCTTGGAAATAGCGGTTTCCAGGAAAAGCATCTGGCTGTCCCCGACGGCCGGCACTCCTGCACCGAATCGGCCTGCATAGCCCTCTTCAGATTCCTTCATGACTGCAATCTTTTCATTTTTCCATTCTCTACCGAATGGAGGATTAGAAAGAATGTAGTCGAATTTCAGATTTTTAAACTGATCATCAGAAAGGGTATTTCCTACTTTGATATTGGACGCATCTTCCCCTTTGATCAGCGTATCTGCCTGACAAATGGCAAAAGTCTGGTCATTGATTTCCTGACCAAAAGGAATCAGCTCTGCATCGGCATTCAGTTTCTTCAAATATTCACTGGCCACGGATAGCATACCACCGGTCCCGCAGGCAGGGTCATATATCGTCTTTACTGCATCAGGCCTGGTAAGGATTTCTGTATCATCCATGAAAAGGATATTGACCATGAGGCGGATGACTTCACGGGGTGTATAATGCTGTCCGGCATCTTCATTGCTGGATTCAGAAAATTTGCGGACGATTTCCTCGAAGACGTATCCCATTTCGATATCCGAAACCTTATCCGGATGAAAATCGCCTTTTTCCTTTGTGAACTCCTGAAGCACGATGAAAAGGATCTCCTTCTCTGCCATACGGTCAATCTGCACTTCAAAATTGAACTTTTCAATAATTTTCCGTACATTCTTTGAAAAGCCATTCAGGTACTGCTTGAAATTGGACCTAATATTGTCAGGGTCATCAAGAAGGGTAGTCCAGGTATAGCGGCTTGTATTGTAAAAAGAATAACCGGAAGCAGCACAAAGTACCTTCTCCATAAAGGGAGAATCAGTCCCATTTTTTGCTGCATCCAGCACCTTTTGTTTCGTCTTTTCCAGTACACAATCAAAACGGCGAATCACAGTCAGTGGTAAAATCACATCGCCATACTCATGGGGCTTGTAAACCCCGGTCAACTTGTCCGCAATAGCCCAGATAAGATCGGCCTTTTCCTTCACATTTATCGCTAAACTCAATGGACTAACCCCTTTTCTTCAAAATTAGAACGGTCTGCTTTATAACTTTATTGTACTCAAGTTCAAAAAATTTATCTACATTTGGATGTAATGACTCAAAAATGTATTTTCCTTTTGAATTATTCATTTCGAAATAGTGATATTAATATCACTATTGACTTTTGGAACGAAAAAGAGCATACTAAAATAAAAAGTGATATGGACATCACTTATATTTAATGGAAGGGGGGAATAGATAGTTATGAATTCTAAATTTGAAAGATACTGGGAAGAAAAAGAAAAGAAATCGGCCGAAATACAGGCCGGAATGGATAAGCTGAATTTAACTCGGATTGGATATGATATTTATACACTTATGTCTAAATACTTTCCACAGGAAAATGTACCAACCGCTTCTGTCATATATGCGTATTTATCTTATGCGCAGTGGCTGGTAGGGGAAATAAGTGATATAAAAGCTGAAGAAGATCCGGAATATGAACAAATTTATCAGGATTATGAAAATTCCGGTGAACCACTTGATATGTTACTTAACTATTTCTTGGACGATATCAGTAATGAAGTTAAGCAAATCATATTTGACTATTTTGGAAATGGTCTTTGGGAAAGGACTCGGTCAATAATTGATGAAGATGAAATAGGAACTTTTTGTAGTTCTCCTCCAACAGAGGAATATAGGAGTTATATCCTTTCCGGGAAATATATGTATACAACCAAGGCCGACGAATATTTCCGGACTCCTATTTCCATTGTAAGTTTAAGCAGAAAGATTTTATCCGCAGATTATGAAAGCCCTATGATTGATTTGTGCTCAGGACAAGGGGACTTTCTTTTCTCGGAGAAAAGCATGATGCTTGAAAGTGAATGGGAGCAAATGACTAAAGAGAAGGGCCCTTGGTATGGAATAGAAATCAATCAGGATGCATGGGTAATTTCCTATATTCGTAAGCTTTTTATGAGTACCTCAGGCCCAAGAAAATTTCTCCAATATGCTAATCTACGCTGTGGAAATGTTATGGATTTGTTCGATAAGAATCCTTATGGCAATCAATCATTTGATCGGGTCTTTTCCGAGCCACCAATAGGAGAACGGATTCCCCAACTTAATGAAGACATGACATTTGGAGATTCCGGAATTCGTGTGGAAAAGGGGATGAATCTGGATATTGCCGTAACTATTCTGGCATCCCGGCTTATCAGCAAAAAAGGAAAGGCAGTCATTATTCTTGCTCCCGGTGCATTGAATAAGATGAGCAGCGGATATTCTTCTATCCGCTCTTATCTGGTAGAGCATGGTCTTGTCCATGCTGTAGTTTCCCTGCCAGCCCGCCTCCGGGCCGATACGCCGACTGCCCTTTATATGCTCATACTTAGTCGCGGGAATGAGGCGGTCCGTATGGTTAATGCAAAGGAAATGGTAACCCCTGGACGGCGTCAAAATATCTTAAGTGATGAGAATATCGACGATATCCTGAAATGTCTGGAGGAGGAAAATAAGGACAGCATTCTGGTGGATAATGAAACCATCCTCAACACTTACGGCATTCCTCTTTCTCCCAAAACATATTTTAAACGGGAAACATCAGTAAAAAATGGACTTTTACTCGATGGAATCACGACTAAGGTTTATCGTGGTGCACCTTTCTCTGCTGATGTTTTGGATTCCTATCAGTCCATGACGCCTACCAGGTATCGCTATGTAAGACTTCAAGATATCATCTATGGAAGCCTGAATGAGACCATGTCTTATCTCATGAGGATTCCTGATGAGTATAAAGATTACGTGGTGGAGAATGGGGATCTTCTTATTTCTAGAAATGGTACGCCTTTCAAATGTGCCGTAGTGGAAATCAAAGAAGACGAAAAAATCCTTCCAGCAGCAAATTTCTTTATCCTCAAGCTGGATAAAGGGCAAGTCAATCCTTACTATCTTCAGGCATACTTTTATAGCGAAAAAGGCCAAGAGGCCCTAACACAAGCGGCAGGAGATGGGACGATTCAGGTTCTTTCCAAGAAAAATCTTTTGAACCTCATGATTCCAATACCCTCCAGAGAAGAGCAGGATCATGTGGCAGAAGAATACTGCGATTTGAAGAATAAAATTGAAAACAGTCAAAGGTTAATCCATCAATCTGATGAAAAAATGAGTCAGCTTTTCAACAAAATGTCCGAACTTGTATGACAGGAGGGGAAATCATGGCAGATTTGATTCAAACCGGTTTCAAGTATCTCTTGGAGTTTGCAGTGATTATTTTTATTGCTCTCATTGTAATCGATATTGTACTCAAGATTTTAAAGGTGGTTTTACCTTTGGACATCATGGGTGGTATTTGCTATTTCATTTATCAGTACTTCCCTGGTATATATCATGATTATCTTGAAGGACCGCTCACTTGGATAATGTATGGTGTTTTAGCTTACTTTTTTATACTTTGTTGGAATAATATTTCTAAACAAGAGGAAGAAGCAAGCAAGCGAGTGGAGGAACAGCGCAGGTATAGACTCTGATCTCATGAAAAGCCTGCTGTAATAGAAAAATTTTTCTGATTACATTAGGTTTTACTGGTCCGAGGAAAGCCAGTGGTTCGGGTACCATACGCTCTAAGTCGTGAAAACAGGTACGTTGATCGACAGGAGCATGCAGAATATTAAGTAAACCGGGAGTGCATTGGCACTTCCGGCTTTTTTTGTGAAATGGGATGCGAAACGGATTTCTGAAGGTTTATGCTGCTCTGTAGAGAATTTCTGCAGGGACTTGCAAAAATTTTTCGCAGAAGTCATTATTTTATCATTTGCTGCAAAAATGATGGAGGATTGTAGAAGAAAATTGGGCTTCGAAGGTCCAGATCAGGAAAGAACCCGTTTTTCATCAAAAATAAAAGCGGGCTGGTGGGACAAGGAATCAGGCTGCCTTGCCCCACTAGGGAGAGGGCCCTGCGACCCCGGGTAATATGGAGTCCTAGGTGTACTTTTACAAATCGGATGCCCCGTTCTTCGCACCTTTTTTTCCTTGAGTCTATCCCTGAAGAAGGTATGATGGAATCATAGAGTTTCCCATATTTTAAAAGGAGGAAATGATGGACGGATTGGAAGAGGAAGTCGAGGCTTTGATGGGGCAGTGGAAGTATGCCTATCCTGAGGATTATGAGCGGATGGAGGCGGAGGGGGTGAATATGCACGATTATGCAAAGCGGCGGATTATTTCTGCCAATCGGAGTATGGCTTCTACCCTCCAGATCATGAATGACCGGCTGCGGGAGACCATTTCGGATCCGGAGGAGTTTGAGCGGGAGAAGAAGTGGAATGAGATGACCGCCTGGGAGATGAAGGCGGAGGATTTGAAGTATATCTGAGGAGAAATGGCTGCTTTCAGGGAGCAGAGTGATTTCGTCCAGAGGGGATTTAGCAGGCAGCGGTTAGCAGTTAGCAGTTAGAATCCTATCTTTCCGGAACAGTCAAACCATCATGATCCTATTTGTGCAGGGCCCATAAAATCAGCCTGTGCAAAATCCCAATAAAAAAATAGCGGCCCATTGGGGCCGCGACCTTCACGAACAACGAATAATGATTGTTACAAGGTTTTTACGTAATTTTTCTGCTAAGGCTAACCACTAACTGCTAGCGGCTAACGGCTAACAACTATTTCAGCCACAGATTGAGGGCGCTCTGGGCGGCCTGTTCCGGGGTAATATAGCCTTCCTGGGCCATAAGGGCAAGGACCATGGTCATTCGTTTGGCTCCTTCCTGGGGGTGATCCAAAGGATCGTAAGCCGACGGGGCCTGGGGGAGACCGGCGAGCATGGCACACTGGGAGAGGTCGAGATCTTTCGGTTCTTTTCCGAAATAGGTCCGGCTGGCCGGTCCCACTCCGTAGGCGCCATGGCCGAAGTAGATGGTATTCAGGTAAATTTCAAGAATCTGGTCTTTGGAGTAATATTTTTCGAGCTGCATGGCAAGGGCCAGTTCTTCTACTTTCCGCTCCATGGTCCGTTCGTTGGAGAGAAAAATATTTTTTACGGTCTGCTGGGCGATGGTGGAACCGCCTTCCATGGTATGTCCGGCTGCGGCATTTGTGATGAATGCCCGGCAGACTCCGATGAGATCGATGGCTCCGTGATCATAGTATCTCCGGTCTTCGGTGGCGATGATGCCTTTTTTCAGAAGGTCCGGAATCTCATCGGAGGGGACGAATTTTTTCCGGTCAATCCGGGATTCGAGGGCCGTCTGGAAATGGGCCACGTTGTTCCATTTCTGCTGCAGCGTTTCCACTTCGGCAGCTGCCTGCTCACGGGTGGGGATTTTTTTGGAAATATCTTTATCCGTAGATTTTGGCGGTACTGTCTCCGCTGTGCCGGCAGGAGTGGCTTCTTTGGAAATGCCATTGAAAATGGTATTGGAAATATCTTTGATGAGCTCCACCATGCCGTCTTTTTCGGATTTCTGCTCCTGGGAAGGCGCAGAGCCTTTGGCGGATACGGTTTTCGGTGTGTGCGGCTTTTCCACGCCTCTGGATATGTCATTTCCTTCACTCATGCCCCAGTAAACGGCACCGGCAAGAATGAGAATAAGGAGTAAAAGTTTCTTCATAGGGATTCCTCGCTGGAAATTTGTTTGTATATTTCTTATTCTATCATATGTGGGGGCTGCAGGATGAATAGTTTCATTCGTAAAGGAAACTTTATGATGAGAGGCTTTTGGATCGGGGAGGGGCGGGGATCTCGGGAATGCCGGGGTTGTCGGGCAAATGCTGAAAGGACGGATTGGGGATTTCGGATTGCGGATTGCGGGAAGGTGCGGGCATCAAATTCATGAAGCCCGCTATTTTTATAGGAAAACCATAAGCTTTGAAAACTTTTGAATCGGGATTATCGGGAATATCGGGAATCGTTTCGGGGAAATCGTGAAGGTGGCGCCCTTCGGGCGCAAGTTTATATTTGACCTTTGGCTCTTAGCCAAATGGAATGGGAAGTATGAAATATGGGTGTGTACAAAAATAAAAATCATTATTTAAAAACTTTAGGGGAAATAGTTATCAGTTATTAGTTATCAGTTCGCAGTTATGGTGGCCGCCTTTTTATAGGGGAGGCGGCCCTTTTATATAAGG
>NZ_JAZASU010000055.1:0-11698 GCF_036343215.1 Dialister sp.
TTCTTCTTATTATAGACATTTAATGCCGGAATGGGCAGGTCACAAGGGAACAGGTCCTGCACTTGGCCGGCGCCGGGCGCTGGCTGCATTTGGAAATACCAATAATGGCAGTGACTGATTTTCTTGGAAACAGCATGGAATGGTCCGTTACGGAAATACCGATCTGATCTGTTTCTATGATACGGGCAAACTCTTTCTGTGCCGTAACCGGCCAGTCCCCGTAGCCCGGGGAAAAGCGCCAGGCCGTTTTTTGCCCGTCTTTTTCCGCTTCTTTCTGAATGAGCCGGTCCACCTGGTCTGCCAGATGTTCCGTGGCCGTAGTTGCGGCGGCATCGAGAAGAAGCCCTTCCACATACCGGCCATTTCTGAAAGCATCATCAGAAGCTTTTTCTATTTCATCTCCCACAGTGACAGCCATGACGGCCACGGAGAAAGAGGAAGAAAGATGATGGCGGATGCTGTTTCCTGTCAGCAGGAGAGGCGATTTTCCCTGGACGATTCCTTTTTCCGGGTCGTAGGGGAGGACTTTCCAAATGCCCCTTGGCTCGGCAAGGGCCAGGGCTTCTTCAATGGCCTCATCCACCTTTTCTTTCGGGAAGTCAGGAGCCTTTGGATTCATGCCCGCGTAGCGGAGCATTTCTTTTCTGTCAATGGTAAACAATGTTCCATTATAGAAAGGCATATAACCTCCTTTGACAAATAAAAAAATCTTTCCTCCCAAAGGGACGAAAGATTCGTGTTACCACCCAATTTTATCTCTTCATTGCTGAAGAAACCTCTGTAGGTACGCCGGCACATGCCTTGATACTTGAGCGCTGTATCGGGCGCACCCGGGAGACTTCATGATTCGGCCATCCCTGCTCGGAGTCCATCTTCTGCAGAACCTTCCGCACCCTTTTTCACCACACGGGGCTCTCTTTGCCGGTCCTTTCCGCATACTCTTCTCTTCATCACAAATCTGTAATTAACTGAAACTATACCATAGATTGTGGTCACTGTCAATTCAGAGGGACAGATAGAAATTCAATTGACAGTGTATGTATAACAGGCATATTCATTCTGGCAGGTGAGCATCTATTACCTCTGAAAAATTGAGGACTTCCTTCAAATTGTGATATGATAAAAAGAAAAACATTTTTCATTATAAGGAGGATCATCATGATTGCCGGTGATATCAACCATCTGGATGCCTATAAAAAGCAGATTCCCTCATTTCTTCTTCTCTGCCTCGAGGCGGTGAAAGAATTTCCTTTTGCCGAAAAAAGAGATGGGAAATATGACATACTGGGCTGCCAGATGTCTGTAGAGTCTCCTTCCACGGAACCGAGGGAAGACAGGAAACTGGAAGGACACAGGAAATTCATCGATATCCAGTTTGAAATCAAAGGAAAGGAAGAATGGATCGGCGTCCATCCGGCTTCCGGAAAGGAAGAAATCATCGAGGCCCATGAGGACAGGGATCTTTATTTCTTCAAATCCGATGAAAAAGAATCAGCCATCTATTTCACCACCGGCCGCTTTGCCATTTTCTTCCCCGCCGATCTCCATCGTCCTCTCTGCATGGGAGAGAAGGGACCGGAAAAGCTGCGTAAAGCAGTCGTCAAGGTACCGGTGGACAGGATATAAAACAGGGGACAGAATTCAAAAAATTTTTTCTATCATTTTGGAGGTATTGTTTTACTATTTATATTGACTTAAAGTCAACTGTTTGCTAAAATAAGTAAGATTAAAAAGAGAGAATGGTTTCAAGGAGGAAGGGCTGACCTTCCCACTTTCTTTTGCAAGGGGGTACCTTATGAAATATAAGAAGATTGCAGCCGCAGTACTGGCGGCAGGATTGCTGTTTTCCGCCGCTGCCGTGACCGGAGGCTGTGGGTCATCCAAAAATGGGGCTGCTCAGCAGCAGGCCATGAAGGTGACCACATTCAAACCGTTCAGGTCCGATACGCCGATTATGCGTGAATATACCGGCTCCGTACTGGCTCTGCAGGAAGTGCCGGTACGGGCCAAGGTTTCCGGTACGGTAACGGAAAAGTTCATTTCCGGCGGTGAAAGAGTCACAGTCGGCCAGCCTCTTTTCCGTCTGGATACGAGAAACTATCAGTCCACTCTCGCCGCTGCCCAGGCACAGACTGCCCAGGCTGCTGCCAATTATGAAAATGCCAACCGTGATCTGGCCCGCTATGAAAAACTGATTGCCACCGGCGCCATTTCCCGTCAGGCTTATGACAGCCAGAAGGCGGCTACTGAAGCATACCGGGGAGTCCTGGAAGCTTCTCAGGCCCAGGTGGAAATTGCTTCCCACAACCTGAATGATACCATCGTGACAGCTCCTTTCAGCGGTACCCTTTCCATGGATGACGTAAACGTCGGAACTTTTGCCGCAGCCGGCACGACTCCGCTCGTCACGATTTCCAATTCGGATCCCATTTACGTGCAGTTTGATATGTCTGAAAATGAATACCTCTCCCTGAACAAAGATGGTAATGCCACCGGCAGGCTGGGGGATGCCCTGAAAATCCGCCTTTCCGACGGTTCCATTTATGGACACACCGGCAAGATCGTACAGGTCAATCCGACTTTGACCGGCGGCCAGCTCTCCCTCAAAGCTTCCTTCCCGAACCCGGATAACGTCCTTGTCCCGGGCATGTATGCAGCCCTTGTTTCTGATAATGAAATTGCAAAGAATTCCATCCTCGTTCCGACAAAGGCTCTGATCCAGCTCCTGGCCAAGGATATGCTTGACGTCGTAGTCGATGGAAAAGTAGCCCAGAAAGCCGTGAAGCTTGGTGGTACTTATGGTATTTATACCATCATCACCAGTGGTATTGATGAAAACGATGTCATTATCGTAGAAGGCCAGAATAAAGTCCAGGTAGGACAGCCTGTGGATCCAAGTGAAACTACGAAGGAAGCCCTCGAAGCGTCTGCTGCCGATTCCATCAAGGATCAGGGCGGCACGAAGGAATCACAGAAGTAAGGAGGGACTATGGCTAATTTCTTTATTAAACGTCCTATCTTCGCCATCGTTGTGGCACTGGTCATTTCCATTGCCGGTATTCTTTCCTGCTTCAGTCTTCCAATTGACCGTTATCCGAAAATCACGCCTCCCCAGGTTTCCGTAAGAGCAACCTATCCAGGCGCTGATGCAGAAGTCGTGGCCCAGACGGTGGCAGAAGTCATAGAAAAGAACGTCGTCGGTGTCGAAGGTTTCGACAGTATGTCTTCCTCCAGTAACTCCAACGGCAGTTACTCGCTGACCGTACAGTTCCTGACAGGTACGGACTCCGATATGGCAACGGTCCGTGTACAAAATGGCGTCACCGCATCTGACGCAGGTCTTCCGGAGACAGTTAGAGCGATCGGTGTTACTACCAGAAAGTCCTCCGGTGATATGGCTCTTGTAGTCAGCCTGATTTCACCAAATGGTACATACAACGATACGTTCCTTAAAAACTATTTCAGTATCAACTATCTGGACGAACTGAAGTCGATCAAGGGTGTCGGTACGGTTCAGGAATTCGGTTCCGATTATGCCATGCGCGTATGGCTTGACCCGACCCGGATGGCCCAGAACAATATGACTGCCGGCGAAGTCATTGCAGCCATCACGAGCCAGAACCAACAGATTGCAGCCGGTCATATCGGTGCGGCTCCGGTCACCAAGGATCAGCCTTTCCAGTATGTCATCACTGCCAAAGGCCGTCTCGTGACGGAAGCGGAATTCGGGGATATCGTTCTTCGGACCAACAGTGACGGCAGCCTTCTTCATCTGAAAGATGTGGCCAGAATCCAGCTGGCGGCAAAGGGATTTGACTTTATAGCCCGGGCCGGTGAAAAAGAAGCCGCTACCGTTGCCTTCTCCCTGACCGATGATGCCAATGCGGTAGAAACCATCGGTGCCATCAAGGCAAAACTGGCAGAAGATGCCAAGACTTTCCCCGATGACATGACTTACGTCATCAATGCGGATAATACGGATTTCATCTTCGCCTCTATCAATGAAGTTATTCATACTTTCGTAGAAGCTCTCGTTATTGTAGCAATCATTGTATATATCTTCCTGCAGAACTGGCGCTCTACCATCATCCCGATGATTGCCGTACCGGTATCTTTACTGGGTACCATTGCAGCTTTCAACGTCCTTGGTTTTACAATCAATACACTGACCCTCTTTGCCATGGTCCTGGCAATCGGGCTGGTCGTCGATGATGCTATCGTCGTCATTGAAGCCGTGGAATATGAAATGCGGTATAACAATCTGCAGCCGAGAGAAGCCACTGTCGCAGCCATGGCGAAGGTACAGAGCCCGGTAATCGGCGTCGCTGTCGTTCTGGCTGCCGTATTCGTGCCGGTTGCTTTCCTGGGCGGCATCATGGGTATCCTGTATAAACAGTTCGCCCTGACCATTGCGGTTTCCGTACTGCTTTCCGCATTCACCGCACTTTCCCTGACCCCTGCTCTCTGCGCAGGCCTCCTGAAACCGGCAAAGAAGAAAGCCGACAAAGGCCGGTTTGACCGCATGTGGGATAAATTCAATGATGGCTTTGACCATATGATTGAAGTGTATGGTGCTATCCTTGAAAAACTGGCTCATGCCATTGTGTTCCCGATTGGTACACTGGTAGTCCTCTTCGTGCTCGCAGCTTTCATGTTTATCAAACTGCCGACCGCATTTATTCCTCAGGAAGATAACGGGTATTTCCTCAATGCCTTCTCCCTGCCCGAAGGCTCTGCCAACGTCCGTACGGCCCAGTATGTCACGGAATTCCTGAATTTCATGAAGGAAGATCCTGCTGTAGATACGACCCAGGGTGTTGTAGGTTTTGATATTCTTTCCGATGGACAGAAACCAAATGCCGGCCTGTCTTTCATCAAGCTGAAACCCTGGGATGACCGCAAGGCTCCAAGTGAACAGATCAATGCCGTCATGGCCAAGGGCTTTGCCTTCAATGCCACCCATCCCGGCGTATCCCTGATGCCTCTGAACCCGTCTCCAATTCCGGGCCTTGGCAACTCCGGCGGTTTCTCTCTGTACATTCAGAATAAGAACGGCGATTCCAACGAAAACATGCAGGCCATTATCGGTGAATTCCTGGCTGCTGCCAACCAGCGTCCTGAAATCCAGATGGCTTACACCACGTTCCGTATGGATACTCCTTCTTATAATTTCAATATTGACCGTGAAAAAGCAGCCAGGAATGGTGTCAACGTGGGCGATATCTTCACAGCCCTTCAGGCTTACTATGGCTCTATCCAGGTCAACGATTTCACCACTTTCGGCCGTAACTACAAGGTTATCGTTCAGGCAGACACGGAATACCGTATGAGCGTGAATGACAACAAGTTCCTTACCGTTCGTGACAACAATGGCAATATGGTTCCGATTTCCAACTTCATTACCCCGAAGAGATCGAATGCCGTAGCTGTCATTACCCGTTATAACAACTTCCCGGCTGTCAAGATTGGCGGTAACCAGGCAGATGGTTATTCCTCCGGTCAGGCACTGGATGCGCTGGAAGAAGTGGCGAAACAGACTCTGCCGAATGGTTATTCTTATGCTTTCGCTGAATCTTCTGCACAGGAACGCGAAGCCGGCGGCAAGACAATTTATGCACTGGCCTTCGGTATGCTCTTCGTATTCCTGTCTCTGGCAGCCCTTTACGAAAGCTGGAAAGTCCCATTCTCGGTCATCCTTGGTATCCCGACCGGTTTCTTCGGTGCCTGCCTCGGTGCCTTTGCATTCAACGTTTACAACGATATTTATTTCCAGATCGGTCTTCTCACCATTATCGGCCTGGCCGCAAAGAACGCCATCCTGATCGTCGAATATGCGAAAGTCCGTACTGACGCGGGCATGGAAGTGGTCAAGGCATCCATCGAAGCATCGAAGATTCGTCTCCGCCCGATCCTGATGACCTCCTTCGCCTTCATCCTTGGTAACGTACCTCTGGCTCTCTCTACGGGCGCAGGTTCCAATTCCCGTTCCGAAATGGGTATTGCCGTCGTATTCGGCGTGCTCTCTGCCACCTTCTTCCAGGTATTCATTGTACCTATGCTTTACATCGTCATTGAACGAATCCATGGGTTCAAGAAACCAAGAAAGAATATAACAGTGGAAGAATAATATAAAAAGAACAGCTTCTCTCCGGAGAGGCTGTTCTTTTATGGAAACAGGTATGAAAAAGTTCTTTCTGTGATATGATGGACATGGGGTGAAGGGTTATGACTAAAAGCTGGAATCAAAAGGAAATCAAAATCATCCACTGCTTTGGAGACAGCCTGACGGCGGGCTTTGGCGTCCTTCCCGGACAGGGATGGGTGGAACTTCTGGATAAAAGAATACAGGGAATCTCTTTCTATAATCATGGTGCCTGCGGGGCAGGGGTGAGGGATATTTTTGACCTCATGGAAGGTTTTACGACCCGTCTCGGGAAAGCGGAAGGATTCTTTTTCATGGGCGGGATCAATGATATCCTTTGTGGTCTCCGCCTTGACGTACTGGAAAGGATTGTAGAGACAGAAGTTGGAAATATTTCAGAAAAAGTGCCCCTGACTTTGGGCATTCCCATTCCGGCTGCGGAGAAAAGCATTTACACCGGCTGGCAGCAGGAAGATTTCTTTGAGGCCAATCAGAAAGATCTCGAGAAGTATGGCGAATTCCTGAGGAGCCTGTCTGCCGGACTTTCCCTTCCGTTCATTGATTTTCAGAAATCTCTTCCGGCAGATGACCGTTATTATTCGGATGGCATTCATCCAAACCGCACCGGCTATGAACGCATGGCAGACTGTGCGGAAAAGCTTTGGAAATCGTGAGTCCCTTTTCTGAAACGGGTCCCATGGAAGCGGCCGATTTGGTATAATAAAGAATAATATCATTGAATTACGGGAGTGAACCCTATGAAAAAAATTCTTGTCACCGGCGGCGCCGGTTTTATTGGCTATCATCTGAGTAAAAAACTGCTGGAAAAAGGGTATGAAGTCATCGGCTTCGATAATATGAATGATTATTATGATCCGAAACTGAAGGAAGACCGCCTGGCAGACCTGAAAAGCCAAGGAGGCCCCTATACCTTTATCAAAGGCGACCTGGCTGACAAAGAGGCGGTGACGACAGTTTTTACTGCCTTTCATCCGGATATTGTGGTCAATCTAGCTGCCCAGGCAGGGGTACGCTACAGCATTGATCATCCCGATTCCTACATCCAGTCCAATATCGTTGGTTTCTTCCATATCCTCGAAGCCTGCCGTCATTACCCTGTGGAAAATCTTCTCTTTGCTTCCAGTTCTTCTGTTTATGGGAATCAGGAAAAAGTGCCTTTCTCCACCGATGATTTCGTGGACCATCCCATCAGCCTTTATGCGGCGACCAAGAAGTCCGACGAACTCATGGCCTACACCTATGCCCATCTCTATAAAATTCCGGCCACGGGGCTCCGCTTCTTTACCGTCTATGGACCTTTTGGACGTCCGGATATGGCTTATTTCAAGTTTACCAATAAAATTGTGAGAAATGAGACGATTCAGGTCTACAACAAGGGAGATATGCTTCGTGACTTCACCTATGTGGATGATATCGTAAACGGCATCTGCTGCATGCTGGAATCTCCGGCAAAGCCGAATCAGGATGGCGATCCTTACAAAGTCTATAATATCGGAAATAATCATCCTGTGCGGCTCATGAAATTCATTGAAATCCTTGAGGATGCCATCGGTAGAAAGGCAAAGAAGGAATTCCTGCCCATGCAGCCCGGCGACGTCTATCAGACCTATGCGGATATCAGCGAACTGGAAAAGGATTTCGGTTTCAAGCCTTCCACTTCGCTGGAAGAGGGACTGTCTCACTTCGCAGCCTGGTATAAAGACTATTACCATGTGAAATAACAGGTGTTACTATGAAGGTATTACTGGCCAACTTGCACAAATACGTGGGTTACAGCGGCGGCATTGAGCATGTCCTTTCCCGTATGGCTTCTGCCCTGAAAGACAGGAATTATGAGGTTTCCGTCGTCATGGCTGACGAAAAAGAAGGATATCCTTTCTATCCTCTGCCGGATGACGTCAGGCTGTACAATCTTTTCCATATGGAGGATATGAAAGCCATCCATGCCGGCACTTTTGACAAGATTATGCGCGAAGTGACTCGTGCCTTCAGTAAGGAAGGGGCAAGAAACAGGAATTATGAAATCCTCCTCAAGGGGAAGAAGGCGCTTCAGAAGGTGCTGGAAGAAACAGAACCGGATGTCATTGTTTCATTCCGCGAACCTACGGGCCGTCTTCTTCTGGATGGTATTTCCACAAAGATTCCTGTGATTTCCATGCTTCATAATGATCCGGATGAAATATTTCTTCATTCTCCGAAAGAGGAAAAAAATGCATTGAAAAAGAGCCGCTATATCCAGGCCCTCATGCCTTCCTTTATCGGTAAGGCGGAAAAGTACTTGGATTACGACCATTTCGTCTATATCCCCAATGCCGTCAATATCCCGGATCTCGTTGCAGATCCCGGTCAGGACAGGGACGTCCATGTGATTACCAATGTGGGAAGAGTCACGGGGCGTACGAAGCGCCAGCATCTTCTGGTGGAGGCTTTCAGTCTCATTGCGAAGGATTTCCCAAACTGGAAGGTACAAATCTGGGGGGATACCTATGACAAGGCCTATGTGACGGCCCTGAAAAGCCTCATTAAGAAAAAGGGCCTCACGGACCGGGTCTTCCTTAAAGGAACGACGAAGGATATGAAGGGCGTTTGGGAAGGGACGGATATCTTTGCCTTCCCCAGCCATCATGAGGGATTCCCGCTGGCTCTTTCTGAAGCCATGGGAGTCGGGATACCGGCAGTGGGCTATAAGACCTGTTCATCGGTGAATGAACTGATCAAAAGTGATGTAAACGGGTATCTTGTAGAGGAAGGACCAGAACCCTTCAGCAAGGCCCTTGCAGCTCTGATGAAGGATGAGAAGCTTCGGAGAAAGCTGGGGAAAGGGGCCAGGGAATCCATGGAGTCTTTCCACCCGGAAGTGGTGTGGAATTCCTGGGACAAGCTCCTTCAGAAAGCAGCAAAATGAAGAAAGACAGGAGAACCTATGCAGCAGGCTGGTGAAAATTTTTTAAAAAATGAAATCACTCATATCAAAGTTGCCGTCATTGGCGACCTTATGACGGATCGTTATATCACAGGGAAAGTAAACCGTATTTCCCCGGAAGCCCCGGTACCGGTGAATCTTGTCCAGTCACAGAGAGACGTATTGGGAGGGGCTGCCAATACGGCAGCGAACCTGGCGTCTCTTGGCTGCCTTGTCTATGCGGCGGGCATGAAAGGCAATGATGGCGATGGCGCCATTCTTTCTGAACTCCTTCAGAAGGCGGGCATCGATACGTCCGGTATCATTACGGACGATGCTTACCATACCACGGCCAAAATCCGTATTCTTGGCGCCCGGCAGCAGATGATGCGGCTGGATTATGAAGAAAAGAAATCGCCCTCGGAAGAGGAAACGGAAAAGCTCCTCGACTGGCTGGAAAATCTGCTTCGCCAGGGATTGGGCAGCATCGTGATTTCCGATTATGGCAAAGGCATGATTACGGATGCCCTTTCTGAGAAAATCATCAGTCTTGGGAAGAAATATTCGGTTCCTGTACTGGTGGATCCCAAAGGAAGCGACTGGACCAAGTATACCGGAGCCTATGGCATTACGCCCAATATCAAGGAAATATCGGACTGTTTGGGAAGGGATGTGCCTAATGAGGATGAGGCCATCCTGAAAGCGGGACAAGAGGTACGGGAGAAATTCCAGCTCACCCATCTCTTCGTGACCCGTTCGGAAAAGGGCATTACCTGCATTTCCGAAAATAAAGCCATTCATCGCGCTTCCGTGGCCCAGGACGTATTCGATGTGTCCGGAGCCGGAGATACGGTCATGGCAGTCATTGCGGCTTCATCGGCAGCCAAAATGGATATGGAGACTATCCTGGAGCTGGCCAATAAAGCGGCAGGCATTGCAGTTTCCAAAGTCGGGACCTACCAGGTGAAAAGGGATGAACTGATTCAGGCCTGGCTGGGACGGAGGAATGTACGCCTTTCCTACCTTCCCCTTTCCCTGGAAGAAGCGGAGGAAAAGGTAAAAAGGTGGAAAGCCCGTGGAGAAACGGTCGTCTTCACCAATGGCTGTTTTGATATCCTTCACCGGGGGCATATTACCTACCTCCAGCAGGCGGCCTCCCTGGGGCAGCATCTCATCATCGGTCTCAATTCAGACCGCTCCGTAAGGGCTTTGAAAGGTCCCGAAAGACCGGTGAACAATGAAGAAGACCGGAGTTTCATGCTGGCGGCGCTGCGCTGTGTGGATGAAGTGGTTATTTTTGATGAAGATACGCCGGAAGAACTTCTTTCCCATCTGAGACCGGATATCCTTGTCAAGGGCGGAGACTATAAAGTGGAAGAAGTGGCAGGACGGCAGTATGCGGGAAAAGTGGAAATCCTTCCATTCGTGGACGGCTATTCCACCACTTCCCTGATTCATAAGATACGTAAGGAACAGGCATGAGCGATTTAAAAGTACAGGCAGATTTGAAAAATAAGACAATCGTCATCATATACATGCTTTATTTCGGGGATATGGTCTCCATTACCCCTTTCCTTGAAGTGCTCCGGCGGGAAGCCAAAGGTTCAAAAATCATTCTCGTTATGGATGCCCGTTTCCTGGAGTCGGTCAAATACAATCCGGATATCGACGTCCTCATTCCTTTTGACCGTCATGGAAAGGAAAAAGGGCTGGCCGCCACCTGGAAAGTGGGGAAGAAGATCGGCGCTCTTCATCCGGATATCCTTCTCACCCTTCATGGGACTACAAGAAGCACCATGCTGGCCCTCGCCATGCATCCGAAGCACTGGGGCGGAGAAGCGGGTACGCGGATTGACCGGCTTTTTATGGACTGGCCCATGACCATTGAGACTTACAATTCCCATGCTGTGGACAAGTACCTCAAGGTGCTGGAGCGGCTGGGCGTGAAGGATCTTTCTCATCACGGCATGCGGACCTACATGTCTCCGGAATGGGAAAAGAAAGCGGATGAATTTTTTGCTTCTGAAGGCATTACGGAAAATGACCGCCTGGTGGGCCTTTCTGTGGGAAGCTCCACAAAGGAAAAGAACTGGCCAGCGAAAAATTACGGAAAAGTGGCAGACCATTTTGCCGAAAAAGGGATGATTCCTGTTTTCTTCGGAGTCCCTTCGGAGCGGCCCCTCATCGACGAAGCGGTTTCCGTGATGAAATCAAAGAAATATATCATTGCTGCCGGCCATTTTTCCATGGGGGAATTCATGGCCGCGGCGGGCCGCTGCAGTCTGGCCTTTACAAATGACAGCGGTCCCATGTATGTCTTTGACAGCCGGGGCGTGCCCACGATTGCCATGTTCGGTCCCAGCAATGCGAAATTCCATCATCCCCTGGGTCCCTGTTCGAAAGCCCTTTCTTCCTGGGACATGCCCATGGGACCGGAACATGTGAAAAAGACCATTGAATCCGGCAAATATACCCCCATTTCTGAAATTACCGTGAAAGAAGTCATTGAAGCGGGAGAAGAAGCATTAAGAAAGGCAGAAAAGCTGGAAAAATAACGCTTTGAGAGCTTTGTATTTCTTCCATAAAAAAGCAGTGAAGGCTTGTGCTTTCACTGCTTTTTTTATGGGGATAAA
>NZ_JAZASU010000056.1:0-10947 GCF_036343215.1 Dialister sp.
GTGAGTCAGCCTCACCGCGGCATGAAAGTGGAATCCCACTTCGACGGGTTCGTGAATCGTGAATCGTGATTCGGAAAAGGAAGGAAATTTTGAAATGGGAGTCAGCGGTGTGCTCTTTGACCTGAGTCAGAAGCGGTTTTCGTGAGTCAGCCTCACCGCGGCATGAAAGTGGAATCCCACTTCGACGGGTTCGTGAATCGTGAATCGTGATTCGGAAAAGGAAGGAAATTTTGAAATGGGAGTCAGCGGTGTGCTCTTTGGCCTGAGTCAGAAGCGGTATTCGTGGGTCAGCAAATCTCGGCACGCCCCGGCTCGGACACTTTCCGGATTTCGTGAATCGTGATTTGTGAAGGATAGGGTTTCCTGCGGAAACCAATAGACAGGGGTCTTCGGTCCTGCTGAAGGTTTGAGTCAACTGGACTCATCGAAAGGTGGGCGGACATTCTGAGGATTCGCACTGCAGCTGTATGCCAACTATGAGACTGATTACTAATGGCTGTATACTAACGGCTGAATATCCCTTATTTCACATTTTTTAAAATTTAATTTGACTTTCATTCAATTTTCCTGTCTAATATAAGAGTGACTGTTAAAGCCCTGTCATGAAACGTATGAAACAGGACATGAAATGCAAGACGTTTCCTGAAATCGGTTGAAAATTGACACGAAATGCGGGTCTGGCGCTTTCGTTTGATGGAAATATTTCAAAATCCGTGAGGAATTCTCACTTTGTATCAAGGCGGTGCTCATGAAGAAGAGCCTGAATGAAACTACGGGAGAAGTGAATTTTTCCCTTACCATAGATGAACTGAAGAAATTCAAAGTGGCAGCCTGCGCGGCAGGGGCCCTTTTTGTGGTGTCCCTTTTTACGGGAGCCTATTCTCTTTTCACCATGACTTCTCTCAAACAGCAGAATGACCTCTATGCGGGGCAGCTGAAAATGGCCGATGAAAAACTGACGGAACTTGATGAGAAGACGAAGACCATTGAAAAATTGTCCGAAGAACTCCAGCAGATGGTGGATGCCAATAATAACGGGGCAGGAGCGAATATTACCGGAGGCACCGGGGGCGGAAGCACGGTGCCGGACAAGGCCAGGGACGTTTCCCCCAGTGAACATGGAAATATAGAAGAAGTGAAAGAAGGGACGCCCGCCTACCTTCTGAAACAGATGAGGAAACTCGATTCCCGCCTTGACAGGCAGATCAGGCTTCTGGTGCTGCTTCGTGAAAAACTGGAAGAAGAAACCTACGCCGGAGCGGCTCCCCTTCTCCACACAGGATCCAATATGCCCGACATGTGGCCGGTCCATGGTCCCATTTCCAGCTGGTACGGATTCCGCGAAAGCCCGGGCGGCTTCGGTTCCACCTATCATGAAGGGGTAGATATCGCCATCGATTACGGAGATCCCATCGAAGCCACGGCCAATGGGACAGTCACCCAGGCAGGCTGGGTCGGAGGGTATGGCTATCTCGTGGAAATCAAACACGATGGAGGCCTTGTTACCCGGTATGGCCATAATTCCGCCATCCTGGTTTCCGTGGGAGAACAGGTCGAACAGGGAACTGTCATCGCTTTGGGCGGAAGTACGGGAAACAGCACGGGACCTCACTGCCATTATGAAGTCCGGATCAATGGAGACTCCGTGGATCCCACCTATTTCCTGCCGTAAGGAAATGGGAAATTAAAAAGGGGCTGTACAATAATTACACAATATGTTGAATGACTGAAATTTATAAAGTGATCAGTTCCCGGTTCATAGTTCTCAGTGGAGGAGGCCCGCATCAAATGAGATGGCGGGCCATTTTTATATGGCTATCAACGAAAGCCCTGTCATCACTGCGAAGGAATTCCCTGATTTCCGGAAGCATTCAAACAAAAGGCCTGCTGCAGAATTCTGCAACAGAACTTTTTATTTATGTCATGAGTCCTCCGGCCTTTCTGAATTTCCACCTTTCGGCTTCCGAAGACGGGTCAGACATGGGATTTCATGAAATCTGGAACGTAAAAACTTCTTAAATGGAGGAAAACCGCAGAAATATGCAAAAATCTTCCATACCATGTTTCACGTGAAACATTCAGTATTCATTTGCGCGGGAAATGCGAATCCGGGCTATGGAATCAAAGTCTTCATTTTTACACGACGCTTCAGGCTGGCTTTGAAAACGGATAACTGATAACTATGAACTTTATTTCCATATGATAAAATAATAGAAAGAAAAGAAATCCAAACGAGGTGATTCCTATGACAGATACTCTGGAAGAGGCGCACAAGCTTTTCTGCTCGGGAAAGTTCGTGGAAAGCCTGGCCATGTACAATAGAATCAGGAAGGATTCGGCGGACCCGAAGGAAAAAGGGATTGCCGCTTCCATGGCTATGACGATTTATAAAGAAGGTCTCACGGGACCGGTCAATGAAAAGCTCATGGGGGATGCCGGGCTGGAAGGCATGAACCTGGGCTCGCCGCTTTCGCGGTTTTATTTCTATACGTCCGATCAGGAAGTGAGTGATGAGGAATTCACGGTCTTCCTGACGGATCTCCGTTCCCTGGCAAAGGAAGGAAATTCCCAGGCCATGACCCAGATCGGGCTCATTTATGCCTATGGCATCCATCTGAAAGAAGACCTGGAAAAAGCAGGAAACTGGCTGGAAAAAGCGGCGAAACTGGGAAATCCCATTGGTATGCTGCAGCTGGCTTTCCTCTATCTGGAACCGGATTTTTCAAAAGCCGATGATCACGAAGCCTATCTGTGGACTTTGAAATCGGCAGCCACGGGCTATCGGGATGCGGAGTACCAGCTGGCCTATTTCTTCTGGCGGGGCATTGGTACCGATGAAAATCAGGATAAAGCGGTTTTCCTCTTTAAAAAAGCTGCCGAATCGGGCCATGTGGAAGCCTGTGCCACCCTTTTCCATATTTATGCGGAGCTGGGCTTTGAAGATGAGCACGGAAATGAAGTCATCAACCCGGAAAAAGGCTTCCTCTATGCGAAAAAAGGCGCGGATCTGGGGGACCATGAATGCATCATGGATCTGGCCTGGTGCTATTACAAGGGAATCGGCACGGAAAAGGATGCCGAAAAAGCCAGGGAATGGTACGAGAAAGCCTGGAACCAGGGGGATGCCATGGCCGGATCTGCCCTGGGTACCATGTATGTAGAGGGCTGCTTTGGGGATGACCGGAAGAAAGAAGGGATTTCCTGCCTGAATCAGGCCATGCAGGAAGGAAGCATCGATGCCATCCGTGAACTGGGCCTTGCGTATGTATACGGCATGGGCGTGGAAACTGATAAAGACCGGGGAATTTCCCTCCTCCGGGAAGCCTCTTCCGAAAAAGACGGCGGTGCGGCAAGAGAACTGGGAAAAATCTTCCTGAAAGACGGGAAATACGAGGAGTCCCTGGAGGCTTTCAAAAAAGCCGATGAATATGAAGACGGAGAAGGCGGATTCTATCTGGCCCTCTTCTATATCAAGGGCGTCATCGTGCCGAAGAATTTCAAAAAGGCAGAAGAAATCCTTTATAAATCCGCCAATAACGGCTACAAATGGGCCAAAGACCTGCTGGACAAAGGATTCTCCCATATAGAGGAAGTCATGTAGCCCGTCCGGGGTCCGACCGACGCCTTTGAGGCGCTTGAGCTCTTACCCATTACCTGTTCACTCTGATAACCGGTTCTCCATATTTCAGTTTCCATTTCCTACACAGCGGATCACTTTTAACTATCACGAAGAGAGGCATATCCATGACGAATGCATTGCAGAAAGCGCAGGAATTATATCTGGAAGGAAGGTATGTGGACAGTTTTGAAGCGTATCTCCATATCATGGAGGAAATGAAGGGCGATGAGGAAGAAGGCACCGCCTGTATCATGAATTTTTATATCGGCGCAGCCGGATTCATGGGACATATGGAAGACTCTACCCTGATGAGCCTCATTTCCCGGTCTCTGGAGCTGGAATCACCCATGGCGGCCATTCACAGCGTTATGGCTATGGAAGCCGGGGAAGATTTTTCCGATCTTGATGAAATCGTAAAGAACCTCCGCAGAATGGCGGAAGGTGGAAATATTATGGCCATCAACCTGATGGGCAAAATTTACAATGAGGGCCTGGTGGTGGAGGAAAATCAGGAAGAATCCCTGAAATGGCTTGAAAGAGGGGCCGCCCTGGGAGATCCTGTATCCATGCTGGATGCGGCCATGGTGTATGACATTCCCGGCTTTGAAGGGGCTGATGACGAAAAATCATTGGAACTTCTCAGAAAATCCGTAGACTGCGGCTACCCCCAGGCCTTGTATATCCTGGGACGGGATTACTTTGAAGGGGCCCACCAGGATAAAGATATCAGGAAAGCCTATGAGTTGATGGAAAAAGCTGCGGAAGCCGGCTATACCGACGCTGCAGTCGATATGTGGGGCCAGTTCCTTGACCATGAAGAAGAAATCGAAGAGGCCATTCCCGATATTTCCGAAAAGAAACTCCTTTCCTGCCTGAAACAGGCGGCGGACTGGGGAAATGATGAGGCCCTG
Source organism: Dialister sp. (assembly GCF_036343215.1). Lineage (GTDB taxonomy): Bacteria > Bacillota > Negativicutes > Veillonellales > Dialisteraceae > Dialister. The sequence goes on from NZ_JAZASU010000056.1 coordinate 4,531, forward strand.
TACCTTCTGGGCCAGTATTATTCGGAAGAGGGTGATACCAGTAAGGCTGAAAAATACCTGAAGCAGGCCATGGAAATGGGAAATCTCGATGCTCAGGTGGAACTGGGAGGCCTGTATATCTTTGATAAAAAAAGTGAAAAAGACCATAAAAAGGGAATTTCCCTCCTGAAAGAAGCAGCCAGAGAGGGCGATGGCGATGCCCTTTCCACCCTGGGCGCCTGCTATCTGCAGGGAAATGGGGTCAGAATGAACCGGAAAGAAGCGTTGAAATACCTGAAAAAAGCAGTGGAAGTGGGATCAGCCGAAGGCATGGTCCTTATGATCCAGGTATCCCTTATGGATGGAAAGCCGGAAGAGGCCGTGAAATATGCAAAAATGGCCGCTGATACGGGCGAACCCCACGGTCAGTTCCTGCTGGGCTCTTTCTACCTCATGGGTGACGGCGTAGCAAAAAATGAAAAAACCGCCATCTTCTACCTCCGGAGCGCCGCCCTTCAGGGAGTCCGGGAAGCCCAGGACCTTCTGAACCGGATCAACCTGGGACTCCTCTGAAGACTTTTTCTGAAAAAAAGTAAAAATTAAATGTTTCACGTGAAACATTTAATAAAACGCCTGCATGAACCGGGGACCTTTTATCTTGAAAATACCATTTAGCGAGTATCCTTGTATTTCTATACTCTGCAGGGGGAGGAATCATGACGACTGCATTAAAAATCGCTCAAAATCTGTATTGCAGCGGAAATTATAAAGAAAGCATCGAGGCTTATCAGGAAATATTGAAAAATCCTTTGTTCCCGGAGGAAGAGGGAATCGCCCACACCATGATTGCCTGTCTGTATGAGTGCTGCGACTGCTTTGCCTCTCCCGAAAGAGGAGACACTGTCAGGGAACATATGAAAAAAGCCTGTGATCTTTCCTGCCCCCTGGCACTTTTATACGCCCCTTCTCCGGTTCCCATGGAACTTACAGATCAAGAGAAAGATAAGCTGGTGAATCAAGTCCGGGTCCTGGCTGAAGATGGAAATACGCTTGCCATGCAGATGATGGGTTCTTTTATGGATGAAAAAATTTCTCCTGAAGAAGGCTATGCCAGGGCCCGGGCATGGATAGAAAAGGCCGTGGGCCTTGGAGATCCCAAAGCCATGATTAACCTGGGCAAACTCCTTCAGGTGAAGGAGTTTGACGGCCATGATGATGGCCTGGCCCTTTCCTGGTATCATAAGGCCTCAAAGCGGGGACTCAGCTATGGTACTTATGAAGAAGGGTGCTGTTGTCTCTATGGCGAAGGAACGGACCGGGATATTTCCAAAGGATTTGCTCTTCTGGAAAAAGCGGCAGAAGACGGTTCGGATATAGCCTGCCAGGAACTCTGGCACTTTTATAGCGGAATGAAGCCTGTGGGGACTCAATTCTTTAACAACCCTGAAAAGGCGCTGAAATATTTACACCTTGCTTACGACAGGGGCAGTGAAGGGGCTGCCCTGGAAATGGCCATATCTGTACTTGAAAGTCAAACGGCAGACAAAAAGGTCCTTCAGGAAGTGATGGGATATCTCAAAGAAGCGGAAAAGCGAGGATCCGTGAAAGCTGTGACTATGATGGGACAGCTGTACTATAATGGCTTCTTGGGCAAACACAGGGAGAAAGCCATTCCCTATCTGAAAAAAGCGGCAAAATTCAATGAACCCACAGCGCTTGTCCTGCTCGGAAGTGCTTTAATGAATGGCCGGGGAATCAGGAAAAATGTGCCCCGGGGCATGGAGTATATGGAAAAAGCCGCTGAATATGGCGATTCGGAAGGTCTTGCCGAAATGGCCTGGTATTTCAGCGATAACAACAGATTGAAAGAAGCGCTGGAGTATGCAAAAAAGGCCGTAGAAAAGGGCGCTCCCTCAGGAGAAGCGGAATATCTGCTGGCCACCATGTATTTCAAAGGCCGGGGCGTCGAACTTTCCAATGAAAAAGGAAAGAAATATCTTCAGGCTGCCGTGGAAAAAGGCTGCTCCCGGGCAATCAGCCTGGACAGGCTGATCCGGCAGAAGACACTCATGGAAGGTCTGAAAGAGGATGACCTCCTTTTCCGGTAATTCCTTTTTCCTCTCAAAATTGTGGCAAAAGGAAATTTCAGGAAATAAAAGTCCTTATAAGGAGTAATTATGACGACCGGTGAAAATTTATTTCTTCAGGGAAAAATCGATGAAGCATACAAAGCCCTTCAGGACGAACTGACAGGGCGAAACTGCTACCTTCTGGGGCTGATTTTCCGGGAAGGCCTGGGACACCAGAAAGCGGACGAAGAGAAAGCAGTGAAATATTTCCGGAAAGGGAAAGAAATGGGAGATCCCCTCTGCGGCATTTCCCTCTTTTCCGGTGCAAAGGACAAGGCCCTGTGGGACACGGTGAACGAGGATTTTTCCCGTATTCTTCTTTCCGCTCAGGCCGGAGACGTATTTGCCATGGATGAAGCCGGTCTTTTCTATACAGGGAACGGAATGATCCTCGATTATGAAGAAGGTATGAAATGGCTGGCCAAGGGCGCTTTCTATGAATACTGGAAAGCCCTGTACGATCTGGGCATAGCCTATGAAGAGGGCCTTGCCACGGCGCCGGATGAGGAAAAGGCAAAAATCTGCTTTAAAAAGGCAGCCGAATATCAGGATAAGAATAGTGAGTATGAACTGGCACAGCTTCTCTATGAGGATCCTGCCCATAAAGGGGAAGCGATCCGTCTTATGGAAAAGTCGGCAGACCATGGAAATGAGGAAGCCGCCTTTTTCCTGGGCGGTTATTATCTGACGGAAGCAGAGCGCCCGGATGCGCACAAAGCGTTCCACTGGTTTGAAACGGCGGCCCGCCTGGGAAGCCTTGAGGCCATGGAAGAACTTTCCGGTTTCTATGAACAGGGGCTGGTCGTTCCCAGGGATTTGAAGAAAGCAGCCGATATTCTCAAGGATGCCTATACCCTTGGAAATAAAAATGCTCTCTTTACCCTTGGCCTGTTTTATCTGGATCACGGGAAAGAGAAAGAGGCCCTGCCATTTCTGGAAGGTGCTGCCAGATTTCCCAATGATAAAGCCGCTTACCTGGCCGGTATGATGTACCTCAACGGAAAAGGAACGGAACAAAACCGGGAGAAAGCCATTGATTACCTGACGATGGCAGCAGATTTGGGAAATACGGAAGCAGAAGAGGAACTTTTGAGTCAGGGAATCATGAAATTCTGAAAATGTTTCACGTGAAACACTTGGCGGGTATCCGGTGACGGAGCCTGCCCTTTTTATACCCATATTCCATTCTCTATGGAACCGGTCCTGCCTGACTCACCCTGAACTGAACACTGATAACTTTTTTCCTTCATGTTATAATAAAAATACATTAAGGAGGACTTATTTATGACAGATCTGGAAAAAGCAGAAAGCTTGTTTAAAGAATATAAAGTCAGGGAAGCGTATCCGATTTTCAAGTCTCTGGCAGAAGCCGGAAATCCACGGGCCATGTATTTCCTCTCTCTTTACCACAATTATTATCTCGAAGCGGCCCCCTGGGACCCGAAGGAAGCCGCGAAATGGGCACTGAAAGGGGCCCGGGCGGAAGATCCGCTCTGCGCCTTTTTCTGTCTCCTCCATTCCGATGGGATTGACCATGAGGAACTGGACAAAATTTATGAAAAGCGGGAAACCTGGATTTCAAAAGTAAAGGAAAATCCGGACTGCTATGCCCTGGAAGCCCTGGGCTGCTACACCATGATTCACGCCGATGAACATCAGGAACTGGACGAAGCCTTTTCCCTCCTCCATACGGCAGCCATAGGAGGCTACTGGAAGGCCTGGAATGATATCGGACAGTTTTATGATCCCCATGTGCAGGATAATCCGGAATTCGTCCGTCATGCGGCAGACCCGAAACGGTCCCTGGAAGCCTACCGGAAATCGGCAGAATCCGGCTACCCCGATGCCTTCAACCGTCTCGCCTATTTCTACTATCTCGGGACCGGAATTCCGAAAGATAAAAAAGAAGGAATCCGCCTCTTCCGCAAAGCCTTTGCCAAAGGCCATCTCCGTGCCGGCGTGGCCCTGGGAGTCATGTATATTTTTGATGGAAACGGCAATTCCGACAAAAAAGAGGGCTTCAAAATCACGAAAAAAGCGGCCGAAGGCAATGATCCCCTGGCCCTTGGGAACCTGGCCAACTGCTATTTTTATGGAAATGGCACGAAAAAAGACCGGCGCCTCGCTAAAATTTACTACCAGAAAGCAAGCGACCTGGGTATGGACTCCTCCACCACCCAGCTCGGTGTCATTTACCATGAAGATGGGAATGACAAGAAAGCCTTTGAACTTTTCCAAAAGGCGGCGGCCAATCACTATGTAGAAGCCCTGGGCTGGCTCGCCGCCTGCTACCAGTTTGGTTACGGCACTGAAAAAGATACCGAAAAAGCCATGGAACTCCTGCAGCACGCGGCAGCTCACGGAAGCGAAGATGCAAAGATAGCTCTCGAACAGATCCGGAGCGAAATGGGGAAATAGCGGATAGCTGATGAGAAATGGCGGGTGGTGAGTCGTCAGCCGTTAACAGTTATCAGTTATCAGTGTCTCACATCTTGGTGAAAAGCGGACGGCATCAATTTTTCCCGCTACCGCCCGTCTGGCAAAAACCGTTCAGGCCATGTACAGGACTGACTTCCCGATTTTATACAAGAAAGAATAAGCATGAAACGAAAATTACTTCCCGCGGTGCTTGCCGCTTTATTTCTATATTTCATAAACCCTGCCGCTGCTCTGGCTGAAAATATCGACCCGGCAGCGACTCTTTTAGAGTCTGCCACCGCTTCTTCCCTTGATGACGGAACCATACCTGAAGGAAATGAAGCGCCGGCAGAAGAAAATTCCCGGTTAATCCTCCTCACCTGGAAGGATGATCCCGAATCGGTCCGGTATGAAGTGGAAATATTCCGGGGTCTTCCTGAAAATCTGGACAGGAATTCCGTCCTGGAAGACCATCTCTATGACAACCAGCGGATTTATTCGAATAAAGTCCTCGTGGACCTTTCCCAATTTCCCGAAGGCGATGGGCCTCTTTACTGGCGGGTCCGCCCCATCGATGCGGACTGGTCCGGCATGGGTCCTTTTTCTTCTCCCATGGAAGTCCGGAGCACCATGAAGAAAATCGACCGCAATGCGCCCTATCCCAATGTGTATGTGCCCGGGAACGGTTCCACTCTGGAATACCCTGTCTATTCCTACGCAGGAAATCCGGGAGCCGCGAAATACGAGGTGGAAGTAACCAGTGATTATCCGGAAAATCCGGACGGCATCGAACCTTCGAAATACCGCGTCTTTTCCCAGGTGACCAGCCTTTCGAATGTCTATGATGACAATCCGAGAATCGGCACCTTCTACTGGCGTGTCCGGGGCATGACGGAAGATGGAAATCCTGTGGGAATCTGGAGCAATCCTGAAAAAGTGCGGGCCAATCCCGAAGAACACTGGGATGTAGGTATTTTCGGAGACTCCATTACCCAGGGAGGAGGCCATCTGTATCACAGCCCGGCCGATATGGCTTATTCCTACATTACCTATCTTGATTTTCCGGCGGTCAATATGGGCCGGAGCGGCGATACTACGGAAATGATGGAAGACCGTTTCGATCGGGACGTACTGCCCTTTCATGTGAAATACCTCCTCATCATGGGAGGAATCAATGACCTTCGTATGGGAGCGGACCCGCATAAAGTCATCGGTCATCTGGCCGTGATCCAGAAAAAATGCACCAATGCAGGAATTACCCCCATCCTTCTCACCATCGTTCCCATCAATCCGGAAAATATCCAGAAATATTACGGCGATGTCACTTACAGCGGCTGGAAAGAAAATGTGGAAATCGTGAACGAATATATCCGCACCCAGCCCCATATCGATACGGCATCTCCCTTTAGAGACTACGAAGTCATGCCCAGCGAACTGGCCATGGATGGCATTCATGGAGACTGGAACGCCAAGCAGATGATTGCAGGGGAAATCAATCGGGAAATACATAAGTTTATGAAATAAAACGAATTGAGTGAAGGAAACTGTTTTTGGGATAACTGCTGGTGATCGTTGTTCGTTATTCGTTCTTCGGACACGAGAGATGATTGTCATCCATCGTGGCCCGTGGTCCGTGATCCGTGGGTCGGGAAGGAGGCCGCATCAAATTTTTGAAGCGGCCGAATATGAAAAGGGCCCTGGCTTGCCGGTGAGCTGAAGGACGGATTTCGGACTTCGGATTTGGGATTTCGGGGTGGATATGTATAATTTACCCAAGATTAAATAAATTCAAAAACTGACTACCCCAAATTAAATAGATGGAAATTCGAGAACGACGCCAAAAGAGAAATGCTAAAATCATGTTAAGCATTAGTTTTTGACATAGAAAGGA
>NZ_JAZASU010000057.1:0-10945 GCF_036343215.1 Dialister sp.
ACAATGCTCTTGGAGAATGTTTAAATCATTATATAAAAGGGCCGCCTCACCTATAAAAATGCGGCCACCATAACTGCGAACTGATAACTAATAACTGATAACTATTTCCCCTAAAGTTTTTAAATAATGATTTTTATTTTTGTACACCCCCACCTGCCCTGATCCCTAATTCCCAATTCCTCTACGAAAAGACCTCCCGGCCGAAATGGCGCGGGAGGTTTTTTATTTCTAATCGTTAAAAACTAACGGCTGACAGCTTTGCTTCATCGACGATAGTCACTTTTCTTCCCATCTTCCTGATGGCTCCCTCATTTTCCATTTTCCTGAGTTTCCGGGAGAGAGTCTCGGGGGTGGTGCCGAGGTATTCGGCGAGGTCTTTCCATTTCATAGGGATGGTGATTTCCTTTTTCCCTGCGGAATGGGAAAGAAGCCAGGTGGAAAGCCTTTCTCCCACGTCTTCCATGAGGAGGAAACGGGCCTGGTCTTCCAGGTCTTTCATCCGTCTGGCGCTCATTTCGAGGAGTTTCAGGGAAAGCTCCGGTTTCTCAAGGAGGAGGTTCCTGAAATCTTTCTGCGAAAGCATACACACTTTCGTTTCCGCTCTCGCTTCCACGTAGATACTCTCATTCACCGCCCCGAAGAGGATATTTTCTCCCACATAGTCTCCCGGGCCCGTGATGCGCAGGAGCTGCTGACGCCCGTTTTCAGAGAGCTGATAGACGCCCAGGCTTCCGGAGGCGATGATGAGGAGGGAGGGACTTTCCATTTCATAAAGGGTCTCCCCTTTCCCGAAAGTTTTCTCGTGAAGGAGCCCTTCTATTTCCAGAATGTTTTCTTCTGAAAGTCCCCGGAAAAGGGGCACCGCTTGTGCGCAATGATGCATAGGTCCTCCTTTCGGGACCCGGCCGTAAAAATGGGGCCGGGATTTTTACGGTTACCGGTATAAACTGTCCGGATCCAGCAGGAAATCGAGAATGTTAATAAAAAGATAGCCTTTATCGTTATGCCAGGGTTCCATATCATCACCTGCGACCACGATTTTTTTGAAAGAGTCATTCAGTCTATCCAGAGAGGCCGTTTCCTGTGCCATTTTTTCCGCATCGGGCAGGGTAAAGGCGGACTGGATGTAGTACCGGCTGCTTCCCTGATTGCATACAAAGTCAATTTCCAGCGATTTTACGGTCTGCCGGCCATTTTCGGTTCCATATTTTTCTACAATGCCTACGTCCACATTGTAACCGCGGACCAGAAGTTCATTGTAGATGACATTTTCCATCAGGTGATTGGGTTCATACTGCCGGAAATTGAGCCGTGCATTTCGAAGGCCCGTATCGGTGAAATAATATTTACAGGGCGTATGGATATAGCGTTTTCCTTTGACGTCATATCGTTTTGCCTTTTCAATCAGAAAAGCATCTTCCAGAAGGGAGAGGTAAGCAGCAATTGTCTTATCACTGACCGGACTCCCATGGGAGCGGAAGGCATTTGACAGTTTGGTGGGATTTGTCAATGAGCCTACAGAGGAGGCAAGGATATCCACCATATCGCCCAGCACCGTATTTCCACGCAGATGATTTCTATCTACCACATCTTTCAGATAGGTGCTTTTGAAGAGATTCGACAGAAACTGCGCTTTCTGGGCGTCCGTCTTCCGTGTCAGAATCTGAGGCAGGCCGCCGTAGGTGAGGTACTGTCGCCAGGCTTTTCTCTGGTCATTTCCAAAAGCAGGGAGAAATTCGGCAAAGGTCAGCGGATACACCCGGACTTCATCTCCCCGGCCGCGGAATTCTGTCAGTATATCGGAGGAAAGAAATTTAGAATTGCTGCCGGTCACATAGATATCCAGATTTTCCCTGCGGGAAAGGCCGTTCAGCACGCTTTCAAATCCTTCGCAAAACTGGACTTCATCCAGGAGGATATAGTACATTCCTTCATCGATGATGCGGCTTTTGATATAAGTGCTGAGAGCATGCCGTTCCCGCAGCTCCTCATAGTCATCATCATCCAGAGGTATCCGGAGGATATGGTCCTCCTTTACGCCTAAAGATTGAAGGTACCGGAAATAGATATGAAATAAAAGGTACGATTTCCCGGTCCGTCTCATACCGGTAATGATTTTGATAGAGCCGTTTTCTTTCCTGTCGATCAGTTCATTCAGATAATGATTTCTTGCGATTTCCATGGCTTTACTCCGAAAAAAGTCAGTTTACTAAGTTTTTTCGTAATAATTATAGCTGTAATTTCTGAATTAATCAAGGAATGCTTTCTGCTCTATTACGAAAAAAGTCAGTTTACTAAGTTTTTTCGTAACAGGATCATTCTTCTGTGAGGAGCAGGGCGAATTTGAAATCTTTTTCTGCTTTCACGCTGTGACGGTCGCCGGTTTTCATGGCAAAATTTTCTCCTGCTTTCAGGATATAGGTTTTTCCTTCTCTGGTGATGAGTCCTTCCCCCTCCAGGCTGAAGAGGAGGGCATCCCTGGGGGCGGCGTGTTCCGGAAGGGAGGTGCCTTTTGCAAGGGAAAGGACCGCAAAGTGAACTTTTTCCGTATCGATGAGGTTCCTGTTGATGATCCGTCCTTCGCTGCAGGGTACGAGATCCTTCAGTGCAAAAATGTTTTTTTCGTTGATGGTATTCATGGTGAAATCCTCCTTTTTAAATCCGATTTCCATATAAATGGCGTCTTTTTCCGCCTTTACGTTCAGTTCTTCTTTGGGCGCTGCCAGGTAGAAATCCCCTGCTTTCAAGTGGAAATCTTTCCCCTGATGGATGGTGAGCTTTCCTGCAAGAAGGTAGAAGAAATGCTCTCTTTCATAGGCCGTATCGCTGATGCCCGTCCCCTCCGCCAGGGAAAAGAGAAGGCTGCAGGCCTCGTCATTTTCAAAAAGTTTCCGCGAAATGGTGCAGCCCGGAATGGGCGGGTTTTCGCGGGCCAGGGAGAATATGTTTTGATTCATGTTTCTCAGTCCTTTCTTCTTCGTTCTGACTGCAGTATACCCGCTTTTTATTGAAAAAGAATTGATGGGTGTCAAGAAATATAAAAAAGCTGTTAGTCGTTAGTCGTTAGTCGTTAGTCGTTAGTCGTTAGCCGTTAGCCGTTAGCAGTGGCCCATCCGGTCCGGGAAACGGGGAATGGGGAATATCTAATGGTTAATGGGCCGATCAACTGGAAATCCATTCTTCCTGAAAAGCCAGACATCGGGGATAATGGGGAATCGGGGAAATGATTGAAAACTCCAATAAAAAAGCCCGCCATCCAATGGAATGACGGGCTTTTTTTATGGATTGTTTCAGTTGATAGCGTAATCTCTTCTGATCAGCTGTTTCGCCTGCCGTTCTCTGCGGATTTTCTGCAGGCAGTTGTAGATTTCATCGATTCCTTTCGGGAATTCATCCGGTGTAAGGCCGGCGAGAGAGCAGAGGGCAAAGGCAAGGCAGGTGGCTGCTTCATTTTCGTCAAGCTTTGTATCCACCGAACCGCTCACGGTCCCATCTTTGCAGGAGAGGATCCGGACCACGATTTTTTCTTCAAATTCCCTATTCTTCTTCATTTTTTCTTCCAGGCTTTCTTCCATAGGCACCGCCCTTTTTTAATTCACTGTATGGATGGGGAACGGATTCATTGTAACGTGTACCACTCTGTATTATCCCCTTCCCTGTGGAAGCCGTACTTCACCGGTTTTTTCCGCGCCGCCGGTGCGGGGCCGTCTGAGTGAAGGTATAAATAAGTATGAATTTTTTCCAGCCGTTTCCGGTCTTCCGGAAGCAGCGGGCCGCGGGGCAGGGCCAGCGCTTTTCTGGCCGCCTCCCAGCTGTTCAGTTTCGGGTTGTTTTCGATGATTTCGTCCAGTTTTCTGATAATCTCGTCCATATATTTCCTTTCAGACAATCCATCCTTACGCCGCCATGACATACCTGCGCACATACCGCATAGCCCCGGGAATCCGTTCGATGGTTTTGTTCAGCCGCGGATTGCGTTTCCAGTCATGGAAGGCCAGGAGTTCTGCTTCATACCGCCCGTTCTCAAAGAATTTCCAGACCCCCTTTGAAAATTTCTGGGAAAAGAGGAAATAAAGTCCTTCTTTTTCCTGAAGGTAGAAATAAAGAACGTCATGGCCTTTCGAAACGACGATTTTGCTCATAGGCAGCTCCCTTCATCCATATTCAATTTTCAGTACGTATAATTTTCCGTTCTTTGTGGATAATCGGCCTGATTCCCAGCCTGTCTTCCAGACTGTGCAGTTGCTTCCATACTTCGGGCTCCGGTTCCCGCAGCAGGGCGGCGCGGATGATTTTAAGATCCCTTGCATCCATCACCACTTTCCGGGCTTCTTCTTTTTTCTTATCCAGTTCCCGTTCCAGAGACGCCCTCCTTTCCGGTTCGTTTTCCTTCACTTTTTCGATTTTTTCTTCGGTTTCGTCCAGTCCTTTCATCAGCCGATCCAGTTTTTCTACCAGGGATTCTCCGTAAACCCGGTGCATGCCTGTCTTCGTCACCAGCCAGGTGGCACCGGACTGCCGGCATTCCCAGGAATTGAAGCGGGATTTGATTTTCTTATCTCCTTTTTTCTGTCCTGCAAAAGCGGAAATGAGGGTGGTTGGCGCGATACCCCACATTTCTGAGGCTTCCCTGGCCGTGAGCACGTCGTCCAGCTCGAAGGCTCTGCCTTCTTTATACTTTCCATCGGAAATATTTGTCACATACTGGAGAGCAAAGCGGAAGCGGTGCAGGTCATCATCCTGATCCAGGGCAAACCGGCTGATAAATTTGCTGAGGTCTACTGTTCCTTCGTCCAGTACGATCTGATCGTCCTTATATTCTTTCGGTTCCAGGCACTCCTCTGTATCGATTCCGGCCGATTCCGGAAGGCTTTCGTAAAATTCCCGTTCCAAGGTGCCCGGTTCCGCCTCTTCCATCGCCGCTTCATAGTAAGGATCCGTGAAAATGCCGGGATCCATATCATGGATCGTTCTGCCGCCGGACGTGAACCGGAAGGTCACCTGCGGTTCCCCATCCATGGCCAGCAGCTTATCAGCCGCTCTTTCCTGTTCAGTTTTTGTCAGAATCAGCTGCACCAGACCGAGAACCTCGGTATGCAAAAGGGGTCTCCTGCTTCTTGCGGTCTGCGCGCTCATCCGCATTTCGCCTGTATTTTCATCGATCCAGGTGCGAATCATTGTCTCTGAAAATTTAAATTCCATTCTTATCTCCACCCTTCCATGAACAACTACTCCATTCAGTTACGTTATATTTTCTATTTCCTCCTTTCTATAACACCCATTTTACTCTTGTTTTCCATTTTTGTCGATGCTTTATTTCGTAAAATTTTCATATTATTTTTGCGTTTTTAAAATACTTTCGGAAAATTATCCGTACCATAAAAATCCCCCTGCTCTCCCCGGATGCTGCCCGGATTTTCCCTGTCCCTATTTCCGGAATAAAAAAAGGTGCGCATCTCACCGGATGCTCACCTTTTTCATTTGCCATTCAATTGTCACTTCTGAGCGGAATCTGCTTCTGCCGCCATCATTTCAGAAGGTCCATTTTTTGCCATCGGTACGTACCGTCTCGGCAGGGGCACATAGGTAAAATCCTCCGGCGAGAGGCGGAAAGCGGTTTCCGACTGATTACCCCGAATAGAATAACGGCCATTTGACTGCCGCCGGGTGAAGGAAATGGTATTTTTCCTGAATTCAATGGACGTGGTAAAGCCATCTCCATTTCCTTCATAGGTATACCGCCCGGTCCTGTGGGCGAGGAAACTGGTATCCCCGAAAGGTTTTCCCGGTCCACGGCGGAAAGACATGCGCACGATGATATCTCCTCCTGAAGCCGGAGCCACACGGATCAGGGTATAGGTACCTTTCGGATAGGACTTGGCGAAATCCTTATTTCCATAGAGACCGCTCACCAGCTCCGCTTCCATTTCATTTCGCCCGTTTAAAATATAAGGCCGAATCCAGGGAGCCGGAGGCATCATGGCCTTTACCTCTTCTGCACCCAGGGCAGAAAGAGGAAATACGCAGGAAAGAGCTAAAATGGCAGTCAGGATTTTTCGTTTCATGGGAATCACTCCTTTTTTAGTTATCAGTTCGCAGTTAGCAGTGGCCTGACTTTTATTCGAATAACTTTTGACGCACTCTGCTTCGAAAGCTGAAAATAGATAATCCGGTGGACAACTGATACTCCAACAATACGGAAAGCTCAAAACTGATTACGTTACGCATGAATCTTTTTCTTCATTTCCGACTTGTAAGATTGTACGCCCCTCCTGCCCTTTGGGCACCCTCCCGGACGCGGGAGGGACGCATGGAATCATTTGTGTCCATATCGACATGTAAATTTCTACCGCGATTTCCATCCGTCAGTTTCAACGATGAAACCCTATGAGTCAAATGGGCATTTCACCCCCTGCCTGTGCACAGCCCCATATAAATTTGTCAGCGCATCAGCGCTGACACCTTCCCTAATCCCCAACCCCAATTCCCAATTCTTTTCTGCTGTACGGGCTTTTCAAACTCGTCTGAGTACATTCCCCATATATATTCTGCGGCCATCAGGCCGCTACCTTCCCGACAATCCCGACTCAAAAGCTGCTCCCGGGAAAGCTAACTGCTAACTGCTGACAGCTAACGGCTATTCGAACTCCACCCGCCCCGTCACTTTCATGGCGCTTCGTATATTCGTGATGCCCTGTTTTTCGAGCCAGGATCTGGGGTATTTTTCCGGTTCAAAAATCCTGAGGAGCCGGATTTTCATTTCTTTTGTTACTTTCTGTTTTCCATGGCCTTCCAGATCGCAGGGGATGTCCGTTTCGGTGACGAGACATTTGTAGCAGATGGCGGCCACCGGTTTTGTAATGTAGATGTAGACGAGATCGCCTTTTTTCACATGGGTCCGCTGGTTCCAGAGGATTTCCGGTTCTTTCCGGAAGGCAGCGCCTACGTCGAAATAGTAGTAATTGGCCGGAATGAGCCAGGTTTCCGGGCCTTCCTTTTCAGGGACGGCCTTGGGCGCCCTCCCCTTTCGCCCGCTGACGAGACGGTAGCTTTCGGAAATGAGGAAATGGAGCGCTTCATCAGATACCGTTTCATCCAGAAGGATACTCACCCAGTATTTCTTATTCATATGATAAGCAGGAAACAGGCCATCCATTTCAAGCGCCTTTTTCATCGTTTCGGTGCTGAGCTTACTATTGATGATATCTGTCTTTCCTTCCCCTTCGGTCACTTTCTTCCGCGGAAGGTACATGACGATACCGAACCATTTGTCACTTTCCGGATGGCGGAAGACGCCGTATTCTTCCAGACTTTTCCAGGGAAATTCCACTTTCACCCCATAGGTCTTCTGAATCCAGGCAGCAAGCCGGTTCGCCTGGGGCTCGGTGAAAACGTCTTCTTCGAAGCATCGTTCCCGGATTTCTTCCAGAAGTTCGCAGTATTTTTCTCTCACTTCGGATACAAAGGCCCCATCCATGGTCTCTATACGGATATTTCTGTATTCTTCCCCGGAAAAAGACTCGAAGACCTTCCCCTCGACCTCTCCCTCTTCGGAAATATGGAGCTCCGCGCAGAAATCGCCCTCCATAAACTCCCGCCGGAGAGTATAGCCGCCCTCTTCCCTCACAAATCCGAAAGAAAGAAGCTTTTCAAAATCCGGGTGATGACGGCGGAAGATTTTACTTTCGATATCAAACATGGAAATCACTCATTTCACGACTACATGTTGTATATGATTTATTTTTAGGAACACCTCTATTCCGCAAAATTGAAAAATTTTCATTTTTGCGGAATAGAAGTGACGTTGGTAGTGCTTAGTTTTTAGTGCTCAGAAGTACACACGTCAGTCAACCACTGCCCGTCAGAGAAAAACACTGCGCTTTCTCTATTTGCCGCGCGGGGCCGGGAATACAGATAGTCTCTCGTTTGGAAATACAGGTCCCGGTGCGGCAGGGAATACAGGTACAGGCCGCTCATGCAGAGCCACCGCCTGTGCAGAATCAAATTCAGCACATTTACAGGCCAAAGGTCGTGCGCGAAGCGCACTATATCAATTGGTTCACGAAGTGAACCATATCCTTCCCGACTCCCGATAGTCCCGATTCTCCCGACAACCCCGATTCAAAAGTGGTTCGGTCTTAAAGTCCCCCCTGGAAAACGGTCATTATTTCTCATTCTCATGCTCTTTTTTCCACTTTTTAATCCTCGCCAGCCGTTCTTTCAGCGTTCCTTCGAGGCCCATCCCCGCGGGCTGATAGTATTCCCTCCCCAGGAGGGAATCGGGGAGGCACTGCATGGAGGTCAGCTTTTCTTCCGTATCGTGGGCATACTGGTACCTTTTGCCATAGCCCAGATCTTTCATGAGTTTTGTGACTCCGTTTCTTATATTCAGGGGCACTGGTTCAGCCAGATGTTTCGCTGCATCCCGTTTGGCCGATTCATAGGCCACATAGGCAGCATTGGATTTCGGAGCGAGACTCATATAAATAACGGCTTCGGAAAGATTGGCAGAGCATTCCGGCATTCCGATGAAATGGCAGGCCTGATAGGCAGAAACAGCCACTTCCAAAGCCTGGGGGTCTGCCAAACCTATATCTTCGCTGGCAAAACGGACGACCCTTCTGGCTACATATAAGGGATCTTCGCCCCCTTCCAGCATTCTGGCCAGCCAGTAGACCGCCGCATCGGGATCAGAATTCCGCATGGATTTATGGAGGGCGGAAATGATATTGTAATGTTCCTCCCCGTTTTTATCGTAAAGAAGGGATTTCTTCGATGTGCACTGTTCCAGGGTTTCTTCGGTAACTTCGATGGTACCGTCTTTTTTGACGTCTCCGTTTAAAACGACCATTTCCAGAGTGGAAAGGGCAGTTCTCGCATCGCCATTGGCAAAAATGGCGATGGCCCGGATCATATCACCGGTGATGGAAATTTTTTCATGTCCAAAGCCTCTTTCGTCGGTCAGGGCATGGCGGAGGAGACCCATGAGGTCCTCTTCTGTGAGCCCTTTCAGGACGAAAACTTTACACCGCGAAAGAAGAGCGCTGTTGATTTCAAAAGACGGATTTTCCGTAGTGGCCCCGATAAGGATGATGCTTCCCTTTTCCACGAAGGGAAGGAACGCATCCTGCTGGGATTTATTGAAACGGTGAATTTCGTCCACGAAAACGATGGTCCGCAGGCCATACTGCCGGTTCCGTTCCGCTTCGTTCATCACGTTCCGGATATCCTTGATGGAACTGTTTACGGCAGAAAAATCGATGAAGGACGATTTCGTATGATTGGCGATAATCCGGGCCAGCGTCGTTTTCCCCACCCCCGGAGGTCCCCAGAAAATCATGGAAGAAATCGTATCGCTTTCAATCATGCGGCGAAGCACCTTTCCCGGGCCGAGAAGATGGGTCTGGCCCACATATTCGGAAAGGGACTGAGGCCGGAGCCGGGCCGCCAGAGGCTGGGGCACGGTCCGGGCAAAAAGAGAATTTTCTTCCATGAATATCACCTTGTGTATTGAATAACGAAATGAAAAATCAAAGTCCAGGACACTTTTGAATCGGGAGTGTCGGGGCAGTCGGGGGTATCGGGGCAGTCGGGAAGGTGGCGGCCTGCCGGCCGCTGAATTTTTATGGGGATTTTGCACAGGCGAGTTGTAAGACCGACTGCCTCAATGAATATGTCAAGAGACGGCCTGCACAATTCTTATCGCACATCCTCATAAAAAATGTTTGTTATCTCAATGATAGCACGGATTCATAGAGCTTTGTAAAGGAATACTGCCCGAAGTTCAGGTTCCCGGAACCTTTATCAGAATTAGTATAAAAACAGGGATTCATCTTTTCCGGTACAGAAACGACCTGCAAAATTCCTTTTGGGGAAAATGTTTTATTTACCCAATTCCCATTCAATAGAATTTTCGGTTTTCATTCGGTGAAATTTTTTTCCATTCAGTGATTTTTGTGCTTTTCATTCAGTGATTTTTGTGCTTTCCATTCGGTGATTTTTGTGCTTTTCATTCAGTGATATTTGTGCTTTCCATTCAGTGATTTTTACACTTTCCATTCAGTGATATTTTATTATTTCAGAACCATATTTTTCATAGCTGCGGCGCCCGAGCATTTACGCTGCCATCCGGGAGCCTCGACAGCTCCTAGCCCCCAATCGATGCAAAGGTCATCGAAGAAGAAGGTTTCCAATAAAAAGGCGCCTGCATCATTTTAAGGCGCCGCCTTCCCGAATTCCCAAATCTGAAGTCCGCAGTCCGTTTTCTTCCACTTTCCTGTTTATTTCCTTCCCAAACTCCTGTACAATACAGCTAAGGAGGGCTTATTTCCATCAGAAAGGCGGGATGAATATGGAAAACGTACGTGAACTGGCAGAAAAATACCATGGAGAAGGCTGTAACTGCAGTGAATCCGTGGTGAAGACTTTCAATGATACCCTGAATCTTCAACTTCCGGAGATTTCCATCCGCATGGCTTCGGGCTTTGGCGGGGGAATAGGCCGGTCCGGGTGCGCCTGCGGGGCCCTGACAGGATCCTGCCTCATCATCAGCGCCCTGGCGGGACGGGTGAATCCGGAGGAAAAGCCGCTCACCGATATTTATCCCTATGTCCATGAATTCCATGACCGGTTCAAGAAGAAATTCGGTGCCACCTGCTGCCGTGTGCTGAACAGGAAAACCCCGGGGACCCCGGAATTTCACAATCACTGCACCGGGCTCATCATGGATACAGCAGAAATGCTGGATGAATTCCTGCGGGAGAAAGAACTTGTGAAATAGGGATTAGCCGTTAGCCGTTAGCAGTTAGCAGCAATATCATTAACTTAACAGCTGCTAAAGTGCTTCCACATCGAAATTTCGCTATTGCGTTTAAAGGAAATAGGGCCTTATTCACCCTGTTCGGAGTAAATTTTAGTAGTTTTGACCGGTTTTTGAGGCACTCTA
>NZ_JAZASU010000058.1:0-10665 GCF_036343215.1 Dialister sp.
AGAAATAGGTCCTTGGGATCCAGTAAAATATCCCCTCCCAGGAGGGTGCCGTATAAATGAAGAATGCCCCGGAAGGTCATTGATACTGTGAGTTCCATGAATATCAACCCTCCTTCATGGGGTAGAAATGAAGAATGCCCCGGAAGGGCATTGATACATATGGGCAGGCCGTAGCGGTCTGACATCCGGCAGAGTAGAAATGAAGAATGCCCCGGAAGGGCATTGATACCTGTGTTGGTTCTTGTGACTACCTGTGTGTCACCTGTAGAAATGAAGAATGCCCCGGAAGGGCATTGATACTCACATAACCTATCCGCAAAACGGTCAAGCTGCTCCGTAGAAATGAAGAATGCCCCGGAAGGGCATTGATACAGCTCCAGCCGTTCATTAAGGATACGCCAGAAGACGTAGAAATGAAGAATGCCCCGAAAGGAAATTAATACTCTGGCCAGCTCTTGACTGGATTGATCGGAGTGGATTTTTCAGAAAATTCCCCTGCCTACACAGGGACAAATAGGCTATAATGTTGCTCAGTTAGGTATGAGACTAGGCAAAAGCCTGAAGACATATTCATTTCTGAAAACAGGGGGATTTTCAGATGGAATCGGTCGGAATCACGTATCTACAATTAACCTTTGTAATTAAAATGAGAGAAGCGTGCACTTTGCCCAGAGCAAAGGCCTCAATGCTGCGCGGCGGCATTGGGGATATACTTCTGAAGAAATACTGCCTGAAAAATGGAGCCTGCGAGGACTGCAGCTATCATGAGGACTGCCTTGTGCAAAGAATCATGTATTCGTCCTTCGCGAAGGCTCCTTCTTTTATGGGTGAAAATGCCTCTTTGGGCTACGTCGTGTTCTGCGATGACTATCGGGAAGCGTTTGGCCCGGATGATGAGATGAGCTTCGACATCATCCTTTTTGGACGGGAGACAGCCTATGTTGGTGTGTTGGCCGACGCAGTGATGGCTTTGGCCGAAACGGGGCTATCCGACAGGCTTAATAAATTTGACCTGGTTCAGATACTTGGGAGGACAGGCCATGATATCCGGGAATCGGACGGGTATCTGGATCCGGAAGAATGCGAGAGCCGGTTGCTGGATGATTACATAGAACATCGGTTGGAGAGGTTTGAGCACGTCAATGCTGAAAGCTGTCTAAAGCTTGAATTCAAGAACGAAACGACGCTGAAAGACAGAAAGCGGGAACTGACAGAGTTTGAATTGGAACCTTTCTTGCGGGCTTTGCTTCTCCGGATCAACCTGATGCGGCAATATCAGCTGGGCACTTCGGAGGGGGTTGAGCTCTGGGAGCCGCCGGAACCGGTCCCCGTTTTAATTTCTCAAGAATCAAAACCGATGTCCGTGCCAAGGTATTCCGGTCGGAAGCAGCAGAAAATGCATCTGAAGGGAATAAAGGGGCAGATGGTTCTTAAAAATGTTTCAGGCCACTGGCTGCGGCTGTTGCTGGCCGGTGAGATATTACATGTAGGAAAGAATACAAGCTTCGGTTTTGGGAAGTATTTAGTGAAAACAGAGGAGGATGAGTAGATGAGTAAGTTCAAATGTGAGGTTACTCTGCAGCAGGTAACGCCAATGATCCATTTTCAGGCGGAAGACTATGGCGCCTGCCTGCGGGCCACAGATGTGAAACCCAGACTGGACAAATATCTGTCAGAACGTGAAGACATAAAAAGTGCCTGGTACATTGATCAAGAGAAAAAGGGCGCATTAGACTATCGGGTATGTTTTTCCATCGGAGAACATCCTAAGGCTTACAGGTCTAATGAAAAAAACAAAAACATAAAAAATCTTGGACCACAAGTTGTTTTTCCAGAATATTTTCAGGATGAATATATTGAGCTTCCCAAAGCATATTTTGGCAATATGACTTCAAAAAAGGATGCGCATGAAAAGTATTTAGATTACTTGAATATCTATAGGGAAGCTGTCCTGTTTGAGACTGAAATATTAATGACAATCTTTTCAGAACATTCGGATTTGCTAGAGATTATTCGCAATAATATTGAAGATTTCTTTTTGGTAAACAATTTTGGGACCCGATCAGACAAAGGCTTGGGGAGCTTCTATGTATCAAAAGTCGATGACAAGGATATGACACCTTCGGTAGAAAAAATAAAAAATGTCGTGAGACGTGATGTGTACAAGATTTCACTGAAGCCTGAATTGCAGTTGACAGATGTGGGAATTTTTTCAAGAACCTACAAAGACAAAAAAGGGAAAACCAGGTACGAGAAGAATTGCCTTGATATAATCAATAGCATGTACTCAAACATGAAAAGTGGACATAGTATTCCAAAACCGCCTGTAACTGGTTATTTGCTGGAAGAATATTATTCAGGAAAAAGAAATGACAGAGATTTTGTAAAAGACGTTGTTTTTGATGGAGGGAAGCAGGGTGATTCCTATCAATATTTTCGGGTGTATCTTGGTCTCTGTGATCATATGGATTTCTTGAAAGGCAAATATGAAGGAAGGTGCGTGAAAGTTACTGCTGTAAACAGGACCACGCATGAAGAAATTATTGACGAAAGGAAAAAGATAGACAGAATACCTTCACCGATTTTGTTCAAGGTGATTCCAAATGAGATTGTCGTTATTCCAGAATATGACCTTTCTGAGGAGATTAAAAGGAGAGTTCAAAATATATCCTTCAAATTCGTTGAGAATGCAGAAGGTGCTGAACCTTTTTACCTGGAGGCGCCGGCGGACTTTTCAATAGATAAATTTTTCAAAGAGTTTGTGAAGGATCAGAATCATAGTGAAATTTTTGTAAGCAAGGACATTAAGAACGTAAAATTAACAAAAGAAAAGTACAAGGCTGAGGGAGGGCATAAATGAATTATTACGGAATGACAGTCGGCCCGATCGTGGAAACGATCTCCGGCACTTCAAAACCGGCGGGCCTTTGGATGGCCAGTTACTTCTTCTCGACGGTAACCCGGGATTTGTGTGCCCGGTTCGCCGAGGAACCTGGCGTTACGATTGTTTCTCCTTTTTTTTCAAAGGAAGATAGCGCCAAGAGGGACGGTGTCGGTCGGTACAATGACCGGATCATTCTGCAGGTGGAGGAAGAAGGAGATTTCACTTTCGAAAAGAAGCTGCAGGGAATTATTGAAGAGGTAAAGGAAGAAAAAGGCAAGACGGTCGCAGCTTGCAATGATAAGGTTCCGCAGGATGAAATCGCTGAATATGTAAAGGACTACATATACGTCCAGTATATCTGCATCCCGGAAAGCGGTATTGAGAACAACAACGTGTTGGCATCGGTTTCTTCCAAGCTGGACGCTTTGGAACTGATGCAGCCGACGCCTGCAGATTTTGACCGCCAGTATCTGCAGGAGATCCTGGTTGATAACAAGAAAATAAAGGAATATGAAGAGTTTACGGGAGCAAAGAGATTTTTGGAGGGCGATGACGGGCAGGTAAAAGACATTCTGGATATTGCAGAATACCGGGATCGTCAGAGTTCACTGAAATTCAGAAATTATTTTGCCATCGTCTATGCAGACGGGGACCATATGGGCACGGTTGTTAAAAGGTTAGCGAAAGACGATCTGAAACAGTCCATTGATGCGCAGAGGGATTTTTCAAAAAAATGCCTGGACTATACGGCCGGAAGTGCAGAGCTGATCGCCCGTTTTGGCGGTGTTCCCGTCTACGCCGGCGGCGATGACCTGCTTTTTCTGGCTCCGCTGGTCGGAAAGGAAGGAGAATCCGTTTTTCATCTCTGTGATGAAATTTCGGTCCAGTTTAACGAGATCTTCAGCCGGGAGCGAGAGGAACTGAAAGAAAAAGGGCCGTCCCTTTCCTATGGAATCAGCATCAATTATTACAAGTTTCCGCTTTATGAAGCAGTGGATGATGCCAGAAGGCTGCTTTTTGCTGAGGCAAAAGGCGGCGGAGAAAGGAGAATCTATAGCAGCCTGGCTGTCCGGTTGCGCAAAGCCAGTGGTCAGTCCGAAGAATTCGTCCTGAAACAGGGCGGAGCACTGGAAACAAAGCTGGAAAGCCTGCTGGCGAACAGATTCCTGAACCCTGCAAAGCATGCAGAAGATGAGAACAAAAAGGCACACGGAACCATCTTTACGATTGAACGCTTCTCGTCGTTCATAGATCAGCTTTGGGACAAGTCACAGACGCAGATCACGGATGCCAATAGAAAAGATGTATTTGGGAACTTCTTCGATAACGTACATCAGACAGATGTAAAAGACTGGATCACGGAAGTCCTGGCTTTAGGGGATGCGGCTGATAAAGATCAGAAAGACGGAAATCTGCGGATCAAAGAGGGAAGCGGAGGAGCATCCGTTTCCGGAACAATAGCTGCAATGCTACGGCTCTGCAAATTTTTCGTTGAAAAGAAGGGAGAAGAAGACTGATGAGTACCTTTCTTTTGAAGTTTCGCCCTTTGGAGCCCTATTTCTACGGTGAAGAGAAGAATATGGGGTTTGATAACATGGCGAAAGGTCCCGGGAAAGTCCTGACAAATGTCTATTTTATCAAATCCGGCAACCTGCCTTCCCCGGCAACCCTGGTGGGCGCTGTCCGCTATCTCGCTCTGAAGCAGACGGTAGGTCTTACCTCAGACGGCGTTCATCTTACGGAAGAACAGAAAGCTGCTATAGGTGAGAGCAGTTTTAATCTCCTTGCGGAGGGGCGGCAGGAGTTCGGGAAAATAAAGAGTCTGGGCCCGGTTCATCTTTGCAAGGGCGATACAGAATACTTTAAAGTTCCTTATTTTCTGCATGAAACAGACGCTCCCGGTGTTGCATCCTATCGGATGGAAAAGGCCGGAGAGAGGATGCACCGCGACGTTTATCTCCCGGCAGACTATGACGGGAAAGAAGGCCTGATCAGCGCTTATATTTCCGCAGATGATCAGAAAGACCTGGTTCACAGTTCAGATCTTTTCAGCCCGGTCATCAAGACCAGAATCTTAAAAGATAAAAAGAAGGATAACCAGAAAGACGCCTTTTTCAAGAAGGAGTATCGGCTGCTGGCGGAAGGATACAGCTTCTGCTGTGAGGCGGAGATCGACGGATGGAAGCCGAAGGAAGATATCGTATATATAGGACAGGATAAATCTTCCTTTGCTTTCACGGCGGTTGAGAAAGAAGAAGCCGGTATTGCAAAGAACAATCTTGAAAATCTCTGTGAAGAGAAGGCGGATGTCCCGGAAGGATTAATAGCAGCGGTAGCTCTGTCGGATATCTATTTCCGGCAGCCGTATGAAACGGCAGTGGATTTTGCCATTGCATCTTTCCGGAATTTCCGTTTTATGACGTCTGATCATACCGGCACAGGGCAAAGCTATTACGCCCGGCTGAAGAAAAGCAGCCTGTACCACCTTGCAGAGGCAGGAAGTACCTTCTATCTGGCAAAAGATCAGTTACAGGCTTTTCAGTCGCTTTTCAACCCGGATCTTTCCAGTGTGGGGATGAATACGTTTATTTATATTGAAGGGAGAAATCATTCATGAACGCTATCGTATATGAGATGAAGTGCCTTACCAATCTTCACGCAGGCAGCGGCGAGGCCAATTACAGCATTATTGATAATGAGGTCCAGAGGGATCCGGTGACGGGCTATCCCACAATCTTTTCCTCAGGCATCAAAGGTGCCATCCGGGAGTATTTCAAGCGGCACGGGCTTTCCGAATCCTGCTCGGACTATATCGATATGTTCGGTTCAGAGCAGGGTGACGTGCAGAATGAGAAGAAGGCCGGGACAAAGCCGGGGTATCTGAAGTTTACCCAGGCGCATCTCTACGCATTTCCTAAACGCGCGGAAGATGGAGACGCAGCTTATAGGATGACGACAACAAAAACCGCAGAGAAAGAACTGGCAGATTTTCTTTCCGTCTTAGGCGCAAAGGAAGACAAAAAACCGTGTGAGGCTGCGATTGCAGGAGAAGAGGATTTCCGGAAATTGATGAAGCACCTTCCGGTTACGGCGCGAAACCAGCTGAAGAAGGGAATCAGCCAGAACCTCTGGTATGAAGAGATCGTTCCCCACGAAACGGTGTTCTGGTTCGCTGTTCTATATGATGGCGGGGCAAAGACCGATGTCCTTACTTCCTTTGACAGCAGCCTGCTGACAGATGGGAAGGCAGTGATCCAATTCGGCGCAGACGCTTCCATCGGTGATGGCATCTGCCTTGTAAAGAAATTCTGTGAAGTAAAGGACTGATCTCCGGAGGTGCATATGAATTCGAAGGAACGGATAGAAGAGCTGATTCTTCCGGCTAGCGCTGCCATTCAGGATACTTTTACAGACGAATGTAAAGGCGGGAAAGCGATTGATTCTCAGGCACGCAGCAAGATGTCAGCCTTTGGCGCATCCGTGATCATGGGCTCGCTGAAAGCCACCATTATGAATTATTGCGATGATGAGGCAGAGGATTCCGTAATCAATAAAAAGCTGATGGATTGCCTTTGGCTGCTTCTGCAAGAAAAGAAATATTTTTCCCCCGACTTCAGCAATGCTGACCTGGGCGGTGCAGAGGGAGCAAAAGCCCTGAAGAAGTTTGTGATGGAGAAGGCTGATTCTGCGGACAAATATGAAGAGGACATTTTGACAGCGGCGACGGCGATAAAAATGGCGTTGAACCTCTTCCCTTTAGAGAAGGCAGGTGATAACAAGTGAATGCAAATTACATCTATAATGTCCAGTACTCTGAAGAAGCGGCAGCAATTGCCTATGCGGAAAGGAATAATAGTGCAGAAGCGAAGGGAATGTCTGAAAAAAATCAGACATATCTTTCAAATATCAATGCTGCAATTGCAGGCGCTGTCATTCAGCAGGGCAAGCAGAAGGACGAAGGTCTTGATTTTACACGTGTCCGTATGAAAACCTCTTATCCCGGCGTGTTGATCGGAACAGGCAGTGCCCATGAAACCGGAGCAAAGAACGAAATGCTTCTGGGTTTCACGCTGGACTACGTGACAGGAATCCCTTATCTTCCTGGCAGTTCCCTCAAGGGCCTTCTGCGGAGCGCATTCAAATTTGGAGACAGCAAGGAGAGTGAAACAGAATATATCCAGGAAACACTAGCTGCAATAACCGGGAAAGATGTCAGAAAAAAGAATATAGAAGATCTTGAGACGGCTCTTTTTGCTGATCCGGACAATGAAATCGTGTTTTTGGATTCCTTCATTCAGGGAATGACTGCAGACGCAGGGGAAAATGCCGCTTATATGGGCATTGACTATATTACACCGCACAAGGGTGATCCTTTGAAAAACCCCATTCCTCTTCCGCTTCTCCGGATCAATCCGAACGTCGTCTTTGATTTCCGCTTCCATCTGCAGGATGTGAAGATCAAAGATGGCCCTGTCTATCCGGCAGAAACAATTCAAAAACTATTTACGGAGATATTGAAAGACTTTGGCATTGGAGCGAAGACGCATGTCGGGTACGGTATGTTGGAAGATTACAGAGGAGAGATAAGTACGCCTGCCTGCCATCCGGCAGATACACGGCCCGCACAGCCCGCACCTAATACACATCCAGCAAATCAGGCACCTGTTCACCATAGAGAGGTGCCTCATACGCCTGCCCGGCAGGGAACAGTGCATACAGGACTGCAGGATTTGTCTGAGGGCAGTATAGTCACAGGTACGATTTCATCGATTACAGATTTCGGGTTATTTATTGATCTGGGAAATCATAAAAGAGGAATGGTTCATATCTCCCAGGCTGCAAATCATTATGTAAATAACCTTCACGACGAATTTGAAGTAGGCCAGACAGTACAGGCTCGTGTGATTAAGCCGAAGAAGCCGGATCAGATTGCATTAAGTATCAAACAGTTGTAAGGGCAGAGGCGGGATATGCTGAAAGAATTTGATCTCTGGCTCGACGAGAGCGGTACTTTTACAAACGAAAGAGCAACGGTGAGTGAGGGGAAGAACCCCTCCCTTATCGGTGGTTGGCTGATTCCCCATGATAAATACAAAGAAAATGCTTTTGCGGACATGGTAGTGGAGTCGAAAGCCAGCGAAGGCTATCATTCGGCCGGGTTGACCTCCAGCCAGAAAAACGAAGAAGTGATTCCAAATCTTGTCCGGATGCACGACGAATTCGGCGGCCGTCTTTTCTTTATTGAAAACCGCGAGGTCAGACAGTATGGCGGGAACCGGGAGCTTTACCTGTCGATGATGGCCTATGGCCTTCTGCACCTGCTTCAGGAGCTGAATGCAGAGTACGAAAGCGTCCATCTCTATGTCACCATCGCCAGGAGGGTTGAGAAAATCAACGGGACAGATTCTGTTATATCCGATGAGGAATATAAGAAGCGTCTGAACTCCTGCATCCGCATGGAGAAAGCGGCGGGGCATATTGTCCTCGACGAAAATACCCAGATGGAATTCCATGTGGATTCCGCCCGCACCAATACGAAGCTGAAGATGGCAGACTACGCCTGCAATGCCGAGCTTACGATCAGCTCCGGCATGTTTAACGACGCCTCCCGCATCAGTTATTTTCAGATACGGAAGGATGCCCTGGTCTATTCGTTTGTAGAGGACTATGAAGAGAACCGGATCCGCCAGTACCTGACGCAGGACAATATCAGTGACGCCCTGACAACAGCCATTTTCAGCCGCAAAAAAGGCTTATTAAAGAAAATGCTGCCCCTGATCATCAATCGCCTGGTGAATTTCGGCTACCGTGGAGCAAGGGTACAGCTGGATCAGTGCATCCGTGAATTTACGACGGATGCCTATATGGAGGACGATTTCGAAGAAGGGGAGCGGATCCTGAAAAATCTTTTGAACACCGTGATCCCTGCGATGGTTCAGAAAAATCTTCCTTGTGAGAAACTGCATTTTGCGGCGGAACTTCATCTGACAGACATGTATCTCCGCGAAGGCGACCTCTGCTCAGCCATGGAAGAAATAAAAAATGCGGAGACGGCGCAAAAGAAGCTCCCGGACAGCCTTGAAAACATCCTGACCTATTATCAGCTGATGGAGAAGCTGGCCCTCTGCCAGATTGATACCTTTCAGTTTAAGGAAGCTTATAAACAGATGGGGAGGGCATCCAAAGCATTTGAAGAGATTCTGCAGGCATTGGAGCTTTCGGACATCGTTCACAAGCGTTATCCGAACATGATCTCCGAATATTATGGCGATGCCCTGTGCATGAAGATCTATGCAGGAATGCTTGAACAGCATGAAAAGCCTAAGCTGTATGAGGAACTGACGGCAGATTCAGATGTTGCCCTGCTTCAGTACGGTCCCCACGAGGGGGAGTTGGAGAGACACCGGCAATACAGGGCTTTTATTGAAGCCCAGGCGGGGAATATATATGAGGCATGCATTTGGCTCTTTATGATTGAACTGCCTGATGTAGACAGTTCCTGGCTGAAAAAGAAGCAGGAAATCACAGTGGAGATCTGCCTGGCCTTTCTCAATAAAGTGAATACAGGAGAAATTCAGGCTTCGAGGCTCTATTATCTCATGTATTACACCCGGATCATGTATGAAGCCTTTGTCGCGAAAGATCCGCTGGCAGTTGTTCTGCTGCAGGCTCTGCTTGCCTCCAATATGGAGCTGGAACCGGAGCAGATGAAAGACCATCTGCATATCAATGCCCGGGGCAAGAAACTTCATGCGCTTGTTATAGACAGTATCAGTCAGGTTGCTGAACCGGATACCAGGATCGAATACCATCCCAGTGAATCCATCTACTGGCGCACCGCCTACTGCCTGTATCAGGCTGACCAGAAGCAGCTCGCAGAGGCGATGTACGAAAAGGCAGTAAATATCTGCTTTCAACACAAGGAATATCTTCAGTTGATGGTTACTGGACTCGGGATTCAGGCGGAGCGCTTGTCTCTGCTATATAAAGAAGGCGGGAAAGGTGCTGAAAAGAAGGCGGCTGCTATAAGGAAAAAGTTGTCTAAAGAGATTGAATCGGTAAATAAAGCAGCATCTGCCGGCGAGTTCCCGGCAATTCAAGCGACCACAAAGGAACTGGCTGAAGAAATCAGGGACGAAAAGAATTGCAATTGGAGAAAACTGTGGAAGACTTCAAGAATGATTTCTTTCTGAAAGACAAGGGTTATTTTGTCATAGACTGCGAAACGGACGGCCTCTACGGTCCATTTCTTACAGCAGCAGTTATTGTTACGGATCCGAAGCTGAACGTCACCGGTAGATATTACTACGGGGCATCCGAGACAATCACAAAAGCAGAAAATCCCTGGGTGCTTGAACATGTGATACCGATTCTGGGAGACTATGAAGACTGCCGGACGGAAGCAGGACTTTATGAAAAAGTCTGGAATCTGTGGCTCGAATGCCGGACGGACCACTATGCAGTTGCCGATGTGAATTTTCCGGTTGAAAACCGTTTTTTCACCGAATGCGTGAAGATGGACCGTCCGGCCAGTGAGCAGCTGGCCCCGTTTCCTTTTCTGGATCTTTCCGGTTTTTTGTTCCAGAGAGGTATTGATCCGCTGGCCCCCCGCCTGGAGCTTTCCGGAATGGAAGAGGGCAGTCAGCATAACGCCCTATTTGATGTCGAGATGACTATTGCAATAATGAAGAATCTTCGGGAGAACAAGCTATGAGGATGACGGACGCTGACTATAAGGCCAAGAGTATTCACATCTTTGCCTGGCCATTTACCTGGAGTGG
>NZ_JAZASU010000059.1:0-10228 GCF_036343215.1 Dialister sp.
AGCCCCTTGATGCCGGAATGTAAATCTGATAAAATCCCCAGGCCAGGGCAACTGTATAAAAATTGACCGCATTTCTAAAAACTCGAATTCCGATTATTTGACAAAGGGTAAGATTCAGTCCCGGGGATGGGTATCCTCAATCGTGGCCCGTGATCCGTGGTCCGTGAAGGTGGCGTCCTTCGGGCGCAGTATATATGGAAATTTGTACACGGGATTATGCTGCTGGATTGTCCAGCATAACCTGAATCGTGGTTCGTGAATCGTGGTTCGTTCTTCAGGTCCCGGGGATGGGTATCCTCAATCGTGGCCCGTGCTCCGTGATCCGTGAAGGTGGCGCCCTTCGGGCGCAGTATATATGGAAATTTGTACACGGGATTATGCTGCTGGATTGTCCAGCATAACCTGAATCGTGGTTCGTGATTCGGATCCTGGGGATGGGTATCCTCAATTGTGACTTGTTATTCGTTCTTCGGGTCCGGGGGTCTCTATTCTCAATTTCTGTTCAGGCGATTCTTGACAAGCGGTTCCCAATGGAATATTTTGGAGATATAAAGGAGATAATACTATGGATGACCTTGAAAAATATATGGAAAAGCAGATGAAGAATCCTGAATTTCGAAAGGAATATAAGGAAACGAAGATGGAATTTGAAAGAAATCGTATTCTCATCAAAATATCTTTAGAAGAGGAATCCCCTGAAAAGAAAGGAATGAGCGGCATTCATCCATCCTGCCTTTCACGATGAATCTGATTCCTGCCGCTTTACGGTGACTTCATCACTGGCGGGCTAAAACGAAACTATGCCAAGTCATAAAAAGTCCCGGGCTTCCCGGGATTTTTTACTTGGGCAAAGGAGACGTCGGATAAGCCTGGCCGTTATCCCCGGTATCGTTCCATTTGACACAGTTGGAAGGTTCCCAAGTGCCTCCTCCTTCCCGGTACTGCTCCATGAGACATGAATGGAAGGTTCCCCAGTGCCGCCTCTTTCCCGGTACCGTTCCATTTGATACAATCGGAAGGTCCTCCATCGTCTCTTTCTTCCCGCTCTGTGGTACAATACTCTATATAAAATCCAACAGAATCGAGATTAGAAACCATGGAAAAATATTTTGATATCAATGAGGAAGGTTACAGCATCCGCTGCCGGTTTTTCTGTTATGACAGGGGAGCGAGGACTTTTGACAATGTAGTCCTTGTGACTCACGGATTCGGGTCTTCGAAGGAAACGGCGGGGACTGCATCTTTCGGGGAGCATCTGGTTTCCAAATATAAAGATTATGCGGCTCTCGCCTTTGACTGGCCCTGTCACGGCATGGATGCCAGGAAGAAGCTTTCCGTTTCCGAATGTCTCACTTACCTCACCATTGTGTGCAATTATGCGAAAAAAGAGCTCGGTGCAAAAAATCTTTTCATTTACTCCACCAGTTTTGGCGCCTATCTGACACTGCGCTGCCTCATCGAAGTGGGAAATCCATTTAAGAAAATAGCCCTCCGCTGCCCTGGCATTCACATGTATGAAGCCATGAGGAACCATCTGACCGACGAGGATTATGCCAGACTGGAAAAGGGGAAGGAAATCTCCGTGGGCTATGCGCGGAAAATGAAGATGGATAAATCCTTCCTGGAGGACCTGAAAGCTTTCGACGTGACAAAGCATGAATATTTCGACTTTGCCGACGATATCCTCATCATTCACGGCACAAAAGATGAAATGATTCCCATCGAAGGGCCCCGGAAGTTCGCGGAAGATAATGTGATTGAATTCATTCCCGTAGAAGGGGCGAATCATCCCTTCCGGGACCCGAATCATATGGCCCTGGCCATCCACAAAATCATCGAATTCTTCCATGGGGATCTGGGGGAGTGAATCACTGAATTTAAAATCCATGCTTTAAACTGAACGTTGAAGTTATCAGTTCCCAGTGAAGGTAGTGCGCATCAAATACAAAGCACACCCAATATAAAAGGCTGTGGTATCGATTTCAATATCACAGTCTTTTTATTTATAGATTTTCTAAATAAAGCAGAAAAGATTCAGGATCTAATGCTCTTATTTTGCTGTCGGTAAAGTCTTTCAAATTTCGAGTTACAATGTAATCCGCTCCGATTCTTTCTGCTATTACGCTCTGCACAGAATCTTCAAAGTCTTTCCACTTGAGACAGCCAGCTCTCTTTAAATCGCTTTCCGTAAGATCAGCAGAAGAAAAAATTAAAAATAATTGAGTAAGCAGCATATCAATTGTTTCAGGATTTAATTTTTTGCGCATAACATATATTAAATTGGCCACGGTTAAAGTTGAAATTACCCCTTCAATCTGTTCTGTTTCACATAATTTCCAGATGATTTTCGAGGATTCCAGAAATTGTTCCCGTTCCTGAAGTACATCAAGAAGGATATTTGCATCAATCAATATTTTCATACTTTTCCCTCAGCGCTTCATCTCTTGCAGATTCAATACTGCCGGTGCCTTTTAAAATACCGGTTAGGGAATCAGTCAGAAATGTTATGGATTTGGCTTTTGGAATAAGTCTTCCAACTTCTTTACCATTTCTGGTGACAATCACTTCGTGTCCATTCATAACCAGGTCAAGATATTTCCCAAAGTTATTTTTCATTTCAGTAGCTGTTGCAGTTGTCTCCATGGGGTCCTCCTGTATTAGCTGATTAAGGCATAATAATATTAGCTAACATTATTATGATAGATTCACACAAAAAATGCAATGGGTAATTCTATTTTTACAAATTAATGTGACCAATATAAATTTGTGGTATCCATTTCGATGCCATGCTTTTATTTTAAAAAATTAATGTAAGCGGGATTTTGAATTTGATATTTCAATATAAAAGGTCCGCCTTCTTTCTGATGCGGACCACCAACACTAATAACTGAGAACTATTAACTTTTTACGTATGGATATTCCAAATCATATTTCACAAGAGTCAATACTCATTCTGCCACTCCCACGGTTTCTCCCATTTCCACGAACCAGCCGGGATTTTCGCTTCTAAGTTTTTCGAGGAGTTTTTTCCCTTCTTCTTCGCTCTCGAGAAGTACGAAGAAGGCGCTGCCGGAACCGGTCATGAGGGCGGGGCGGCAGAGGGAAGCGAGGCGGGCCGCCGTATTTCTAAGGATTTCATTTTCGCAGAAAAGGGCGGGTTCGAAATCATTGCAGAGGGAAGCGGCCAGGAGGTCCCGGCGCTTTTCCTCCAGCGCTTTCACGCAGGCGGAAGTGGTATTTATGAGATGTTTCTTCATGCGGTCAATCATCCGATAGGCAGCTGCCGTAGATTCTGCGGTCTGGGGACGGATGATGAGGAGGGGAAGGCCTTCCCAGGGAATCAGCTTCGTCAGTTTTTCCCCGATTCCTTCACACCGGCAGGCGCCGCCTATTACGCAGAAGGGAATGTCTGCGCCAAGGCTCGCGCTCATGGCTGCCAGATCTTTGAGACTCCTGCCCGTGTGGTAAAGCCGTTCCAGGCCCCGGAGCACTGCAGCGGCATCGGAAGATCCGCCGCCCATACCTGCTTCGGCGGGAATATGTTTTTCGAGAGTCATATGGACGCCGCCTTTGACGCCCGTTTCTTTGAAGAAAAGTTCCGCTGCCCGGACCATGAGATTGTCCCTGCCCAATGGCGCTTCCCCTTTCGTGACGGTCAGGGAAATGTCATCTGCCTTTTCCAGGGTGATTCTGTCGTGGAGGGAAATGGAGTGCATCACGGAATCAATGAGATGATATCCGTCCGCCCTCTTTCCGCCCACGGACAGGGTGAGATTGATTTTTGCGTACGCAGTTTCAGTGATCATGGCAGGCCTTTCAAAGTTTCATGGAATTGGAAATAGACGTATTCGTCAGTATTATAGGGGGTTATGGCAGAAGTGTCAATATTGTGAAATTTCGGGGAGTTGGAAGTACTTCTGCCGGCTCCGGTTTGAGGATTTTGGAGCGATACTGGGAAGGGGCTGAAATCCCGCTGCTCGAAACGGTTTTTGCAGAAATGCCTCAAAGCTTCCCGTCGAATCGGCAGGCAACCCTCGCAAGACCCGTCCGGCTCCTGCCGGACTGCCTCGAAATTTTCAAGGCGTCATCGGAAGGCTTTGACCCATCAGAAGATCGGAGTTATTTTCTTGCCACCAGAATGACAGCCAGAATAATGAGTCCCATACCGGCAAGCTGCCAGGTCCCGAAGAGAAGGTGGAAGAGGAAGAAAGAGAAAATGACGGATGAAACCGGTTCGATGGCTCCGATGATGCTTGTTTCCGCCGGCTGGATATAGGCTACGCTTCCCAGGTAGAAACAGAAGGAAAGGATGGTCCCGAAAATGACTACAAAAAGGAAGGCCAGAATTACATGCATAGAGAGGCTGCCGGTGAAATCCGTACAAAGGGTCACGGGAGCCATAAAAAAGGATGCCAGCAGCATTCCCCAGCCGATAATCATGGGAGCACCGTATTTCCGGATGATTCGTACCGGTACCACCGTATAAATGGCACAGGCCAGGGCCGCGAGAAGGCCCCAGAAAAGAGCCTTCGGTGAAATGGCCAGAGATCCGAAATCCCCGCCTGTGGCAATGAGAAAAGTTCCTGCTACTGCAAAGACGGTACAGCTGATTTCCACTTTGGAAGGAAGCCGCTTTTCCCGGAAACAATTCCAGAAAATGATGAGGATCGGATTGATATACTCCAGCACCGTCGCCGTAGGGGCATTGCTTTCCGCGATGGAAGCAAAATACCCGTACTGGGTGGCCATCATGCCAAAGACAGAAAAAATGAGGATAGAAATACGGTCACTCCGGTCTTTCCATATTTCAAAAATCTTCTTCCCCTGCAGGGAAAGGAGTCCGAGCAGCAGGATTCCTGCCAGGAGCAGCCGGCAGAAAGTCAGCCATTCCGGCGCGATTTCTTCATTAATGAGCAGGTACTGTCCCGCAATCCCGCTGGCTCCCCACAGGATGGCCCCCAGGGACGCAAAAAAGATACCTTTCTTTCGACTGGCTGTCATAGTTTCATCTCCGTCATATATACTTCTCCTATCATATAAGCTTTGGAAATATTTCGCAATGGGGAGAGGACACTATGGGAGGGAGAGGAGGCACCGGAGGGCCATGGGATAGAGGGAATTGGCGATATCCGCAGGCGAAATCCCGCCACGCGAAAACGCTGCCGGCTGGAAAAGCCGCAAATCCCCGGGTCCATATCCTCCCACTCTTTATTTATTATTTACAAAATTTATAATTGACATCGAATGGGTATGGGTCTATTATTTTAGTATATTAAAAAGCGCAATGATGCAGGCTCATCATTGCGCTCTTTGCGTTTTATAAGCCTTTTGAAAAAGGGGACCAATAGGGAAGATGTACTGTTCAACCGGAGAGGCCTTTGATCTCCTTAATCTTATGGGATCCGTCAATACGGTGGACCTTATCCTTTCGAAGTACTACGAATCCATCCCGATTGATGACCGGCTGATGAAGAATGACAAAGTCGGTTGACCGATAGAAATGAAAGGAGGTGATAGCATCCGGAATGAAATCACAAATCCGAACGGGCGGATGCTGTCACAAAATCCCCGTTCCTTCATCGGTCTATTTCCGCAGCCGGTTCTCCCCCTCTGGACTGACTGCGGGATAGAATAAGCCCGGCATCGTGATGCCCCACGATGCCGGGTATTTTATGTGATTTTAGGAGTCATCCGGTATATATGGAGACCTGAGTCAGTTACGGTTTTCGGGTCTTAGCCTCACCGCGGCATGTCTCGATAGAGTCACTATCGGGATTTCGGGGCGCGGGGGGCGGGAAGGTGTCGGCCTTAAGGCCGACGAGTTTATATGGGGAATGTACACAGGCGGGGTTAAAATCTCTGCCGGGGGAATTCTTGTTGATATGGGGGTGCTGGAATACTAACGGCTGAATACTGAAAGAGCTGTCCGGATTCTTTATTTCCAGAGCAGCTCTTTGGGTGATTATGCAGTTTTTTCGTTCATCGGCAGATCCGGATTATTTCCGTGTTTCCTATGATACCAGATGAGGTAGAAACGGACGATATTGGCTCCGAGGATTTTTACGAGAATGATGAGAAGAAGGATGATTCCTACGGGCAGCAGGGAAATCGGGACAAGCGGGGCGCCTCCGGCCACGGTATTATTGATTGTCGCGCTTCCGGCATACTGATAGGCGGCGAAGATGGTCCGTTCGTCATCATTGATGAGACCTTCTTTGTAAAGATCCTGGGTCATGATGGCTCCCACGTCGGAGGAGGTAAAGCTGGAAACGAAGGCCAGACCGCAGATTCCGGGGATGCCCATAAGGAAACGGAGAATGGGCTGGAAAAGTTTTCCTGCCGCAAAAAGGGCGCCGTAATGCTGGCATACTTCCAGAAGTCCCATGGCAATCATGGTCACCGGAACCATGGTGAGGGCAAAGGCAAATCCATCCCGTCCGCCAGATCCGCCGGCTCCCTGGAGGGCAACTTTGGCTCCTTCCGCATGACCGAACTGGCCCAGAAGGCTCATGAGGTCCAGTGCTTTGAGAGGCGTATCGGAATGGGAGAAGATGCCGGAGAAGCAGATGATGAGAAATAGCAGGGATACCCAGGATTTCCAGGTGATTTTGTAATCCATCCCTGTGAGGGAGGATTTCTTTTCGTTTTCATTTTCTGTCATAGAATCAGCTCATTTCTGGGAAATTATTTCTTATACTATACGACATAAGAA
The DNA here is from genome assembly GCF_036343215.1 of Dialister sp. Lineage (GTDB taxonomy): Bacteria > Bacillota > Negativicutes > Veillonellales > Dialisteraceae > Dialister. The sequence goes on from NZ_JAZASU010000059.1 coordinate 6,713, forward strand.
ACATTTGTCAAATACAATTTTGTGACTCGGAGGGCCCATGACTGAAATTAACGGCTGATTCATTTCCCTTTCCCAATCTCCTATATATATGTAATAATAAATAAAAAAGCTGTACAATAATTGCACAATATGTAGAGCTGGTGGAAATTATAAAGTTATCAGTTATCAGTGAAGAAGGCCCGAACAATTTGTACACCTTCAAATTTAGAATTTGCTTTAATGAATCCTGCCATGGTATAACGGATACAGAATCCAATGGGGACGATTCCATGTCCCCGCAGTTGAAATGAGGTGTCAGAATGCAGTTTGATGGAAATTTTTATCCTTATCCTTCCCGTCGTGAAACGGTGTATGCGCGGAAAGGCATGGTCTGCACGTCCCAGACCCTGGCGGCCCAGGCAGGACTGGATGCATTGAAAAAAGGCGGAAATGCCATCGATGCGATTCTTTCTACGGCCATTGCCATGACTGTCCTGGAACCCACCAGCAATGGCCTTGGAAGCGATGCTTTTGCCCAGGTCTGGTTTCAGGGGAAGCTGTATGGCATCAATGGCAGCGGTTTTTCGCCGAAAGCCCTGACACTGAAAGCTTTAAGAAATAAAGGTTATGAAGAAGTTCCTCAGCGGGGCTGGGCGCCCGTCATGGTTCCGGGGGCTGTGGGACTCTGGTCGGCCCTTCAAGAAAGGTTCGGAAAACTGCCTTTCAAAGACCTTTTCGATGCAGCCATTTCCTATGCGGATGATGGCTATGCCGTCATGCCCTGCCTGTCTCTCATGTTTGCAAAGCAGGCGGAAGATTTTGCGCCCTATAAGAATGAAGAAGCCTTTTCCGCCCTGTTTCCACTCTTTTATCCCGATGGAAATCCCCTGAAACCGGGAGAAATCCTCCGCCTTCCTGCCGTGGCCCGGTCCCTCAAACTTCTTCGGGACAGCCATGGACGGGATCTGTACGAAGGAGAAATGGCAGATGCCATCGATGCCTGGTCGAAAAAGACGGGCGGATATGTCCGGAAGGAAGATTTGATGGCTTATCAGCCGAAATGGGTGGAGCCCCTCCACGTGAATTACCGGGGCTATGATGTATGGGAACTTCCGCCCAACGGTCACGGACTCGTGGTCTTGGCGGCTTTAAATATCGCCAAAGGCTGGGATTTCGCCCATATGCCGGAGACCGAAGCCCTTCATCTCCAGATGGAAGCCATGAAGCTGGCCTATATCGACGGGAAGGAATACATCGCCGACCCGGACTATATGTCTGTGGAGCCGGAGTATTTCCTCTCTGATGACTATGGGGCAAAACGGAGAAATGAAATCGGAGAAAAAGCGCTCCTTCCAAAGCCGGTCATTGTGAATGATGGCGGTACGGTTTACCTCTGTGCGGCAGATGGGGAAGGAAATATGGTTTCCTACATCCAGAGCAATTTTCGGGGCTTCGGCTCGGGCATCGCCATTCCCGGTTATGGGATTACCCTGAATGACAGGGGAAATAATTTCTACATGAATCCGAAGAGCGCCAATTGTGTGGGACCCCGGAAACGGTCTTACCATACCATTATCCCGGGATTCGTGACGAAGGACGGAAAAGCCCTGGGACCCTTCGGCGTCATGGGCGGCTTCATGCAGCCCCAGGGACAGTTCCAGGTCCTCATGAATTCCATCGAAAATCATCTGAACCCTCAGGCAGCCCTCGATAAGCCCCGCTGGCAGTGGATGGGCGGGAAATCCATCGAAGTGGAGCCGGGCCTTGGGAGAGAAGTCATCGAAGCGCTCCGGGCAAAAGGCCATGATATCCGGGTGAATGGAGATATGATGTCCTACGGACGGGGAGAAATCATCTGGAGAAATGAAAAAGGCGTCCTTTCCGGTGCCACGGAACCAAGGGCCGACGGAGTGGCGGCGGCCTGGTAAAGAGGATACCCGGGGCCTTTCTTGAAAAGCATTTGGAAATACAGGTATCAGTGACCGGTTCTCAGCTGTGTTGGCCGCCCTTCGATGAGTAAAGGGCGGCCTTTTTCATGGGCTTGATCCATTTTCAATGAAAGCCCTGTATAAAAATAGACCCGCATCCGATTGGATGCGGGTCTATTTTACTGATGACCATATCCTGCAGTCCGCTGCAATGATTGGAGGACTGCTTTCTTACGGGAAGGCTCAGAAGGAATCTTTCGTGAATTCCCATTTGTCCACGGTGTATTTGTCGATGACTTCCCAGTTCGGTTCATAACCGGTGCCTACTTTCTGGGGAACTTTGATCATGCCGTGGTTATCGATGGGTGTGGAAGGAACGGCGGTATCTACGGCAAAGTAACGGTCGCTGGCGGGGATATCGTTTGGATATTTGTAGCCCGGAAGGGTTGCCGCGGCGATATTATGGCTTCTTGCGGTACCCTGATCCTGCATGCCGCCGGACCATACGTAGACTCCGTGCTCAGAGGCATATTTCTGGATCCTTCTGGCTTCGGTGAGGCCGCCTACGCGGGAAACTTTGATATTGATGATTTTGCAGGAGCCCAGTTCGATGGCTTTCCGCGCATCTTCCACATCCAGGATGGATTCATCCAGGCAGATCGGGGTTTTGATGGCCTGCTGCAGATGGCGGTGATCCACGATATCATCACAGGCAAGAGGCTGTTCGATCATGAGGAGATTGTACTGATCTATTTCCCTGAAAAGGTCGATATCTTTCAGGGAGTAAGCGGAGTTTGCATCCACCATGAGCATGATCTCCGGGAATTCTTTGCGGACCGCTCTGATGTAATTGATATCATAGCCCGGTTTGATCTTGCATTTGACCCGGCGATAACCCTGGGCCATGTATTTTTCAATGGTTTTCAGCAGTTTGTCCGGGGTATCTTCGATGCCGAGGGATACGCCCGTTTCCACTTCGGTCTTGGTGCCGCCGAGGGCTTTCCATTCCGGAATGCCCAGCTCTTTGGAGTACAGTTCCCAGAGAGCGCAGTCCACGGAGGAACGGGCCATTCTGTTTTTACGGATCCAGTCAGTCTGGTCATGGAAGTTTTCCGGGCTGTCGAAATCGAGCTGGAAAAGGGATGGAATGATGAAATGCTTCAGCACCACCAGAGCGCCCAGGGTGGTTTCTTCATTGTACCAGGGACGGAAGAAGGGGGAGCATTCGCCATAACCCTTGTTTCCTGCATCATCTTCCAGTTCCACGATGGAGAAATCCTTGGCTTCGGTCAGTCCGAAGGAAGTGCGGAAAGGAACTTTCAGGGGGATCCTCATCTGGCGGATGGTGGCTTTTGTGATTTTCATGATTTTCTCCTTTCAGAATGATGGAAATATGGAATCTTGCTTAATCGAAAGACCGCTTTGAGAGTGAGGGACAAAACCTTCAGAAATATTAGTTATCAGTTAATAGCAATATCATTAACTTAAGAAAATCATGAAATAGTTCAAGTACGCGTCGAAAGATGCGTGCTTTTTTTGTGCAAAAAATTTAAAAAAATCCGACAAAATCTGAAAAAAGTACTTGACAAACGCAAAAAATTTTGCGGCG
>NZ_JAZASU010000060.1:0-10132 GCF_036343215.1 Dialister sp.
GAATTTCTGCAGCCGATTGACAGGTAAGATCGGAAATCCGGACAACGAGATGTATTCTCAAAAGGGAGTTTATTTTTGTACCCAAAAAGCCGTCCACTAGTCATAGTGGGCGGCTTTTTTGTTTCCCCGCATGGAAGTTCCGAGTTCCGAGACTCGCATCAGGGACTGAAAGTGATGAAACTTTGATTGAATAGCTTTTTCTAGCAGCTTTGAATCGATCGGGACTCGGGAAACGGGACTCGGGGTGGTGGCGCGGCACAAATCAGGAAGCCGCGCCTTTTTATATTCTGGTTCCATCAGGGCCTGGCTGAAAATCATCCGTATCGGTGCAGCAAAGAAACAATGAATGCATCATGATTTTCGTGAATATCGTGGCTATCGGGCAGGTGGCGCAGCAACAGAAGGAAGCTGCGCCTTTTTTATATGGCCCTGTCAGAGCCTTCCGATGGAGGCACGGAATGTTCGAGGCATTACGACGTGAAAGGATAGCGGAATGGGGGATTTGCCTTCCGATAGGGGCATGGAATTTCCGAGGCATTACGACTCGAAAGGATATCGTAATGGGGGATTTGCCTTCCGATAGAGGCAGGGAATGTTTGAGGCATTACGACGTGAAAGGATAGCGGAATGGGGGAGCTCTTTTCCCCTGCGGGGCTCCTTTCGGGGCTGAGTTCTTCGCAGCTTTGAAATTTCAGCTGTCTTCAAGGCTTTGAATCGATCGGGACTCGGGACATCGGGACTCGGGAAGGTGGCGGGCGTCAGAATAGGAATCCCGCCAATTATATATTTTTCCATTGAGGCTGCCAGAGGTTCCGTAATGACTCGCATGGAAATTCTTGGTTCTGGGGCTTGCATCGGGGACTGGAGCGGTGCAAGTAATTGATAATATTGTCAATATCATTGGACAACAATTGTCCTACTCAGATGATATAATATAAACAACGATAGAACATTCGATTTTCTAAAGTGTTCAAAACATGGGGGAAATCATGATGAATAAAGATTCCTGCTTTATTGCTCATAGCACTGATGATGGCAGAAAACCACAGACCTTGTCGGATCATCTGAATCATGTTTCTCTATTGGCAGGGAAATTTGGAGAATCTTTAGGCCTGAAGGAGGCAACTGCCCTGATTGGCCTCTATCATGATATTGGCAAATATTCAGATGAATTTCAAAAGTATATAAGGGGAGAAAGGACTGCAAAAGTAGACCATTCAACGGCGGGAGCCCAGCTTTTTTATCGTGAAAAAAAGAGCTTGAGGCTCCTTTCTTTGATTGGCGCTTTTTGCATTGCCGGACATCATGCAGGAATTCCTGACTGGGGTGGAAAGGGTGATTTCTCCGGAATCAACCGTACTTTACAGGCAAGATTGAAAAAGGATATACCCGATTATTCTAACTATATGAAAGAAATGGTAAATCCCCAGGGAATATCTTTTATACCCGGTAAAGATATTCAGAAGGATCCTGTGAGGATAGCCCTTCTCATTCGAATGATTTTTTCTTGTCTTGTAGATGCAGATTTTCTGGACACGGAAAATTTCATGAATCACGGGACAATTATGCGTGGACATTTCCATGAGATTCCTTATTTGTGGGAACTTTTCCAAAAGGAGCTGGAACGCAAAGGCTTTTTTAATCCACAAACCCCATTAAATAGAAAAAGAACCGATATTATAAGTAGGTGCATAGAATCGGCTGACATGGGCGATAGAATTTATTCTCTGACGGTACCAACCGGAGGCGGAAAGACCTTGTCTTCCCTTGCCTTTGCCCTACGCCATGCAGCAATCAAAGGAAAGCAAAGAATTATTTATGTAATTCCGTACACATCTATCATTGAACAGACTGCTGACGTATTTCGCGAATTTCTTCCAAGGCAGGATATTATAGAAGCCCACAGCCAGGCAGGATATGATGATTCTGATGAAAGCATGGAAAAGAGAAGACTTGCTGCAGAAAACTGGGATGCACCTGTCATCGTGACGACAAATGTTCAGTTTTTTGAATCACTTTTTTCAAATAGAACTTCAAAATGCCGAAAGCTGCATAATATAGGAAACAGTGTCATTGTATTCGATGAAGCGCAAATGTTTCCGGTCAACTCCATGAAACCTGTAATGAAGGCATTGCAGGGGCTGTCAGATGATTGGAATTGTACACTCCTTTTGTGCAGCGCAACCCAGCCTCCTTTGGGGCAGTTTCTTGAAGAAAAGCCCCATGAAATCATGAATCATATTAATGAAATGTACCGATTCTTCAGAAGAGTACAATATAAAAATGAAGGCCTTTTGGAATATGCTGATATCGCCGATGCAATGTCAGCAAAAGACCAGATACTTTGCGTATGTACCACGAAAGGCGAAGCGGAGAAAATCTTTGACTCATTGAGGGGCAGAATTAATAGGTCTGAAGGACTGTACTATCTGTCCACTCAACTTTGTCCGATCCATCGAAAACATGTGATTTCTCGTATAAAAGCAGATTTGAAAGCAGGAAGAAAATGCAGGGTAGTATCTACCTCAGTTATTTCAGTAGGCGTAGATATTGATTTTCCTGCTGTTTATCTTGAAATGACCGGTTTGGACAGTATCATTCAGGGGGCCGGCCGTTGTAACAGAAATGGAAAACATACCTGGAAAGAAAGTGTTGCTCATGTTTTCACCACTGAAAAAAACCAAAAGTCCCATTTCATGCAGCAGGAAAAACAGGCTGCCGAAATAGCGGAGAAAATTCACCCGGATATTTCATCGCCTCAAGCAATTAGTACTTACTTCCATGAACTCTATAATGCTAAAGAAGCTATACTAGATAAAAAGGATATTATAGGTCTTTCTTCAAATCTTGCATTTGAGACAATTGGAAAAGAGATGAAACTGATTGAAGATTTTACGAAATCGGTTTTTATTCCGTGGAATGAGGAGGCGAAACATCTGGAATTGGAACTCAGGCAGGGAATTCGGACCAGAGAACTCATGAGGAAAGCATCTCTCTATATGATTAATGTTCAGAGCAGTGTGAAAAGTCAGGTCCCGGGCCTTTATGAACAACTTAGGGATGATGGTTTTATAGAGCCATTAGACGAAGAAATGGCTATTCTCACAGAACCAGCCTGGAACCAGGGCATATATGACAAAATAAAAGGATTGACCTATATCCACAAAGAGGGAATGGGCGTTATGTTATAAAGAAAGGAGATATTTCATGGCATTTGGAACACGAATAGAATGCTGGGGACGATATGCATGCTTTACCAGACCGGAAATGAAAGTAGAAAGAGTCACCTATGATATGATGACCCCGTCTGCCGCCCGAGGTCTGGTAGAGGCGATTTTCTGGCATCCGGGACTTCGATATGTAGTGGATGAAATCGATTTGTTGGCGCCGATTAAAACCACCAATATCAGAAGAAATGAGGTCAAATCAAAAATTCTGGCATCATCGGTTATGAAAACTGCACAGACAGGAGAGCCGATAGCTCTGTATACATCAGGAGATATCGTACAGAGAGCAGCCCTTGTTCTCCAGGATGTGCACTACTGCATAACGATTCATTTTGAAATGACTGATAAAGCTTCTCCACTGGATAACCCTGGTAAATTTACCGAAATGCTCAGAAGACGGGCAAGAAAAGGCCAATGCTATCATCAGCCCTATTTGGGAACCCGGGAGTTTCCTGCTGCCTTTCGGCTTGTAGAAGATAATGAAACAATCAATCCTTATCCGGAAACAAGAGACCTGGGTTACATGCTATATGATATGGATTATAGTGATCCTGCGCACATTACCCCCTCTTTCTTCCATGCGAAACTGGATAAAGGAGTCATGGATTTAAGGAATTGTGAGGTGCACAAATGATACTGCAGGCACTTGTTCACCTTTATGAAGAACTTAAAACCCAGGGCGAAATAGAATCCCCGGGCTGGGGTAAATCGAAAGTATCACATCGTTTGGCCCTTGATGATAATGGCCAGCTTATCGGTATTCTATCAGCTAAAGTGAAAGTCACAAGAGGCAAAAAGGAAATAGAAATACCGCCAGAAATGAGCGTCCCTCAGCCTGTGAAGAGAAGCGTTGGGATAGCTCCCAATTTCTTATGCGACACGAATTCCTACATTCTTGGCATTGATAATAAAGGGAAAAAAGAAAGAACAAAGCGCTGCTTCGAAGCATCAAAAAAGCTTCATCATGAAATACTGGATTCCTGTAAATCGCCTGCCGCAAAAGCAGTTTTAGCTTTCTTTGATACCTGGGTCCCCGAAAAGGCAGCAACCATCCCATTAATAGCCAATCAACTTGACGATTTATATAAGGCTTCCAACTTCATCTTTGAACATGATGGAAAAGACGTATGTAGAGATCCGGAAGTTCAAAAAGCCTGGGAGCGTTATAGAGCCGGCAAGGATAAAGTTGGAAATAAGGTCAGAGGGCAGTGCCTCGTAACCGGAATAGAAGATCAACCTATTGCCATACTTCATCCAAATCTGAAAGGTGTCCGAGATGCACAGAGCAGCGGGGCAGCTCTTGTTTCCTTCAATGCTCCCTCTTTTGAATCCTATGGACATAATAAAGATCAGGGGCTCAATGCACCGGTCAGTGAATATGCGGCATTTGCTTATGGTTCCGCCTTGAATCATCTCCTGGCAGACAAAAAGCATGTCAAAGTTTTAGGTAATACAACCATTGTTTTCTGGACAGAAAATGCCAAACCTTTGTACATGGACGTATTCGATAGTTATGCTAACGGAGAAGACTGTGGTATCAGCAATGAAGATATCCATCGGGCCGTAAGTAACCTGGTCCAGGGAATACCCGCAGATCTTAACGAAACTGAACTGAATCCGGAAGAACCTTTCTATATCCTTGGTCTGGCTCCCAATGCTGCCCGGGTAGCTGTACGATTCTTCATTCGGAATTCATTTGGCAAAGCCATGAAAAACGTCTGGGATCATCAGCAGCGAATGACTATCGAAGGACCGCCGGGCAAAAAGCCCTGGATTCCTTTCTGGCAGCTTCTGGCGGAAACGGCCAATCATCATTCCAATGATTCCGCCGCTTCCCCTGTCATGGCCGGTATGCTCATGAAAGCAGTATTCAATGGACAGCCTTATCCCGAAACCACTTATCAGAATATACTGCTTAGAATATTCTCGGACCGTGACGAAAAAAACGAGAAGGGAACTACTATATATCGAAAAATCGGCTACATTAAGGCCGGATTTATCAAAGCTTATCTGTTAAGAAACCACAGTAAGAGATGGGAGGGTCAATTACAAATGAAAGTGAACGAAAACTGTAAGGAAATTTCCTATATCCTCGGGAGACTGTTCTCTGTTCTCGAGAGTATCCAGAAAGAAGCGAACCCGGGTATATCATCCACCATTAAAGATCGGTATTTCAATGCTGCCTGCTCGACGCCGGCAGTCACCTACCCGGTTCTCCTCAAACTGGCCAATGCCCATTTGAAGAAAATCAAAAACGAAGCATTCAGGATTAACGATTCGAAAAAAGTGCAGGCACTCATGGCAGAGATTCCCATGCCGGAGAGTGGAAATCCATTTCCAAAGAGACTTTCCCTGGAAGAACAGGGCGCATTCATTTTAGGTTATTATCAGGAAACACAGGCAAGATATTCCAAGAAGGAGGAAGCTTAACATGGCAGACGTAATTTCCAACAAATATGATTTCATTGTTCTTTTCGACGTAATGAACGGCAATCCCAATGGGGATCCCGATGCAGGGAATATGCCGAGAGTCGATGCGGAAACCGGACTTGGCATCGTTACCGATGTCTGCCTGAAGAGAAAAATCAGGAATTATGTAACAGCCTGGGCCGAAGCAACCGGAAATGAAAAAGGCCATCGCATTTACATCCAGGAAAAAGTGCCACTCAATCTGAATGATCAGGAAGCTCTTGAATACACCGGAGCCAAAGATATGAAAGAGGCCAAGAAAAAAGATAAGGATATTGATACTAAAATCTGCAAGTATATGTGCCAGAATTTCTATGATATCCGTACTTTTGGTGCAGTCATGACCACTTTCATGACTGGCGCATTGAATTGCGGACAGGTCAGAGGCCCGGTGCAGCTTGGATTTGCCCGCTCTATTGACGAAGTGCTGCCGCAGGAAATTACTATTACCCGTGTCGCAATAACGACTGAAAAAGATGCAGAAAATAAGCGGAATGAAATGGGAAGGAAATACATTATTCCTTATGGCCTGTATCAGGTGGAAGGCTATGTATCTGCCAATCTGGCAAAAAAGACAGGATTCACTGAAGATGACCTTGAACTTCTCTGGAAAGCAATCATTAACATGTTTGAAGATGACCATTCCGCTGCTAGAGGCAATATGGCCGTAAGAAAACTCATTGTATTCAAACATGACAGCCTTCTGGGCAATGCTCCATCCTATAAACTCTTTGATCTTGTGGATGTTCACAAAAAAGAAGGTGTCGAAGTACCGAGAGCTTACAGCGACTATGAAGTGACTATCGATGAAAAGAATCTCCCTGAAGGCGTTCATATCGAGCAGAAAATCTGATGTATGATGAAGAAGATTATCTGATGATTTCCGGAATCCAGCACTTCGCTTTCTGCCGTCGGCAATGGGCCCTGATTCATATTGATCAGGAATGGGATGAAAATCGGTTGACGGCGGAAGGCGAGCTGATTCATAAAAATGCTCACAATACTGATTTTTCCGAAACGAGAAATGGAATTTTAACCATCAGAGGACTGAGAGTATCATCGCCGACGCTGGGGATGTCCGGACAATGTGACGTAGTAGAATTTACTCGTGATGAAAGTGGTCATGGAGCGATTCTTCAAGGCCATCGGGGTACCTGGCTTGTCAGGCCCATCGAATATAAACGAGGGAAAGATAAATCGGATGATTCTGATGAGCTTCAGCTTTGCCTGGAGGCTATGTGCCTCGAAGAAATGCTTTCCTGCCATATCCCGGAAGGAGATATATTCTATCACGAAATCAGAAGAAGACGTGCCGTTCTCTTGACAGATGAACTCAGGGAAAAGGTGAGAAAAGCAGCTGCAGAAATGCATTCTATTTACCAAAAGCACTTCATACCCAGAGTAAAAAAGAATAAACGTTGTCAATCCTGTTCTCTGAAAGATATCTGTCTGCCCAAATTAATGACCATGACGAACGTCTCCGATTATTACAATCGTATTCGGGAGGATAAATCTTGAAGAAACTTCTGAACACACTATATATCCTTTCAGAAGATATTTACCTCTCTCTGGAAAATGCGAACATTCTGGCCTGGAAAGGCAAGAATGTCGTACAGAAAATTCCATTGATTAATCTGGAGAATATTATTTCCTTCAGCAGAAGCGGCGCCAGTCCTCAACTGATGGGTGCCTGTGCTGAAAGACACATCGGTTTATGTTTCCTCACTCCGGAGGGGCGATTCCTGGCTCGGGTGAATGGGAAAAGTAATGGAAACGTCTTTCTGCGGAAAGAGCAATATCGTATATCGGATGATGAAAATAAATCCGCTTCGATTGCAGCCTGCATGATTGCCGGGAAAATCTACAATGAAAGAGTCGTTCTTCGACGGACAATGAGAGATCATCCTTTATCCATAGATAAGAAATCTTTCGACGCAGCAACCGACATACTGAAGCAGTCTGCCAATGATGCGCTGGATGCGGATTCATTGGAAACCATTCGGGGAATCGAAGGAAATGCCGCCCAGGTTTATTTCTCCCTTTTTGAGAAAATGATACTGGCCGACAAGAAACATTTCTTCTTCAATGGGAGAAATAAGAGACCTCCTCCTGATCGGACCAATGCCCTTCTTTCCTTTGCATATACGATCCTGGCTCATGACTGTGCCAATGCCCTGGAGGCAGTAGGGCTGGATTCCTATGTCGGATTCCTTCACAGAGATCGTCCCGGAAGAATATCTCTGGCATTGGATCTGATGGAAGAACTCAGAAGCCCCATAGCAGACCGTTTTGTCCTGACTTTGATTAATAATCGCATTGTAAATGCGAAAGACTTCAATATCACTGAAAATGGTGCAGTCCTATTGAATGATGATGGGCGCAAGAAATTCCTGACTCAATGGCAGGATAAGAAAAAAGAACAGATACTGCATCCTTTCTTAAAAGAGAAAATAGCAAGAGGACTGATTCCATATGTGCAGGCCATGCTTTTAGCCAGGTACATCCGAAATGATCTGGATCAGTATCCCGCTTTCCTGGGGCAATGATTATGCTGATACTCATAACTTATGACGTAAATACAGAAACCGCTGCCGGCAGGAAAAGGCTCAGGAAAGTAGCAAAGTGCTGTGAATCTTATGGCCGGAGAGTCCAAAACTCGGTTTTTGAATGCTCCCTGAATGAAGCACAGCTTGTTACCATTCAAGGTCAGCTCAAAGAACTGATTGATATGGATAGTGACAGCCTCAGGCTTTATAATCTGGGAAATCACTTCCATGGGAAAATCATGCATTTTGGCATCAAGAAAGTGGAAGCACCGGATGATACCCTGATACTCTGATGCGAACCATAAGCTCACATCAGAAAAAGCCTCGAATTTAACGATAAAATGAGGCTAAAAAATGGAAAAGATTGAGGTTCGCAGAATCATATATGATTTTAGCGATAATTACTAAATCTTTTCCATATACAGTCGCACCCCATGAGGGTGCGTGGATTGAAATTCCAGTACCGCATGGAATGCTTTAAGAATTGAAAGTCGCACCCCATGAGGGTGCGTGGATTGAAATGATAAATACCGTTCTGGGCATTGTAGATTGCCTGTCGCACCCCATGAGGGTGCGTGGATTGAAATTTATTAAGCTTGGATTTCTTTTTATCGCCCTGCAGGTCGCACCCCATGAGGGTGCGTGGATTGAAATAACATGAACATGAGGACCTGTTGAAACACTAGAGTCGCACCCCATGAGGGTGCGTGGATTGAAATATTTCAGACGGTGCCTACCTCGTTAAGGATATTGTCGCACCCCATGAGGGTGCGTGGATTGAAATTTTGCTCCTGGGAATCCTTTTTCTCGTCATCGCTGTCGCACCCCATGAGGGTGCGTGGATTGAAATCAACAGAACTTGGTTATTATGTTATTGATAATATGTCGCACCCCATGAGGGTGCGTGGATTGAAATTGTCTCCGCATAGTCTATCCGGAGCGGCTGGTTGTCGCACCCCATGAGGGTGCGTGGATTGAAATAAAACATCGCCTTGGAAATTGGCAGAAATTATTATGGTCGCACCCCATGAGGGTGCGTGGATTGAAATGTGGCGTAGGTATGGCGGAGAGAATGGAAGCTGCGTCGCACCCCATGAGGGTGCGTGGATTGAAATAAGAAGACGAAAGACGGTACAAGCCCGATCGTCGTCGCACCCCATGAGGGTGCGTGGATTGAAATTGGCGGAACTCCAGCTGAACCAGCCGCTCCGGATAGTCGCACCCCATGAGGGTGCGTGGATTGAAATATGACCTATCCGATCGGGAGCTACTACCTCGGGGCCGTCGCACCCCATGAGGGTGCGTGGATTGAAATTATGGCAATTCCGACGTGACCCCGGATGAATTCGTCGCACCCCATGAGGGTGCGTGGATTGAAATCTGGAACAGGTTGAAAAGACTGCTGACGGGAATGTGTCGCACCCCATGAGGGTGCGTGGATTGAAATACCTTCGACCAGCTGAACAATGAAGAGACATTTGGTCGCACCCCATGAGGGTGCGTGGATTGAAATAGGAGTCACCATCACAAACGGGCAGGACGTCACGGTCGCACCCCATGAGGGTGCGTGGATTGAAATGTATGGTATGACGGAGAAAAATTCAAGATGTCCAGTCGCACCCCATGAGGGTGCGTGGATTGAAATAAGAAGCTCCAAATGGTCACCGCAGCTCATTTTGTCGCACCCCATGAGGGTGCGTGGATTGAAATATCGCAACCAATGCTTCGAGACTGGCAAGCGGCAGTCGCACCCCATGAGGGTGCGTGGATTGAAATTTTGAACTACGTCAAGGCGAGGGACCAGTCCCTCGTCGCACCCCATGAGGGTGCGTGGATTGAAATATCGCAACCAATGCTTCGAGACTGGCAAGCGGCAGTCGCACCCCATGA
>NZ_JAZASU010000061.1:0-10102 GCF_036343215.1 Dialister sp.
CAATGTGAAAACGGATGGAAAAGTAGCATCTGGTGATACGAAGACTGTTTCCGGTGATACTGTCTACAATGCAATTGATGCAGCAAAGACGGAAATCAATACGAATACCAATGCAGCCCTTGACGGAAAGGCCAATGTAGACGCATCCAACGTAACCGGAGACAATATTGGCAAATGGCAGAATGTTCTTGGAAATGGTATTGTATCTCCCGGAAATACCGGCCTCGTAACTGGCGGAACGGTTTATACCGAAGTTCGTCCGGGCAAAGATGGAAACTATATCAAGATTTCGAATACTACCGGTCAGAATCTGACGGCACTTGATGAAAAGGTGAAATCCAATGCCGATTCCATTGGCGCGAATACTGAAAATATCACGAAACTCACCAATCTTGAAAATATCACAGACAACGGCAAGACGGTTATCAAGAATCTGGCTAAAGGCTCTGTAAATGTAGTCGGAGGCACAAATTCCGAAGTCGTGAAATCGAATGTGAATGGGGTAGATACTTATACCGTCAATGTGAAAACGGATGGAAAAGTAGCATCTGGTGATACGAAGACTGTTTCCGGTGATACTGTCTACAATGCAATTGATGCAGCAAAGACGGAAATTACGAATACCACCAATGAAGCCCTGGACAACAAAGCCAATGTAGATGCATCCAACGTAACTGGAGACAATATCGGCAAGTGGCAGACCGCTCTTGGAAATGGCACAGTAACTCCCGGAAATACCGGCCTCGTAACTGGCGGAACGGTTTATACCGAAGTTCGTCCTGCTGATGGTACTTATGTGAAGACAGACCAGACCACGGGACAAAACCTCAATGCCCTGGATAATCAGGTCAAGACCAATGCGGATGATATCGGAACAAACAAGACCGATATTTCCAATCTGAAGAACCTTTCCAACATTACCAATGAAGGCCAGAAGGTCATCAAGAATCTGGCCAAAGGTTCCATCAAAGTTATCGATGGCCAGCATACGACGGTAACGAAAGGCTCTGAAGGCGATATTGATACCTATGCAGTCAATGTAACTGTTGACGGAGAAGTTGCAAAAGACAATTCCGGAATCGTAAACGGCGGTACGGTGTATAATGCATTGAAAGATGTAAGCGCTAAACATACCACTGTGGAAGCGGGAGACAATATTTCCGTCACGAAAGATACGAATAACAGCGGGGGCGCAAACTACAGAGTCTCCCTGGCAAAGGATATTTCCGTAGAAACGGCTGTCATTTCCACATCCCTTACGGTTGGCGGAAATACGGTCATTTCCGGAGGCAGCGTAAAAGTGGGATCCGATGTGACTGTCAATGACAAAGGACTTTCTATCAAAAATGGTCCTTCCGTCACGAAAGAGGGAATCGATGCCGGTGGAAAGACCATTACCCATGTAGGTCCCGGACGGGAAGCGGATGATGCTGTCAATGTAGGACAGATCAATGCATTTGCCGAAGCCGTAGCGGATAATATGAATCAGCTCGACAGACGGATCAATCGGGCAGGTGCAGGGGCATCCGCCCTGGCAGCCCTCCATCCGCTGGACTTTGACCCCGATGATAAATGGAATATCGCTGTGGGCTATGGCAATTATAAGAATGCCAATGCCACGGCGCTGGGACTCTTTGTGAAACCCAATGAGAATACCCTCTTCAGCGTGGGCGGTGCTTTCGGCGGCGGAGAAAATATGGTCAATGCCGGTGTCAGCATCCGTCTCGGTCAGGGAAGCGGCTTGCCTTCGGGCAAAGCGGCCATGGCCAGTGAAATCCGCACTCTTCGCGGGACGGTGACCGACCTGAACAGCAAGATTCAGGAACTGGAGGAAAAAGACCGCTCCCGGGATGAACAGATGAAGAAACAGAGTGAACAGATCGAAGAACTCCTGAAGCAGATGGCAGCCCTCAAAGCCGCTCAGAAATAAAGCCGGGGACCGTCAGGAAATCCGTCTCTTTCATGGGGCCTGTGGGGAGCTGATTGTGTGCATATGGCAGGGGTGCAAAAATAGACCTTTCTGCCTGAAAAAACTTCGGGCTTACCGGTTCATGGCTCCGGTGCCCGCCTTTCCATGGGAGACGGGCGCTTCCTGCACGGGTCACTGAAACAAAAAAACCGCCTGTCACTTTGTGACAGACGGTTTTTGAACACGAAAACAAGTCCTCCTCTAAATGTGGAATGGAGAATATCCGTGAGCCCAGAATTCCGGGACTTGACTTATCAATCGGCAGCAGAAATCGTTACGTCAACGTATGCTTCTCGTGAGGAACAGCATGTTGCCGGGGTGGCTGGTTGTTCGTTTTCCCATTTCCTTTTGAGGGGGAGGACTTGTTTTGTTTTTTACGACTTTGGAAATATGAATTCCTCGAGGATGGAAAGCTTAAAGGGCACGTGGACTTTGATCCCGATCCGCATTAAATTTTTGAGCGCTCAGCGAATCGCAGGGGACCTCGGCCCGAGGCCTCGCTCTTTTTGCTTTCACCGGTATAGTAGCAAAAAACACGATTTGTATCATTAGAATTTTATTAAACTTTTGGAAGCCCCGGATTTTCCGCGGGAAGGGAGGATTTTTATTCCTGTTTCCATAAAATAAAAAATTTTTCCTGTCCGTTTTCCTGCTTTTTATCAGATTTTTGACCTGGTCCGGTTTTCCTGTTTCTCTGAAATGAAGGGAAAATTAATTTTCCCCCTTTTCAATTATTTCCAAAAGTAATATAATACACGCAACTCATTCTAAAATTGTAATAGAGCAGTATAGGAGGCAGAAAATGGCAGATTTGAAAGAATTATTTGCAAAAGTCGACGGACAGCACGAGGAAATGATCGCGCTCTGGAAGAAGCTGGTCAATCGGGACTGCGGTTCGGATAACAAGGCAGGCGTAGACAGCGTAGGACAGGACATTAAGGAAATCCTTGAGGGGCTGGGCTTTGCGGTCCGTTTCCATGAATATGAAAAAGCCGGCAATATGCTGGTGGCTGATTATGGCGATTTCTCCAAACCTTTCATCGTCATTACCGGTCATATGGATACGGTTTTCAAGGACGGACAGGCGGCAGAAAGACCTTTCACCATCAGAGACGGCAAGGCTTACGGCCCGGGGGTTCTCGATATGAAGGGCGGAATTACCGTAGCCCTGACGGCGCTGAAACTTTTGAAGGAAATCGGCTATGACCGGTATGCGATCCGTGTCATTCTGGCAGGGGATGAAGAAGTGGGTCATGGAAATTCCAATGCCGCTGAAGATTATATGAAAGAAGCCAAAGGGGCCATCATGGGTTTCAATATGGAAACGGGCTACCTGGATAATGGCATCGTGGTAGAAAGAAAGGGCTGCCGCCGTTACAGAGTGGAAATCGACGGGGTAGGCGCTCATGCAGGAAATAATCCGCAGGATGGCCGTTCTGCTGTAGAAGAACTGGCTCACAAAATCATCGATATCCAGGCTTTGACCGATTATGAAGAAGGAACGACCCTGAACTGTGGCGTCATCGGCGGGGGTACCGTAGCCAATGCGGTTCCGGAACATGCATGGTGTATCGTGGATGTCCGTTTCCGTACCATGAAAGGTCTCAATCGTGTCGATCAGGCTTTCAAGGAAATTGAAAAGAAACAGTATGTAGCCGATACAAAAACAACCATTTTCCCGACCATTACGATTGCTGCCATGGAACGGACTCCGGAATCGGTAGCTCTCTGCGAAAGAGCCAATGAACTGGCCGTGAAGGCAGGTCTTTCCCCGATTCATCCGAAATTTGTGGGCGGCGGTTCCGATTCTGCCTACCTGGTCCTGGCAGGCGTCCCGACTCTCTGTGCTCTGGGCCTCCGGGGTGAATTCAACCATACCGTCCGTGAATATGCGGTGGTGGATTCCCTCTTCGAACGGACCAAACTTTTCATCACTCTCCTTCTGGGGCTGTAATTTTTGAGATATTTCTACGGTTAGGAGAATTTTTATGGCAGAACCTGCAAAGAAACCCACTTCTGCGCCGGCCCTTTTCATGCTGGGCGCCAAAAAGGGATTTTATATCACCATCGAACTGATTGCGCCGGCTATGGTTATGGCTTATGCGCTCATTGCATTTTTGAAAATTTCCGGCATTATGCCGATTATCGGTCAGGTTTTAGGTCCGGTCATGGCCATTTTCGGTCTGCCCGGAGAAGCTTCCGTCGTTTTACTGGCCGCATTTTTTGCAAAAGCTGCAGGGGCAGCCACAGCAGCATCCATGTATATGCAGGGATCCCTGACTGCTGCCCAGGCTACCATTCTTTTCCCTGCCTGCATTACTATGGGAACTCTCATCGGACATTTTGCCCGGGTCGTCCTGGTCTGCAAAGTCCGTACCCTGTATTATCCGGTACTTTTAATCACCCCGATTATTGATGCCGTCATCGTTATGTTTATTACAAGAGCAGTGCTGCTTTTCATGGGCTTCTGAGGAGGAAATATGAGCGAAGAAAAGAAAACTCAGAATCCGGAAGTCAAAGAAATCAAAGAACCGGAAACAAAGACAAATACGGAATACAAAGTCACCTGGAAAGGGTGGGTGGCCCTGGTATTCCTGGTCATCTGCTTCTCCGGCGTTTTTGCCAATTCCGATACGCCCCTCAAGGCTCTTGACCTGATGAGTCTGGTCGGTAAATTCGGTCACGCCGAAGGCGCGAAAATCGCCATGCAGGGGACCGGCGGATTTGGCGCCAGAGAAGGTTTCGTATTTTCCCTGACCCTGGCTCCGGTGGTCATGATTGCCATGGGACTTCTCGAAGTTTGTGAAAGCTGGGGCGCTTTGAATGCGGCAGCCAGAATTTTCCAGCCCATCCTTCATTTCATTATGGGTGTGCCCGGGGTGGTAGGACTTGCTTTCGTATCCAGCTTCAGTTCTTCCGACGTAGGGGCCATTATGACCCAGAATCTGTATAAAGAAGGCCGGATCACCGATGATGAACGGACCATTTTTGCGGCTTACCAGTACGCAGGAAGCGGCACGGTCAATAATACCGTTGCCGCCGGGGCGGCACTTTTGCCGATTTCCCTCCTTCCCGCAGGAATCGTCATCCTTCTCATCCTTCTCGTCAAAATCATCGGCGCCAATTTCGTCCGTTTCTACCTGAAGGCTTATCATAAGAAACATCCGGAATCGCTGAATGACGTGCCCGCTGAATGATGGGAAACCGGATGTAAATATAGTTCGTAAAACTGCTGAGTAAAAGTTATCAGTTCTCAGTTATCAGTTCGCAGTTGTGGTGCGGCGCTAAACATGGAAAGCGCCGCATTTTTTATGCTGTTTTCCACTCTCCGAGGTTAAAAAAACCGCTTCCCCTTCGGAGGCGGGTTCTCTTTTACCGATTACTATGAACTGATAATTTCCTCCATATGGTTTGCGGCTGCTGATTTTAAAATTCGTCACTACTTCATGTAGAATGTATTCTTGCTGTTAAAATCAATATAAAAATGGCCCGCCATCCAAAGATGCGGGCCCACATTCACTGATAACTGCGAACTGCTAACTGATAACTTTTTCCCTATGGTCGACAGTCACGGATTTTAAAATCAGCTGTCCGTTTCATCCAGCTCAAAAATCCCGAAGGGCATGGCGGGATCGGTTTCTATCTCCGGTGCCTTTTCCACGCGGCAGATTTCGTTAAAGGTCATCTGCTTTGGCTGCTTTCCCTCGAAGAGCGGCCATTCGGGGAGGCCTTCGGCCTCCGGTTTTCCCTTTTTGATGAAGGAAATAAAAGCGGTCCTCATTTTCCTTGTGAGCTCTTTCTGCGCCTCTGAATGGTCGATATCCGGGAGGAGGCCCGGAATGCCCATGAGGAACTGGGTTTCTGAACCGTGGCAGGCTTTGTAGGACTGACGGTCCCAGTCCAGACGGTAAAGATACACTTTCTGCCCGCCTTCTGCCGCCGCTTTTGCCATGCGGAGGGCCGGGGCGTGGTAAATGTATTCCGTGAAAAAGTGGATGAA
Source organism: Dialister sp. (assembly GCF_036343215.1). GTDB lineage: Bacteria > Bacillota > Negativicutes > Veillonellales > Dialisteraceae > Dialister. The sequence continues at coordinate 5,970 of NZ_JAZASU010000061.1, forward strand.
GTTCTTATGGTCATTTTCATCCTTGGGAATCTTTTCGTAATCGGAAAGCACGATGGCTGCCCGGGTGCCGAAGAGTTTTTCCGCCAGTTTTTCATCGAGTCCCTTCGTGCCGTAAACATGCCAGTACAGTTCCATTTCATCCCGGTTCGTACCGAGGAGGAGGGAAATATCCCGGGCCTTTCCTTCTTCCAGCAGGGAAAGGGCGTCGTTTCCTTCAAAATTGATGCCGTCAAAGACGGGGCCCACGGTATGCAGATTGAGACCTGCAAAAATGGCCTTTTGCGCTTCGAGGATTTTTTCCCATTTCATGGTGAGAAGCGCACCGGCATTTTCCTTTGTGAGTCCTGCACTTTTCAGGAATTCTTCCGCCACCTTTCCTGCCGTATGACGGCTTCGGATGCACTGGACCCCGCCCGACATGCAGACTGCTTTCTGAAAGAGGCCTTTTGCCTTTTTCATGAGGGTCAGTGTGGAGCAGATTTTCGAACCGGCACTCTGGCCCATGATGGTCACGTTTGACGGGTCGCCGCCAAAGGAGGAAATATTTTCCTGCACCCATTTCAGGGCACAGAGGATGTCCAGAAGTCCGTCATTTCCGCTTTCCCTGTATTTTTCGCCCAGGAAGGACATATCCATGAAGCCGAGAGCCCCCAGGCGGTAATTGACGGAAACCACCACGATTCCTTCTTTCACGAAAGCTTTTGGATCCATGCACATGGTGCCGGAGCCTTTCTGGAAAGCACCGCCGTGAATCCAGAAAAGGACAGGATGATTTCCACCGGTTTCCGGCGTGTACACATTGAGGAAAAGGCAGTCCTCATCCAGGGTTTCCTCTTCGGAAAGGGAAGAAAGGCCCTTCACGTAGAGCTGGGGCGAAGCATGGCCGAGATGGATGGCCTTTCGGACGCCTTCCCGGGGCGGGAGACTTTCCGGCGGAAGGAAACGGCGGGGACCGATGGGCGGTTTGGCATAGGGAATACCCTGAAAAGAATGGAAACCGTCTTTATCAAGACCTTCCAGTTTTCCGCAGGGAGCAGAAAGAATCATGAGAATCTCTCCTTTGTCAGTTTTTCGTGATTGGTGGATAGCAGGGCCGTCAGCCATCAGCTATACGGTTAGCTGTTAAGCGGCATCCGCCGGTGGACCGGTTTGTCATATACGGAGCGGAAAGATGGCCATTTCTATTTCCGCATCACTTTCACCACATAATCGATGAACCGGGACAGGGCGGGGGACATACGGTCCGGGACGGCAATGCCCAGTTCCAGATACTGAGGCGGATCGAGAGGGACTTTGGCCACCCGTCCGGGCCAGAAGGCGGAAGTGAGGGCATTATTCAGACTGATGCCGAGGCCTGCTTCTACCATTTTATAACAGGTGTAATCATCGGTGGTGGAAAATTTGACGTGAAGTTTCAATTTTTCCTTTTCAAAAAGCCACTCCGAGTCCGTGCCCTTGCCGGGAAGTTCGTTGATGAAATTTTCCTTCTCCAGCTGCCGGATGGGGAACGATTCTGCCTTCGCCAGGGGGTGATTTTCCGGGAGCCAGACGAGAAGTTCATCCTTAAAGAGGGGAATCCAGGGGCCTTCGTAAGTCTGGCGGCTGATGATGGCACAGTCCAGCTCATGGGCCGAAAGCTTTCTGCGGAGCTCCTTATTTCCTTCTTCCACCAGATGGATGGAAATGCCCGGGTATTTTTCCTGAAAGGAAGAAATGATGGCCGGCATGAAATGGTAGGCCACGCTGAAATAGGACCCTACGGAAAGTTCCCCGGTTTCCAGTCCCCGGATGGAATCCGACAGGTCCCGGTACTGCTTCTCCCAGTGCATCATTTCACGAAGGACGGGCAGAAGCTTTTCCCCTTCCTTCGTGAGGGCGACGCCTTTGGAATTTCTCGTGAGCAGGGGAAACCCGGTCTCCTGCTCCAGACTTTTGATGGCCCGCACCACGCCGGAAGGAGTATAGCCCAGCGAATCTGCCGCTTTCGTCATGCTGCCCCGGGAAATCGTTTCCAGAAGAATCCTGCATTTTTCCGTGTCCATAAAACCTCCATGACTTTTCGTCATCACCTTCGAATCGCGATTGCGCTTTTGTCAATATATTATCATAGTTGAAGGAAAGCCGGATAAAAAAATAAGGCGGGAAAGCTGAATGAAAGTTAATAGTTATCAGTTATCAGTTCGCAGATTATAAGTGAAGGAAGCTTTCGAATATACAGCCGGTTTTTAAATCAGGAAACAGGATTCATAAAAATTTTCCTTTCACTGAGAACTGCGAACCAAGAACTGATAACTTATTTCGAAATCGGGAAATCCGGATTCCAGGCACTATGAGGCTCCATCCTGCATTGCACTTTTGTCACGGGAATGATGAGAATCCGTCTATTCCGTCATAATGATTTCTGCGTTACCATAGCCATAACAAATCTGAAAGAAAGGGGCAGAAAAATGGGAACCAGACAGGCAGAAATCTTATTATTCGCAGCCATTGCGGCAAGGAGCGCATCTTACTTATTTTCCAAAATCAGTATGGATGCCATGCCGCCCATGGAACTCCTGGGCATCCGTTTCCTCCTGGCCGCCCTGGTCCTGGGAATCCTCTTTTACAGGAGAATCCTCCGTACCGCGAAAGAAGCTCTGAAACCGGGAATTCTCGCCGGAATCGTCATGGTACTGGGCGTGGCCTGTGAACTTGCCGGACTTTCCCTCATCGATTCTTCCACCGTGGCTTTTCTGGAAAATACGGCCGTCCTCTGGGTCCTCCTGATTTCCTCCCTCTGCAGATGGAAACTCCCGGGAATGAAAGCGATTTCCGCCATGATTCTGGTCCTCGCCGGTATTTCCTTCCTCACCATGAAAGGCAGCGGCCTTTCCTTTTCGGCAGGAGAAATCATCAGCCTCGGATCCTCCCTCTTTTATGCCCTCTGGATCCTTCTCCTGGGAAAATATGCGGACAAAACCGACCCTGTTTCCCTTGGCTTCCTCCAGATGCTGACCATGGGTATCCTGGGCCTTGGCGCTTCCCTTTTCCTCGAAAAACAGGCCCTTCCCGAAGAACCATCCGTATGGGCAGCCATTCTGGGCCTGGCCCTTCTCTGCTCCGTATTCAGCGTCACCGCCCAGTCGGAAGCCCAGAAATGGGTCTCCTCCGAAAAAGCAGGCTTCTTCTCCGCCGCCAGCCCCATGCTGGCCTCCCTCCTGGGCTGGATTTTCCTTGGCGAATCCATGACATCCCTCCAGATCCTGGGAGCCGGCTTCATTACCGCCAGCCTCCTCCTCCTCCAGCTGAAAGGCTTTGGAAATATGAAATTCCTCCTTCCCTACTTCCGCACCCATGGGAAATACAGACTGTCCGCAGAATGAAATGGAAATAGAAGCCCCGGCTCCGGCAGGGGCATTATGATGGCAGGATCACTCCGTGACAAAGACCATGAAAGACAAGCAGGGGCATTGCAGGGAAACCCTGCAATGCCCCTGCTTTGCGGGAGAAAAACTGAAAATTCCTGAAATGCACAATTCCCGTCCCCGGGGAATGTACCATTTTCTATAAAGACTTCCAAAGCGGCAGCGAAGAATGACCCGAAACCGGAACCATCACCGGAGGAATGAAATATGGAAGGCAGGAAAGGGACTGTGGAAATCAAAAGACCGATTCCCGCCTGCGGATTCTCCGGAATGAGAAAATCCGGCTGTCCACAAAAGCATTTCCGCTGCGAACTGATTACTGAGTACTAAAAAATAAAAGCCGCCTGTCACGAATGTGACAGACGGCTTTTATATGAAGTTATCAGTTAGCATAAATATGCCCGTTCTGTTGAAATAACCATATAATCGGGCCCGCTTCCAATTTTGTCGCGGGCCTCCTTCACTGAGAACTGCAAACTGATTACTGGTTTACGCTTATATGGAAATCCGGCGGTTCGTAAGATCAGGAGACCGAGAACTATAACGCAAAAAAGCCGCCCACTACGAATCGTAGTGAGCGGCTTTTGAGCACGAAAACAAGTCCTCCTGGAAATGAAGGACTGGAAGATAGAGCCGGGTTCCCAGAATTCCGGGACATACTGATCAATCGGCAGCAGAAATCGTAATGGGCGTATGCTTCTCGTGAGACATAGTAAGGTGCCGGGGTGG
>NZ_JAZASU010000062.1:0-10004 GCF_036343215.1 Dialister sp.
ATTTTTTCCATTGTGTCAAGCTTTCCGCGCATTAAAATTTAAAATTAATAAATTAAAAAGCGTATCCTGCTGGATACGCTAAAATGGGGTTATGTAATTGTCTGTTTTTAGGAGTAAATCCTTAAGTGTGTGCCATTACCCAAGCTTGGGGAGCTGTCCGCGAAGCGGACTGAGGGGTTGTTCTACCGTTTCAAATCGATTACAGGGCTAACTGACGAAACATTTTCCTGCCAATTGACTCTAAAGGGGGTTGACTATCGCAAGAATGCCAAATGACTCAAAAACCCCATGCGTTACGTACTAATGGACCCACTCGGAACTCGGAACTTATATGTAAGCCCCTGCACTGCCCCTTCCCGTCGAACATGCACGTCCAAGGGCAAATCAAAAAAGCGGCGCCCGGGAATTTGCGCCGCACCTTCCCTGATCCCCAATCTCCAATCCCTCTCCGCCTGCAATTTTCCCTGACAGCCGCAAATCCCCAACACAAAAAGAGCGCCCCATCCTTCCGGAGCGCCCATTTTCATATGAATCCCTATAAACTCCTATTTCCTCATCCCCATAAACCACCGGATCCCCTCATCGAGGCAGGAAACAGCATCCTTTCCCTGCGGTTTCATTTCCTTCCCATCAGCGAAGAAAGAGACACCGGTCAGCGCATTTTTCAGGAACTGATCCCCCTTCGAAAGATGGACCCTGGCCTCCTGCGCCTTCAGGGGAAACGTGCGCACATAATCAGGGATACTTTTCGGATCCCTGGAATGGAGGAAACTGCGGATCTGCAGCGCCCGGACATACTCCTGCTGATACCCATCCGGCTTTTCCGGCAGCAGCACGAAAAGCGTATTCCGCTCCCGGTAAGACCGGAGAGCCAGCACATCGCGGCTCACATAATCCGGCGTAAAAGCCTGGATAAAAAGCTCCGACGGCCTGCACTGCCGGATCACCTGATCATTGAAAACCGCGGAAAAGAAATACTCCTTATCCGCAGAAACCTTGTAACTCCGCCTCCGGTAAATCGCAATGAAAAGACTCTGGCCGATCTCCATAGCCAGCTCGATGGGGCTGACAGAAACCTTCCCGATCAGCTCCCCGATCCTCTTCTCATAAACCCCCACCGAAAGCTCCGGACGGTACGGTCGTCCCCCAATCACAGCCTCTCCCATAATGATCCTTCTTTCCCGCCTGAATCCAACAGGCCCGCGTCAATTGCCAACGCATGTATAACTTTGAATCATCCTTTTATTTGTATTTATATTTTATATTCTTTAAATGCAAATGTAAACAAAAAGATACAAATTTCTCCAAACTTTATTTAATACACAATTCAATATCTAATTACGTCAGATAATCATAAAATAAATAGATACCTATTCTTTTCCCTTTCAGGTTTAATTCCGATGAAATAAAGGAAATAAGGAAATAAAACCGTCAATATCCGGTCAATTAAATGTCAAAAAGACAAAGAAATATTTTTCCACTTTATCAGGAGAAAGTCGGCCATTCCTCTCCATTTCACAAGAAAAGGCATACCTTAATTTGCATCATCCGGGAATTGAGCCTGCATTTCCGACATGGACGAGAGGGGTCATTCAAAAAGGCGGTCCTCCCAATTTGCCGCCTGTCACCTTCCCTGATTCCCAATCCCTCTCTGCCTATAGTTTCCCGCACAAAAAAGAGCGCCCTGTCATTCCAGAACGCCCGCCTTCACGACTCACGGATCACGATTCCTCCGATTTTCTCGATCCATCCGCGAGAAAATGACGACTATTTCATATACGCCACAAGCTCCACTTCGCAGAGCATTCCCTTTGGCAGAGACTTCACAGCCACACAGCTTCTTGCCGGTCTGGAAGTGAAATATTTCTCATAAATCCCGTTAAAGGCAGCGAAATCCCCCATATCTGCCAGGAAACAGGTCGTCTTCACCACATGATCAAAATCAGTTCCTGCCTTTTTGAGAAGAGCCGCGATATTTTTCATCACCTGCTCCGTCTGGGCCTCAATCGTCTCCCCTGCCGGTTCTCCGGTTTCCGGAATAAATCCCACCTGACCCGAAGTGAAAAGGAACGGACCTGCCACATACGCCTGAGAATAAGGCCCGATCGCAGCCGGCGCCTTCTTCGTGGAAATCACCTTCATGGACATAGAAATACCCCCTTTGTGGAAATCAATTGCATATTCTTGATAACTGTATGGTACTTTAAATTCGGGAAACTGTAAAGAAAAAGTTATCAGTTAGCAGTTCTCAGTTCGCAGAAATCACATCATTATGAACGACCATTAACCATTAACTATTAACCGGCTGTCCCGGTCTGATTGGCTATCAAAACTGAGAACTGCGAACTAATAACTGATAACTTTCTCCCCAAAGCATTTCCATATATAATGTATATAAAGCATTACGAAAAGGAGCCCATCATGCACATCATCCTTGCATCCGCATCCCCCAGGCGGAAAGAACTCATCCACCAGATCGGCTGGACCGCAGACATTGAAAAAAGCAGCTTCCCCGAAGTTTCCACCATCGAAGAAGCAGAAAAAAGAAGAAATACCCCCCTCCTGGCCGGTTTCCAGGGGCCGGACCTCGTCTGTGCCGAAAATGCCCTCGGCAAAGCAGAAAACATTCAGGAAAGGACCGGGAGCCCCCTTCCGATTTTAGGTGCCGATACCATCGTCACCCTGGACGGAAAAATCCTGGGCAAACCGAAAGACGAAAAAGACGCCTTTTCCATGCTCCGCTTCCTCTCCGGAAAAACCCACAAAGTCAAAACCGCAGCGGCCCTCCTTCAGGGAAAGAAAAAACTCCTCCGGGTCGTCACCACCAGCGTCCATTTCCGGGACCTTACAGACCAGGAAATTTCAGCCTACATTTCCACCGGCGAACCCATGGACAAAGCCGGAGCCTACGGAATCCAGGGACAGGGAACACTCCTCGTGACAGGAATTACCGGATCCTATGATAATGTAGTGGGACTCCCGCTGACGACCGTTTATGAAATGATGAAAGAAATAAGGAAAGGCTGAAATAAAAAGTTATCAGTTCGCAGTTATCAGTTATCAGTGACCGGGTTCTTTGAAACTTTGCATTATCAGCTGTCTTCGGGACTTTGAATCGATCGGGACTCGGGAAACGGGACTCGGGACGGTGGCGCGGCACAATTCATGAAGCCGCGCCTTTTTTATATGGTTCCATGGAAGTTCCCGGTTCCCAGTGGGTCCATGGGGGCTGAATTCTTCGAAACTTTGCATTTTCAGCTGTCTTCGAGACTTTGAATCGATCGGGACTCGGGAATCGGGACTCGGGGCGGTGGCGCGGCACAATTCATGAAGCCGCGCCTTTTTTATATTCTCCTGCACTACACAATCAAGCCGCATATGAGGAAACAAGAAAAAATGCTGCAGGGCCCCACCTTCCCTGGATGGGAAGGTGCCGGAGCGAAGCGGAGGCGGATAGGTGTTTTATCGCCGCAAGGCACATACGAGACTAACTAACGAAACATACTTGTACCAATTGACTCTATCGGAAAGAAAGAGCTCCCCGAAGTGCGGGGAGCTCCGCGAATGCGGTGAGGGGATGTCAAGCAGGCACAAGTCGAAAATGATGATAAGGGTACATGCGCAGGGTTCGGTACCAGGCACATACGAGGCTAACTGACGAAACAATCCCGGGAAAGCCGTGGCGGCACAAATCATATAGCCGCGCCTTTTTATATTTCCACAAAAGCCCCCATATTCCACCGCAATCCCTCCGGAAATGATATACTGAAGTCAGATCATTTCGTATTCTCGCGGGGAGGGGATATTATGAAAATCTGGAAAACATTGCTGCTGGCAGGAGCGCTGGCCATCGGCTCCTTTACCATGACCGGGGCGGAAAATCTGGTGAAGGCATACAATTTCTATGACATGGAATGGGATAAAACATTTACTACTTATGTAAATCTCGACACAAGCTGGGTTGATAAAAACAAAATATTTATATGGACCAAAGCCATAGACATAAATGGAAACCCGGCGAAAACATATTACTGCATAAGCCTGCCCAAAAAGAGAGTCGACACTATCATATATTATTGTTATGTTCCCGATTACAACGGTTACAGGGAGACAAATCATGACGATTTCGTAAAGCATGATATACATCCGGCTTCAGTCTTTGAAAGGCTGGCAAATATCGTATTGAAAGCAAACGGGAAACCACCACTTTTAGGAAAAGAAGTCCACGACTGGCAGTGGACCTATTCGGATGAAAAATACAACTACATGATCTGTACAGACTATTACCAGTATAATCCGAAAAAGCAGATTGGAACCTTTTACTTTTCAAAAGAAGTGCCCAATCCTGACAATCCCGATTACGTGATGGCATTAACCTTTGACTTTAAAAATAAACAGGTCATTAGACTGGATGATCTCGACATTAAAGGGAAATCCGATATCTACCTGAGAAATATGAAAGATAGAGTGGAATCCTACTATAATAGCGCTTATGCTCTGATCAAGGACATAAAAACGAAATAACAAAAAGCGGTGCCCCCGCCAGTGAGGCACCGCTTTTTGTCCCCTATGGAGCGCCCCGGATCTGCCCGGGGAAAGCTATAATGAAACCAGAGGAAATAAAACTGCAAAGGAGGCACATCATGAAAGAAATCAAAATTCCCTGGAATTACATCAGGGACTGAAAACGTTGAAACTTTGAAGAAATAGCTGTCTTCGATAACCTTGCATCGTTCGGGAATCGGGACGTCGGGACTCGGGAAGGTGCGGCGCAAATTCATGGGCGCCGCATTTTATATACAGGAAAGGTCACATGGCACATACGAGACTAACTGACGAAAGGTACGCGTAATAAGTGACACTATCGTTAAGCAAGGACTCTCCCCCGGGAACACCGCGACAGCGGTGAGAGGGCAAATCGATTCGAAGAATCGATAATTCCTGAGAGTTCCATCAGGGGCTGAAAGAGTAGAAACTTTGAAAGAATAGCCTTTTTCAATGACCTTGTATCAATCGGGACTCGGGGCGGTGGCGCGGTACAAATCATATAGCAGCACCATTTTTATATTTCCCGCATAGAAATTCCGGGTTTTCATCAGGCAGCCTCTGGCCGCCATTTCCCATCCCTCCCCCCTCTGACGCCTTCAGCGCCAGCTCCCCCCAGGGGGAGCCTGACGAACTGACGGTCTTCGGCCGAAAGTTTTTTCAGTCCGGAAGTGCTGCGAAAGACTGAAAAGTCCGATCAAATCAGGCGATTTCAGGCTCCACAGGTTTGCCAGATCCATTGTGAATGAAAAAAGTCAGATTTTATCGATGCTCATCCAATTTTTCGCCTTCTAAATGAGAATGGAAAACCGATGGCCCTCTTGACAGAAAACCCCGGAAAGCCCTAAAATACAGGAAAGGATACGAAGGCGGTTTGCCAAAATCAAAAAAAGTCCCATTTCTCCTATAGGAGCTTACTTTTCAGGACTTTTTCAAAATTGACCGCGGGCGATTTTTCCGAAAATCTTTCAAAAAGGCCGATTTCCGCCATCGGTTTTCCAAATGGCTCTCAGAAAGCCCATAAATACAGGGCTCCCGGGGCCCGCTATTGCAATAGCGTATTACCCTTTGGGGTATTGAAACAATAAAATCTGATATTTATCTTCAATGTCTTTCAAGATTGCAATAGCGTATTACCCTTTGGGGTATTGAAACTTCATTGCTTCTGGAGACTGGAAGCTATTGAATTGCAATAGCGTATTACCCTTTGGGGTATTGAAACTCCCCAATATAATCGAGGATGAAACCTTTCAGTCTTATTGCAATAGCGTATTACCCTTTGGGGTTTTATCCGCATCCAATGCCCTTTTCCGCCAATCACCGGAAAGGGGCATTTCCATTGGAAAAGCCTCATGAACCTTTCGGCTCATGAGGCTTTTCTGTGTGATTTCCGGGTTCCACCGGTGATCCTTCTCCCCTTTTCTTACTTTTTCTGGCGCCCGCAGTCCGGCGAGGGCGCCGGGACGAGAAACATGACCTCCCATGTCTGAAGCTGCAGGAAGGCTGAAACCCTATGGAAAGGTCAGGGGAAAATCCTGAATACTTCCCGAACTCAAAAGCTTAATAAAATTCTAATGATATAAAATGGGGTTTTTCTCGACTATATCCACAGGAAGGCAAGAAGAACGAGGCCTCGGGCCGAGCTCCATCCGATCCGCCCCGCGCGTAGAAATTTCAGGCGGATCCGGAGCAAGACCCACGTGTTCCATATGCTTTCCAATCCTCGAGGAACTTCACAATTCCAGTATTTTTACATCAGAATAAACTCCCGTCGAGTCAAGCGATACAATTTCGGATCCGCGCACCCCAAGAGCGTACCCTGGTCACGAGATGTCATATCCAAACGTAGGAATTTCTGCAGCCGATTGACAGGTAAGATCGGAATTCCGGTCAACGAAAAATCCATCTCAAAAGGGAGAATTTTGCTGCCCGAAAGCCGTCCATTATCTGGGCGGCTTTTTTGTTTTTCACGCATAGAAGTTCCCAGTTCCCAGACCCCCATCAGGGACTGAAAGTGTTGAAACTTTGATTGAATAGCTGTCTTCGAAACTGTACGTTGATCGGGATTCGGGAATCGGGATGGTGGCGGCACACAATTCCTATAGTGCCGCCCTTTTTGATTTTTTCCCATCAGGGTCCCATAGAAATTCCCCTTTCCCGCTGCCGGAAACCCCGCCGGAGGGGCATAGAAAAAGCACCTCCCTTTCGAAAGGTGCTTTTTTATGATCCCATTAATCATATTTCTTCTTATTTTTATTCCACTGATAATCCAAATCATATTTCTGCAAGTTCGTCATATCAATTTTTCCGGTTGCAGTCAGAGCTTCATAAGCATCATCAATCTTCAGATCAAGTTCAATGGAAATGTTATCAAAGTCCATCGGATATAACGGTACAAGCCATCCTGCTGCCATGCCGGACGATCTGAATTTAAAATCCGATCTTCGCAAAAGAACAGACTTGGTTGCTTTTGGTCCTACAACAACCGGAGGCTGAGATGAAGCTCCAGCATCCATGAACTTACCTGTGTAAAAAGGCTGGCCTTCAAAATCCCCCACCTTCATACAAGACTGATTGATATCAATAACAAGGGGCATATCCTTATTATTAGTTATATCCAAAGAAATCCCCGTTAGCGTGCAGGCAAAGCTATTGTATTTACTTCTACTATAAAAAATATAACCATTAGCTTTATTTTCGACCATTCCTTTTACTGTGGAGTACGGCAGATCTGATCTCCATTCGGTACCGTCTATCAAAGCATTACTAATCATTGGCTTTGCTCGTAATGTATAATTATCAGTCGATTTTTCAGCCACTGTTGTAATTGCTCTATTGATTTCAATAAGAGCCATAGATGAATCATAATCTTTCGATTTCACATCCATCAAAAGATTCGCTGCATACGCATTTCCGGCAATCCCAAGAGCCAAAAGAGTAATTAATATCTTTTTCATGCACCACTACTTTCTTTCCTCTCCTAATATAACGGCAGCTTCTTCTTATTATAGATAGCAAAACCATTAAGGAATTTAACGTATTCTGGAAAATTACCTCCCTAAATGTGAATTATCCAACCATATAAACAAAATTCCACGCACCCTCGCAGGGTGCGACTATGCCAGGTCGATGAGTCCCTTGTACCCCAGCTGATTTCAATCCACGTACCCTCATGGGGTGCGACGTTGACGGTGTAGCGGTATGTGCAAGTCGGCGGATTTCAATCCACGCACCCTCATGGGGTGCGACCTTCTTTTTCATCATCTTCCGCTCCTGTACTGTTTATATTTCAATCCACGCACCCTCATGGGGTGCGACACTGCAAAGGCTTTAGCAAAGGTGTTGATATCTACATTTCAATCCACGCACCCTCATGGGGTGCGACTTTGATGTACGGCATTCCGTTTCTCCCATGTCGAAATTTCAATCCACGCACCCTCATGGGGTGCGACATCCTGCAGAGCTTCCTGAATAATCTCCAGAAAATTTCAATCCACGCACCCTCATGGGGTGCGACCGGACCTCGAGGTCCATGGTGTGTTCCTGATTGCTATTTCAATCCACGCACCCTCATGGGGTGCGACCAGGGGGATGTCTGGTATAAAACCAACTTCACCCAATTTCAATCCACGCACCCTCATGGGGTGCGACCTCATGTTTGCCCTGCCAGGCCACCGTTCCATCCTTATTTCAATCCACGCACCCTCATGGGGTGCGACGATAAATTATTAGACAGGCGGCCGGACGATACCATATTTCAATCCACGCACCCTCATGGGGTGCGACCCCGTACGAGTCCCCATCCAATAAAGCTATGCGGATCATTTCAATCCACGCACCCTCATGGGGTGCGACAACGCATACGCCGAACTTTCTAAAAAATCTAAGTATTTCAATCCACGCACCCTCATGGGGTGCGACGCACCATCAGCAAGGCCAACATTGCCCTCTCCGCACAATTTCAATCCACGCACCCTCATGGGGTGCGACTCGCATTGGTCTCGCTCTTGCTTGCATTAGAAGCAATTTCAATCCACGCACCCTCATGGGGTGCGACCAAGTGGACGGGGACTTTATGGATCAATCCCCTAATTTCAATCCACGCACCCTCATGGGGTGCGACGGCGCATAGTTGGGCACGTCAGCCGAAGGGATATAATTTCAATCCACGCACCCTCATGGGGTGCGACCGTGGACAACACTGACACTGACATTCAGAACTTCATATTTCAATCCACGCACCCTCATGGGGTGCGACAGGAGCGCCACTTCATCGGCTTCGAGATGGATGAATTTCAATCCACGCACCCTCATGGGGTGCGACAAAAGAATTCATCCCCTTCCATACTGAATTCAAATTTCAATCCACGCACCCTCATGGGGTGCGACAATAACGCCAAAAGGATATGGCGCAATTTCATGGTATTTCAATCCACGCACCCTCATGGGGTGCGACTGGGCTCCAGTGAAACCTTTCTTCGTTTCATCGTCATTTCAATCCACGCACCCTCATGGGGTGCGACACGGCAGCACCGGTCATAACGGCATCGAAGCTCATATTTCAATCCACGCACCCTCATGGGGTGCGACCAGGCGGTCCGGCGATCATCAATGAAGCTGGCGGTATTTCAATCCACGCACCCTCATGGGGTGCGACAATCGGAGCCGAGCGGTTCAAAGCTTCCTTCGTTATTTCAATCCACGCACCCTCATGGGGTGCGACTTTGAGGTAGGCAATACCTATAATAACAGCACGGTATTTCAATCCACGCACCCTCATGGGGTGCGACACCCGCATCAGCGTGTTCGACCTCATCCGCATCGAATTTCAATCCACGCACCCTCATGGGGTGCGACCAAGGGCGCAGGAATTAATGAATGCATCAAAATATTTCAATCCACGCACCCTCATGGGGTGCGACAAAAGAAGTCGCGATTTGCGGTCATCATGTGGAGGTATTTCAATCCACGCACCCTCATGGGGTGCGACACCGGCGAGGGAGGATAACGCCTTTGCATTCCCGGGATTTCAATCCACGCACCCTCATGGGGTGCGACAGGCAGTCAATGAACATGCTGAACATGAAGCACAGATTTCAATCCACGCACCCTCATGGGGTGCGACCTTTTTCCAAACTTGTATAGAAGACTTCCAAGTCATTTCAATCCACGCACCCTCATGGGGTGCGACTCTCTGACTTTCTGGAACTGAAGGCACCGAAGCAATTTCAATCCACGCACCCTCATGGGGTGCGACATTCAACCGCCGTGAATACCTGGCTAAGTACGATATTTCAATCCACGCACCCTCATGGGGTGCGACCATAACATTTATATTCATACATGCACAAGTCAACATTTCAATCCACGCACCCTCATGGGGTGCGACACTCCTGCATCGTCCAAATTTTCGACGATACTCAATTTCAATCCACGCACCCTCATGGGGTGCGACTTTC
>NZ_JAZASU010000063.1:0-9901 GCF_036343215.1 Dialister sp.
GCCGGAGATTTTATCATTTTGCTCAGGACCCGTCAAGGGATGCCGGATAGAGAGGAAACCAGATTCTTAAACAAATCATATTAGCTCCTGTTGCACTTAGAATTATAGAATAACGAGCTCCCCTTTCGAGGGGAGCCTTTCCCATTCTCGGCTGTGGACTGTTGAGGCATTTCGGAATTTGAGTCATTTTCGACTTGTACGATAGTAAGCTCCCTTCACCGCCTTTGGCGGAGCTTCCCCCGATGGGGGACGCTGGACGAAATTGCCGGGAGAGTTTAGTGATAAAGGTGCAGTACGGGGCTTTTCAACCCCGTCTGTGCACATTCCCAATAAAAAATGTGCCGCATCAGCGGCACACCTTCCCGCCCCCCGCATCCCGAGCCCCGCGCCCCGAAATCTCGGAAATGGGCTGAATGCTGCATGCCGTGGTGAGGCTAAGACCCGAATACCGAATGAAACTCAATCCACAGTATCTGCCTATTGACTCATTCAATCTCATAAAAATTTGCGGCGCATCAGCGCCGCCACCTTCACGAAGAACGAACAACGAAGAACGAAGAACGATTATGCATTAAAATTTTCCTGCCCTGTTTATCCAACAACTGGTAACTGATTTCTATCTAAAGTATAATAAGTAAAATAATTCAAGTAGTACGGGAGGAAAAATATGGCTCTTAAAGAATTCAAGCTGCCCTATGGCCGGGGAACCCAGTCCGTGTTTCTGCCGGAGGAGCATATTTCTGATGTTTTGGTGGGAGTGCCGACTCCTGCCTGTGATGTGAAGGAAGCCACGCTGGAAGCTATGCGCCATCCGATTGGTTCGAAACCTCTTTCGGAACTGGTGAAAAAAGGCGACAAGGTCTGTCTCGTGGTGGCCGATATTACCCGGGCCTGGAACAGGGCAAGGGAATTTACCATTCATGTGGTGAATGAACTGAACCGCTCGGGCATTTCGGATGAAGATATGTACATCGTTTTTGCCCAGGGAACCCACAGGCCTCACCGGGATGAGGAAAATATCACCTGCGTGGGGGAAGAAGTGGCAAAGCGCATTAAGATGTACCAGCATGTTTCCACAGATAAATCCATGCTTACCCATATGGGCGTGACTTCCCGGGGGACTGATGTATGGATTGATACCCGCGTGGTGAAAGCAGATAAAATCATCCTCATCAATGCGGTTTCCACCCACGAAATGGCAGGCTTTGGCGGCGGAAGGAAACTGATCCTCCCGGGGGTTGCCGGCTGGGATACAATCCAGCAGAATCACTGCCATGCCCTGGGGGATGAATTGGGAAGCGGACTGAATCCGGATGCCCAGGTCCTCAAGATCGAGCACAATCCGGTTTCCGAAGATATGCAGGAAGCCTGTGATATGGTGAAACCCTGTTTCCTCGTTCATTCCATCATCAATGAAGAAGGAGAAATCGCTTCCATGGTGGCCGGTGATCCCTATGAAGCCTGGCTGGAAGGGACAAGGCGGGTATTCCGCCTGCAGAAAGTTCCCATGAAACAGCAGGCGGATGTGACCATCGTTTCTGCCGGCGGTTATCCGAAAGATACGAATCTGTACCAGGGGACCAAGTGCTACACGGCGGCTGAAATTTCCGCGAAAAAAGGCGGTATCATCATCACTATGATTGAAGCGGAAGATCTCATGGAACCGCCGGCTTATCTGGGAAGTTTCAAGTATCCGAACCTGATGGAAATGGAAAAGGGCCTCCGTGCCTGCTTCACCATTCCATTTTTCGTGGCTTTCGATAACCTCATTACTGCCATGACCCATACCGTGTATATCGTGACAAAACCGGAAAATTTCAAAATCCTTGCCGAAAGGACCCATCAGATTCCGGTAGCCACCGTGTCTGAAGCCTGGGAACTGGCGCAGAAAAAACTGGCGGAAGAAGGAAAAACGGATTATACCATCAACGTCATCCCTCATGGGAGTGCGGTAGTGCCGTATATCAAGTAACCGGTTTGTGAATGGGGCACTGTGAATATAAAAACTGTTAATTAAAGTTATCAGTTAACAGTTCACAGTTCTCAGAAAAGGTGGCGCCTTTAAAATCCGGAAGGCGCAGGAAGGTATAAAAAAGGCCGGCTTTCTATGCTGATGCCGGCCTCATTCACTGAGAACTGATAACTATTAACTGATAACTAATTCCCTGAAGCTATCCCGGAAGAATGGGATTAAGTTTTCTTTCTCAAGGAGAAAAAACATGAAAAAGAAATTTCTTGCTGCTTTAGCGCTTTCGGCCATGGCTTTCCTGCCCCTTTCTTTTGCCGGCGCTGCCGATTTCATGACCCTGGATTCTGCTTCTTATGATGCCATGTGGGCAAAGGGGAAGACCGTGAAAAAACACGGGCTCCTGGAAAATCCCATGCATTATGGGGTGGAAATGCGTCATGGAACGATCGGTTCCAACCAGGTAGTCGTCGTGACTCCTTATACCGCAGGTATGTATATTTCTTCCACCGAAGACCTGCGGCTTCTGGAAGTTCCGGAAAATTTCAAGGACGTCCTTCTTTCGAATCAGGATATCCTTTTCGTGGCTCCTGCCTATATGCCGGTGCATCACCTCATTTCCTATTCCATGGAAACCAAGGGGAGCAACCGGTCCGAGCATCTGGTCATCGAAAAAGAGGGGAAACGGATTTATCCCCGCTATGAAATGAATCCGGTCATTGACAGCCTGATGCCGCATTCCCACTATGTCCGTTACTTTGGATTTACCCGCGAACAGATTCTGGATGTGCCCTACACCGTGAAATATGTAAACGGCGAAGGGGATCTCATCGATTTCCCGGTGACTGAAAAGACGCTGAAACGGATGCTGGAGCAGGAGAAGAATTTCGGAGCTTGAGACTTCCGGTAGTTACCGGGGGCAGAGATACATACGGTTTTCGTGGGTTAGCCTCACCACGGCATGCCGCTTTAAGCTCATTTTTGAGATTTCGTGATTCGGGAAGGTGGGGCTGTACAATAATTACACAATCTATTGAATGACTGAAATTTATAAAGTGATCAGTTTTCAGTTCATAGTTCCTGGTGGAGGAGGCCCGCATCAAATGAGATGGCGGGCTATTTTTATACACGGTTTTCATCGGAAATGATTCAATTTTTTATATAAAAAGGCCGCTTCTCCTGCGTAATGGCCCACTACAACTGCGAACTGATCACTGTTTCCCCTGAAGTTTTTAAAAGTAATGATTTCTATTTCTATACATCCTCATTTTTTATGGGGGACTATGGGCAGACGGAAAAGAAGGCTGCCCGGGATTCTGTGGTTTGAATACACGTATATTTTCCGACCGGAATGCGATGGCCCTGTCATTTTCGTCGGAATGGAACTCCCCGTTTCATCAGAATGAAAATCCAGCGTTTCTCACAGAGTGTCTTTATCCGGTTGTCAGATTTCATAAGTTCAGTTAAAATTATAAGTATAAAAGTTATACAGATAGGGGGTGAGTGAATGAATTATATTTCCCGGACTTTAGAGGGGAAATTGCGGGAGGCAGGCGGAAAATATCCGCTCCTGCTTTTGAGCGGTCCGCGGGGGGCCGGAAAGACGACACTGCTTCAGAAACTGGCGTCGGAGGACAGGGCGTATGTGAGTCTTTCCGATGAAAGGGCACGGAAACTGGCGAAGAAGGATCCGGACCGCTTTTTTGAAATGCACAAGCCTCCTATTTTCATCGACGATGCGGAGGAAGTGTCTTCCCTTTTTCTGACGCTGCCCCTTTCATCTGCCCGGCCCGGTGATTACTGGCTGGCTTATTCCGGACGTCTTCCGGAAAAGGTGTATTTTGAAGAAAATCAGGCGGCCCTTTTTGAACTGGCCCCTCTTTCCATGATGGAAATCGATGGCATCAGTCTTGCGCCTTTTGAATTTTCCCTGAAAAAGCTGGAAATGGCGGAAACTCTGGCGCCCCGCCGTTCAGACAGGGATATTTTCAGGGAAATATGGACCGGCTTCATGCCTGCCGTCCGGGGAGGCATGGACCGCGCCGCTTTTTATGCGGGTTATGTTTCTTCTCTGATTGAAACAGACGTGAAGAAGCACGTACGGCTCCGGAGTTCCCGGAAATTTCTGGATTTCCTCATGGTCCTCGCCGCCGATGATGACCAGTCCCTGAATTATGAGGGCCTGGCCCGGGAAGCGGATATTAATCCCGTTACGGCGAGAAAATGGGTGCACCTTCTGGAAGCTCTGGGCGTGATTTATTTCCTCCCTGCCTATACTCACCCTTCTTTGAAAAAAGCCATCCGCACATCGAAGCTCTACTTTGCGGATACGGGACTGGTGTGCTATTTAAGAAACAGGAATTCCCCGGTTGCTGCCATGACCGGCGGTTTGCGGGAAGCCCTTTATAACAATTACATCATTTCGGAAATCCGGAAAAGTTACATTCATCAGGGAATCAGGAAACAGCTTTATTATTACCGGGAAGCCAATAAAAGGGAAATCCCCCTGCTCTTTGAGGAAGGCGGTTTCCTTCATCCTGTGGATTTCAGTCTTTCCTCTCATCCCACGCTTCCCACCATGGCCGATTTTTCCATGCTCGATGATTCCGGTATTTCCAGAAATCCCGGCGGTACCATCGCCATGATCAGAGAGCCGAAACCATTTAAAAACGGTTCCCGGGCCGTGCCGGTCTCATTCCTGGGATAGTTGGAATCAAAGGGGAGGATCTATGCTTATTCCTTACGCCGCACCGGCGGAACCATTTCATAAAGAAACGGAAATCAAAAAATCCATATTCATTGCCCATCTGGTGCCGGTCAGTTCCGAAGAGGAAGCCCAGAGGGCACTGGATGGCTTTCGCAGACAATATAAGGATGCCACCCATAACTGCTATGCCTGGCGGATCGGGACAGAAAGAATCCTCGAAAAATCGGGAGATGACGGAGAACCCCAGGGAACGGCGGGCCATCCCATGCTTCATGTGCTTCAGATGCAGAAACTCACCAATGTCCTGGCTGTCGTGACCCGTTATTTCGGGGGAATCAAACTGGGTGCCGGAGGCCTCACAAGAGCTTACAGCACTTCTCTGGCCGATTGTGTCAAAGAAGCATCCATCGTCATGTATACCCCTTATGAATGCTATGAAATCATCCTGCCCTATCCGGCGGTGGGGGGATTTGAAAATTATATTAAAGACAAGGATATCATCGTCAAAAACCGCAGCTTTGCAGACAAAGTACGGATGACCATTCTCTGCCTCCCGGGCGAGGCAAAAACCCATCTCCGCTTCTTCACCGACCTCACCGGAGGAAAAGCGGGAATCGATAAACTGGGGGAGGAGTATGTGAAGATAGAGCGTCATTAAGCAGTTACCCGGGGTTGAGTCTCATACGGTATTCGTGAGTTAGCCTCACCTCGGCGAGCCGCTTTCTAGTCTATTTCGAGATTTCGTGGTTCGTGATTCGTGGTTCGTGAAGGTATTGCCGCTGATGCGGCAATGAGTATATATGGGGAATTGAATGAGTCAATTGGCAGTTACCCAGGGGTTGAGTCTCGTACGGTATTCGTGAGTTAGCCTCACCACGGCACGCCCCATTCGAGAAAATTTCGAGATTTCGTGGTTCGTGATTCGTGGTTCGTGAAGGATTGGCTGCTGATGCAGCCAATGATTTTATATGGGAACTGACGAGACGATGGGCAGTTACCCGGGTTTGAGTCTCATACGGCTTTCGGGTCTTAGCCTCACCACGGCATATGGCTTTCAGCCCATTTTCGAGATTTCGGGGGGATCGGGGCTGTCGGGGGTATCGGGAAGGTGCGGCGCTGATGCGCCGGAATTTTGTATGGGTAATGTGCACAGGCGAGGCGGATTGACTTTTGTGACACGCATAGTCCGACATCGCTCATGACTTGCTCCCCGCGTCAGGGGAGCTCCCGACAGGGTGAAGGGGCGTACGATGGCCGCCATCGGAATTGACTATACATGTTCCATGCGTAACGTATATCTTTGTACAGTTTGGCAGTTGCTGTGGATTGGGGCTCATACAGTATTCGGGAGTCAGCCTTGCATCGGTGAGCCCCTTCGAGTCCATTTCCCGGATTTCGGAGTTATCGGGGACTTTTGGACAACTGATAACCGAAAACTGATAACTAGCGGCTAAAAACGAAAAACCATCAAAGGAGCAGAATTATGGAGCAGGACTACACCGATCTCATCCATTCTTTCCATGAGACCTGGGATACATTCCCGGGAGTGGCGAGGATTGTGGACCGGACTCATCATACCCTTGCGGTGAATCCTTTTGCTGCTTCTCAGGGCATGAAAGTGGGCGAAATCTGCGCAGCGAGGAAATCGCCGGAAAATCACCGGGGCTGCCTCAAACTGAGAGTCCTGTCTACGGGAAAAGCAGGCATCGACCGGCCCTCAGAGGGAAAAATCCGGGGATGGCTCCCCGTGAAGGGCTATCCCGACGTGGTGATTCATTTTTCACTGACTCTTCCGGAAGTGGCGGAGTGGGCGGGAAAGTGAATGAGGGGCGTACTTTCTTTTTTGCCTCTTTCGAAAAAAGTGTGATAAAAAGTGATCAGAATCCTGTTCGTGAGAATGACTGCGCTCTCAGACTGATTATTTTGATGTTTCGCCTGTGTTCGAATTATACTTTTGGGATTATAATCCAAAAAGTATTTAAAATTCAGAAGTTTTTGGATTTATTTCCAAAAACTTCTTTTTTCATGACATTTTTGGATTATAATGGAGAAAATAAAATGAAAATCATTTCGGGGGTGAAACTGATGGAACTTATATCTCGTCCTGATTATTTGAATTTCCTGCAGCAGTTCAGGGAAAAGCGGCTGATTAAAGTCATTTCCGGCGTGCGGCGCTGTGGGAAGTCTACTTTATTTACCCTGTTTCAAAGGCAGCTCCTGAAAGAAAATGTGTCCCCGGAGCAGATGATTTCCATTAATTTCGAAGATTTACGGTTTTCAGCGCTCACCGATTACAGGAAGCTTCACGAATATGTGCTCTCTCACGCACTCCCGGACAGGATGAATTATATATTTCTTGATGAAATCCAGCAGGTCCCGCAGTTTGAAAGGGCTGTGGACAGCCTTTTTCTTCACAGCAATCTGGATATTTACATGACTGGTTCTAATGCCTGGTTTATGTCGGGAGAATTGGCCACGCTTCTGGCCGGCCGGTATGTGGAGATTTCCATGCTTCCCCTGTCTTTTCGGGAATTCTGTACAGGCGATGCCAATGCGTCTAAGAGAAGCGTAATGGCCAATTTCAATGCATACCTTCAGCAGGGCTCTTTCCCCTATACACTGCGGTTTGATGGCAGGCAGGAAGATGTCGACGTGTACCTGGACGGGATTTACAGTACGATTATGCTGAAAGATGTGGCAGCCAGGCATCGAATCACTGACGTCATGCGGCTGGAAAGTGTTTTTCGTTTCCTCATGGACAATGTGGGAAGCCTGATTTCCATCAAAAAGATTGCGGATTCCCTGACCAGTATGGGCAGGAAAACGGACAGCAAAACTTTGGAAAAATATGTGAAAGGATTGAAAGACAGTCTGATTCTCTACGAAGCGCCCCGCTATAATATCCGGGGTAAGCAGCTTTTGTCTACTCTGTCGAAATATTATGCCGTGGACCTGGGCATGAGAAACAGGGCGCTCGGACGGCGGGGCGAAGACTTGGGCCATCAGCTGGAAAATGTGATCTATCTGGAACTCCTTCGGCGCTATAAAACGGTGTATGTGGGAAAAATGGATCAGACCGAGGTGGATTTCGTGGCTTTAGGAAATGAAGGACCGCAATATTATCAGGTGGCCCTCTCCACGCTGGATCCCATGGTCCTTGAAAGGGAACTGAAACCATTGCAGCAGATTCAGGATCAGTATCCCAAGTTTCTTCTCACCCTCGATGAACTGGAATCCGAAGCCAGTTATAACGGCATTCGCAAAATGAATGCTTTGAAATGGCTGCTTTCAGATGAAATACACTGAAATCATTCGACTGTTTTTCCGGCTGCTGACAACTGACGGCTAATGGCTAACCTCTGACCACTGATCACTTTTTTCTGAAATCCCCCTTGACAGAAATATTTCCATCGTGTAATATCTTAAGCAACTTAAGAAAAAGCGATGAGCAGGAAAAAGTCTCCTGAGGGCCATGGCAGAGAGCCGGTGGATGGTGAAAACCGGTATGGGGCATGAGACGAAACTCTCCTGGGAGCACCGGATCGAACAGAGTAGAGAAGGCGGGAGTCCCCGTTATGGACATGGAGTATAATACAGAGTGGTACCGCGAATATCGCCTCTGTCCCGTTTGGGACAGAGGCTTTTCTTTTACGGGAGACTCCTTATACTCCGCTGAGCGATAAAACAGGGTGGTACCGCGGATGACGCCCCTGGAGAAATTTCAAAGAATTCTCCAGGGGCGTTTTAGCTGCCTGGACAGAAAATGGAGGCAATGAAAATGAGAAATTTTAAAAAGGCAATGAAAATGATCGGCATCTGTTCCATGGCAGCTATCGTGATGGCAGGAATGGCAGGCTGCGGAGGAAATAAAGGAAACGGCGTTTCCTCCGGCGCCCAGAATGCGGCAAAAATCGGATTTTCCGCCGCCCTCTCCGGCGGAGCTGCGGCCTATGGCAAATCGGAAGAAGAAGGAGTCCGTATGGCTGTGGAAGAAATCAATGCCAGAGGCGATTTCCCCATCGATTTAATGATTGAAGATACAAAAGCCATTCCGGCAGAAGCCATGAATGCCACGAAAAAAATGATCCAGAATAAAGCGGCCATCCTTATCGGACCTATGACTTCCAATGAAGCCAAAGCGGCAGGACCTATCATCCAGAATGCAAAAGTTCCATCCCTGGAAGTTTCCGTAACGGCAGAAAATATCACCGACATGGGAGACTGCATTTTCAGGAATTCCGTACCGGAATCAAAGAATATCCCCCAGACCGTGAAGAAAACCTATAAAATCCTGGGTTATAAGACCGCCGCTGTCCTCTATGCCCATGATAATGAACAGCATGTGACGGCGCAGAAATATTTCCGGAAAACCATGGATGAACTGGGAGTCAATGTGGTGGATGTGGAAACTTTCGGCTCCAAAGACAGCGAATATTCTGCCCAGCTCACCAATATCCAGTCCAAAAATCCCGATGTCATCGTAGTCTGCTCCTACTATCAGGAAGGCTCCCGCATCCTGAAAAAGATGAGAGAAATGGGGATGAACCAGCCGGTCCTGGGAGATAACGGTTTCGTTTCTCCGGAACTGGGCAAAATGGCAGGTGCCGCCGCAGACAATGTCTATGTCTCCTCCATGTGGTCCCCGGAAAGAAAAGATGAAAAAGTACAGAAATTCGTGGCTGATTACACAAAGAAATACGGCCACGCACCGGACCAGTTTGCCGCAGCTTCCTACGATGGAATTTACATGGCCATGGATGCCATGAAACGGGCAAAAAGCACGACGGATACAAAGAAAATCCGCGATGCCCTGGCAGCTATGAAAGATTTCAAAGGCGTCTGCGGCACCTTCTCCTTCGATGAAAAGAGAGATCCCGTGGTGGATCTGATCCTGATGAAGATGAAGGATGGGAAATACTCTGTAGTAGAGTAAAAGCTCGTTGACGACTGGTGTGGTCTGAGTCAGCTTCGGTATTCGTGAGTTAGCCTCACCACGGCACGCCCCGCTTGAGAAAATTTCGAGATTTCGTGGTTCGTGGTTCGTGGTTCGTGAAGGTATTGCCGCTGATGCGGCAATGAGTATATATGGGGGCTCAGCACAGGCGGGGGTGAAAGGACCGTATTCTTTGTTGTCATGTGACAGTAAAGCAAAGCATGCGAATGGGAAAGGCTCCCCTCGATAGGTAATGGCACACACTTAAGGATTTACTCCTAAAAACAGACAATTA
>NZ_JAZASU010000064.1:0-9768 GCF_036343215.1 Dialister sp.
ATTAAAAGGGTTAATAAAATTGGGTTGGGCCGGAGAAATTCCATCTACCATGGCAATCGCTAACTGAAAAAAGCTAAAAAATGGACCCTGGGGTAAGTGCGCCCTTTTTTGGGTTTTTCGGGATAATGGTTTTATAGTAACTTGGGGAGCCTTGAACAATCGCATGCTGATGGTTAGAGACATTTAGCCTGCATTTGGTTCCGTAATCAGTTTCATACGTACCAGGGCAGCATACTGCCCTTTTTATTCATATTTGCGGCGCCCATGAATTTGCGCCGCACCTTCACGAACCACGAACCACGAATCACGTCTTTTCTTTGCACTTTTCCTCGAAAATGGTTAAAATGGGTAAGTACCCTTTATCAAGGAGAAATATTATGAAGCTCATCAATTTTGACCATATCGTGCTGACCACGGGGCAGCTGGAAGCGTGCATCCATTTTTACCGGGATATCCTGGGCATGAGCCTTTCTGAAGCGGACGGGCGGTATGCTTTTCTTTTCGGAAACTGCAAAATCAATATCCATCAGCGGCCGGGGGAGTTTCAGCCGGCGGCTCTGAATCCGAAAGAGGGAAGTATCGATCTCTGTATCATTACGGAGACGCCTCTGGAAGAGGTGGAAAGGGAATTGAAAGGGAAAAAGGCACCCCTCATTACGGGAATTGTGGACCGTCACGGGGCGCGGGGGCCCATGAAGTCCCTGTACCTCCGGGATCCCGACGGGAATCTCATCGAGATTGCCCGGTATGTCAATCAGAAGGAAGACCGTGGAAATATCGCGGAGGATGTGCTGTTTGCGGAAAATGATGAAAATGCGTTCATCGAATAAGGAGAGCTATGACACCCTACCAGTCCAATCTGTTTTTTATCGCTGAATATGTCCTTTCGGCGGTGATGATCGTTTTTCTTACCTGGAAGAAGACGTCTTTTGATGCGCGGAAAATCATTTCGCGGAAGACTTTTGCCAGGCGTCTTCCTTTCGTCCTTATTTCCGTCCTTCTTCCCATCGTCCTCATGACGGTGATTATTATTTTTTCCGGACTCCTTGGAAATACGGCAAGTAAAATCCTCATCGGAGCCCTTCAATTTCTTCTGACCCTCCTAGCCAATGTACTTCTGGGCGCTTCCTGGCTCCAGCGGTATCGTGTCTATCCGCGGGGCAGTGAGCTTTGCATCGTGGTGATGCTGCTGTATATCATTTCCGATCTTTTCATGCCCGCCGGAATCAAGTACGCCATCCTCCTGGGAGGAACGGTGCTGGGATTCATATTTCCGGATACATGGGATGACTGGAAGAAATGAAAAGGGCGAAAAGCTTTCCGCCCATTCTGTTTCAAAAGCCTGAAATAAAAGTTATCAGTTCGCAGTGAACAGTTCGCAGTGAAGGTGCGGCGCAGAAAATAAAAGCGCCGCTTTTTTTAATGGAAATTCCTGTTCCACGTTAAAAAATAATCCAATACACCATATAAAAATGGCCCGCTTCATCATTTGAGGCGGGCCTTCCTTCACTGATCGCTAAGAACTGATAACTGATAACTTTTTCAATTCAGTTCCACATTATAATTTTCATCCAGCGATGCATTCAGGTGGAGCAGGGCCGGTGCGTCATTGGCATCGATGTAAAGGGCATGCCATTTCTGAATGCCCGGTGCTTTTCCGTAAGGGGTGGTGAGCATCTGGAAATTCGGGGACCATTCTGCCCGGATTCCTGCTGCCCGGGCCACGGGGAATACGGGGATATAGATATGACCGTCTTTGCCGTAGGCTCTTGTTTCCAGTTTCTTCCCTTTGACGTAAAGGTCATAGACTTTGGCCACATAGTGGGGATTTCCATCGGAAGCATAGATGGCATTTTCCAGTTCCTGATCCGTGGGGAATCCGGCCACGCCGAAGGGGCGGAGTTTTTCCCGCACTGCCCTGGCGTCCAGAGGCTGACGGTTATAGCCGTCCGGATAAATATAGTACGCCACGGTATGGTCCGTTTCTTCCTGGACCACCACTCGTTCATAAATAATATCTACGGGAATTCCCTTTACGATATGGGCAAAGAGGTCTTCCACATCTTTTTCATACATGCGGACGCACCCGTGGGAAGCATAATTTCCGATGGAGTTCGGATTATTGGTCCCATGAATGCCATAATTTCCGCCAATCCCGATCCAGCGGTAGCCCAGCGGATTTTCCGGACCGGAAGGAACGGGATGTTCTTCATCATCGGGATCTACCCATTCCGGATTTTCGATCATGGCCACCACTTTTCTTCTGCCAAGCGGTGTCTCCGTATCCTTTCCGGGTCTGCCCGGAGCCACAGGATACATACGGATGCCTACATCCCCCTGGTACAGGGTGAGAAGGCGGCTGGCCAGATTGACTTCGATCCTCTTGTCTTCAAACCGCGGCTTTTTCGGCGCTTCTTTTTTGACTGGCGTTTTTTCCTCTGAAATGGCTTCGAAAGGAGGCGCTTTCTTGGCATTCTTTGCCGGCGCAATCACTTTCGTTTCTTTATTCTTGGTCACCGTCATTTCAGTGGAACCGTTTCCATAATAACCTTTTGCCTGGGCATTTCCAACGGCTGCTCCGGCAATGGAAAGTGCAATAGCAGTTACTAATAAAAACTTCTTAATCATATTTCGGCTTAATCCCCCAAAAAGTTAGCAGTTATCAGTTAGCAGTTATCAGTTTTCCCATATCTGCCAACCGGCTCTCTGCTGCAAATAATCTGATTTATTTATAAACTATACCATACAAGTCATTTCAATACTCATATGGATCCTCTTTTACGCCCCATTTGTCTTTGATTCCCTGAATCAGGCCATTAATCAGACGCTGGACTTCCTGATCCAGAAGGGCGGTTTCCATTAATTCTTCTTCCGTAAAAAAGCCCACATCATGACAATGAATCAGCTGTGTTTCCAGTTCCGCAGCAGATGCTCTGGCTATTTTCAGAAACCGTATGAATTCCACCCAGCTTCCCCGGGCGGAACCCTCTACTATATTGCAGGAAATAGAAATGGCGGCTCGCCGCATCTGACTTCCCAATCCGTATTTTTCATAATCCGGAAGTCTGTCACATATCTTATAGACTTGTTTAATCAGGATTCTGGTTTTCTGCCATGCCTGAATATCTCTGAAACCGGCCATGGGATAATACCTCACCAAGAATGAGAAACTAATTGACCATCTATCAGGTAGTCCTCAGTTATCAGTTCGCAGTTTACAGAAAAAGGAATTCTTACATAGATTCCAATTGAACAAAAAGTCATTTCACTTGAATGGAACAACTGATAACTGATAACTGAGAACTGATAACTTTAAACTCTGTGACGTCGTTTCCTTTCTTCATCCAGGGATGCGAGAAGATTCGGCGGAACCTCGCTCTTCCAGACCCAGTCCGGCGCTGCTTTCCGGGCCTGCTCTTTGGCGGCTAAAAGATCGTAGTAGACCTGCCATTTGGCATTCACCAGTTCCCGTCCGCTCTGCCGTAACAGGTAGGCGGGATGGAAGGTGGGCATCACGGGGATTCCGTGATAATTGATCCAGTGTCCCCTGGAGCGGATGATTCCTGCGTCCCGTCCGAGGAAAAAGCGGAGGGCCACTTTTCCAAGGCCTACGATGACTTTTGGCCGTATCAGTTCTATTTCCTTCACCAGCCAGATGGAGCCGCAGAAGCTTCCTTCCTGGATGGTGGGGGTCCGGTTTCCATGGGGCCTGCATTTGACGATATTCGTCACATACACATGGTCTCTTGTAATTCCCACGGAAAAGAGGGCTTTATCGAGGAGCTGTCCGGAGGGCCCGATCAGGGGCGCTCCGTAATCATCTTCGACCCCTCCCGGTCCTTCTCCCACGATCATCAGGGGCGAATCGGAAGGGCCCGAGGAAAGGACCGGTCCCAGGCCTCCTTCTTTCCGGAGAGGGCAGGCCTCGCAGGTCCGTATGGCCTTTTCTATTTCTTCATGACTGGCAAAATGGGGCTCTGCTTTCTCGGTTCCCAGCAGTTCCCGGTGCCGCCTTTCGGCGTATTCTTCGGGGTCTTCGTGTCCAAATAAATCCATAGGTCACCTCTTACTGCATATCCGGCGGCGGTTCCTGGTTCGTCATTTCATAGAAGAGGGTGAACTGGCCGGCAAAGTGGAGTTTCACCGTATCCACCGGGCCATTTCTGTTCTTGGCCACGATGATTTCGGTTTCATTTTTCTTCGGATCATCGTCTTCGATTTCCCGGTTATAGTAGGCTTCCCGATAGAGGAAGCTGACGAGATCCGCATCCTGTTCCAGGGATCCCGATTCACGCAGGTCCGAAAGGAAGGGCCGGTGATCCTGGCGGGCTTCGACGCTTCGGGAAAGCTGGGAAAGAGCGATGACCGGCACATTCAGTTCGCGGGCAAGGCTCTTCAGGGATCTCGAAATTTCCGAAATTTCCTGCTGCCGGTTATCCCCGTTTCTTACATTTTTGGCCTGCATGAGCTGGAGATAGTCGATCATGATGATATCCAGGCCATGCTCCGCTTTCAGACGGCGGCATTTGGACCGGATTTCGGAAACCGAAATGCCCGGGGTATCATCGATATAAAGAGGCGCATCCATAAGGACCGAAGCGGCATTGGCCAGCTGGTCCCATTCTTTCTGGGTGGAAATACGGCCGGTCCTGAGTTTCGAACTGTCTACCAGGGCCGTGGAACAGAGGAGTCTCTGCACCAGCTGCTCTCTGGACATTTCAAGGGAAAAGAAAGCCACCGACCGGTGGGCCGAGGAAATAGACATATTCTTTGCCATATTCAGGACAAAAGCCGTTTTCCCCATGGACGGACGGGCAGCGACAATGATGAAATCGCCTTTCTGGAAACCGGTGGTCAGGGCATCGAGAGATGGAAATCCGGTAGCCAGGCCGGTGATGGAAACTTTATTTCTATATTTTTCGGAAATATTATGAAGTTCCTGCTGCACCGCTTCACCGATGGAGGTGAAGTCGCTTTTTCTTTCATCCCGGGTGACGGAAAGGATGAGCTTTTCCGAATTATCCGTAATGTCTGCCACATCCTGCCTTTCGGAATAGGCTTCATCGGCAATGGTCCCGGCTGCATCGATGAGACGGCGGAGTTTTGCCTTGTCTTCCACGATCTGCGCATACCGGTCCACCGATTTCGTGCTCACTACGGAAACAGGAAGTTCATTGACATAGAGAATCCCGCCCACATCATCGAGGCGGCCCAGTTTTTTCAATTCTTCCACCACCGTCAAAATATCTGCCGGCTCTCCCCGGTGGTACAGATTCATGATGGCCTGGAAAATGATGGCATTCGCCTCCCGGTAAAAATCCGGCGCCGAAAGCATCATATCTTCTGCAGTGACAATGGCATTTTTATCCAGAAGCATGGCTCCCAGGACAGCTTTTTCCGCATCGATATTCTGGGGCGGCACCCGGGAAATAATCTGGGTATCCGTATCCTGCTTCTTCCACTCTTTCCGGTCTTTGTCGTAAGTATTGTTGAAATCAGCCAAAAGAATTCCTCCCCGCTGCATTTTGATAAGAAATGATTACTTCTATTATACATGAAATTTCGAGTCATGGGGTAAATGAGATGGAAACTACAGGGTAAAGAACTTTGAATCGGGGAATTCGGGAGTGTCGGGAATATCGGGATTGTCGGGATTGCAGGCCAATTTTGCAGGGCGGCCCTCTTATATATCTATTGCGTGGTATAGAATTTTTTCAGATGGATCGTCATGGGAAACATTCATCCTTTTAGAGTCAATGGAGGAATCGTTCTTCGTTGTTCGTTGTTCGTTCTTCGGGCGAAAATTTGGGAAATTGACTGGCCTTGAGAATACAATTCTTTGATATAATTGACTTGGAGCATATTGAGCATGTCCTTTCCTCCTTTACCTGTAATTGGGCAATTACAAGATAAAGGATAAATAATAGAGGGGATCTGTTCAAGATGCTCTATTCTTGTGGAAAACATAGGTCCTCATCAGCAATCAGGGTGGGGAATTTTTAATGAACATTCTGGGTATTTTTATATTACTATAAACAATAGAAATCCTGCTTCAGATCAAGCTCACTCACGTCCGCAACCTTGCAGACCGTAAGGTCCCGGTCGATTTTTTTCAGCTGCACCCTATTCCCTCCTCAAATCCAGTACTGTCAGATTCCATTTTACTAAGAAAGCGGACAAAATCAAATGCTCTGCTGATGACGACTTTGCCGCAAACAAACAGATGATTAAACCACAGGACGCCGGCAGCCATGCACCATGGGACACCATGCCAACCCATGAAACAGCAAAAAGACGCAGGATGCCGTATAAACAGCTTTCTGCGTCTTTGTGATGCACTCAGTCCGGAATGAGTGCGCGGCAGGATCCTTCAGAAATCGAAGCGGGCGCCGATCCGCCAGGAATGGTTCTTCTGGAAATTGCTGCCGCTTGCCCGCTCGATATCCATATAGAGGTGGCTGGCGTGACCGACTTTATAATCGACGCCCAGGCCGTATTCCCACCAGGTGCTGTTGCTGCCGCCGCAAAGGAAGGCGGCCGCTCCATCCTGAGAGAACATGGCAGCGGTCTTGTCGCCGAATTCCTTGTTATAGGATACCTTGGCGTAGATCTGGCTGCTGTCAGTGAGCCTCCGGCCTGCATCGATGCCAAGTCTTAAGACGGCACTGTTCAGATGGCCGGGGGCCACATGGACACCGGCGGAAGTATCGAAGGCCCTGTTATAAAGTCTTCCCAGCGTCAGCTACGCGTTGGGCGTTATGAAGAAGCCTTCCGCGTTTTCCAGGCGGTACCCGTACTCCGCGCCGGCCTGGATGCCGTAACTTTTAGCGGATCCTTCCGCGCCGTCATACTTGAAATCGTTCTTAAAAGTACTGTAACGCAGGGTAAGATCCGAATAGGCACCGGTCCGGGCGATGTGCGTCCGGTACGCAGTGAGAGCGGAACCGCGGATATCGCCGCGTCCGCCCGCAGTGCGCAGGTCCCCGCCGACCGCAAAGCTGTCCATGCCGCTGCGGCCTTTGGTATAGGTAAAGGCAAGACCGCTGAAATCACGGGTCTGCCTGCTGCCCGGCTCTGCCGGCTTCTCATCGCTGTCATGCTTGAAATCATACCCGATGGTATAGCGCTTCACCCTGGTATCGCTGCCGAAGATACCGTCGCTGCTAAGCGATGAATCACTCATCCTCGTCCAGATGCCTTCCCGGTCTTCGTCAAAGCAGGCCATGCCCAGGCGTTTGCTGAGGCGCTCGCTCTGGTCCCGCCACAGATAGTAGCTGGTGTTATAAGACTGCATGGCAGCCGCTTCAGAACGGGTGGGGACCTGCGGGACGGGAGTGACCCGGCTCTTATCTTTCAGGAACCAGTCCACCGTATAGCCAGCAGTGCTGCTTGCCTTCCGGTCCAGCTCGTAGGTGTTCCAGGTCAGCCTGTCATCGGAAGCCGCCAGGAAACGGCCGTTTTCGCTGACGATGCTTGCGAGGACCGTACCTTTGGCATTTCCGGTGAGCTGCGGTGTTCCATTTGCTTCATGGAGCAGCAGATAATGCGTGCCGCTGTGGCTGTTGATGAAGAGTTTATCCGCTGAGGAACCGTCGGTGCTGCTTTTTTTGTCGTCGTAATCCATTTTGATGGTGCCCGTACCGGTGAGCTGATTGATCTTTACTTTCTGGAAGCCTTCGGACTGAGTCATATCGAGCACGCTGCGGCCGTCCATATGGACGGCGGATACTTCGCTGTCACCCGTCACGTTCCAGCGGGCATCTTTCATTGTAAGCTGCGTGCCTTTTTCCGAAAATGTGGTATCGTCAAAGGCAAATCCCGGCTTTGACGACGCATCATCCCGGATGGCACCGGTAAGAGAAGAGGCACCCGCCTCCCCGGCGGCACTGCCATCGCCAAGGGTCAGAATCACTTCATTGTTCCCGCTGGTATAGATATCGCCTGTGACATCAACGAGGGCTGAGGTGTTTTCCTTGTTGATGGCGACAGAATTGCCTCCCGCCCTTGCGGGCGTACTGTCCGCAATGATATTGCCGTCGATACGGAGCTTTTTGCCGGCGCGGATCACGACATCGCCGGCAGGATCGTCCGTACCGCCATAGTCCGGCAGCAGATCCTTACGGGAAGGATTGACCGAACCGCCGGCAGAAATGGCTGCTTTGGGCTTTTCAGGTGCAGCTGCTTCGCCGTCTTTCAGATAATGGGTGTTCTGGTTAACAACAGTGATATCAGCACCCGTGACGGTTACGGTGGAATTGCCGCTGGAATTGATTGTGGCGGCATTGCCGTACCTGCTTTTGATGACAGCTTTGCGGGCATCTACATTGATCAGAGAATCGTTCCGGGCGTTCAGCGCATTCGTATTGGCATGAAACTCCGCATTTTCCGCATAGACGTTGATGACTGACCGGTATTTGATATAGTCGTCCGCGCTCCTGCCCTCTGCAATCGTGGAGCTGTATCTGTCATTCCGGGTGGCCGCCTTATCCTCATAGACAGGCGTGGCAGCGTACAGGTCCATATTGGCATACGTGCCGGCTGCTTCGTTCCTGCCAAAGACCAGATCCGTGATCCGATGCTCTTTGCTGCCCAGATTGACTTCTGCGCCCAAATGGCTGAAGACAGCAGCACTGCTGTTCTTTTGGGTTGCGGCGTTGATCGTCAGGCGGTCACTGATCACATTGACCACGGGAAAAGGCGTAGCCGTTTCCCATGAACCTTCAGAGATATTGATGTTTTCCACGCTCGCAGCCGATGCGGCGATGGCGCGCCCGCGGGCTGAAAGGACCGTATTTTGAGCACTGATGTCCACACGGCTGCCATAGCCGACAAAAATCGTGTTGTCGATCTTCGCGTCGCCATTGTAATAATTCCTGTACTCATCTTTATGATTGATGTCAGATTCCAGCGTCAGCGTATCGATATCCTTCAGCTCGGTCTTTGCGTTGATGTCCCCGTAGATTGTCCCCGCCGTCCCGGAAATGGAGACATTTTTGACATGATCGATATAGATGCCGGCGCCCGTACCGTCACCATTGCCGTACGTGGAGTCGAAACCGAAGGTACCCTTTGTGATTTCAAGAGTGTCCAGATTCCTGACGGCCAGATGATTGGCATAGGTGGCTGCCATATCGCCGGTAAGCGTCAGCTTTTCCGTACCCTTTGCGCCGGCGACGGCATAGGAATCCACTGAAATCAGGGAAGTGAAATGCGCTTCCGTGTCCGGATGCGACTGCATCCAGCTGTTGTAGGTGAATACCCTGCCTATGCTCCTGTCCGCATGCAAAGTTGCGGTCTGCGTTGCAGCATTCCAGGCGGTGGTATCATTTGCCAGGTCAGAACCATAGAAATACACTTCCGCAGCCCGGGCGCCTCCCCCAAAAAGGGAAGTCAGTGCCAGAGCGAGAGTCAGGGTTTGGATTTTCTTGTTTTTGATTGTTCGCAGTGTTGTCATCTCGTGGGGTCACTCTCTTTATGGAAAATTTTTCAGGTTTGGTCAGGATCAGGCCGCACGGGCTGCCGCAGGACACGGAAGCCGTCCGCAGAACTCTGGAAGGAAAGGAGCTGCGGCATAGGAGAAACTGTACAGTCATTTAAATTCTATCATAAATAATGGTAAATTGCAAGTTGAATTTGAACACTCATAATCAAGAAACACACTCAATAGCATAAACTTCATCGAGGAATGCATCAAATAGTTCTGACGGTGTATGGTAGCCCAAAACACGACGTGGGCGCTGGTTCAGCGTATCTGCCATGTTCAGGACA
>NZ_JAZASU010000065.1:0-9682 GCF_036343215.1 Dialister sp.
ATGTCTCACGAGAAGCATACGCCCATTACGATTTCTGCTGCCGATTGATCAGTATGTCCCGGAATTCTGGGAACCCGGCTCTATCCTCCAGTCCTTCATTTCCAGGAGGACTTGTTTTCGTGCTCAAAAGCCGCTCATCACAACGTGATGGGCGGCTTTTTGCGTTTCCGTTCGTAGTTATCAGCGGCCGGGGTTTTTGAAGTTTTGAAATAACAGTTGTCTTTGAAACTTTGAATCGTTCGGAATCCGGGGTGGTGGCCCGCATCAAAATCTGGAAGCGGGCATGTGTGTGGCTATTTCAAAGGACTGGACATACTTTTGATAACTAAGAACTGTTGAGCTGATAAATGATAACAAAAAAGACCGCTTCATTTCTGAAGCGGTCTTTTGGCTTGCATCGAAGAACGAACAACGAATCACGAAGAACGATTATCGATGATTCATGTCGAAAATGTTCATAAAGGTAAGCCTTATTTCAAAATAATCTGATGAACGAGAGCATTAATCTGCTTCATGCCGTCTGCGAAAGAGGACAGATGGTTGATGTACATGAAGGAAACCTGGGAGCCCACGTAGTTTCTGAATTTGTTGAAGGTGGGTTCATCGGTGATGCCGTAATCGGAAGCGGCGATTTCCTTCAGGATGGCGATGGATTTGCCGGAAGCCGGGCTGGTCAGTACCCAGTCATGGTCGCCCAGATGAACGATGTAGCCTTCCTGTTTATGAGGAGCCGGGAGTCCTTCGCCGTCTTTGGTGAGGGCGCCGTATTTCACAGGATCAATACCTGCAATGATGCCGGCTGCTTTGATCCAGCCGACTACCGGAGCTTCTTCTTTCGGATTGGAAGGAGCGCCATGGGCACAAGCCTGGGCTACCACTTCTTCCGGAGGAAGTCCGCGGGTCATGGATTCAGCGATGGAGAATACATGGTGAGCGCCCTGACCGGCCAGAGTGTATTCCTTCAGGGATGCGCCGTTTGCCTGCCACTGGAAGACGAAAGGTTTCTGGTTATCATGGAGTGCCTGTCCTGCGAGGGCGATATCATAGTCTACGTCATAGCCGAAAACTTTCGTGTAGGTGTCGCAGAGACCGAGGGTAATATGCATATTGGAGCATACATGGGTGGAAAGTCCGCCCGGATAGGGATGATGGCTCATGTAGCCGGAGCCCGGAGCCGTCATGGTGGGCTGGCTATTTGCCGGAACTTTCGGGAAAAGGGTTTCTGCCGTTATTTTGGACGGATTCACGAGGCCTTTTTCGAGGAGCTTATTGTAAGTGCGGGTCACGGCAGAAGAAGAAGTGTAGTTTGCCATGAACCGGGGCTGGGGATCGTTGTAAATGCCAAGAACAGCAGATCTGAGGGAGCTGTCCTTGATTTTATTGACCAGGGAAAGGAGGTCTTTGTAGGAACCATTGACGAGGGGAGAGGCCTTGGCAGAACCGATGGCATCGGGCAGGTCTTTCACCGAAATCGGTTTGATTTCCAGGCGGTGTGCCGTTTCTTCGGCAGCGGAAGCCTGGAAGGGGAAATGGAAAAGCATAGCGCCTGCAGCAGTTCCTACAGCAAGTTTCAGGAAAGTTCTTCTGGAAATCGGTTCCTTCATCATTGATTCACTCATGGTATCCTCCAAATTCTAAACAGGTGGTGAATGATCCTTTGGAAATAGAGTCAGCGGTACCCTTTTCATCCGGGATTCACCTTTTCATGGAACCGCATGGAAAGACTGGGGAAGTTTCCATAGGAGTGATTCTTTTGGATTGTCCTCCCATGCGGATATTTCCAGTGTAGGAAGTCAGAGCAAAGAAAAAGCGAGGATTTGGAAAAAATATGGAAATATCCGTCAAAATTCAGTAAATTTGCAGAAATTTTCCAATTCTGACAGAAATGAAAATAAAATTTGACAGAAACGAAATAGAGAAGGGGTATGCTGTACATAATATTTCCATCGTTTACGCAAGGAGGTACATTATGTTTGGCATCGGCATTCCTGAATTACTTCTCATCCTCGTCATCGGTCTCATCGTCTTCGGACCCGGCAAGCTTCCGGAAATTGGCAAAGCTCTGGGAAAGAGCATGCATGAATTCAAGGACGCAGTCAATACAGATGAAACAAAAACCGTAACTGTAGTGAAAGAAGTCCAGGTTCCCGCAGCTCCGGCAGGTGAGAAAAAATGATTGCCGCTGAATCGGCAGGGGAAATGCCCCTTACCGGTCATCTTTCCGAACTCCGGCAGCGGATCATTTCCTCTCTCATCGCCATTGGTCTGGGGACGGCAGTATCTTTATTTTTTATCGAAGAACTCATTGCCTTCCTTACGGCTCCGGCGGGGCATCTCTATTTCTCAAGGCCCGCGGAAGTTTTCATCATCTATATGAAAACAGCCGTGATTGCCGGCTTCATCCTGGCATCTCCTGTCGTTTTCTACGAATTCTGGCGCTTCCTTCTTCCCGCCCTGACGGACAGAGAAAAATCCTGGACCGCCATTTTCGTACCCCTTTCCGTGGGACTCTTTCTGGGAGGCATCTGCTTTTCCTACTTCTTCGTCATGCCCAGGAGCCTTCAATTCCTGATAGGTTTCGGGGGAGAAAGCTTCACGCCTCTCCTGTCCATGGAGAATTATCTGGAATTCGTGCTTCTCATGATCCTTCCCTTCGGCATCGTTTTCAACCTGCCCCTCGTCATGATTGCATTATCCCGGGCAGGCCTTGTCCATGCGAAGACGCTGAAAAAAGTAAGGAAATTCGTCATTCTCGCTTCTTTCATTATTGCTGCCGTCATTACGCCGACACCCGATATCCTGACTCAGTCCCTGCTGGCTTTGCCGTGTATCGTGCTTTATGAAGTGAGTCTGAGGATTATATCCATCTGGGATAGAAAATAGGCAGCAGTCATTTTCAAAAGCTGAATTTAGAAGTTATCAGTTATCAGTTCGCAGTTCTCAATCATTGTGGCCCGCATCAGAAATGAAAGCGGGCCTTTTATAATTTGATTTTCACCCTGATTTGCTTCAATAAAAAAGGTTCCTGATTAAGCCGTGTCAGGAGCCTTTTTGTCATTATAAAAACAGGAAATATGGTATTACAGATTGTTCAGACGGGAGGTTTCCAAATCTTCGATTTCAAAAGTGCCGTCATTGATTTCGTTCAGCCGGATTAAGATTTTTTGAATCAGAGAAAGCATGCTTCCTTTTTCTGCCTTTTCCTTTTCGTGATTGAACCAGCAGGGAGAGTTGTGGGAATCGAACTCGTAATAGGAAGAAAATATTTCCATAGCCTCCGCGTTCAACTTCTTAAGAATCGGGTCATCTGAAATCAGTGGATACTTTAAAACCGCAATTCCATCCGCGTTATATATCCATATGGGGCCGTGAAGGTATTCATTCATCAGTTTGACTTTGTACATTATATTTCCCTGCTTTTTGAAAAATTGAGTAAAAGCCCGCCTCCATATTCTGTTGCGGGCTTCCTTCACTGAAAACTGATAACTGAGAACTGATAACTTCTTCACCTGAAGTTATTTTTCAAGCCCGGCTTTCAGCTGCCTGAGTCCCTGCGCGAGAGTCGCCCTCGGGCAGGCGAGGTTGAATCTAAGATACCCTTCTCCTTCTTTTCCGAAAACATAGCCCATATCGAGCCAGAGGTGGCAGTCGTAGAGGATTTTGTGTTCCAGTTCCTCATTGGAAAGTCCATAGGCCGAAGCATCGACCCAGAGGAGGTAGGTCCCTTCGGGTTCGATGAGTTTTAATTTCGGCAGATGTATTTTCAGATACTCACGGAAGAAATCAAGATTTCCGCGAATGTATTCTTTGACGATGGAAAGCCATTCAGCGCCTCCTTCGTAGGCGGCCCGGCAGGCGGTAAGGCCCATGACATTCAGCTGATCATAGCCGAAAGCGTCCAGTTCTGCCTGAAATCTGGCGCGGATGCTCGGATTGGGGATGAAAATATTGGAATTCTGGAGGCCCGCGATGTTGAAGGTTTTGGAGGGAGCCGTGCAGATGACGGCATTTTGGGCGGCTTCTTCAGAAATGGTGCCGAAGGCGGTATGGGGATGGCCGGGCCAGGTGAAGTCTTCGTGAATTTCATCGGCAATGATTTTTACATGATGTTTCAGACAGATTTCTGCGTACTTTGAAAGTTCTTCCCTCGTCCATACGCGGCCCACGGGATTGTGGGGGCTGCAGAGGATGGCCAGCTTCACGTGATTGGAAATAATTTTTTCTTCTAAATCCTCAAAGTTCAGTTCATAATGACCGTCTTTGAGGACGAGGGGCGAATTGATGAGTTTCCTGCCGTTTTTGATAATGGCATTGAGGAAGGGGTAGTACACGGGCTGATTGATGAGGATGCCGTCCCCTTCACTTGTGAGGGCCTTTACGGCGATATTGATGGCAGGAACGACGCCGGGAGTCTTGATGAGCCATTCCGGTTTGATTTCCCAGTGGAAATAGGTCCTCTGCCACGCCGCCAATGCTTTGAAATAGCCATCGCCGGATTCGGAGTAGCCGAAAATCCCGTGAGCCACCCGTTTTTGAAGGGCATCGATGATGGGCTGGGCCACACGAAAATCCATGTCTGCCACCCAGAAGGGGAGCACGTCCGCCGGTTTTCCGCGGGCCACCGCAAAGTCATATTTCAGACAGCCGCTTCCGCGCCTGTCTATAATCGTGTCTAAATCAGATAGTTTCATAAGTCCTCCTCAGTCCAAAGCCTGTTTCAAATCGGAAATCAGATCTTCTGCTCCTTCGATGCCTACGGACAGGCGGAGGAGGCATTCCGTGATGCCCCTCGACTGCCTTTCTTCTTCTGTCAGGTCGCAGTGGGTCTGGGTAGCGGGGTAGGTAATGAGGCTTTCCACGCCGCCCAGGGATTCAGCAAAGCGGATGAGCTTGACCGATTTCAGCACTTTCAGGGCTGTCTCATGGGAATCGGTGTAGAAGGAAAGCATGGCTCCGGCGCCGCGGGACTGTTTGAAGTGAACAGCTCTATTTTCAAAATTTTTGAGTCCCGGATAAAGGACTTTCGTTACTTTTGGATGATTTTCGAGGAATTCCGCGATGGCCTGGGCATTCTTTTGGGCTGCTTCCATGCGGAGGGCCAGGGTCTTGATGCCCCTTGTCACAAGCCAGGAATCCCAGGGAGCGAGGCACCCTCCCACGGTCTTGTAAAGGAAACGGATTTTTTCGGCGACCTTCGGATCTTTGCAGACCACAAAGCCTGCCAGGGTATCATTGTGGCCCGCCAGATATTTTGTGCCGCTGTGAAGGACGATATCCGCCCCAAAGTCGATGGGATTGCAGAAATATGGGCTCATGAAGGTATTGTCCGCGATGAGGAGGGCCTGATGTTCATGGGCAAGTTCTGCGATTTTCTGAATATCCGTCACCTGCATCATGGGATTTGTCGGGGTTTCGATATAGATGGCCTTGACCGTTTCATCGAAAGCTTTTTCCACGTCTTCGGGGTGAGAGGTGTTTATAAATTTAAATTTCACCCCGTTTTTTTCGTTGATGAAACGGAAAAGACGGATGGAACCGCCGTACAAATCGTCAGAGGAAAGAATCGTATCTCCCGGTTTGAAAAGTTCCATGACCATGGAAATAGCGGCCATGCCGGAAGCATAGCTGGTACAGTCACAGCCGTGCTCAAGGGCGCAAACCACTTTCTCCGCGCATTCGCGGGTCGGATTCTGGACCCGCGTATAGTCATAACCCGTAGATTGCCCCAGCTCCGGATGACCGAAAGTAGCGCTCTGAAAAATCGGTACGGAAATGCACCCGGTGGGGTCTTTCCAGTCGCTTCCATGAATGCAGATTGTCTTGATGTCCATAATAGCCTCCAATGTTTTGTCATACGTAGAAATCAAAGAACAGGGGACAAGGGTGGTGGGACTTGAACGTTGCGAATTCCTTTCAAACCATTCTTATGAAAAACTTTCTTAGGAAGTTATCAGTTATTAGTTCTCAGTTCTCAGTGAAGGTGGGCCCGCAAATGATTTGGAAGCGGGCCATATACAATATATACTTTTCAATACTGATAACTGAGAACTGCGAACTGATAACTTTTTCTACCACAGTTTTAAAAAATGATTTTAAATTCTGTTCAAGCCCTCTTAGTAACCCCTGCTGCGGGCTGGCTTTCAGCCTTTGTTTCTGAAATAAAAAAATCGCCTCTCTATTGAGAGACGATTGATACCGTGTTACCACTCTGCTTTTTCCTGACGTCACCATCAGGAACTCTTGAGGTACGCCGGAAATTTCCTTGATACCCCGCTGCTGTATCGGGCAGTCCCGGCGGGCTTCATGATTCGGCCCAACTGGCTCCAGGTCCATCTTCAGCTCCTTCACTCGTACTGCTTTCACCCGACGCAGCTCTCTGGGACTCGCTCCGATGCTTACTCTTCCTGTCATTGCCTGTATGTGATTGTGAATATGGTAGCATGAGGGGGACGTATTGTCAAGACGTAAGGCCGAAAGGAAACTGTATAACGGGAAACTTTTGAATCGGGAATGTCGGAGATCTCGGGAATGATCGGGGTTGTCGGGAAGGTGGCGCTGCTGAGGCAGCGCAAATTATTTATGGGGAATGAAGAATCGGGGAACGGGATGCGGGGTGCGGGGAGGTGTGCCGCTGATGCGGCACGAGTTAATATGGGAATGTACGCAGGCGGGGCGTATTCCGGAAAGTTGGAAATTTTAAAGAACAATTTCAATAAGGGACCATTTAACGATACACAAATTGCAATTTTTTCATTTTGTGTATCGTTAAATGGCTTTTTCATATGGAAATAGGATATTGTCCGGGCTGGATATTCCCATATGAAAAAGCGGCCCGACAGGGCCGCCACCTTAACGAAGAACGAATAACGAAGAACGAAAAGCTCTATGTTAGTTTAAATTTCTAACTGCTGACTGCTAACTACTAACGGCTAACCGCTAAACTACCCCAGCTTATTCACCATTTCCACTGCCCAGGCTCTGTTGATGATGAGATCCTTCTGGGACAGGAAATCGATGCGGGGAAGAGCGGCGTCTTTGATGGCTTTGTAGAGAGCAATGTCAAATTCCATGGATGCCACCATGGCGCCGCCTTTTCTGAAAAGGAAGCCATGCTCCCCGTCTTCATTGGTGGCAAAGTAGATTTCTTCGATGCCTTTATCCTTGTAATGCTCCTCCACATTGGCCCAGACGGAACTCTTGATGATTTCCACAATCCGGTCATCCAGGCCCGCATCGAGGATGAGGAGTTTTTCCTTGAATTCATTATAGGAAAGGACGATGCGCTTTACATAGCCGTCAAAGGCATTTCCCTTCTGTCCCAGCATGGCGGCCATATCGTTATAGCTGGATCCGTCGGCATCCACGAAAATGAGGATTTTGTCTTCCTGCTGGTGGTAAAGGAAATTGTAATTCAAAACCGCCGTGGCTCCGCAGTCCGGACAGTGATAGCGGAAAGCTTCGTCATTCCGGACGGCTGCTTTCATTTCCGGATTTTCCATGGTATTGATGCTGTCCCAAACGAGACATTCGTGCTTTTTCCCGCACTGGGGGCAGGTAATTTCCTGCATGGCGCTCTGTGACATAGGTACCTCCGTGATTCTGTATTTTTTCTATTATAACAAATGGGAGGTCAAGTTTGGGTAAATTCGTGGGTAATACTTGATTTTGAAGGGAAACTTCAGGATGGAAAGCTTTTGAATCGGGAATGTCGGGGGTATCGGGGTTGTCGGGGCTATCGGGAAGGTGTCGCTGCTGATGCAGCGACGTTTTTTATGGGGAAAGAAAAACGGGGAGCGGGGTGCGGGAAGCGGGGTGCGGGAAGGTGTCGCTGCTGATGCAGCGACGTTTTTTTATGGGGATTGTGCGCAGGCGGAAGAAACTGGCCGAGGGTCGAACAACGAATCACGATAAGCACAATTGACCGGAATCACAGTCCCTCTTTGTGCGCAGACAGGTATTTCCGGAGTTTCTTCATGGCGCCCTGATGAGCGTCTCTGACGGAAGTGGCATCGATTTGAAGGATTTCCGCGACCCTGACCGGTTTCAGATCCTGGAAATAAATCATCTCGATAACCCGGGCCTGTTTTTCGGTGAGGCCTGCCTCTTTCAGCGCTTTCCGGGTGAGGTTTTTTATATGGGAAATGGTGTCTTCTTCTTCAATCAGGGCCGAGGGGTCCGGACGGTCATCGGCCCGGTAGTCCACATTTTCCATTTCCCCGTCCAGGGGGGTATTGAGGGAGAATTCATTGCGCTGCCGGTAAAGCCCGTTCTTCCGCACTTCATCTTTCATGGCTCCTTCCACATAGGGCTTGAGATAGGCGAGAAAGGGGGTCTTTTTTGATTCTTCATATTGGAAGGCGGCCTTCCGGAAGGGCTCGAAGGTGGAAATCACGAGGACTTCGAGGCTTTCCCAGGTATAGCTGTCCGCCAGGCGGACCAGGTAGGGAAAATTCCAGGCCCACAGGATTTCCAGGGCTTTTTCATCATCGATTTCGCTCCGATGATAACCCCGAAGCACGTCTTCACTGGTGGGATACCTTTGGGCCCATTCGTTTCTGGTGTAATCCACGAAGGTTCTCATGGTATTCATGAACTCCTGCCTGGGCGAGGCGCCGTAGCTTTCGGTCCCTTCCTGAAGGGTGAGGGGAGAGGCGGCGATTCGCTGCTGCCATGCTTTCATGAAATCGATGAGGCGGAAATTGTCCATGGAAATCAGCTCCTTCCATACATTTTCTTTATTTTACGATGAGCAGGGAATTTGTGCAAATGAATGTTTGTATTGCGCTCAGGCTGATGATCCGGAATGAAAACTGTAAGATGAAAGAGCTTTTGAATCGGGGGTGTCGGGAGTATCGGGGCTATCGGGGTGATCGGGGAGCGGGGAGCGGGGTGCGGGAAGGTGTGCCTCTGATGCGGCACGAGTTTAGATGGGGACTCTGCACAGGCGGGGGATGAACCTGTTCCTGACATAAAGTTC
This sequence comes from Dialister sp., assembly GCF_036343215.1. Classification (GTDB taxonomy): domain Bacteria; phylum Bacillota; class Negativicutes; order Veillonellales; family Dialisteraceae; genus Dialister. Next base: position 8,978 of record NZ_JAZASU010000065.1, read on the forward strand.
ATCGGGGAGCGGGGAGCGGGGAGCGGGGTGCGGGAAGGTGGCGGCCTGATGGCCGCGGAGTTTTTATGGGGGCTGTGCGCAGGCGGGATGATTAACTGTTAACCTCAATGTACAGTTTCTCAACTTACGGTTTCATTCCAATATAAAGTTCATCGGGGAGCGGGATGCGGGGTGCGGGGTGCGGGAAGGTGTGCCGCTGATGCGGCACGAGTTTTTATGGGGCCAATTCTTTCATGGCACGGGAAATTTTTGAAATCAGCTGAGAAGGGGAGCTGCAGGCCGGAGAACTTTTGAATCGGGGGTGTCGGGGATGATCGGGGGGTATCGGGAATCCCGGGAAGGTGGCGGCCTGATGGCCGCGGAGTTTTTATGGGGCCTCTGCACAGGCGGGGGATGAACCTGTTCCTGACATAAAGTTCATCGGGGTGCGGGGAGCGGGATGCGGGGTGCGGGAAGGTGGCGGCCTGATGGCCGCGGAGTTTTATGGGGACTCTGCACAGGCGGGGGGAATTAACCATTAACCTCAATGTACAGCTTTCCGTTAATCAGTTTCTTTCGGGTAGAAAGGGAGTGTACAATAGACTGTGTAAAGTTGAATTGTAACTCAAATGAGAAACAGCAGATAGGTCTCTGAATTAACAACATCATCTCTCAGTAAGGCTTTTCGCAAACGGTGATAGGATACCGCTATAAGACAATAAGCGC
>NZ_JAZASU010000066.1:0-9467 GCF_036343215.1 Dialister sp.
GTTTAGATCTTCCTTTCTATGTCAAAAACTAATGCTTAACATGATTTTAGCATTTCTCTTTTGGCGTCGTTCTCGAATTTCCATCTATTTAATTTGGGGTAGTCAGTTTTTGAATTTATTTAATCTTGGGTAAATTATAGACCCGAAGAACGAACCACGATTCACGAACCACGATTCAGGTTATACTGGACAATCCAACATCATAAGCCTGTGTACAAATCCCCATATATACTGCGCCCGAAGGACGCCACCTTCACGGACCACGGAGCACGGGCCACGATTGAGGATACCCATTCCCGGGACCCGAAGAACGAACAACGAACCACGAAGAACGATTCCCTCCATGTGCATCTATCCGCAAAAGGCAGCATGCAAACGAATAAACACATTTAAATTTTTAATTGTGTTTTTGTGTGAGATGTGTTACAATAGCCTTCGTAATGATTCAATCTTATTTCCAAACCAGAAATTCCTGGCTTTCCGTTGAAAGGATGACTTCCATGCCCGGTTATTTTTTTGATGATTATGATACTCCTGTTTTCCGTCCGCCAAGCGAAGCGGATTCTTTTATTCTCCGCGTGACCCGCGGGTGTGCCCATAATCACTGCACTTACTGCAATATGTATCGGGGCGTGAAGTTTGAAAAATTATCTGACGAACAGATCATGCGCCAGATTGCCATCGCCTATACCATCGATGCCGAAGGAATCCGGAGAGTATTCCTGGCCGACGGCGATGCCCTGGTGCTTCCGACAGAACGGCTTCTGAATATCCTGTACACCCTGAAGAAATATTTCCCGAATCTGGAAAGGGTTTCTTCCTATGCGGCGCCGGGAGATATCCTCCGGAAATCCGTGGACGAACTGAAACAGCTCCGTGCGGCCGGTCTCCAGCTCCTTTACTACGGAATGGAAAGCGGAGATAGTGAGACGCTGAAAGATATCAGAAAAGGGGTCACCGGAGAACAGTCCATCGAAGCAGGGAAGCGTGTCCGGGCAGCCGGTATGGATCTTTCCATTATGATCATCCTTGGCATCGCAGGAGTCCCGGGAAGCGAGCGCCATGCCCTGGCTACGGCTCATGCCATCAATGAAATCAAACCGACCCATCTTTCCGCCCTCTGTCTCATGCTCTATCGCGGAAGTGAACTGAAAGACCAGTTCGAACGGGGAGAATTCACTCCTTTGACTCCGGCAGGCCTCATGGAAGAATTGAAAGTCATCATAGAGCATCTGGACCTCCCGGAAACAGAGCACATGATTTTCCGCAGCAATCACGTTTCCAACTATATCCGCCTCGCTGCCACTCTTCCGAGAGACAAAGAGGCCCTTCTGAAAGATATCGACCTTTCCATCGAATATCTGAAGAAACAGAAAGATTATGATGTATATAATCACGACTGGAGCAAGTGAGAGAGCGGTTAGCCGTTAGTGTATCAACCAGTTAAAGTTATCCGTTCATAGTTATTATTTCTCAGCTGCATTGTACGCAGGCGGGCAGCGGAACTTTCAAGTCATTTTGCCCTATCCGCGCCGGCTATGCGTAACATGCTGTTACTTCCCAATGATTATGGCCCATTTCCAATCTGGAAGCGGGTCTTTTTAAGTGTAAAAAAATTAAATAGAAATTACACTTTAAATTACACTTTAAATCCATGATATTTTCTGAAAGAGTTCGATCTGATCGGATTTTCCAGAACAGATTCTCCTGTAAAATCCACCACCGAACGTTTATAGTGTAATTCCCGCCACCTTATGTTACACTATAATTGAATTAAAAATCGCAATCAAAATGAGGTGTCCTATGTTCAATATAGAAACAGTTATCAATGACCTTCGCACATTTGAATACGAGGCAGAATGGTTCGAATTCAAGGAAAACTGGTTTGACGCCGATCAATTAGGGCAATATATTTCTGCCCTTTCAAACGCAGCTGCTTTCACGGGAAGATCTCTGGCTTATTTTGTATGGGGAATCAATGATAGTACTCATGAAATAACCGGAACCAGTTTTAATTATAACCGTGATGTCAGAGGGGAACCATTAATTCATTATCTTGAGCGTCAACTTACCCCGGATCTCAACTTCATCTTCCGGGAAACCACAATGTTTACCAGGCGTGTGGTCGTACTGAGTATACCGGCAGCCAAAACTGTCCCGACCGCCTACCAGAGAACCAGGTATATCCGAATCGGTTCCAGTAAAGAAAGGCTGGATAAGTATCCGGAACGGGAATCCTATCTTTTCAGCATATTAAGAAATGGATATCCAACGATTGAAAATACAGAATCCAATTATCAGGACTTAACATTTGAAAGACTGCTCACCTACTATAACATCAAGGGAATTTCATTAAATAAAGATACTTTTAAGAAAAACCTCGGGCTTCTGACTCCCGATGGGAAATATAATATAATGGCTCAGTTATTATCTGATAACTCCCATGTACCGATTCGATTTTCCATATTCTCAGGGAAAAGCAAATCCGATAAACTGTATTCTATTCGTGAATTTGGCTATCAATGCCTGCTTTATTCACTTGATGAAGTACTTCAATATGGCGATGTCTTAAATCTCATTCAGGTAGATGAAACGAATCGTATTGTTGAAAGAAAGGACATCCCATTATTTGAAAACAGGGCATTTCGTGAAGCAATCATTAATGCCTTTCTGCATAATAACTGGCTATCCGGAAATGAACCTATGTTTACATTTTTCTCGGATCGGATTGAAATTCTTTCTCGTGGATTTCTTCCGCCCGACCAGACGATAGAAGGATTTTTTGCCGGGGAATCTATTCCAGTTAATCATAAATTATCGGAAATATTCCTGCAGTTACATATCAGTGAAAAAACCGGAAGAGGTGTTCCTGTAATTACGAACCTTTACGGGAAAAAGGCTTTTGAATTTCATGAGAATTCAATTATGGTAACAATCCCGTTAAATCATATTCACAGCATAAAAGATAATCCTGAAGAAGAGTCAATTCCTTCTAAATCGACATCTGGTATCAAACCCCAAATGACTAAAACTCAAGCCAGAATCCTGTCCGAAATCCGAAATAATCCCAACATGACTATTTCTCAGATTGCTTTGGCCCTGAACTTATCCAAATCCACCATAAATAAATCTATTGCTGCTCTCAAAAGAATTGGAATCCTGCACAGGCAGGGAGCAAAGCGAAAAGGTTTATGGCTGGTCTCCGGATATGATATGCCCACCTTTAAAATCAAAACCGAAAAATAAATACGACAAAACCGAGGTAATGAATTGTCAGCCGTTATCCATTAACGACTTCCACATTCCATACTATTTTCACCAACTGAGGTTCTGACGCTCAATCAAAATGGTCCGCTTCATCTGAATGCGGACCATTTTGATTGGGAATCTATAACTAAAAGCTGACCACTCATTTCTCTTCGTATTTCCTCTGGTCGCTGATGGGAAGGCTGTGAATGGGATCATCCACCTGGCGGGAACGCATTTCGCCCAGTTTGCACCAGAGGGCGAAGTGTTCGCAATTGTCCGTGAAAAGTTCGTACCCGATTTCCCCCAGCCGGCTTCTGGCCCGCTTCAGGGTTTCCTCATTGGAATAGGCCCATTTCACATCAGAAAAATCAACCACCTGGAATCCCGGGTCCCCTTCGAGAAAATCATCCACCGAGGACTCATGGATGATGGCAGGTAATACTACCGTCGGTTTCAGGGTATAAGACAGGTGGATCACCTTGTCATTCCCCTCAAAAATGCCGTAATGTTTGATGAGCCTGCGCTGTACATAAATGACTGAGCCCGGCGCAGCTGTCCGTACTCCCCGGCTTTTGGCATGCTCCATACCATCTTCGATTTCGTCGATGGCCTTCAATACATCATCAAAAGTCAGCTTTCCATCGCCATTCACATCCAGCAGCGGACGAATAAAATCCTTCATCAATGAGGCCTCTTTCCAATCCATTCCGAATCTTTTGGAAATATTGTAAAACAGGGGATTTTATTGTGCAAGAGCGGATGTGCGGGATGGTTAGTGATTAGCCAACTAATATCTGATCACTCCATTCACCAGATTCCGGGCGAAGCTGACGAGTTCTTTCGCCTCGTCCGTCCGAAGGTACTTTTCGTCCAGCCCGCCTTCTCCCAGGCGGAAACGGTCCAGGGCATCGGCGTCCTTGAAAATATGGTAGAGAAGAAGGACTCTTTTGTAATCTTTGAAATTTTTCCGGATATAGGTATTTCCCTTTTCATCATCCCGGTCATGAAAAGCCATGATGGCAGAAACTTCCGGATGAAAAGGAAAGCCCTTCTTCCCGCAGTACGCTTCATAATACGCCGCCGCCCGCGCTCCGTGACCCGTATCCAGCCAGTCATCCTGCCGCCTCGTATCATGAAAAACGGAAGCCGCCGAAAGGATGTCCAGATCTTTCTCCGAAAGTCCCAGATTCTCTCCCATCAGCAGGGCAAAAAGCAGCACCCGCTTCTCATGGTCCTTCGTATGGACCACCGATTTCAGGGAAAAATCCAGATTCTCATCCAGAAAGCGGGACCAGGCCCCGCAGCGGCTTCTCACCGCCGCCGGAATTTCGAAATTTTTCATAGGACTCCTTTCGGTTGAACAGTTCGCAGTGATCAGTTATCAGTTCACAGTTATTAAAAAGTGAAGGAAACCGGGAATAGGGAATAGGTAATGGTTAATAGATAATAGGATAATTGACTGGAACTCCATGCAGGTAGAGAAGCCGTACATTGGGGTTAATAGGTAATAGCTAATGGGTAATAGCCGGTAACGGCAGATCAATTCCCCCATTCTCCCATCATCCTAAGGCTCAAATGCCTCAAAGCTCCAAGTCTCTATCGGCAGGCAAATTCCCCCATTACCCTATCGTTTCCCGGTTCAAACACCTCTACCCCTCAAGGGCAGTATCGGCAGGCAATCCCCCATTACCCTATCGCCCCAGGGCTCAATCGCCTCAAAGCCCTCAAGGGCAGTATCGGCAGGCAATTACCGTTTTCCGCGAATATCCGACATGAATCTGCAGTTCCTCTCAAAGCAGGCATCGATACTTTCCGGGCTGTTTTCATGGGCAGAGACGAATTTTCTGTCGATGCCCAGATTGTCTGCTTCTTCTCCTGCATCGATATTGGCAGCGGAGAAGAGGAAGGTCCAGCCTTCTTTCTGAAGGGATGTAATCATCTGCTTAATCTGGCGGTAGGAGTATTCATGGCTCGCATTTTCCAGACCGTCCGTGGTAATGAAGAAAATGATATGGTCTGCCCGGTTTTCCGGGGTGAGGCTCTTCTGGATATCCCTGATTTTCTTGATGCCGAGACCGATCGCATCCAGAAGGGCCGTGCAGCCGCCCGGTTCATAGCAGTCCTTCGGGAGGGGCGCCACTTTCTGAATATCCACATGGTCATGAATGGTCTGTACATCGGTATCGAAGAAGAGGGTGGTGAGAGTGCATTCCCCTTTTTCTTCCTTCTGCTTTTTAATCATCCCGTTCAGCCCGCCCAGGGTGTCAGACTCATAGCCCCACATGGACCCGCTTTTGTCAATGATGCATACCAGTTCCGTTCTGTCAGTTTTTTCCATTTTCTTTTCTCCTTGTTTTTTTAATAAGGAGTGCGCATTCCCTTGTTCTGCCTATAGTGTAGCAGAAATCAATTGATCCGTGGTCGCTTGAAAAGGGACAATGCAGTTTGAGTCTTTGGGCGAATGAATTGAACTGAGTCAACTTCGGTTTTCGTGGGTTAGCCTCACCACGGCACACCCCGGTAGAGTTTAAAGTGAGATTTCGTGGTTCGTGATTCGTGAAGGTGCGGCGCTGATGGGATGCGATTTTATAGAGGGTCTCAAAAGAGGAAAAACCTTCACATCACGGCAAACGCCCAAATCAATAGAAATGATCCCCGCCGCAGTTCGGAACGGTTCGGTCCCGGCAGATTTTATTCTTCTATTTCAAAATATTTCAAAAGTCTTCGTACCGTATCCTGCCCGTCCCTGCAGGTATCAAGGAGATACCCTCTTTCTCTATCCCATTCATAGAGGCCCCGATAGTAAAAATCTTTTTTCCTGTCCTCAATCAGGAATGGTACGATTCGATGGGCAAGACATTCCTTAAGAGCGATGAGCCTTCCCACCCGGCCGTTTCCATCCTGAAAGGGATGAATCCTTTCAAACCGAACGTGAAAATACACGATATCTTCCAGTGTTACCGATGAAAGCTGCTCATATTCCCGAAGAAGTTTTACCATTTCCCCATGTACCCTTTCCGGAGACGTCGTATTTCTGCCGCCCACCATATTCGATCTCTTTTTGTAGTCTCCCACCGCAAACCAGGACAGCCGGGAATCTGCCGTATCCCGTTTTAAGATCAGATGAAGTGTTTTGATGATATCCTCCGTCAATGGATCTTCCGCATGATCGATCACATAATCGATGGCCCGGAAGTGATGCACTGTTTCGAGCACATCATCAACGGATACTCCACCCTCTGTATGAATGGTATTTGTTTCGAAAATGAGCCGGGTCTCTTCTTCATTCAGGTGACTGCCTTCCATGTGATTCGAATTGTATGTCATTCTTACCTGAAGTTCATGATAAAATCCGCCGGAAACATGATGGGCTTTTTCTTCCTGCAAAACCCGAAGCACAGGATTATCCGGGACGATCTGATACAGGTCTTCCACGTTCACAGACAGATAGCCGCCCATGCGCCGGAGAACCCCGGCAGAAACTTTCTGATTTTTGGAAATTTTTGCAAGGGTTCGGGAGGAAATACCTGCTTTCTTCCCCAGTTCTTTCATCGACAGACCCTGCCGTTTCAACTCTGCCTTCAGTCCATGATAGATATACATCTCTGCCTCCCGTAAAAGCTTTACTTTTTATCTAATTATAGCATATAAAAATAAAGCTTTTATCTGTATGTAAGAGAATAAGTAAAGCACATCATTTTCAAATTCGCAGGATATTCATGAATCAAATGTCCTCCGATACGAATCTCCATTCACTGATCATCAATACCCATGATATAATAAAGAAAAGTTAATTATTTCTTAGAAAGGAGGATCCCTATGGACCTTGAAAAAGCGCGGCGGGCGTTTAAGCGGAACCGGTTTGAATGCAGCATCTTCAAAACGAAGGAAGAAGCGGCAGAGTACCTGAATGGGAAAATCGACGGCTGCAGCGTAGGCATGGGCGATTCCCTGACCCTGGCGGAAATGGGACTCTATGACAAACTCATTTCCCACAATACAGTCTATGACATCCGCCATCTCCCGGTAGACCGGGAAAAGGCGGGTTTCAAGGAAACGAATGAAGCCTTTCTGGAAATGGCTCGAAAAACCCTCACCACCGATATTTTCCTCTGCTCTGTGAACGGTGCCTCGGAAACGGGAGTCCTCGTCAATATGGACGGCACGGGAAACCGGGCGGCCGGTTCCCTCTTTGGCCATAAAAAAGTCTACTTCGTGCTGGGCAGAAATAAAATGGCTCCCTCTCTCGAAGAAGCCATCTGGCGTACCAGAAATATCGCCGCCCCCAAAAACGTGCTCCGTCACAAATTTTTATGCGGCTGCAGTGCCCATGGGGGAGACAAATGTTACGACTGCGGAGCGCCGGACCGGATCTGCAATGCCCTCGTCATTTACTATAAAAAAATGAGGAATATGGAAATGGAAGTAGTTTTGATTGATGAGGATTTGGGATTCTGAAAATGATTCAAAGGCTGATTTCAGTTATCAGTTCATAGTTATCAGTTCTCAGTATTGGTGCGGCGCAAATTCATGAGCGCCGCATTTTATATGGTCTTTTAACCAATCTTCATAGAAAAAAGCCCGCTTTCAAATTTTGAAGCGGGCACCTTCACTGATAACTGCGAACTGATAACTCAAACTTCGCACCCTTAAATAACCTGGCAGCTCCGATGAAATCTGCATTATTGCATTCCAAAGTATACTGGGATGTTTTATGCGGCATTGAGGAGATTCTTGGTCAGGTACGTTGGTAAACTATTGATGAATTTTCTTGTTTCATTAAGTAATGCTTTGAGAATTACGTTTTTATCGATGTTTTCGGGATTGTTGAGGATTTCGCTGATTGATTCAGCCCAAAGATTTAGCAATCTTAAAGCTTCTTCCACCGTGATGTCCTGCATTTCCTGTACGCAAATATAAAACAGTTCCCCTAGAGTCCTTTCATCTTCGGCTTCTCGTTCTTTTACTGCAAGCATCATATATCTGGTAAACACGATTGCCACATGGGCAGTCAGTGAGTTATAGTCAATCGCACGGGTTTCCTTGGCAAATTTCAGGAACCCTTTGCAGGTCTGAAAAAAGGTTTCTATTTTCCATCTTTTTCCGTATAAGGCAATGATTTCATTAGCATCCATACTTGTATCCGTGCTCAGAAGGATAAAGTATTCATCGTGCTTTTTCTCTTGCGGTACAAATACAAGCTTTGCCGGAATTGCTCTCTTGTCATTCTTTCTGGTTACCATGACCGAGACTGTAAATGGTGACTTTTTGTCGCTTTGTTTGGCAGATTCTTTGTCATGAATTTCTCTGGTTATTGTGCGTTTTTCATTGTAGGTGAATGCAATCTGACGGTTTGTTTTAATCATGCAGACCATGTCATATCCCAGTTCTTTAACTTCCAGAATTGTCTTGGGAGTGCCAAACCAGGAATCGGCAAGGAGGTGTTTTGCCTTAATGCCTGCCTTCTTTGCATCTTTTAGAAGCTCCATGAGACAAGCCGGAGCGCCTATTTCAGCTAGGTGTTTCTGATGAGCAGCATTGGTACGACGATCAAATTGGATAACAGTTTTGTTTCTCCGCTTTTCCGGATCCTGATTGGTCAGAAGGCAGAAGCTGACTGGAAGAAAGGTATTTCCATCTGTCCAGCCCAGAGTCAATGTGCGGAAGCCGTTATAATACCTATGATCATTATGATCCAGGCAGTTTCCAAGCATTTCAACCTTCCTGGAACAATTACGCTTACACGGAGAATCATCGATGATTAACGCATTTCGCCGAGAATCACTGGTAAGAGGTATTATTTTCTCATGGACAGCGGCAGCCAGCATGGATATATAGCGTCTCCAGTTAATATTTGGGGAACTCATCAGCCGATAGTACGTATCCTTACCGAATGGGATTGTTTTGAAGCCCATTCGCCTTTCCATGTAGATAGACATTCCCGTAAATACGGTGCTTAAGATGCATAAAAGGATAGTAATAACCGGGATTCCGGACTTTTTGTAAGCATTACAATGTTTCAGTATTTTTCCAACATGGTATTCAACAAAAAATGATTTGAAATCGTTGGAAACAGCATTTTCATTCTGGTTTTGTGGTAAAATAGAGTTCATGGCAAGGGCCTCCTTTAGGTATTGTTTTGTCTCCAACCTAATTTTACCTAAAACGGAAGGTCCTTGCTATTCTTTTTTAGAAAAAGACCGATATTATTTAGGAAA
>NZ_JAZASU010000067.1:0-9431 GCF_036343215.1 Dialister sp.
TCAGGGTCCCTTTAGTGCGCCCAAAAACAGAGCATTTACCCATTAAGGATAGGTCGGATAGATTAGAAGGCTAATTTTCATCTAATAAACCTAAAAATCCACAATATTAGATTTTTGATGTCCTTATTTTGTTGCCATTACGAACTTCGGGGAGGCTGTGAGGGGAGCCTTTTCGCGTTTGGATAGAGACAATTGGATCAAGATTGTTTCTTCGATTCGTCTCGTATGCGTCTTGCAATTGTCAGGACTCATGAGGCACCGTTTCAATCGGAATTGCCTCAAAAGTTTCGCGGAAAGGCTTCCCCGCCGGGGAAGCTGGCTGCGAAGCAGACTGATAGGGCAGGAATGGGTGATTTCCGAAATTTTACCTGGTATCTTACATCTTAGACTTTTCCCCTGCGAAAAAAGAAAATAAAAGAGGCCGCCTTATAAATCCAGCGGCCTCATACACTGATAACTGATAACTTATTTCACCATCCGCTTTTCCTCCAGAAAGATGGTATAAACACAGCCAGCAGCGTAATGGATTCAAGTCTTCCGAAGAGCATGGAGAGGCAGGCGATGATTTTGCTGAAGGGCGGCAGGGCTGCGTAAGTGTACGTGGCTCCGAACTGTCCGAAGGCGGGGCCTGCATTGCTCATGGTGGTGAAGGCAAGGCCCAGTCCGTCGGTGAATGCGATTCCGTCAATCATGAAGCAGAAGGCCCAGAGGAAGGAGAGACTCATGTAGATGAAGAAGAAGGAAAGGACGGAGAGTACCGTTTCCTGACTGAAATTTTCCCGTCCCACATGGACCCGGGAGACTGCCCTTGGATGGATGTGTCTCGTGAGGAGGGAGCGGAAGGATTTTATGAGAAGGATGAGGCGGATCACTTTGAGTCCCCCTGAAGTGGAGCCTCCGCAGCCGCCGATGATGATGAGGGTCATGAGGATCAGTTTTGCCGCCGAAGGCCAGAGGTCAAAGTCCGCTGCCACAAAGCCGGTGGTGGAAGAAAGGGAGGCCGCATGAAAGAGCGTTTCCCGCAGGGCCCATTCTATTTCCATATTTCCCTGGGTGACGAGGGAAAAAGTCATGAGAAGGGTGCCGCCAAGGACAAGGGAGAGATATACGCGGAATTCCGTATCCTTCCAGATGATGCGGGGGCCCCGTTTCCAGGCTTCCACGTAGATGCCGAAGTTGGCTGACGAAATAATCATGAAGAAAATGAGAATGAGTTCCAGCGCAGGGCTGTGATAAAAGGCGATGGATTCATTTTTGGTGGAAAAACCGCCGGTGGCGATGGTGGACATGCTGTGATTCAGAGCTTCCAGGGGGCTCATGCCCCAGAAAAGAAGGATTACTGTGCAGGTGGCAGTAAAAACAGCATAAACAATAAAAAGGGAGCGGGCGGTTTCCCTGATTTTCGGAAGGGTCTTCGATACGGTGGGGCCCGTACTTTCCGCATTCACCATGCGGGTGCTTCCCCGGCCGGCTTGAGGAAACAAAGCAACGAAAATGACGATGATTCCGATGCCTCCCAGCCAGTGGGAAAGGGACCTGAAGAATAGAAGGGACGGCGGAAAGAGAGTGAGGTCCTCAATGACGGTAGCTCCCGTCCCCGTAATGCCCGAAACCGTTTCCACCAGCCCGTCCAGGGGAGAAAGGGTACCGCTCAGGACGAAAGGAAGCGAATATAAAATGGAAACCGAAAGCCAGGCCAGGGCGGTGATAGCAGTCCCTTCCCGCGGGGTGAGGCTCGTATTCGGAGAAATTTCCTTTTTATGAAGAAGGAAATAAAGAAGTATGGAAAGGGCAATGGGGATGAGAAAAGAAATCACGGGACCCCAGTACCAGAGAGAAAGGGCAAGGGGCAGCAATAGTACAAGTCCCGCCCCCAGAATCAGGCGGGACAGCATGGTCTGAATGACAAGACGATTCATGAGCCCTCCTTTGAAATGTTTCTACAAATGATATCTATTTATTTCGATGATGGTTCTATTGTACCATATTTGGGATGGAACAAAAATGAGTCATTGGGGCGGATTTGGGAATTGGGATTTCGGAATTCGGGAAGGTGGGCGCCTTTGAAATCATAGGGGCGCCCATTTGTATTGGGAATTTTAAGGGGAGAAACTTTTGAATCGGGAATGATCGGGCATCTCGGGAATGGTCGGGGATGTCGGGAAGGATATGGTTCGCAAAGCGGACCAATCTTTTATAGTCGGCTTCGCCGGCGGCCGATGGCTCTCAATCTCGACTTGTGCGATGACCGTCGAAAGTGCAGTTCCCCCTCACCCGCTTCGCGGGAGCTCCTCTCTCGAGGGGAGCCTTCTCGCTTTTGGATAGAGACAATCGGCATGGGATTATTTCGTCAGTCAGTCTCATTTGTGCCGTCTGTCATAGATGAACGCACCCGCCTTCGCTTCGCTCCAGCACCCTCTCAACACCTTAAAGGGTGGTGATCGATTGTCAATTGATCCATTACCCTCATTTATGCCTTGATTGTGAAGTGAAGTCCTCTTTCATCAGCTGCCAGTCAAATAAAAAGGCTGCCCTATGAATCCGGCGGCCACATCCCTGAAATCCGAAATCCCAAGTCCGAAATCCGGGAAGCACTATGTTGCTCATCATAAGTAAAGCAGGAGTGACTCAGGACACTCACCACCCGCTTTTCCTCCAGAAGCCCGGAATGAATACCGCTAGCAGCGTAATGGATTCGAGTCTTCCGAAGAGCATGGAACAGCAGGCGATGATTTTGCTGAAAGGCGGCAGGGCCTGATAGGTGGCGGTGGGCCCGAATTGTCCGAAGGCGGGACCGGCATTGCTCATGGTGGCGAAGGCAAGTCCGATGGAATCGATGAAGTCCTGGCCATCCATCATGAAGCAGGCGGCCCAGAGGGCGGAGAGGGACATGTAGATGAAGAAGAAGGCCAGAGTCTGGAGGACTGTATTTAAAGAAAATTGTTCCCTTTTTACTGTCATATGGACTACGGCCCTTGGATGGAGATGGAGCTTCAGAAGGGCAGAAAAGCATTTGAAGAGGAGGATGATACGGATGACTTTGAGTCCTCCCGCTGTGGATCCTCCGCAGCCGCCTACCATGAAGAGGAGAAGAATCACATATTTCGCCAGCGCCGGCCATTGATCATAGTCTTCGGCAAAGAAACAGGTGGTGGAGGAGGACGAAACAGCATGGAAAAAAGCTTCCCGGATGGAAGTCAGTATATCCATATGTCCCTGGAAAATGCAGGCAAAAGCGATGAGCAGGGCACCGGCTGCGGTGAGGGCTAGGTATACCCTGAATTCCGTATCTTTCAAGATGACTTTCGGTCCCCGTTTCCAGGCTTCCACGTAAATGCCGTAGTTGGCGGCCGATAGGACCATGAAAAAAATGAGGATGATTTCCAGTGTTCCGCTTTTGAAATAGGCGATGCTTTCTCCCTGGATGGAGTAGCCTCCCGTACTGATGACGGACATGCCGTAATTGATGGCGTCCAGGGTATTCATTCCCCAGATCCATAGGACGGCTATGGCAATGAGAGTGAGGAAAAAGTATACCGTGAAAAGAGACCGGGCCGTATCTTTGATTCGCGGAAGGGCTTTCGACGAACTGACGCCCGTACTTTCGAGATTCACCATACGGGTCATGGACCGTCCGGCCTGGGGAAAAAGGGCGACGAAAATGACAATGATGCCGAGTCCTCCCAGCCATTCGGTGAGACTTCGGAAGAAAAGGAAGGATACCGGCATGTACTCCAGATGCTCGATGACGGTCGCTCCCGTGCCGGTGAGGCCGGAAATGCTTTCCACAAAGCTGTCCAGCGGGGACAGATAGCCGCTCAGCAGATAGGGGAGCGTATAGAGCAGGGATACGGAGAGCCAGGAAAGGACGGTGATGGCCGTACTTTCGCGGGGCGTGAGGCCTGCATTGAGCGGTGCTTTATTTCTATTCAGGAAATAGTAAAGCCCCACGGAAATGAGAAGGGGCAGCAGGAAGGCGATGATGGACCCGCCAAAAATCAGGGACAGTGCCAGAGGGATGAGAAGCACGAGGCCCGCATAGAGGAGAAGCCGGGCCAGCATGCCTTCGATGATGAACCGGTTCATATTATTTCCTTCCTTTGAAATAGGAAATCACGTCCTGGGCTTTGTCTGCCTGGACGATGAGGATGACGTTATCTCCTGCCTGCAATACGGAAAGGCCGCCGGGGATCTGGACCTGTCCATTTCGCACAAAGGCGCCGATGAGGCAGGCTTTCGGGATATTCGCCTTCATGAGGGGTTTACCCTCGATGGGAGAGCCCGGAGGAAGAATCATTTCCATGGCCTGGACTTTGGCTCCGTCCAGGAGGGAAACGGAAACGACGGATCCGCTCCGTACGAAGGAAAGGACTTCGGCAGCCGCCAGGATTCGGGTGGAAAGGACGATATCGATTCCCACCTGACGCATGAGGGAAATATATTCCGTCCGCGTCACCCGGACAATGGTCTGCTTTGCGCCTAAATGTTTTGCCACGAGAGCCATGAGAAGATTCTGCTTTTCATCCCGGGTGGTACAAATCACCGTATCTGCTTCCGAAACCCCTTCGGAAGTGAGCATATCGATATCCGTCCCGTCTCCGTGTAGGACGAGGCCTTTTTTCAGTTTCAGGCTCATGGCTTTGCAGTTGTCTTCATTATTATCGATGACTTTGACGGAAATCCCCTGGGATTCCAGCATGGGCGCCAGGGCCTGTCCGGTCCGTCCGGCCCCGATGATAAGGGCCCGGAGAGTTTTCCGCTGTTCCTGGGCATTTCCCTGATGACGGGCAGCCATTTCCTTCAGGGATTCCGGACTCCCGATGACGTAGACGTTATCCAGCGGCAGCAGCTGATCGGTGCCATGGGGAATGATCATATGATGGTCCCGCATGATGAGGGCAATCAGGACAGACCTCGGCAGTTTGATATCCTTCAGCATTTTATGGCAGAAAGGAGATTTTGGGTCCACTTTGGCCTCTACCAGACGCACCCTTCCTTCTGCGAAATCTTCGATATTTAAAGCCGAAGGGGTCATGACGAGCCGTGAAATTTCACGAGCCGTAATGAGCTCCGGACTCAGAATGAGGTCGATACTGAAATTTCCTTCGATATACTCCGCCGGCTCTGCCAGGAACTTCGGGTCCCGGATGCGGGCAATGGTATGGGCGAAACCGTTTTTCTTCGCCAGGATGCAGGCAATGATATTCACTTCATCCAGATCCGTCACTGAGACCAATAAATCTGATCCGGCCACGTCGGGACTTCTCATGAAAGAAGGACTCGTCCCGTCGGCCTGGATGGTCAGTACATCCATATCATCCCGGATCATATCCAATTTGTCTCCGTCCGTATCCACCACTATGACTTCATAGTTTTCATTGGACAAAAGCTCCGAAATCATGCGGCCCGTATCTCCGGCACCAATGACCACAATGCGCATGGGAAATCCTCCTTTTAATAATTATTACTATTATATTGTAGCATGAGAATGTGTGAGAGGGGATAAACTTTTTGTTTGTAAGGAAGACGGCTGTCTCCGGGAACTTTTGAATCGGGGGCCGGGAGTATCGGGCGTCTCGGGAGACTCGGGAAGGTGGGCGCCTTGAAGTTATGAAGGTGCCTCTTTTTTATAGGGGATTTGGGGGATAAACTTTTCATTCGGAAGGAAGACTGGAATCTTTGGAAACCTTTGTGTCGGGGATGATCGGGAATCTCGGGAATAATCGGGGTTGTCGGGAAGGTGGGCGCCTTGAAGTCGTGGAAGCGCCTCTTTTACAGGGGGATTTCAGCATGAGATGGACCACATAAAAACCACAGGAGAATTTCTCCTGTGGTTTTTGTATGGTTCAGAATATACCAGATACTCCTTTGGCATCGTTCAGTTCATTTAAAATTTTCTGTCTGAACTGTTCATCATGAACTTGAGAAGCTCTCTGCCCGAGGGTTTGAAGGAGCTTGGGACTTTTTGTTTTGAGCAGGATTTCATCGAAAACTTCGCTGAGATAGTATAGTTCTTCATCGGTGATTTCATCCCGGATGAATTTCATGGAAAGGGAAATATCTTTGGTAAATTGTTTCACCATCGTCTCCCACTGCCAGAGAGGGTCGCCGCCCCGCAGCTGGCTATTTACCGATATCCGTGCCTGAATGACCTGATGAAAGTCATCGTATGAGTTCATGGATTATCACCTGTTTAACTTGGAATATTTTGGGATGGGCTTGAAGGATTTTCATATAAAAGGGGCGCCCATATAATTTCAAGGCGCCACACCTTCACGGTCCACGGACCACGGACCACGAACATCGAATCTGCCTCTAATCGAAGGAGCTCAGAAGGATGGCAGAATGATTTCTAAAAAATATGCGGCGCCCATGAATTTGCGCCGCACCTTCACGGACCACGGTCCACGGAACACGGACCACGATCATCGAATCTGCCTCTAATTGAAGGAGCTCAGAAGGATGGCAGAGTTATTTCTTGATAAAAACTCTTCCTTCTCTCCATGCTTTGCCTACGGATTCTTCGACTACGAGATAGTCTCCGTTGACTGCATCGAGGGAGATGGGGCGGAGTTTTTTTGGGTCCGGTTTTCCATTGGTGAGGATGGATTCGTCGGCGAGGATGTTTTCTATGGTACCTACGACATGGAAATCTTCTCCTTCGGGGATGAGTTTTTCCACTTTGCACTCGAAGGTGAGGGGATATTCTTCGATGACCGGTGCATTGACGAATGCACTCTTTACGGTGTGGAAGCCGGCTTTTTCGATTTTTCCTTCCACTTTGTTCGCGCTGACCGTGCCGAAGTAGTCGGATTCCGCCATAGTTTCTACGGTAGCCATGGAAATAGTGAAGGCTCCTGTTTCTCTGATATTGTCCATGGTTTTGTGATGATGGTCCAGCATGATTCCGATTTTGTTCGTATCGTAAATGCCGGCCTAGGCAGCCACCATGGCATCCGGTTTTCCTTCTTTGTCATAAGTCCCGATGACGACACAGGGCTGGGGGTAAATCCAGGACTGGGGCTTGAATGATTTTTTCATAGACTTGTGCTCCTTTCAGGGGAAAAAGGTATGTAAAATTAGCTGTTAGCCGTTAGTTGTCAGCCGTTAGCAGTGAAATAATCGAATTGGGGATTGCGGGGCGGTGCGGCGCATAAAAATTGGAAAGCACCGCAGTTTTTGAATTTTGCCTTCGGCGTGCATTTTCGACTTGTATGGTTACTGCCGAAAAGTGCAGTTCATCCCCTCACCGGCTTCGCGGGAGCTCTCCGGGGATGAGTTTACCTTTTAGCTCATTTTCGGCTTGTATGAGAGTACAGCCCCCCAGTCGCCTTCGGCGACAGCCCCCCGAACTTCGGGGGGCCTTACCGCGATTGGATAGTGACAATCAGCACGAGACTGTTTTGTCAGTCAGCCTTATGTGTGTCGGCTGCGAATGAACAACGAAGAACGATTCCTCTATTTCCATTATATCATCCCCAATCGGGTCTCCTCGTGGTATACTAAAAAATATTTCCAATAATAATCATTTCTCTGCAAGGAGCTTTTTATGACGACATATGGCAAGTGGAACCGGGGGACTATGAAAGCGCTGCTTTCGCTTATTGCCCGGTACTGGAAGAGCAGCGAGAAGCGGTCGGCCTGGGCGTACCTTCTGGGGATCATCGTCCTTACGATTGCGGCGGTGTACATGACTCTGCTTTTGAATGACTGGTTCAATGAGTTTTATTCGGCCCTCCAGAATTATGATGCCGATGCGGTATACCATGGGCTGATCAAATTTACGGGGCTCGCCTTTGCCCATATCGCTTTTGCGGTGTATGCCTACTATCTCCAGCAGAAGCTCGCCCTCCGCTGGCGGAGATGGATGACGGAGGAATATCTTTCCCGCTGGACGGAACACCAGATGTTTTACCGCATGGAAATGTTCTCCGGCGGCCTTTCGGATAACCCGGACCAGCGAATTTCCGAGGATATCAATCTCTTTACAGCCCGGACCCTTTCCTTCATGAGCGGGCTGCTCCGCGCGATTACCACGATTTTCTGCTTCATCTTTGTCCTCTGGTCCCTTTCGGAGCCCCTTTCTTTTGAAATCGGTGGAAATACTTATCACATTTACGGCTATCTCGTGTGGACGGCGCTGGCCTATTCCATTCTGGGCACCTGGATTACCCATAAGGTGGGGCACAAACTGGTGGGACTCAATTTCATCCAGCAGAAGATGGAAGCTGATTTCCGTTATGCCATGGTGCGGCTCCGCGAAACGGCAGAAACCGTGGCTTTCTATAATGGGGCTCCCCAGGAAAAGAAAATCCTGGGCACCCGTTTCCAGAAGCTTGTGGTGAATACGGTGTATATCATCAAAAAGCAGAAGCAGCTTTCCTGGCTCACCAATTCCTATGCCCAGATCGCCATTATATTTCCATTCGTCGTGGCGGCGCCCCGCTATCTTTCGAAGTCCATATCCCTGGGCGGGCTCATGCAGGTGGCCAACTGTTTCGGCAAAGTCCAGGAATCTATGTCTTACTTCGTAGATGTTTACTCATCCCTGGCCGAATGGATGTCCTGCGTGGAACGACTTCTCACTTTTGATGACCATATGAAACAGATCCTCGGCGACACGGAAAAGCAGAAAGGCCTCCTGACGCGAAAAGAAGAAGGAAATACTTTGACCCTTTCCCACGTGGAAGTGGATTTGCCCCATGGAAATACGCTGCTCCCCGACCTTTCCTGTGAAATCGGAAGCGGTGAAAAAGTCATCCTCAAAGGCCCCTCGGGCTCCGGCAAATCCACCATTCTCCGCGTCCTTGCAGGCCTGTGGCCTTATGCGAAGGGCCATCTGGACCTGCCTCAAAGGAAGGATACCCTTTTCATTCCCCAGCGCCCCTATATGCCCATCGGTACTCTGAAAGAAGCGGCTCTTTACCCTGGTCATGAAGGAAAGGAGGAAGAAATCATCTCCCTCATGAAAGAATGCGGCCTTGCCCAGTGGGCGGACCATCTGGACGAAGAAGGAGACTGGAGCCATATCCTCTCTCTTGGCGAACAGCAGAAACTGGCTTTCGTCCGTATCTTCCTGAATCGTCCGAAATGGGTCTTCCTCGATGAAGCTACTTCTGCCATGGATGAAGAAACGGAAACGAAGCTCTACTCCCTCCTGATTTCCATGCCCGGAATCACCGTGGTCAGCGTAGGCCACCGGTCCACGCTGGATCGATTCCATGAAAGGAAACTGGTCATTGATGGGGGAAGTTTGAGGTCGGAAAAGATTTAAAAAGTCAGCTGTTAGCCGTTAGCCGTTAGCAGTTAGCAGCAATATCATTAACTTAAGAAAATCATGAAATAGTTCAAGTACGCGTCGAAAGATGCGTGCTTTTTTTGTGCAAAAAATTTAAAAAAATCCGACAAAATCTGAAAAAAGTACTTGACAA
>NZ_JAZASU010000068.1:0-9066 GCF_036343215.1 Dialister sp.
AATTTCATCAAGCAGATTTTCATTCTTACCCACAATGCCTATTTCCATCGTGAAGTAACTTATCTTTATGCCCGGAATTGGGACTTTGTATCTTTTTACCTGGTCCGCAAAATCAACAATAAATCTTCCGTCCAGTTGTTTGAAAAGCAGAACCCCGACTGCCCTACCAAAATGATGAATGTCAATCCTGTTAAGAACTCCTACGCTGCCCTTTGGGAATCTTATAAGGAAGTCCGGAGCGGTATCCCGTTAAAGAGCACCATTCGCAGGATTCTAGAATATTATTTCCTACAACTCTGCGGGTATGAAGAGGATGATCTAAGGAAGCGTATTCTGGAAGACCATAAGAACGACTTTCTATTTGATGAAAATGGTAGAGAAACTCCAGAGCGATATGAGATGGCGAAAGTGCTTCTTTCCTACATTATTTCCGATAATTCCAGTGTGAATGATGGAATCAACTATACGGACGACTTTCTTGATGAACAGCTCTACCGGAACACATTTAGAATGATTTTCAAATACATGAATCAAGAACAGCACTTCAATATGATGATGGGTATCGAACAAGGAGAAAGATAAAATGCGCATCAGCTACAATAAACTATGGAAGCTGTTGATTGACAAAAACATGACCAAAATGGAATTAAAAGAAGCCGCCGGCGTAAGCGCCGCTTCAATTGCAAAACTCGGTAAAGGTGCTAACATCACAACTGATGTCCTGCTTAAAATCTGTGGAGCTCTTCATTGCCGTGTCGAGGATATTCTGGAAACAATCAATGATTAAAAAAACTCCGTGCAAACTGATATAGTCTGCACGGAGTCTTTTGTCATCTAAATCATGAACGATTATCAAACCATAGAACGATACCCTTTAACCTACCGTTCAAATGTTGTGCATTTTGGTTTTCAGAAAATTTGATACGAAAAATGTGCAAATGAATTTTTTGCCGAAAAATAAAAAATGGACTTCCGAAGCGGCATGCTTCAAAAGCCCATATATCAAGCGATTTTCAAGATTTGGGGTGCGAAAAGTTCTTTTATCAATACGGGGATTTGCATTTCGCAAAGGAAAAGCCGAGATTGCCGGACATTAAATTTTTAATCCAGTCTACATACTGAACCACAAGGGGCTTGTCGAGCCCCAGGGAAATACGGGTGAGTTCGATCTGATCCTTCGTCATATCCGGGGAAATATACATATCCGCCGGATCCCCCGGAGTCAGGTGTACCAGAAGAAATGCCCCGACCGATATGAGAAATAATACCGGTATGGCGATGAGCAGACGCTTAATGATATAGTTCCTCATACAATCCCCCTCTATTTCCCCTCGGAAATAAAAAAACGCAACGGGGGCATATGCCGATGCCTCGTTGCGTCATTCAGATCAACTTCGTTAATCTGTCATTCTTTGATTGAACCCATTATACATTTCTTTTTTTGTCATGTCAACGGAGTAAAGAAATATTTTATGCAATGGATTGGAAATTATTACAAGTTAGAAATATAAAATCTTTTGTTTCAAAAGGGGAAACTGAATTTTTTAGCAGCTTTTGCTTCGGGAATTGTCGGGAATTATCTCGGGATTGTCGGGGTTGTCGGGAAGGTGACGGCGCTGATGCGCCGTCAATTTTTTATGGGGATTTTGCACAGACGGGGATGAACCCCCGTATGGTTCCATCAAAGCAGGACATATGAATTGGGCTGTACGATCGCGCAACTCGAAAATGAGATTGTCCCCTCCCCATCCGGTCAGGTCCCCAAAGCAGAGGGGAAAGTGGCGTACTATCCTTAGAATCGATATGTGAGCGCCGAAGGCCGTGCGCAAAGCGCACTATATAAGATTGGTTTGCAAAGCAAACCATATCCTCCCCGAACCCCGCACCCCGTACCCCGAATCTCCGGAATTGATCCCGAAGGAACGTGCCGGGATGAGGCTAAACCCCGAATACCGTGAAAGACTCGGGTCATGGTATCTGCCCAAAGACTCAGTCAGCACAATCCATCACATCAAAGACCGCTTTGCTCCCCTTTTCTGCCGGCATGATGCGGAGTCTGGCATCGATTCGTTCTTCCAGTTCCGGTACATGGGAGATGATGCCTACGAGTCGTCCCGTATTCTGGAGGTCGATCAGGGTATTCATGGCGCTGTTCAGCGCTTCGGGGTCAAGGGTGCCGAAGCCTTCATCGATGAACATGGTATCGAGCCTTACTCCTCCCTGCCGGGCCTGGACCACGTCGGCAAGACCCAATGCCAATGAGAGGGAAGCCAGGAATGTTTCGCCGCCGGAGAGGGTATTGGCGGGGCGGGATCTTCCCGTATAGCTGTCCGAGACTTCCAGGGTGAGACCCCCTTTGGCATCGGTGGAGCCGTCGGCCATTCTGTGAAGGCTGTATCTATGATGGCTCATATCGAGAAGACGGAGGTTGGCCGCCCGGGTTACTTCATCGAGGAGGGCTCCCAATACATACCTTTCCAGGGTGACTCTCGTCTTATCGCCCCGGACAAGGCTGTAAAGGCCTGCCGCAAGGCCTGCCTCTTTCAGGGTTTCTTCGTGGCGTTTCGATATTTCTTTGACTTTTCCTTCCGCCTGTTCCAGGAGTTTCTTTCTGTTTTCGCCGTCGGAAATGGTGCGCAGGGCTCCTCTGATATCTTCCTGCAGTTTCGATTCTTTCCGGCCCAGGGCTTCCATATCCGGTTTCGGTTCCCTGCCGACAGTCAGTTTTTCATCGGCAATGATTTTTTCTGCCGCTTTCAGCCGGCTCTGCCAGGTCTCGATGGTTCTGGAAATAGAATCTTCCTCGCCCGCCTTTTTATACCAGCTGCTGCATTCGGCGAGGTCTTTAAAGCCGGCGGAGAGGGATTTTTCGGTCAGTTTTCCTTCCCATTCCTTGTAATCTTTTGCCAGTTTTTCCCGCTGTTCTTCGTAGGTTTTGTACTGCATTCCGGCTGCAGAAAGTTCGGCCGCTGCCTTTTCTTTCTTTTCTGCCGTTTCTCTGGACGCCTTTTCCCAGTCCTGAATGAAATGGTTGAGCCTTGCCACTTCGGTCTGGATGGCATCGGTATTTCTATATTCTTCCGGCACATCTTCCAGGGTCCGGAGTTTGGCTTGGGCATTTCCCAGTTCCGTGATGGCGCTTACAAAAGCGCCGGCCTGGTAATTCTGCCAGAGGAAATTGGCATCGTCATAATCTTCGGCCGCTTTTTTTGCTTTTTTCTCTGCTTTTTTCAGCATCCCTTCGGTGGGAAGATTTTTGTCCGCTCCTGCGGGAGACGGATGATGCATGGCTCCGCATACGGGACAGGGCACGCCGTCCCGAAGATTTTTTGCCAGAATGGCGGCCTGGCCGGAATAGTAGGCATGGGCGATGTCTTCATATTCTTTCCGGGCCTGATCTCTTTCTGCCTGGCATTCTTTGGCTGTTTTTTCCAGCTGTGCCAGTTTGGCAGCCGCTTTATCGTATAAATCCGTGAGCCGGTCCACTTCCCGCTTTGTGGCGCCATAGGCTTTTGCCTTCGGTTCCCAGGCAATGAGGAGGGCCATGCGCATGCGGGACTTTGCAATTTCATCGGTCTGTTTTTCCAGTTCTTGTGCTTTGGCGGCAAGAAGGGCTTTTTCTTTTTCTGCTTTTGTTTTTCGCAGACCTGCACTGTCCAGCTGGCTGCGGACAACTTTTCCATCCGCTATGATTTTATCCAGATTTTCGAAATAAGCCGCCAGTTCTTTGGCGCTGCGGATCCGGGCGAGGTTTTTCTTTGCCTCCTCCATCTTTGGCGTTTCCGAAAGGAGGATTTTCTGCTCTTTTTCCGCTTTTTCCAGATTCATGAAATGGCTGTGAAGGACGGCGGCTTTCTGATAGCCTTTGCGGAAATCGTTATACTCCCGAATCGCCCGGTCATGAATGGCTTTGGCTTCGGAAATGGCTTTTCCGGTTTCGGAAATTTTATTTGTGAGTTCCTTTTCATCCGCAGCTCCTGCCATGCGGAGGGTGGCATCCAGCTCGGTTTCTTCATTTTTCTGACGGCCCAGAAGGACTTTGTAATGGGCAAAGAGTTCATTCTGGAAATCGGAGAACCGCTGGGTCTTGAAAAGCTGTTTCAGGATGGCTTCCCGCTCTTCTGCCTTGGCCACGAGGAGTTTCCGGAAATCCCCCTGGGGCAGCAGGATGACCTGACAGAACTGGTTTGCATTGAGGCCCAGAAGTCTGGAAGACGCATCTTCCACATTTTTCGTGACCGTTCTTACTTCTTTTCCATTTTCCAGTTCCGAAAGGGAGGCCTGCATGGTCACCTTTTTCAGGCCTTCGCCCCGTTTTTTATTCAGCATCTGCTCCGGGCTCCTGGAGGCGCGGTACATTTTCCCGCCGATTTCAAAGTCAAAAATGACTTCCGTTTTTTGGGCGCCCGTAGCATAATCGCTTCGCATATGGCTTCCCGTCCGGTCCCCGCTGGTCCTGCCGTAAAGGGCATAGCACATGGCATCCAGAATGGTGGTTTTGCCTGCGCCGGTCGGTCCGCAGATCAGGAAAAGATGGCGGCCTTCGAGTTTGTCGAAATCAATCACCGTTTCTCCTGCATAGGGCCCGAAGGCACGCATGATGAGTTTCAATGGTTTCATTTTTCCGCCTCCCCTGCATAGACCTTTTCCCAGATGGAAAGGGCCAGTTTTTCTTCATCTTCCGTGAGCTCCGTCTCCCGGAACTGTTTCACGAATTTTTTCAGGATTTCTTCGTCGCTCATCTGCTCCAGATGAAGGTCCCTTGTCCCTTCATCGTCTTTGAAGCCCATATCCTGTTCCACACCCAGGCAGTTCGGGAATTTTCCCCGAAGTTTCGGCATGGCATCGATGACCGGCGATTCATTGGTGAGGGTGATCTGGAGATAATCTTCGGAAGGTTCCGTTTTTTCATCCATCAGGGCTTCGAAAGTCCCTTTCATTTCCCGGAGCTGGCGAAGGGGTGTAAGTTCGTGGAAGGAGGTGGAAATATTTCCTTCTCCATCCATATTTCCAATAATCACGCCTTTTTGCTGGTACACTTCATTGAAGGAGTACCGCATAAGGCTTCCGGAGTACTGAATCCTTTCAGAATCCGACTGTGTCTTCTGGGGCCCGTGGAGATGGCCCAGGGCCGCATAGTCATAAGCCGCAAAAAGAGAATCGGGAATCTGGTCATAGCCTCCGATGGAAAGGGGCCTTTCCGATTCGGAGGGGCTCCCGCCGGCTGCAAAAACATGGGCCAGGGCGATTTTCCGCATTCCCTTTCCTCCGTCAGGAAGGAGGGAAAGAAGATGGTCCGAAAGGGCCTTCTGGGCGGCCTCAAAAGTCCGCACCGATTCGGCTCCTTCGATGCCGCATTCATTCATCATGACCCGAACCCTCGCAGGATCCGCATAGGGCATGGGAAGGAAGGCGATTTTTCCGTATTCATCGGACAGAATGACCGGTTTCACCCTTTCCAGAGGCCCGAAAATATAGAGTCCCTGGTGGGAAAGGAGACGGCTTCCCACGGCCAGTCTTTCCGCACTGTCATGATTGCCGCTGATAATGAGGAAGGGGATTTTCCGCTTCCCCACGATTTCTTCGGTCATCCGGTCAAAAAGTTCCACTGCTTCTTCGGGAGGATAGGAACGGTCATACACATCTCCCGAAAGAAGGATGACATCCGGTTTTTCCCTGTCCACCAGGGGAAGGAATTCATGGTCCAGGAGCCAGGACTGGTCTTCCTTCATGGAATGCTCTTTGAGGAGCTTTCCCAGGTGCCAGTCGGCAGTATGAATGAATTTCATAGATTTTCCTCTTTTCTTAAACTTTTCAGCAAAGCGATTTCCTCTGCATAACCGGGAAGTTCATTGGGCGTTTCCAGATAGAAAGGAAGATCCCGAAGCTTCGGATGGTTGATGATTTTCGTGATGGTCCCGATGCCGAGGGATCCCTGTCCGATTTTTTCATGCCGGTCCTTATGGCTGGCCAGTGGATTTTTGTCATCATTGAGATGAATGGCATGAAGTCTTGGAAGGCCGATGATTTCATCAAAGGTTTTCAGTACACCCTCCAGATCATTTACGATATCGTAGCCCCCGTCATAAATATGGCAGGTATCCAGGCAGATTCCCATCCGGTCCTTCCGTTCCACTTTTTCGATGATAGCAGAGAGTTCCTCAAAAGTGCGGCCCACTTCGGTTCCTTTTCCTGCCATCGTTTCCAGGCATACCACTTTTGGAAGTTCTTCCTGATCCATGGCATAATTCAGCATATCGGAAATGAGGCCCACAGCCACATCCACTCCCTGTTTCAGATGAGCGCCGGGATGGAAATTATACATGCAGTCCGGCAGATGGGCTGCTTTGGCCAGGTCTTCCCGGATGGCCCTGCGGGCAAAATCCCGGACACTTTCCTTTGTGGACGCGCCGTTCATGGTATAGGCTCCATGACAGAGAATGGGCCCGAAATCATGATCTTTCATCCACTGACGGAGGCCCTCCACATCTTCCTCGATCAGAGGTTTCGACGCGCCGCCCCGGGGATTTCTGGGGAAGAACTGGAACGTATTTCCCCCCAGCTCTGTGGCTTTTTTGCCCATGGCCAGGTAACCATTGGTCACGGATAAATGACAGCCGATGATGAACATAGTGACTCCTTTATGGAAATAAAAGCAGATTCTCATAAAATTACAATTTAATTATAGCATGAAACAGGCCTTCCGGGGGCAATGGCTGCCTGCGCTCATGGAAAGCAATTCATGCATTCTGCGAGATTGGTTATCAGTTCGCAGTTATTAGTGAAACTTAAAGGGAATACCAGATTTCCCCAATAAGAATGGCCCGCCATCCAGTCTGATGCGGGCCTTCCTTCACTAATAACTAAGAACTGATAACTGATAACCTTATAACTCCAGCCATACTGCCTGTTTTGTAATTACTGTATTTCCCAATAAAAATGGCCCGCGCTCCGAAAGGAAATCCTCAGGCCATGAAGGGATTTCCGGGTAAAGCTGCGGGCACCGGAAGGCCATGAATTTAAATTTTCCCGGTACATTCTCCGGAAGAAAGCAGGGAAATCTCTTTTTCCTGTTTTTCTTTTTCGCTCCGCTGCATGAGAACAAGACTCACTGTTATCAGTCCGGCTCCTGCCAGCTGAATCCATGTCATGGCTTCTCCCAGAATCAGCCAGGAAAAAAAGGCGGCCATCATGGGAGCGGCGGCAGCAAAAAATCCTGCCATTTCAGGAGAAGCATATTTCTGGGCCACCGTCTGGAAAGTAAATCCGAAGACGGAGCAGAGGAGGATGAGACCGGAGAGAGAGGCCCAGGTGGAAAGTCCCACAGGAGGAACCGGTATTTCCAGAAGGAAAGAAAAAACAAGGCCCAGAACGCCCATGACTCCCATCTGGAGAAGGCCGATGGAAATGGGTTCGGCCCGTTTCGCAAAATAGCCGGTCAGGAGAATCCATACCGCATAGAAAATAGAGCCCGCAAGGCAGATGAGTTCACCGGCTGAAAAGGAAATTTCATTTCCTTTGAGCGTAAGACATCCAATTCCCGTAATGACGAGGGCCATGGAAAAAATCGTCTTCAGACCGGGAAATTTCCTTTTCAGAAAAGCCCCCATGAGGATGACCCAGAGGACCGCCGTATTTTCAAGAAAAGCTGCCGAAGAGGCGGGAATCATAGTAAGACTTACCAGTTCACAGGCCATGCAGGCGAAAAGGGAAAGACCTGTCAGGATTCCGCCTTTGATTTCCTCCCGGCCGATTCTGACGAGTTTCCTGTGAAAAAGGATGCAGAGAAGGAGGGAAGAAAGGAGGAAACGGATGCCCAGCAGTTCCAGGGGCGGAAGGGCATGGATGGAAATTTTGGAAAATGTATAGGACGTGCTCCGCGCCGCAATGACGGAAAAGAGAAGGATTTCTGCCTGTCTGCTGTTCATGAAGGTCTCCTTTCGAGGAAATGGAATTTTTGCTGCCTTCATGGTACTATAGAGTCAGCTGTGACGGAATAGCGAGTATTTCATAACAGATATGATAAAAATTCAAAGGAGTTTCTATGGACACGGAAAAATGCAGGATCCTTCTCACCACCCTGGAAAAGGGCAGCATGTCGAAAGCCGCGGAAATACTGGGCTATACCCCTTCGGGGATTTTAAGGGCCATCAAAAGTCTGGAAGAAGAAGTAAGCCTTCCCCTGCTCCTGCGCACCCCGCGCGGCGTGACGGCGACAAAAGAAGGAGAAAAAATCCTGCCGGCCCTGAAGGAAATCCTCCGGCAGGAACAGGTCATCCGCGAAATCAGCGGAGATGTAAACGGACTTGTCACCGGCGAGCTCAATATCGGCACTTTTTTCAGCGTGGCCGCCAATCTCCTGCCTCCCATCCTTTCGGATTTCAGGAAAAAATATCCCGGAATCCGGATCAACCTGGTCCAGGCAGGAAATAAAGAACTCCGGGAGCGGCTGATGAGCCATGAACTGGACGCCGCCATCATCAGCCGCCAGACTTACGAAGGCCCCTGGATTCCTCTCATCCGGGATGAACTCGTGGCATGGCTTCCGGAAAATCACCCTCTCGCCGGCCTTTCCGCTTTCCCTCTCAAACAGTTGGAAAAAGAACCTTTCATCGACGAAATTCCCGGCGAAGAAACGGACATCTGGTGGCTCTGTGAAAAAGAAAAACTCCATCTGCAGGTCGCCTTCACTTCCGTGGACAATTACAGCGCTTACAAAATGGTAGAGGCAGGCCTGGGCATTTCCCTCAATAACCGTCTCATGACTGCCTCCTGGCAGGGAAAAGTGAAAGTCCTCCCCCTTTCTCCCCGTCAAACCATCGAACTGGGCATAGCGGTACCGGAAACACCTTCCCCGGCATTGAAAAAATTTATCGAATATATGAGGAAGGCTGTATGAGTGAAAACCGCGGAGCCCTTTATTTTTCAATGGGTATCCAAAAGTTTAATAAAATTCTAATGATACAAATCGCACTTTTTGCTACTATACCGGTGGAGCGAATGAAAGGGCCCCTGAAGAAATCCCTCATCACCTGGATGTACACAATCGATCGAACCGGCGGAGGG